>JAGVMA010000008.1 GCA_020054095.1 Bacteroidia bacterium | reverse complement strand
GCTGCTATGGCTCGCAGCGAAGTTGCGATTTGCGATTTGCGATTTGCTTCATAAAGTATAATTTTTAGCTAATGTATAAAATAGGAAGGTAAAAGTCAAATTTATTTTCGGCCGAAACTTATAGGTCTGAGCTATGTTTTTTCTTTACAAATGCTTAATTTTATTGGCTTCCATGCCTTCGAAAACCTGCAGGTCTAAAACTTTTCAACAGTATTTTCTATTTTTTCTATTTTATTTTTGTATACAGAAATAAATTTTTCTAAATCACTCATTAGCATTGCATGGCAGCGCAAATTGCGTTATTAACAATTTGCATTTTCGGGGTGCTTTAACATTCGTTAACAAAACGGCACACAATAAAAATTAAATACTGTCGTTAGTTTGTCGCATCCCCATTTTATATAAACTATAAAAACTGCATGATTTAATTTTTACGCTCAGCTAAAAAAAGAAAATGCATTGCTGCAAGAAATTGTGCGGCTTAGTAAAAAATGAGGAATCTGCTCACACCACCATCCCTGCTCCCACGGTTACATTCGTAGCTTCATCAATAAGTATAATGCTGCCTGTGTTTCTGTTGGTATTGTATTTATCAATAAACAAAGGCGCTGTAGTGCGGATGGTAATTTTAGCAATATCATTTAGCGCCACATTTTTATCGTCATCGGCATTGGCAAGTGTGCTTATGTTTACTTTGTGGTGTATGTTTTTAACCACGCAGCGCACATCTTTGCTGGTGTGTTTTAAATAATATTTTCCGTTTAGTTGTAGCGGCTTTTCGTTTAGCCAGCAAATCATCACATCTAAATCTTGTGTGGCTTGTGGCTTGTTATCAGTTTTCACAATCATATCGCCCCGCGAAATATCAATTTCGTTTTCGAGTGTAATGGTTACACTCATGGGCGCAAAAGCTTCGTCAATTTTTTTCCCGCCTAATTCTATTGATTTAATTTTTGATTCAAAACCATTCGGCAATGCAGTTACGGTATCACCTGTTTTAAAAACACCACCTGCCACTCGGCCTGCATAGCCACGGTAATCGTGGTAATCGTTATTCATGGGGCGCACCACATATTGCACCGGAAAACGTGCATCGTTTAAGTTTTGATCGTTTTTAATTTCAATTTTTTCGAGTAAGCTTAAAAGTGTTTCGCCTTTGTACCAATCCATTTTTTTTGATTGCTCCACCACATTATCACCATTTAGCGCACTCATCGGTATAAACCTAACATCGTTCAGTTTTAATTTTTCTGCAAAAACTTGGTAACTGTTTTTTATTTCATCAAAAATTTGTGCGCTGTAATCTACCAAGTCCATTTTATTAACACACACTATTATATGCGGGATGCGAAGAAGTGATGCAATATACGTGTGTCGCATGGTTTGTTCAATTACACCTTTGCGCGCATCAATTAAAATAAGTGCTGCATTGGCTGTAGATGCGCCTGTAACCATGTTACGCGTATATTGAATATGACCGGGCGTATCGGCAATAATAAATTTGCGCTTAGGCGTTGCGAAGTAACGATAGGCAACATCAATTGTAATTCCTTGCTCACGCTCGGCTCGCAAGCCATCGGTAAGCAAAGCAAGGTTCACGTATTCTTCGCCACGTTTTTCGCTTGTGTTTTTTATGGCTTCGTATTGGTCTTCAAAAATTGATTTTGAATCGTAAAGCAATCGGCCAATCAAAGTGCTTTTACCATCATCCACGCTTCCGGCTGTTGTAAAACGAAGTAATTCCATATTTAGATAACCTGATAAATCGGAAATCGGAAGTTCAAAATCGGAACTTATAGGGGCTTTTGATGTATTCATTAAATTTTTATTTTTTACTGATTTATATATTTTTCAATCTTTAGATTTCAAATTTTAAACTTTAATCTTAAAAGTATCCTTGTTTTTTTCTGTCTTCCATAGCCGCTTCGCTTCGTTTGTCATCTATTCGGCTGCCGCGCTCAGTAACTCGTGTGGCTGCCACTTCTTGTATAATTTCTTGGAGCGAATTAGCTTTTGATAAAACCGCGCCCGTGCAACTTACATCGCCTATGGTGCGAAAACGCACTTGCATTTTTTCTACCTTCTCGGTTGGCTTTAGCGGAATAACATTGGTGTGCGCATATATAACTCCATCGCGCACAAAGCAATCGCGCTCGTGCGTAAAGTAAAGCGATGGCATTTCAATATTCTCTTTCAATATATATTGCCACACATCCATCTCGGTCCAATTGCTGATGGGGAAAACCCTGAAATGCTCTCCAATATTTTTTTTGCCGTTAAATAAATTCCACAATTCTGGTCGTTGGTTTTTGGGGTCCCACTGTCCAAACTCATCGCGGTGCGAAAAAAAACGCTCTTTAGCTCTTGCTTTTTCTTCATCTCTGCGCGCACCTCCTATACATGCATCAAATTTATATTGCTCTATTGTATCAAGTAAAGTAACGGTTTGCAAAACATTTCGGCTTGCGTTGTATCCTTTTTCTTCGGTAACTCTGCCACTATCAATACTTGCTTGCACCGAGCCAACAATTAAATTAACACCATTTTGCTTTACCAAATCATCGCGGTAAGTAATGGTTTCGTTAAAATTATGACCTGTATCAATATGCACTAAAGGAAATGGAACTTTGGCTGGAAAAAATGCTTTGCTTGCTAAATGAAAACACACAATGCTGTCTTTGCCTCCGGAAAAAAGTAAAGCAGGTTTTTCAAACTGCGCTGCAAGTTCGCGAATCACATAAATACTTTCCGATTCTAATTCCTCTAAATGTTTTAACGAATAATTTTTTGTCATCTTATTTTTTCTATAATTTGTTTTACACTTTCTTCGATACTTCTATTTTTTAATTCAATGGCCGCGTGTTGCGGAATTTCAAACGGAGCATTTATGCCCGTAAAATCTTTTATCTCGCCTTTTCTCGCTTTTGCATATAGCCCTTTTACATCGCGTGCTTCACAAATTTCTAATGGTGTGTTTACAAAAACTTCTACAAAATCTTTTTCACCAATAATGCTACGTGCTATTGAACGAATTTCTTCCGTTGGGCTAACGAAACAACATATTGTAATCACACCGCAATTCACAAATAGTTTTGTTATTTCGGCTATTCGCCTAATGTTTTCTAATCTATCTTGTTCCGAAAATCCCAAATTATTATTTATCCCCGCTCGTATATTATCGCCATCTAAAATTTGAGTAAGCAACTTTTTTTCGTGCAGCTTTTTTTCCAACTCGGTTGCAATGGTGGTTTTTCCAGAACCACTTAGCCCCGTAAACCATATACAAACGCCTTTTTGGGAAAGCAGGTTTTCTTTGGCATTGCGCTGCAAAATTTTATCGGTAGGAAATATATTATTTGTTCTTGTCATTTTTGTGAAATAAAAAAGGTCTTACTGTGTTTTCAGAAAGACCTTTTTTATAAAGTTTTTATATCAGTAGTCTCTCCGCTATCAATTGCAGCACATCATACAGCAGATGCTGTATATTACCGATTGGCGAAGAGTCCTTGATTTCATTTGGCAAATGTATAATGTTTTAACGAACTACAAAAAAAATAAATTATCTTTATTGCATGACCGATATTCCTTTTAACAATATCATTAAAGTGAACCCCGAAAAAATACAGGCAACAGTAAACCAAATACCATCGGGCAATGCAACTAATCAAGAGTTGAAAAATATATTAAGTTTAATTGACCTTACATCGCTCGAAGGAAAAGACAATGCCGGTACTATAAAAGCACTTTGTGAAAAAGCAATAGCCAACAAAACTGCAGCAGTGTGTGTTTATCCAAGCATGGTGCGCACAGCAAAACAGGCACTAAGCGATTCAAATATTAAAGTAGCAGCCGTTGCCGGAGCATTTCCATCAGGTCAGTTGCCGCTGAACTTGCGCTTAGCCGAAGCACAATACGCAATTAACGAAGGTGCTGATGAAATAGACATGGTGATTTCGCGCGGAAAATTTTTAGAAGGTAATTATAGTTTTCTTTTTGAAGAAGTAGCATCGTTTAAAGAACTTTGTAAAAACACAACACTAAAAGTAATTTTAGAAACAGGTGAATTAAATACGCTGCAAAACATTCGCACAGCAAGCGACATTGCACTACATGCCGGTGCCGATTTTATAAAAACATCAACCGGAAAAATTAGCACCAATGCAACATTAGAAGCCGTGTGCGTAATGCTGATGGCGATAAAAGATTTTTATTCTACAAGCGGAAAAAAATGCGGTATAAAACCATCGGGCGGCATTTCCGAG
The DNA here is from genome assembly GCA_020054095.1 of Bacteroidia bacterium. Classification (GTDB taxonomy): domain Bacteria; phylum Bacteroidota; class Bacteroidia; order JADZBD01; family JADZBD01; genus JAGVMA01. Next base: position 25,764 of record JAGVMA010000008.1, on the reverse strand, counting down.
GGAGAAACTGCAATAAAATATTTGAAGCTCACCGAAACGATTTTAGGAAACGATTGGCTTAACGCATCGTTATTTCGATTTGGTGCAAGCCGATTGGTTGATACTATTGCTGCACAATTATCTGGACAAAAAATAAAAAACGGAAGCGGATATTGATGGAAAAAAAACATTTGGAGCGCTACCTCGAACTTGCCATTAATGCATCGTTAGCAGCGGCTGATGAAATAATGAAAATTTACGCATCCGATTTTTCGGTAGAACATAAAAACGATAACTCACCCGTAACACTTGCCGATAAAAACGCACACCACGCTATTGCCGCAATTTTAGCCGAAGCAAAAATACCGATGCTGAGCGAAGAGGGAATTGAAATTCCGTTTAACGAAAGAAAAAACTGGGATTTACTTTGGATAGTTGACCCTCTGGATGGGACCAAAGAATTTGTAAAACGAAACGGAGAATTTACCGTTAACATTGCTTTGGTGCAAAACCAAAAACCAATTGTGGGAGTAATTTACCAACCCATTACAAAAGTTTTTTATTTTGCCGCCAAAGAAATGGGTAGCTATAAATACGAATTAAAAAACAAAACTGCCGTTTCGGACATTATCAAAAGTGCAACGCAACTACCGTTAAATATTAGTTTAAACAAGCACACCATTGTGGCATCTCGTTCGCACATGAATAGCGAAACCATGCTTTTTGTATCCGAAGCAAAAAAGAAACATGCCGAAATTGATTTTGTATCTGCCGGCAGTTCATTAAAATTTTGTTTGGTAGCCGAAGGCGCTGCACACGTTTATCCGCGCTTTGCGCCAACAATGGAATGGGATACCGCAGCCGGACAAATAATTGCCAAAGAAGCAGGCAAAAAAGTTATTGATTGCTCAACCGATAAAGAAATGATTTATAACCGCGAGTTTATTCTCAATAGCTGGTTTATTGTAGAATAAATACCGATGTATTTTTTAATTAAATTCGCATACAATTAACAAAACCACATGAGCAAAACAGCTTTAATTACAGGAGTTACAGGGCAAGATGGCGCATACCTTGCCGAATTACTTTTGAGCAAAGGTTACACCGTGCACGGGATAAAAAGAAGAAGTTCGTTATTTAATACCGATAGGATTGACCATTTATATAAAGACCAACACGAAAAAGGTGTAAAACTTTTTTTGCATTATGGCGATTTAACCGATAGCACTAACTTAATACGAATAGTGCAAGAAACACAGCCCGATGAAATTTACAACTTAGCAGCGCAATCGCACGTTAAAGTATCTTTTGAAACACCTGAATACACTGCCAATGCCGATGCTATTGGCACACTCAGATTATTAGAAGCAGTCCGGATTTTAAATTTAAAAGACAAAACAAAATTTTACCAAGCATCCACTTCCGAACTATATGGCTTAGTTCAGGAAATCCCACAAAAAGAAACAACGCCTTTTTATCCGCGCTCACCTTATGGTGTTGCAAAACTCTACGCATTTTGGATAACAAAAAATTACCGAGAAGCTTATAACTTTTTTGCATGCAATGGTATTTTGTTTAATCACGAAAGCCCTATAAGAGGTGAAACTTTTGTTACCCGAAAAATTACTCGCGCAGTAGCAAAAATAAAATTGGGCATGCAAGAAAAATTATTTCTTGGTAACTTAGATGCCGAGCGCGACTGGGGGCATGCAAAGGATTACGTGGAAGGGATGTGGCTAATGATGCAACAAGCCGAAGCAGATGATTACGTGCTGGCAACAGGAAAAAAAATAGCTGTAAGAAAATTCACCGAGCTCGCCTTTGCCGAAGCCGGAATAACGGTGGAATGGAAAGGAAAAGGTGCTGATGAAAAAGGATATAACAAGGCAACAGGAAAATCGGTGGTAGAAATTGATGCAAAATATTACCGGCCTGCCGAAGTTGATTTATTAGTGGGTGATGCATCTAAAGCAACAAAAAAATTAGGATGGACACCAAAACACACAGTAGAATCATTGGCTAAAGAAATGGTGGCTTCGGATATTAAAATTTTTGAGCGCGAAAAATATTTAGCCGATGGCGGACACGATACTTTTTCCGGAAACGAATAGTGGAATTAGCAGCTAAAATATTTATTGCCGGGCACAGTGGAATGGTGGGTTCTGCCATTCACCGAAAATTACTAAACAATGGTTACGCTAATTTTTGTTTAAGAACATCTAAAGAACTTAACCTAAAAAATCAGCAGGCGGTAAATTTATTTTTTGAAACCGAAAAACCTGATTACGTTTTTTTGGCTGCAGCTAAAGTTGGAGGCATACAAGCAAATAATATTTACCGTGCCGAGTTTTTGTATGATAATTTAATGATACAAAACAATGTGATAGATGCCGCTCACCGATATGCCGTAAAAAAATTATTGTTTCTTGGTTCATCTTGTATTTATCCAAAACATGCGCCACAGCCAATAAAAGAAGAAGATTTACTAACCGGTTTGCTCGAACAGACCAACGAACCTTATGCAATTGCAAAAATAGCAGGCATAAAAATGTGCGATGCCTATCGCGCACAATATGGCTGTAATTTTATTTCGGTGATGCCCACTAATTTATTTGGCCCTAACGACAACTACGACTTAAATAATTCGCATGTGCTGCCTGCGTTGCTTCGCAAATTTCATGAAGCAAAAAAAACAAATGCAACTTACGTTGAAGTTTGGGGAACCGGATCACCTATGCGTGAATTTATGCATGTAGATGATTTGGCCGATGCTTGCCTTTACTTAATGAAAAACTATAACGATGCAGGCATAGTAAATGCAGGAACCGGAAGCGATATTTCAATAAAAGATTTAGCATTTCTCATTAAAGAAGTTGTTGGTTTCAAGGGTGATTTAAAGTTTGATACTACAAAACCGGATGGAACGCCTCGTAAACTAATGGACTCAAGTAAATTAAAATCACTCGGCTGGACTCACACCATTAAATTAGCCGGTGGAATTAAAATGGTTTACAATGATGTACTGAAAAATAATTTATTTTAATTATTTCTTCTCCTTCAGTTTTTTCAAATTACGTTCAATGTATTTTTCGGTGGGTAAAAGCGAGTTTTGAATACGCGCTGCATACCGAACGCTGTCAACAATGTCTTTGTTTTTTTCTTCAATAATTTTATACGCTGCTGTTATTTCTTCGCTCGCTTTTTTCTTAACCCTGAAACGGTTATATAAAACAAGTGCTAAGATGATTAGCAAAAATATTCCGCCAATGGTAAAGCGTAAAAAATTTTGTTGCTGTGCCGATTGCAATTCAGCCACTTTTGCTTTTTCTTCAAGTAATGTAATCTCTTTTTGTTTGTCTTCAGTTTCAAAAAGGGCTTTCATTTCTTGTATCTTGTTTCGAGCATCGCGGGCGGTAAGCGTGTCTTTAATGCTGATGTAATTATTCAATAAAATATTTGCTTGTTTGTAATCGCCCTTCATAGTATATGCTTTAGATAATTCCAGATAAGCATCTCTCAGCAAATCATCCAATTGGTTTTCTGTACCAATTGCTAAAGCTTTATTTCCATATTGTATTGCTTTATCAATAAAATTAAGATTGAGATACGCCTTAGAAAGATTAGCAATATTGCGGCCTAAATCAGAAGTGATGCCCAATTCTTCTTGAAGTTTTATTGAGCGTTCTAAATAGTCTATTGCTTTTTCATTTAAACCTTGCATTAAAAATACAGAACCCAAATTTCCTAATGCGTTAGCAACTCCCACTTTGTAATTCGATTTTTCGCTAAGCGAAAGTGATTTTAAAAAATACTCAGTGGCTCTGCCGTAATCATCCAATTGCAAATAAATGCCACCAATGTTTCCGGTGCCGGTACATATTCCTATTGAATCTTTTAACTCTTCAACTGTATTCAATGATTTAAACTGATAGTTAAGCGCATTTCTTATATCGTCTTGGCTTTTTGATACCAATGCCATTTCTTTGTAAATAACAGAAATCGCATTGTAGTTGTAAGCAACGCCACGTTTATCACCCGTGCGTTCTCTAATTTTCATGGAAAGCAATTGGTATTTTAATCCTTCGGGCAAATTACCCTGATTGATATAAACCAAACCAATATTATTTATTGATGTGCCAAGTGTTAGCGAATCTTTTGTATCTATGGAAATAGATTGCGCTGTTAAATAATATTTAAGAGCAGTGTTAAATTCTCCACGCAAATAGTAATTATTCCCCATTAAATTATTTGCCGTGCCTAAGTATTTCTTTTTGTTTTCTGCCCAAGTAATAAATTGCCTGATACATTCAAGTGCATCATTAGGATTTTGAGCATTATAAATTCCCGTTTTTTTTATGAAGGCAGCTGCTTTCAAAGAATCGTGCGCAGTGGAATTAATAATACTGTCGCACGGTATAATTCGCTTATCTGCTTGGGCAGTTGCTATTGCAATTGAAATAAAGAATATAAAAATTAGTTGCCTCACCATCTCAAAATTAACATATTTCTGTTCGTTTTTATCAATTAACTTCGTGTACGAATACGCAAGTGTTAAAAAAAATTAATTTAATTAGCATATAATAGATTGCTTCACCCGCCATGCGGGATTCGCAATGACGAACAAACAAAAATGAAAAAAGAAAATTCAGAAAGATTATTTGAAAAAGCGAAAAAATATTTTCCGGGCGGAGTAAATTCTCCGGTGCGAGCGTTTAAATCAGTAGGCGGAACACCCGTTTTTATTAAACGCGGTAAAGGTTCACGAATTTGGGATGCAGATGATAACGAGTACATTGATTTTTGCTGCTCGTGGGGGCCACTCATATTAGGCCATGCAAACAATAACGTGGCAAATGCCGTAAAAAGTGCAGTTGAAAACGGAAGTTCATTTGGTGCACCCACCGAATTAGAAAATAATTTAGCCGAATTAATTTTAGCAAATAATCCGTTTATCGAAAAAATACGTTTCGTTAGTTCAGGAACCGAAGCAGTGATGAGCGCCATTCGTTTGGCACGAGGTTTTACAAAACGAAATAAAATTTTAAAATTTGAAGGATGTTATCACGGCCACACCGATTCGCTTTTAGTAAAAGCCGGTTCGGGATTGGTAACATTCGGCAACACATCATCGGCCGGAGTGCCCGATTCATTTGTGAACGAAACAATAGTGGTGCCGCTTAATAATAAAGATGCAGTTACCGAAGCGTTTGCAAAATTTAAAAATGAAATTGCATGCGTAATCATCGAACCCATTCCGGCAAATAATGGCTTGTTACTTCAGGACAAAACATATCTCGAATTTTTGCGTACAATATGCACCGAAAATAAAACGCTGCTTTTGTTTGATGAAGTTATTTCCGGATTCAGAATTGGATTTACAGGCGCTGCAGGTTATTACAATATAAAGCCAGATATTATTACTTACGGAAAAATTATTGGCGGTGGCTTGCCGGTGGGCGCATATAGCGCAAGTGCCGAAATAATGAGCCATATTTCTCCGGAAGGAAATGTGTACCAAGCCGGAACTTTAAGCGGAAACCCCGTGGCAATGGCTGCGGGAATAGCGCAGCTAACCGAATGTTTGAAACCAAATTTTTATTCCGATTTAGAAAAGAAAACTAAACTGTTTTTAGAAAACATAAAATCGCAAAAAAATAATTGTAAATTATTTTCTATTGGATCTGTTTTTTGGCTCACTTTCACGGATAAAGAAAAAATACAATGCGCAGAAAATATTGATGCCAATAGCATGCAGCATTTTAGAAAATTGTATCATGCGCTTTTAGAAAACGGAATTTACCTTGGCCCTTCGGGTTACGAGGTGGGTTTTGTGAGCCAAGCACACAGTAACGATGATTTACTTAAAGCTGCAAAAATTTTAACAACTTGCTTAAATGAAAACTGAAAAACAATTTAACGCCACCATTAGTTACTATAAAATAGTAACCTTATTTGCACTTGTAATGTGCGCTGTGCTTTTGCCATTCAAATCGTTCGACCCGCTGGGGCCGATGGATTTGAAGGAATGATAATGAATGATTTATACGGAAACAAAAACATGCCGCCAGATGCAAGGCCTGCATTTGAATTTGCGTTTATACTTTTTGATTTGCTGAGCATACTCAGTTTAGCAGCACAGTGGTTAGTAATAAAAAACGCATTAGCACAAATACAAAAATGGGCATTTCATTACATGATTTTAATTGGTGCTGTGTGGCCTGTTTGTGCCTGCGCTGTTTCTGTTGTTACAGGCGCTTACTCTTATCTTGTTTCGGCAGCAATGATGACCCTTTTATTTTCTACTCCACTACTAGTTTTATACAAGTACTTTAAGTAGCTCACAACCGCTGCGCTAATTTACTATTAGGAAAAGCCATTTTAAAAAGCTCGGAATAATATATGCTCAATCCTAAATCGTAAACGGGCGATGCAAATTTTTGGCGCATTGTTTTTTGCGTGTGTACGATAAACCTGTATCCCACGCTTGACGATATGCTTAACCACCGCGCCAGTTTATATTCAAATGCAACGGATGGCAAATAGACAAACAAAAATTTTCGCTCGGCAGCTTCTTCTTGTAAAATGTAAGTATAATCATAACGAGTAATGCCAAAGCCCGCTTGCAGCGGCACACTAAATTCCCATTTGGGTGTGTTGTAAAAAACATAATCTACATAATACATCATGTAAAAAAATTTAAGGCGCGCACTTACCGTATCGGTAGTGTTAAAAACATAATGCTTGTAAAATGGCAATTGGTTTTCGTTATAGTTGCCATCGTAGCGGGGTGCTTTTAAATACGAAAAGCCACCGCCAAAGCGTATTTTAGATTTGAACGAAACACCCACATAACCCGTAACCACTGGTGCCGAAAAGCCCGTGATAAAAGAATAACGCGTGGATAAACCTGCACTTAATTTTGGTTTTGACTTTAAACTTTGCTTAATGCTATCTAAAAATTGGGCGTGGGTATTGCAATAAATGGCCACACACAAAACAATAAACAGCAAGTGTTTTTTCACTTAACAAAAGTGCGGAAAAATATTTACTCAGTGTTTTTTTAACTTGTTTGTGTTAAACCAGCATTGTGCTTTTTGGGAAAAAACAAAAAAACTTGCCTGTTTATGCAACATTTGGGTGGTTTTTGCGTTTAAAGGGTAAATCCTCTAACTGGTTTTATATGGCAAAATGCTTACGCGCAATTTTTTATAATGCTTATTACAGTAAAAATAAATGGGGTAAAATGCCAGCGCAATGTGGCTGATATTATTTATGCCGAGGCATGCGGCAACAATATTGTTTTACATTTTAACGATACTCGGGCAATAAAATATTATTGCTCGCTCAAAAAATTTTTGGCTGCTTATGGCTCTCCACAAGGATTAGTGAGCGCACACCGCCATTATGCTATTAACATTAATTACATAAGCCAAATAATAAAATACTGCTTAGTGCAAATTAAAACGGGTGCTGTTTTTAGCACCGGCAGGCAGTTTTATAAAATTGCTGTTAGGGTTTTGGGCAGGTGAGTTAACACATGTATAAGTAATTATAGATTAAATTTTTATTGTCATGCTGAGCCTGTAGAAGTATGACAGCGAACAGATGCTTCGACAGGCTCAGCATAACAGCGCACTGAAAGCGCCTGCTTAAAACATTCCAACTTTAACCATTAAGCATCAAAACAACGTAGCTCATCACGATTTAACGTAGCTCATCACGCGCGGTATAACATTTTTAGTACTTCTTGCGTTATAGTGTTAGAAAGCAATTAGGTGAGTAAACAAAACCATTAAGTGAGTAAATAAAATAAAACGAAGCTTAACAGAAACTAAAAGATTAATAAACAAAACCAAAAGAAACTTAATAGAAACTAAACGATTAGTAAATAAAATAAAACGAAGCTTAATAGAAATTAAACGATAAAAAAATAAACTTAAAAACAACTAACATGAACAAAGGTCCAAGAATTCCGGTAATCATTAACAGGTTTAATGCTTACATCAATAACATGGTAGAGTATTTATTTAAAACCAATCCGGGTATGGCCATTGCCAACTGGCAGCGGCTTACGCTCACGGCTGCCGAAGCCACCGAGCTTAGCAACAGGCGTGTATCGTGGCGCGATGCGCTGTATCCCAAGTACATTAATCCGGCTGAGAGCACTTCTATTATTAAAAAAGATGTGCGCGGTTTTATTGCCGCTTTCAGAACACTTGCTAATCCGCTTTTAGAAAAGATGGCAAGCTGCGGTGTGGCAACTAATTTAGATGCTGCCGAATTAAATTTTGTGGTTACGCGCGATAAGCCCAGCAAACCCACCACGCCCATTGCCGATGAGTGTATTACTGCTCTTATCCCAAAAACGGGTGGTAAAATGCGTGCATCATCGCGCAGCAGCCACGATAGCAAACGGGCATCGCTTGCCGCAGGTGCTAAAGGCGTGCAGTATGCTTATAAAATAGGCGGCAGTGCGCCCACTAACCCCGATGATGGTACGGTAAAAGATTTTTTGAGCGGCAGCACACACACATTAAGTTTTGGTGTGGAGAATGTGGGCAAAAAAATTTACATCTACACACGTTGGTTTAACCCAAGCTATCCGCAGTTTGCAGGTGCATGGAGCGATTTGCAAGTGGGTGGTGTGAGTTAACATGAATGGTGGGCCTGCTGCGGCAGGCAGGCTCACCATCAGTGTACGAAAACCCGTCATTGCGAGCGAAGTGAAACGAAGCGCGGCAATTTCAATTCAAATGAGATTACTTCGCTCACGAAAAACTCGCTCGTAATGACGGCTAAGCATAAAAAAAGCCGCGTTCTTTTTTCAAAAGAACGCGGCTTTCGTTTTTTAAAAAATTTTTTATTTAGTGATGGTCATCGGTAACACCGCCATCTTTTTCGCCATCTTCGAGTGGCACTGTTTGCGGCACAAAATCGTGTTCTTTGCCCGGCTTGCTGTAATCGTAAGCCCAGCGGTGCACCACTGGTAATTTGCCTATCCAGTTGCCGTGGTTATGCCCCACTCCATTGGTCCACTCAAGTGTATTGGAGTTCCAAGGGTTATCTGGAGCTCTATCGCCACGGAAAATGCTGTAAAAGAAATTGAACAGGAATAAAACTTGTGCTAATGCGCCCACAATGGCAAACCATGTAATCATCACGTTCATGTCGCCAAGGTTATCGAACAGTGGAAATTCAGTATTGGTGTAATACCTGCGTGGTACGCCTGCTAAGCCCAAAAAGTGTTGCGGAAAAAATACTCCGTAAGCGCAAACAAAGGTGAGCCAAAAATGGAGGTAGCCGAGTTTTTTATTCATCATGCGCAAAAACATTTTAGGGAACCAATGGTAAACGCCTGCAAACATGCCCAGCACGGCCGATAATCCCATTACAATGTGGAAGTGAGCCACCACAAAATAGGTATCGTGGAGCGGAATATCGAGTGTAGAATCGGCAAGGATGATGCCTGTAACACCACCGCTCACAAATGTGGATACTAATCCTATTGCGAAGAGCATGCCCGGTGTGAAGCGGATATTGCCTTGCCACAGTGTGGTGATGTAGTTAAATGCTTTTACGGCCGATGGTATGGCGATTAATAGTGTGGTGAAAACGAATATGGATCCGAGAAAGGGATTCATACCGGTAACAAACATGTGGTGCCCCCAAACGATGAACGAAAGGAAGCCGATTGTTAAAATAGAGCCCACCATTGCTTTGTAACCGAAAATAGGTTTGCGCGAGTTAACGGCAATTACTTCGGATGCTATACCAAGTGCGGGTAGAATGATGATGTAAACTTCGGGGTGGCCAAGGAACCAGAATAAGTGCTGATACAATACGGGTGAACCGCCTGTGTAATGCAGTGCCTGGCCGCCTATGTAAATGTCGGATAAATAAAAGCTTGTTCCCAGGCTTCTATCCATAATAAGTAATACCACAGCGCCCACTAAAACGGGGAATGATAATAAACCTAAAACTGCGGTTACTAAAAATGCCCATATAGTGAGTGGTAATCTGCGCATGCTCATGCCTTCGGTGCGCAAGTTTAAAACGGTGATGATATAATTTAAACCGCCTAATAGTGCTGATACCACAAACAAGGTCATGGATACTAACCAAAGCGTGGTGCCTAAGCCCGAGCCGGGCATTGCTTGCGGCAAGGCGCTGAGTGGCGGATACACCGTCCAGCCGGATGATGCAGGGCCATCTTCAACATAACACGATGCTACTAAGATGAATGATGAAACAAAGAAAAACCAATATGATAACATGTTCATGAAACCTGATGCCATATCGCGGGCACCTATTTGATATGGGATGAGTAGGTTACTGAACGTACCGCTTAATCCGCCTGTGAGGAGGAAGAAAACCATTATCGTTCCGTGAATGGTAACTAAAGCTAAATACATATTAGAATCTAATATGCCGTCTTTGCCCCATTTATCGCCAAGCATCCAGTTAATGAAGCCAAATTTTTCGCCAGGCCATGCTAATTGCAAACGGAAAATGATTGACATTAACATACCTATAACTGCCATAACGGTAGCTGTAATCAAAAACTGACGTGCAATCATTTTATGATCTTGACTGAAAACGTATTTGGTTATAAAACTTTCTTCGTGGTGTTCGTGATGATCATGATGCGCTTCATGATGATCGTGATGACCGTGATTCTCCATTGACATATTCTTGTTCGTTTTACTGTTTAGTTAATTCTAAGTTTTTTTTAATTCGGTTTTTTTTCGCCCGAATGGTTTGTTGTATCTGTTTTAGTAGAATCGGTTACCATTGGTTTTTCCTCTTTTGGTGCTTGTTCTACCGGTTTGGTCATTGCAAAAATGGTGGTGTTCTTTTTTTCGTTGTACCATTTTTCGTAATCGGCCGGCTCGTCAACTATTATATTCATTTGCATTGCATAGTGGCTGGCTCCGCATATTTTGTTGCAGAGCAATATGTAATTGTATTCTTTGTTGCCTGTAATCATTCGCATACTATCAGTAGTAATAGTAGCGGCAAAGTAGAGCGATGTGTTCATGCCCGGTACGCAGTTCATTTGCTGGCGGAAATGCGGGAAATAAGCAGAGTGAATTACATCGCGCGAGCGGAATTGGAACAATACTGTTTTTCCTTTCGGGATGTGAAACTCGTTGCGGATAAGAAAATCGTCCCAAGATGCTTGGTCAACTGAATCAACGCCTAATGGATTGAGGTCGGTAATTTTTTTGTATTCGGCATGTCCTAATTTGTTGTCATCTCCGGCATAGCGTGCTGTCCAGTCGAATTGTTTGGGGTATAATTCAATGAGTATATAATCTTTTTCGGGCATGGTTGTAATTTTTGTCCATGTGCTAATTCCAAATACAATTATTACTGCTAATACAATGCCGGGCACAACTGTCCAAAGCAATTCTAATTTATGGTTATCGGGATAGAAACGTGCTTTGCGCTCATCGCTTTGTGCGTATTTATAAGCGAAGTAAAATAAAACGGCATTGGTTAAAACAAAAATTATCATAATCAATACCATGTTTACATTCATGAGCCAGTCAATTTCGGCACCAATATCTGAAGCGGCTACGGGCAGCATCAGTGGCACGTATTCATAAAACTGCCAAGCTACAAATGCCATAAATGCAAAAAAGTAAATGAGCATTAATCGTGCATTCAACTTCGTGTCGCGCTTGTTTACTACCCATTGTTTTTCGCCACGTAATGCAGCCGATAGTTCTAAAATGCGAGCAATGTAAAGGACTGCTGTTATTACAAGTGCTATTGCTATATAAACCAAAAACTTCATATTCTTTTTCTGTTAGTGCGTTATAATTATATGCTGTGATGTTTACTTTCTTCGATATATGGGTGGTTAACCGGAAGCAACGGTGCTTTGGTTAATTTGCCCATTACAAAATAGATAAATCCGCCAAGGAACAACAGGAACGGACCTATTTCAAAAATGCCGATGCCCGGATTACGACCAACTGTTGATGGCATTACTATCATGTAAATATCTAACCAATGGAAAATAAAAATGATAAAGCCCACTGTGATTAAGAATCTGCGGTTGCGTTTTGCATCGCGCGACATTAAGAATAACATGGGCAGCGCAAAGTTTACAAAGAATACTAACCAGAACATGAATTTGTATCCGTTAGTTTCTAATCGGTTTTGGAAATAGGTAACTTCTTCAGGAATGTTAGCATACCATATTAACATAAACTGGCAGAAGAATAAGTAGCTCCACAAGAAACTGATGGCGAACATCCATTTTCCTAAATCGTGAATGTGGCTTTCGTTTACGTGTTCTAAGTAGCCATTGTCTTTTAAGTAAAGTACTATAACTAGTGTTGCAATCATGGCGCTAATCCATATACCTGAGAAAACATACCAGCCAAACATGGTGCTGAACCAGTGTACATCTAAAGACATTAGCCAATCCCAAGCAGCTACTGATGAAGTGAAGCCGAAGAAAACTAAAAAGATAGCTGATGTTTTTACGTTTTTAAAGTGGTTAAGTGTGCCGCCTGCTTGGTCTTCTAAAAGTGAACGGTTGCGCAATGTGCGTTGGCACCACATCCAAACAAACATAAATCCGGCTGTGCGTAACCAAAAAAACCATGGTGTAAAGTAGCCTTCTTTGGCTGCTATTTTATTATCAAAGTGTGGCGATGCGGTATCGTATACACTTGGATCCATCCAATGATATAAATGGTGAACGTGAAATTGGCCTAATAAAATAACAAGTACTAAAATAGGGCCTGCAATCCAAAGCCAATCGCTCACGGCTTCGTAAACTCTTTTAAATGCGGCAGTGTAATGTGCTTCGGATGCATATTTAAGTGCCATAAAAAACGTAGCGCCCAAACCAATTCCCATAAAAAAGAATGCGCATATTAAAATATTAGCCCAGAAATGAGTGTGGTTATATTCGCCATGTGCAGCGCCTTCGGGGCCATGGTCAAATACAAAAGCTAAAATGGTTAGCAATAGACCAAGTCCCATTAAAACAAACGAAGTTGTTTTAAGCTTGCTCGGAAATGTATATGTTAAATTCAACTGCATATCTTTTGTTATTTTTCTTGAGCTATATTATTTATCCTTTTTTTTCTTCTTTTTTAGTTGAGTCGGCCGGAGCAGGTGCCGGCATGCCACCCGGGTTTTGCAATGTTTGTACATAACGAATTATTTTCCAGCGTTCTTCGGCCGTTAGCTGCGATGCGTGCGAACCCATGTTGCCTTTACCGTAATGGATGGAGTGATACATAGCGCCTTCGGTTAAGTTTTTAAGTGCTGCATTGTAAGCCGGAGGTGGGCCGGGTAATTTGCCGCCTACTTTTCCATCGCCCATTCCGGTTGCGCCATGGCAGTGTGTGCAAAATATATCGTATTTCTTTTTGCCTTCGGCAATTATTTCGGGTGTTGCCGCAAAAGGGTTTTTTAAATTGCGTCCTGCCCAGGCATAGCCCGAATCATTGTTAGGATAAGGATAGGGCATGTAACCAATTGCTATAGTTCCTTCTGCAGGTTTGCGATTAGTGATGCTATCGGCAAATAAACCATTTGATGAGTTAGACTCATAAGATGGTGAGCGATACATATCTGGAGCAAATTCAAATCCCGGGCTATTAGGGTCGCTTGTGGCGCACGATGCAACTAACATGGTAATTGCAAGAGCGCTTCCAAAAAATAATATTGTTTTTTTCATCTTTATTGTTGTCCTTGCTTTAGTTCACTTTTACTTCTTCTGCCCCCGATTCTTTTACCATCGCCACCACTTTATCCACATCGGTTTCCTTTACTTCTAATTGCATTACAAATTTATCGTCTGTTGTGCGCGGGTCGGGGTTTTTAGGTGATACGCCCGGTAAAATCCAGCAGCGTAATAAATAGGTTAACGCCATACCGTGTGCTGCACAAAAAACAGTGCTCTCAAACGTAATTGGAATAAATGCGGGTATATTGTAGAAATAAGCAAAGTTAGGTTTACCGCCCACTTCTGTTGGCCAATCGCTTATCATCATGTACCACATCATTAGTGTTGCCAAGCAAGTGCCTGTAATTCCGTAAAGGAAGGCGCATATAGCAATTCGTGTGCGCTCTAAACCCATTGCATGGTCTAAGCCGTGAACGGGAAACGGTGTAAATACTTCTTTAATTTTAAATCCGGCTGCGCGCGTTTTTTTAACGGCACTCATCAGAATGTCGTCATCGCCATACAGTGCATTTATTATTTTTTTGTTGCTCATATTTATTTCGTTCAGCTTTTATTAGTGATGTGCCGCTGGCATGTTTTTATATTTTTCGCTCGATGATTTCATGATTGTTTTTAACTCTGCCTGAGCTAAAACAGGAAACACACGACAAAACAAAAGGAAGAACGTAAAGAACATTCCTATTGTGCCTAAGTAAATTCCCAAATCAACAAATGTTGGAGAATACATGTTCCAAGTAGATGGAAGGAATGTGCGTGCCAATGTAGGTACGATGATTACAAAGCGCTCGAACCACATGCCTATATTAACTACTATAGAAAGTATAAATGTGAACATCAAACTGGTGCGTAATTTTTTGAACCAGAACAATTGCGGAGAAATTACGTTACATGTCATCATGCTCCAGTAAGCCCACCAGTATGGACCGGTAGCGCGGTTAAGGAAGCAGTATTGCTCGTATTCCACACCTGAATACCACGACATAAATAATTCTGTTAAATAAGCTACTCCTACCATTGAACCGGTTACAATGATTACGATGTTCATGTACTCAATGTGTTTGATGGTAACATAATGTTCTAGGTTAAGCACTTTACGCATAATGAGCATAAGTGTTTGCACCATTGCAAAGCCCGAGAAGATAGCGCCTGCAACGAAATAAGGTGGGAAGATGGTAGTGTGCCAGCCCGGTAGAACGGAGGTAGCAAAGTCCATAGATACAATGGAGTGAACAGAAAATACAAGTGGTGTAGAAAGACCTGCTAATACAAGCGATACTTCCTCGAAGCGTTGCCAATCTTTTGCACGTCCGCTCCAGCCAAAGCTTAAGTATTTATAAGTACGTTTCATTAATGGTTTTACGGCACGGTCGCGAATCATTGCAAAATCAGGAATTAAACCTATGTACCAGAAAACTAATGATACTGAGAAGTAGGTTGATACTGCAAATACGTCCCACATAAGTGGAGAGTTAAAGTTTGCCCACAACGAACCAAATTGGTTGGGAAGTGGAAATAACCAATAATCTAACCAAGGGCGGCCGGTGTGTAATACCACGAAAATGGCTGCGCACATTACGGCAAAAATTGTCATTGCTTCGGATGAACGGTTAATGGCCATGCGCCATTTTTGGCGGAATAATAGTAACACAGCTGAGATAAGCGTACCTGCGTGACCAATACCAATCCACCAAACGAAATTGGTGATATCCCACGCCCAATCAACACCGTTGTTAGATCCCCAAACGCCAATACCAGTTCCTATTGTGTAAGCAAGGCACGATATGCCCCACATAAAAAGTATTACCGATGTAATGAATAGTATCCACCAATACTTGTTGGCTTTTCCAAAAATAGGTCTTGAAATATCGTCCGATATTTTTTTGTACGATACTTCGCCTAAAATGAGTGGTTCTCTTATTGCTGCTTCTTTATGCATAATAGTGATTAATAGTAATTATTTATGCGTGTTCTTTTTTCTCTTCTTTGTGTTCTTCTTTATGCTCTTCACTGCCTTTGTGCTCTTCTTTATTTTGGTGTTTTTCGTGCGATACTACTTCATCCGAATTACGAATTTTAGTTAAGTAAAACACATTTGGTTGTATACCTACTTCTTCTAACAAGTGATACATGCGTTCATCGGCAGCCATTTTGGCTACTGCGCTGTTAGTGTCATTTATATCGCCAAACACTATTGCATCGGCAGGGCAGGATTGTGAACATGCGGTTTGTATTGCACCGTCATGTAATTTTTCTCCCGCCACTTTCGATTTCATTTTACCTTCTTGCACACGTTGCACACACATCGAACATTTTTCCATAACTCCGCGCGAGCGAACAACAACATCAGGGTTTAGCACCATTCTGCCTAATTCATCTTGGGTTGGGTTAATATCTTTAAAGCGATAGTTTCCGTTATAGTTAAACCAGTTAAATCTGCGCACTTTGTATGGGCAGTTATTAGCGCAATAGCGTGTTCCTACGCAACGGTTGTAGGTCATCATATTCAATCTTTCTGAACTATGGTTGGTTGCCAATACCGGGCAAACAGTTTCGCAAGGTGCATGATTACAGTGCTGGCACATTACCGGCTGGAAAACAACTTTAGGATTTTCAAAAGTGGGGTTCTCCATTTCCAAATACATATCTATACTGCCTTTGCCTTCTTCGTGAGCTTTATCTTTGCTCATATCGCTGCTGTAATAGCGGTCAATACGTATCCAAGCCATATCGCGGGTTTTTGCCACTTGCTCTTTACCCACTACTGCTACGTTATTTTCGGCTTGGCAGCTAATTACGCATGCACCGCATCCGTTACAAGCTGTTAAGTCAATTGCCATTGCCCAGTGGTGTCCAAGGCGTTTGTGATCGTCCCACAAGTTTGCTTTAGTTGGCTCCACTTTCGTGTGTCCGCCTGTAGAATCAAACATGGTAACCATTTCGGTTTCGTTCCAGTGTTGTTTTTCTACTGAAGTGAATGTGGCTAATGTAGTTTCGTTTACAATTTTGCGGCCCATCATGGTGTGATGCTGCTGCGTGCAGGCAAAAGCAAATTTCTCACCTGTTGCATCGCTCACCGTTACCGGAGCAGAATAATGCATGGTGCCTTCATTATTAGTGCCCACAAATTCATAAGCATTAAAGCCACCGGCTAATGCTGCTACTTTGCCTAATGCTGTTCTGCCGTAACCTACAGAAATACCTATCGTTCCGCGCGCTTGACCTGGCTGAGGGAAAACCGGAAGTGTTGCTGATTTTCCATTTACAGTTATTGTTGCCATATCGCCAATCATGTCTTGTCTTTCGAGCATGGCGTATTTGCCTTTCATATCAAGCGGATTCATGGTAATGTAATGGTCCCAAGTAACTTTTGATATTGGATCAGGAAACTCAAGCATCCAGGGGTTGTTAGCGTTATCGCCAAATCCGAGTCCTGTTTTTTCGTAAATAATTAATTCAATAGGTGCGCTTTTTTCTGCGGCTATCATTGCAGCAGCAGCCGACACATCCATTTTATTTGTTTTTGGTGCTTCTTCGGTTACCGCTGTTTTTACTTCTTCTTTTTTAGTTTCTTCTTTCTTTTTGTCTTCTTTTTTGCCTTCTTCCATTTTCAACATCACATCGGTACCTATTTCGGCTACACCATCATGTAAGCTATAGTTCCAAAAAGAAGTGAAATCCATGTATTTGCCTTGCATCGGGAAAACAGATTTTGCCCAATACCATTTAATATAATCAGATGCCGAACTATTGTTTCCTGCCCAAAGCAAGAACGATTCCATGGCACTGCGAGTTTTAAATAAGGGCTGTATAGTTGGTTGACCAAGTGAGTAATGTCCTTTGCGCGGATTGGCATCTGCCCATGATTCTAAGTAATGATGATCAGGGCAAACGAAATCGCAAACGGCTGTAGTTTCGTTTGGCGCAGTGTTCATTGATACTTTTACATCAACTTTTGAAAGCGCTGATGCAAAACCTGACGATGCTGCTGTGTAAACCGGATTGCATCCGTACATAATTAAAGCACCCACTTTGCCATCGTTCATTTCTTTCACTAATGATGTAAAATCGTCATCGTTACCCATGCGATAGTTCGATGATGTTTCAATATCTAACGTGCTGCCGTAGTTACCAAGCCATTTGTTCATTTCATTAACGATAGATTGCGTAGCAACATCGTTAACACCACAAACAATAAGCGATTTGCCTTTGTTTGCTTTTAACCACTCGGCTATTTTCGCAATTCCTTTTTCATCCACTTTTCCGTTTACCGGAAGCGAACCACCGGAAAGAGCATTGTACAATGCAACTACATAATTCCCAATTTCTGATGGTTTGCAAGCCATGCGCATATCGGCATTAGAACCTGTAACGCTTAGTGTGCTTTCTATCTGAATGTGGTTTGATAAATTATTGGCTGTTTCTTTATTTATTTTTTTGCCTATTCCGTATCCTTTTGAGTGTTCAATAGGTGCTACCCAGTTTGTAATAAAGTCGGCACCAAAACTTACTATTATTTTTGCTTTATCAAAATGGTAAGTTGGCATCTCTAACTTATCGTGCGTATTTAAGTGCGATTTGCGTATTGCGTATTGCGATACAGCATCAACCGAGATATGTTTACCGCCTGTTTTAGATAAAAATTCGCCAATTGCCGAACGCATTGACGGGCTTAAAACTGTGCCTGTTAACACTCTTACTGATTTGCCCGAAGCAGTAGCAGCAGCAATAGCTTTTGATAATTCGGCATCCACATCTTTCCAGTCGGCAGCAGCGCCTTTGGCCATTGCGGTTTTAAAACGTGCACCATCGTACAACGATAAAACCGAACCTTGCACACGTGCATTGGTTACGCCTTTTGTGATTTTTGAATTAGGATTTCCTTCTATTTTTATTGGGCGGCCTTCGCGGGTTTTAACTAAAATGCTGCAATAATCGTTACCATCATTAAATGTAGATGCGTACCAGTTGGCAACACCGGGCGTTACTTCTTCGGGTTTAAAAACATAAGGAATAGTTTTAGTTACAGGTGTTTCGCACGAAGCCAAAGCTGCTGCGCCCACGCTGAATCCCAAAAATTTCAAGAAATCTCTGCGCGATGATGATACTTCGGCAGCTGCATCGCTTGCGAAAATATCTGTTGGTAATTGCTCGGCAAACTCCGATTCCTTTGCTTTTAGCAGTTCGGGATTTTCTGTTAATTCGCCTATGCCTTTCCAGTATTTGTTTTTGTTACCCATATCTACTCTTATATATTATTGAGGTATAGTTCTTTTTTTAATTTGTTAGTAGTGACATTTAGCGCACTCAATACCGCCCATGCGAGCTACTGTGATGATGCTATCTTTTTGTCCGCTGTATTTTTCTGCTAATTTTTTGTGTAAGTCTTCGTAGTAAGGATTGTCTTTCATGCCCGGTACTTCAGTTTTGCGGTGGCAATCAATACACCAGCCCATTGTAAGTGGCGATACTTGTTCGGCCACATCCATTTGTGTTAAATCGCCATGGCAAGTTTTACACTCTTGCTTACCCACCACCACGTGTTGTTGGTGATTGAAATAAACAAAATCGGGCAAGACATGCACTTTGTTCCATTTTAGTGGCTGTGGTGTTTTCGTATATGTTTTAGTTGCGGCATCAAAACCGGTGGCTGCATAAATTTTTGCTATTTCATCGGTTCCGGTTGTGGGTCCTTGCTCTATTCCTTTGTGGCAATTCATACACACGTTTGCCGAAGGCACACCTGCAACTTTACTTTTTAATACGCCCGAGTGGCAGTATTCGCATGAAATTCCGTTTTCACCGGCATGTATTTTATGCGAAAACTTAATAGGTTGCTCAGGCTTATAACCTGTGTAAACTCCTATATCTTTTAGTGCATACCAGCCGGCTTGTAAGCCATAAGATGTGGTAACAATTACAATTAAAGCAACTGTGCGTTTGTTACGCGAACACCATTGGCGCCAGTTTAATTCTTCTAACGGTGGCAGACCGTGTTTCTCGTTATAAGTGTTTTGTAAGTTACGTTTTACCGAGCGCAGTGCGCTGATGATAATCAGCATTACGGTAATTACAACAAGAACTAAATAAAGTGGGTTTATTCCTCCTTCTTGTTCAGAAGTTGTAGCACCACTTCCGCCTTTTGCAACATCTACTTTCTTTTCTTCCGTAGGATTAGTATATAAATAATCAATAACTGCCTTAATTTCATCATCAGTTAAAACGCCTTCAAATACAGTCATTGTATTAGTAGTCAATTTTGAAATTTCGGCAGCTTTAGAATCCGTTTTTGCAAACGATACGTTATTTTTTACCCATTTAAAAGTCCATTCTTTATCAGGATGTTTTCCAGAAAGGCCTTGGAAGCCTGGACCGGTAGATGATTTGTCATCCAAGTAGTGGCATGAGCGACAGTTTGCTTTGTATATTTTTTTGCCGTCTAATTGGGCAAGCGCAGAAGATATGTTGAGAAAAAATATTAGCGCGAGTGTTGTGAAAATTGCAGTGTTCCTGTGCCACTGACTTTTACACGGTTTTACCATAATGTGTTTTACTTTAAACTTTTATCTTGAAAATGAATATCCTATTCTGTATCGCGCGACAAATTTATAAGAGAAATAGTACCATTGTCATCAAATTGTAAAAAAAAACACATAAAGTTTTAATTTATAACGATTCTAAATAAGATTGACTTTCCATTCAATTTTTGTTGAGTAATTA
Source organism: Bacteroidia bacterium (assembly GCA_020054095.1). GTDB lineage: Bacteria > Bacteroidota > Bacteroidia > JADZBD01 > JADZBD01 > JAGVMA01. The sequence goes on along the minus strand of JAGVMA010000008.1, from coordinate 5,354 downwards.
GTCGGGTAAAAACATACCTTTGTAGTGTGCAAACAAGGTTTTATTTTTTAATTCTTCTGTTTTTTGTGGTGATAATGCCATCCTTTTCGCAGGTAAAAGACAGCGGAAAAGTGGTGATTAATGCCGATGGCCGTGTGGCGCTTATGCAGCAAAAATACATTGACAGCCAAAACGGAAAAATTAAAGGTTACCGCGTGCAAATACATTTTGGGAACGAAAAAAACAAAGCAAAAGAAATTAAATCGAAGTTTTTAACCAAGCACAATAGCATGCGTGCTTACGATAGTTTTGAGAGCCCTTATTTTAAAGTGCGTGTGGGCGATTTTCGCACCAAATTGGAGGCCTACAAGTTTATGAAAGAAATTGCCGGTGAATTTCCGGGCGCATTTATAGTTACCGATAATATTGATTTACCTGAACTGTAACTTATAAAATTTGCTTTTATTGCAACACTATTTTTTGTGAATACATTTTATCACCCTCCGTTAATTGCAGGTGATAAATACCTTTTGGAAAATTTGTTAAATCTATTTGTTTTATTCCCTCTCCTTCATTGATGTTTAGAGAGAGGCATTGATTACCCAGCACATCATAAACCACCACCGTAGCTTTTGCATCTGTTGGTTTTTGCAATGTGAAAATGCCTGTGCTTGGGTTGGGGTAAAGTTTTAGATCTGGGGAAATAGTGTTTTTTATAACATAAGGAGTTGGTGAAGTATTTATTCTTTCATATATCTCAACATCATTTCCATCCATTACACAAGGCAGTATTTCGGCATTAAAATACGCTCCATCTTCTGTTTCAAAATTGTTGTATATTTCAATGAGGTTATTTGAATACCATTTTGCATTGGCGTCAGCTTTTATAGTAACATTTATGGCATCAATACTTCCTCCACGCCATAAGTTTTCGTATGTATCACCACTGTTAATTGAATTACCTATAAGAAGTAACGAACTATCATCACAATCACCCACGTTTATATCCCAATAACGAACGTAATCTATTTCCATTTCAACTGATATGTTTGGGTAAGGCAACATTTGTGGACGGCAATTAGGGGTAACACAAAAATTATTGCCATTAGGCGATAAGTAATCAGCAAATGGATAAAGTTTTGTGTCGCTTAGTGTAACTCTTATATTCATACCATTTTCAGGATAAAGCAAGGTATTATTTATACATTTATTTCCACTGAAGTTCGATGCATTTCTATTGCATCTCCTAATTGGCAAACCATCTGCATACCACACTATAGCATCATATGTCCATACTAAACTGAACACATGAAAATTGCCATCACTGTAATCATAATTTGTAAATTTTCTTCCCTCTGCCTGATTATCTCCGTTGCAAGGGTCGTTTTTATGAACCGATGCCAAATGTTTTGAATGATTGCAACTACAATCATTCGGGGTGTATGAATCGTTTTCATCAGGAATATCAACATCCCCTAACTCCAATATATCTATTTCTTCGCCACATTGTCCATATAACCATATTGCCGGCTTACAGTTTTGTGGGAATCTGCATTTTATTTCATAAATACCATACCCGTAATTGGCGACTGAACGAATTGCACCAGATGTAAAATCAAAAAATCGTATAAGTGGATAGGATGCCAATAATTTGAAATTAGATAGTTATTGGGTTTATAATACATCCTTAGTTTACACAACCCATTTTCTATTACTACATTTTCTGCATTACCGTAATACTCATTATCAATAGGTGTGAAAACCTGAAAATCTCCAGGATTTATGCTCCACAAATTTGTGTTTAACTGAGCATCAGTAAAGTCTTCATTCAAAATAATGTTTTGTCCTGAACAAATATTGCAAATTAAGACACAAAAAATTATCTGCGCTATTTTCATAATCATGATTTATAATTTTATCCCTATATATGCTACCAGCATGTTTGTTGATAACATTGACTTGCCTTTAACTTCTTTATATGCTAAAATGTATTTGTTTGTATCAAAGTACTCCCCATTGGCAAAACAAAAATTCTCATCAATAGAAACCATAAAATACATTTTCTTGGCGAAATAATAAGAGTAATTAAACCGCACTCCAAAACCATATATAGTAGCAAATTCTTTGTAAATATTATTTCTATTATACTTAGAATATAGGATCTGTGGTCCTATATGTAAATTGTGCTTATTATTCTTAACAATTGAGAACGTCTCACCTACGGATAATGAAGTAAGACGTGTATTTGTATAAGCGAAACGCTCCTTATCGAATGGGTTCAATTGCCAATATGTGCCTGTTATAAAAAGATGGCATCTTCTATTGATGCTAAACGAATAATTTAGATTTAAGCACAATGATTGAGGCGGGAATTCATAAGATTCGACATCTATAAAACTTATAATGTACACCATCTGAATGTATATAATAAAGTAGCGAAGGGGAAATAAAAGGTACGCCTACACTTAGATGGTGTTCAAATAGTTTAGTTGCGTTGGTGTCAGCATTGCAACCTGCACGTGCATCACCATTGTAAAGCAAAAAAGGGAACGCAACTAAAATTATTATGTTGTATTTTTTATTCAAAATTTATTTTTTTATATCGAAAATCAGCTTTTTTAATTCCTCGTTTTCTTTTTGCAATTGTAAAATCATTTTATAAAGCGCAGTAATATCTATTGTGTTTTCTTCTACGTTTTGTAAAATAGCGGCCATGTTTTTAGCAATATCCAATCCATTTGACTCCACTTCCATTTGGGTATCTACATTTGGAAGGTGTTTAAATTTAGTATAAAAAATTTCTTTTTCTAAAATGCTCATTTTTTCATAGTTTGACTCAAATACATAGTCGCACCAATTTGCTTGTACACGCATTTTTTTACCTTGTACTGTGCCACATACCTTCAAATCAACATCGCTGTTGCTTCCTCCTCCTATCCACACATTATTGCCACTATAATAGCTTTTGTATCTGTTGGTTTTTGCAATGTAAAAATGCCCGTGCTTGGGTTGGGGTAGATAATCACATCTGTAATTCTATTATTTTTTCTGTTATAGTATTCGCCAATGGTATCGTGATCAATTGAGTAATAATCATCAGTTGAATTTGCAGAAATAACTCTTAGTATATTATCCGGAGGACAAACTTGTCCAAGTTGCGCAGAAAACTCTGCTCCCTGATGAACATAAAACTCAGATGTAATTTCAATGGTTTCTCCGGCTAAAAGGTTTAAATCTCCTTGCACACTTAGAGTGGAGTTATTAATGCTTATTGTATTCTCAGCATAATAGCTGAGCGAATAAATGGGATTAAATAAAAATAATAGAGGTAAATTTATGGATGAAAGAGCGATATTGCTTGGTGCTAAGCAATTTATAAGTTCTATATTCATTGAAATTTTTTCTAACATTCTAAGCCCCTGATCTGTTGTAAAATGGTTGCGGCATTCATAATCTCCGTAAGTCATAAAATTTGTTACGTCCGGATTATACCCCTGACCACTTATATATAGACAGTTTTCTACGTCACCTGGCAATAATGTTGGATCAGCCGGAGTGTCGCATATCATATCACCACAGGTTGTGCAGTTCGACCCATCTGTCAATTCAGAACAATATAAAGTTTCAAAAGTATGGTATAACCCTAAACAGTGTCCTGTTTCATGTATAAGTGTTGTTCCATTATTTTGCAATAGAAGCGAGCCATGTATTGCAAGTGATTTTCCGGGTATCGAAATTGCGACTCCGCCCAAATTATTATTAAAGTTTCTATCAGGGGCAATGTATATGTCTATTGCATTGGGAGTGCTTAAAAAATTAGTTACCGTTTGTAAATCATTCACGGGATTTTCGTATTCCAACGTGTAGATATCGGAGTTATCTAAATAATCAATGCCAACTAACAGCAAACAAATATTATGGGGTAAAAAACTGGCATGGGCAATATTAAATGCCGTGATACAGTCAGAAATGCTTGCTACCCCAGACCCACCACCATCAGTGCGTCTGATAATATGTATTTTTACTTGTATTCGCGCATTAGTTAATATGGTCTGTGGGGTAAAGTTGTTTGAAGTATTATCATTAATAGGAGTTGGAGTTGAACAATTAAATTCTTGAGCAAAAATAGTTTTGGACAAGATAAAAAACGAAACAATTGCAATTTGTGATATTTTTTTCATTTTCTATTGATTAAATAGTTAATAGACAACCAAATATTCTGATAGTGAAATGCTCGAAGTTTATTTGTGCCAATACCACCATTTTGGTAGTAAGATACTCCCACCCTCAAGAGCAATGGCAAATTCTCCGTCAGGTCAAACTCTATACCGGCACTGGTGGCTATATTAAGTACTGGGAGGAACGGCTCTTTTGGATTAGAGGTAAGCCGATATTTTTCTACAACTTCTGTAGTAACTGTGTCATTAGTTGTATTATCTATTTTGAATTCGTTATATGAATATTTCCCAAATAAGACTAATGATGGAGACAAAGAAAAAAACAGTCCATATCCTACTGCCCCCCTTTTCAATATTTCATGAGAATATATAGCTGTGATTGCTCCGGATGTTTGCTTTAGTTTGTAGTTACGGTGATTGAAAGAAAGTAATTCATATACCAGTGTAGAATCGGATTTATTGTTTAGCAAAACAGATGAGGTTACAGACAACTCTAATTGAACTTTACTTTTTTTGTATCGCTTACCCATCTCAACACCAAAACCATAATAAGGTAAAACATCTCCAAAACGCCAATTTATACCACCTAATCCAAGTTTAGCGTTAAGCGAAATGATACAGCTATCTGTTTGAGCAGTACCACATGTGTAAAACAGCGCAAATATGCCAGCCAAAAGAATACTCCAAGTATTTTTCATCGATATTTGTTTTAATATAAATCCAAAAATGTTAATCACTATTTTTAACTACTTTTTCTTTAATAAATCTATTTCTTTTTGCAATTGCAAAATATAAAGCGTTAGCTCTTCTATTTTTTGCATATGTAGTTTTAGTATTTCGCCTACATCGGCACCGTTATCTGCAATGTCTTTTTCTGATGGGATGTTGGGTAAATGACCATTTAGTATAATATATTTCTCGAGATCTTCTATACTCATTAAGTAATAATTTGGCTTGAAAACAAAATCAGCCCAATAAATATTTGTAACATAAAATGACTTGGCAAGCACTTTCCCATCAACCGACAGTTTATAATCATTATGTGGAGAAGTTGGTGTCTGATTTCCGATTTTCACACTGCCACTTTGTTCTACTTTTAACACATCGCCACCTCCAAACACACCAATAGAAACACCGCCACCAAAAGTAGATCGGATATAATTATTATTATCTCCCAAAAACAATGTTGCAGCATTG
>JAGVMA010000071.1 GCA_020054095.1 Bacteroidia bacterium | reverse complement strand
TGCTGGAAGATGGAAATACGTTTGCCGATGAACTATCTTCAAATGATGAAACAAAAGTGAATGTAGAAAAGAAAAAAGAAGTAGAACGTCATCACCGCTATTTGTAAAAGCATCCCAACAAAAGCTGTCAAATTTTTTTTCAGCCCATATAACGAAGGCAATTTTTCGTACAAAATTCCACACAAAAAAACAGCATGGCTTAAATCGCTTGTATTGAGTTTGATAATTTAAGTATAAGCGATTTTCTAGAGGGTTGTGCAACAGCTACTGCTGTTAAGCGTAGCGTCCCCGTTAAGCATAGCGCCCTCGCTACGCCTGCCTGCCGCGGGCAGGCTATTCATAACTTTGCCTCCGTCCAAATTTATACATAAGCTTTCCATTCTTGTTGGCAATTTCGTTTTTATTTTAAATGTAATTCTTTTTAAACAAACTATCTAATTATTTTATTTGCACTATATTAAGCGTAGCGAGGACACTACGCTTAACGAAATAATGAATTTAAAATCATCACCTCCCCGGCCTACCACCTTCTTGCGGTGGCGCATTTTTGTATTTTTCAAAATCTACTTCTTCTTTTTCGTAATTGCTGTTAGCGTTTAGCAATTTATCGGTGCACGTTATCAAAGCATTATTAGCAGGCGTGGCGCTTATAAAAATAAAACCCCAAATATCGCGCTCAAAATTAAGTATTCCATCATCCGTAGCAATATCAATACTATAGCCATCGTTCATCCAGTCTTCATGGCGGTCGGTAATTTTTGCATTGAGCGTTTTTATTGCAGCCAAAAAATCATCGGCCGCTTCATTGCGGGTAGTGCCTGCAAATAGTTCTATCAGCAAATTATCAGAGAAATAAGATGGCCTGCAACGGTATTTATAGAGTGCCATTTTTTTCTTGGCTAATTATTTCCATCGGTATCTTCATCAAAAAACTTTTTTCCGGATGAAAACAATTTTTCAAAAAATCCTCCTTTTTTAGGGTTCGTAGTATCGCGCACTCCGTTATCGGCTTTCACAATTTTAGCTTGCCCTTTTTCCGATTCGTTTAATCCATGTATCACCAATCCCACACCGGTAGAAAAAAGCGGGCTTGTAATATCGTCTGTACTTTTTGCCAAATGCTCGTTAGGCAAGCCCACGCGCACATCCATTCCGGTAACATACTCTATCAACTGCTTAATGTGTTTAAGCATAGCACCACCACCAGTTACCACAATGCCTGCACCTAATTTTTTTTCGTAACCAGAGTTTTTTATTTCATACAGCACGTGCTCAATAATTTCTTCCATACGCGCCTGTATAATATTGGCAAGGTTGCGCACCGATATCTCTCGCGGTTCGCGCCCTTTTAAACCGGGTATAGAAACAATTTCGTTTTCTTGATTTTCAGATGCTAATGCCGAACCAAATTTTATTTTCAGCATTTCGGCTTGCTTGTGAATTATTTTGCAACCTTCTTTAATATCTTCAGTGATCACATTTCCGCCAAACGGAATTACTGCTGTGTGGCGCAAAATATTATCGTGGAAAATTGCAATATCAGTAGTGCCGCCACCTATATCAACCAAGGCAACACCTGCTTCTTTTTCTTCATCGCTTAGCACCGCATCTGATGATGCAATGGGCTCGAGCGTGAGTCCGGCTAACTGCAAGCCCGCTTTTTCAATACATTTTTTTATGTTATTGGCAGCAGCCATGTGGCCCGTTACAATATGGAAATTAGCTTCTAATCGTATGCCCGACATGCCCACCGGGTCTTTTATTCCTTGTTCGTTATCAATAATATATTCTTGCGGAATGGCGTGTATTATTTCCTCACCGGGCAGCATCACTAACTTATGCATGTCTTCCACCAGCAAATTAATATCTTCTTGGCTAATTTCTTGGTCTAAGCTTTGGCGCGTGCGAATTCCTCTGTGCTGAAAACTTTTTATGTGTTGGCCTGCAATGCCCACATGCACCACTTTTATATCCACACCCGATTTTGCCGATGCTTCATCCACCGCAAGTTTTATGGCTTGCACCGTTTTGTCAATATTTGAAACCACACCGCGCATCACACCAAGTGAATCAGACTTACCTGTGCCTAAGATTTCAATTTTTCCAAATTCGTTTTTGCGACCTACCATTATTGCAATTTTGGTGGTACCAATGTCGAGCCCGACAATTATTTCTGATTTTTCCATTTTTAATTTATTTTAGAACAAACTACTTGATTTTTATATTTCACATTAACTGTATCGTAAGCATTCCAATCGGTTTTGTTTAACCCTTCGCGATAAAAAACTTCGAGCTTCGCAAATTTTTCCTCCATGTCAGTCGCATCGCCAAACAAGATGCGATGATTACCCACCACCGGAATAATTTCAAACTCTTTATTTTCATTTACGTAAACCTGCGCTACTTGCGCTGTCCACATTTTATTGCTGCTTATGAATTTTGCCATTGCAAATATATCATCAAGCAAAGTAACGGCATAAAGTGTATCGGTTTTCAAAATTTCATCAACAGTTGTTCGGTACCAAATATTATATTTTTCGTGAATATTACCCGTAAAAATTGGCACCACAGGTGTGCATTGCCCCGACCATAGCATCGGCTTTCCGTCTCGGTCAATATAATAACTTTCGCCACCTTCGTTAATTATCCGCACCAATGCTTCGCGCTGCTGTACTTCTATGCGCATGGTTCCGTTAATTCCAGTGTAAGCATCCACAGTTTTTATCCAGGGATTGGTGTAAAGCAATTTTTCAATTTTATTAATATCAATGTTCGCCATCGGTTGGTTAATTATCGAATCACCGTTTTCCATCAGCATGTTTTTTATGTCTTCCTGTTCCACAAAATAGCAGTCGGTGTTATTATCAATATTTATCTCAAAATTATTGCACGGCATTTTGCTTTGCTGGTTAGTTGCAAAGCCAAGCGAAACCACAAATGCACCAATGATGCAAATCCATAACGATAGGTGTAGAACTTTTTTCAGCATTATTGTAAGGCGTTTTTAATTGGTGAAATTAAATTATCTATATCTCCGGCTCCTACTGTTATAAGCACTTCTAATTTTCGTTTTTTTAATTCTGCCACAAGCTCGGCTTTTGCACACAGCATTTTATTTGCCGATTGTATTTTGTCAAGCAGCATTTGCGATGTAATGCCTTCTATTGGTTTTTCCCTTGCCGGATAAATATCGAGCAATATAATTTCATCGGGCATCGAAAGTGTTGTTGCAAACTCATCGGCAAAATCGCGTGTGCGCGAATACAAATGCGGCTGGAACACGGCAGTAATTTTTTTTGTCGGGAATAAATCTTTTGCTGCCGTAAAACACGCTTTTAACTCTTCGGGATGGTGCGCGTAATCATCAATGTATTTTAATTTATCGTTATTGATATGGTATTCAAACCTGCGTTTCACACCTTTAAATGAATTTAATCCGGCTGATATAAATTGCTCGCTTGCATTAATAAAATAAGCTGCTGCTGCTGCTGCCACAGCGTTTTCGGCATTGTGCCTGCCGGGTACTTGCATCCTTGCCGAAATAACCGATTGGTTAATTAAAATATCGTAACAGAATTTTGCATCTTCAATTTTTATTGGTGTTGTTTTTATACTCGTGTTTTCGGCAAGCGAATAAGTAAAAACAGTTTTATTGTCGGGAATTATATTTAGCGCATTTGCAACCGTATGATGTACAATTAATTTTCCACCTTCTTTTAACTGCGATACAAATTTTTTATACGTTTCGTGCATCTCTGTTTTAGTTCCATAAATATCTAAATGATCTGAATCTACCGAAGTGATAATTAAGATATCGGGGTATAATGTTAAAAACGAACGGTCGTATTCATCGGCTTCAATCACCACTGTGTTATCAGTACCTATTAAAAAATTGGTTTTATAGTTTTGTGTAATGCCTCCTAAAAATGCCGAGCAATCTATGTTTGCCGAACGTAACAAATGAGTTACTATTGATGATGTAGTGGTTTTACCATGTGAACCCGCTACCGCAATAGTAAAATTAGCTTTTGTTATTTCGCCCAACACTTCAGCTCTTTTTTTAACACAAAAATTATTTTGAGAAAAATAAATATACTCTTTGTGTTCAGTCGGAATTGCCGGTGTGTAAACCACCAGCACTTGATTGGTTTTATAGTTTCGTAAATTATTTTTTACTGTTTCTATATTTTCATCGTAATGTATTTTTATTCCTTCGGCAATCAGTTCATCTGTTAAATCAGTAGCCGTTTTATCATACCCCGAAACAGAAAAACCTTTAGCAATGAAATATCGCGCGAGCGCACTCATGCCTATTCCTCCAATACCTAAAAAGTAAATATGTTTTATTCCTGCTAACATTTATGCTCGTGCTAATTTTATTACTTCGTCTGCAATTTTTTCTGCTGCATTTTCAAATGCCAATTCCGATATGTTATTACCTAACTCTGTCATTAATTGCCTATCGTTAATTAGTGTTTTTAATTGAGGATATAATTCCTTTAAGGCATTTGCGTCTTTAACAACAATGGCTGCATTTTTATTTACCAGCGCCATTGCATTTTTTGTTTGATGATCTTCTGCAACATTAGGCGATGGAACAAGTATAACGGGTTTTTTAACCAAACATAATTCAGATACTGACATTGCTCCTGCTCTCGAAATAACCACATCTGCTGCTGCGTAAGCAAAATCCATTTGATATAAAAAGTCAAACGTTTTTATTTTATCCGAATAGTTGCTCGTGGCATTTTTCGCTTTTTCAAAATACGTTTTACCCGTTTGCCAAATAAGCTGGATGTCATCCTTAGCAAATTGCTGTAACGATTGATTTATACTTTCATTAATGGTGAATGCCCCCAAACTTCCTCCAATTACCAAAACAGTTTTTTTATTTTCATCCAATTTGAAAAAAACAAACGCCTCTTTTCTTTTATTATCAATTTTCACTACTTCGTTTCGCACAGGGTTTCCGGTGATTAATATTTTCTCTTTAGGGAAATATTTTTCCATGCCATTGTAAGCCACACAAATTTTACTTACGCGTTTTGCAAGCAACTTATTGGTAATACCCGGAAAAGAATTTTGTTCTTGTATCAGCGTGGGGATGCCGCTTGATGAAGCAACGCTAAGCATTGGGCCGCTGGCATAGCCACCTGTGCCAATCACTACATCGGGGTTAAAACTTTTTAATATTTTTTTTGCCTTTATCAAACTGCTTATGACTTTAAACGGAAACGATAAATTTTTAAACGACAAACTTCTTTGCAAACCACTAATCCACAATCCCATAATTTTATATCCTGCTGCCGGCACTTTTTCCATTTCCATTCTGCCTAATGCTCCCACAAATAAAAATTCAGCATCGCTTCTCTTTTCTTTAATTGCATTAGCTATTGCTACTGCCGGAAAAATATGTCCTCCCGTTCCTCCTCCGCTAACTATAATTTTAAGCCTCCTGTTCATCCGTTTCTTCTTGCTCTTTTTCGCTTGTGTTTTCTTTACTCACACTTAAAATTATTCCTATCGTAATGCTCGTAAACCAAATTGAAGTTCCACCCATACTTATTAATGGCAATGGCTGCCCTGTAACCGGGAATAAATTTACTGCAACCGCCATATTTACTAATGCTTGGAAAACTAAACTAAAACACAATCCAAAAACCATTAGCGTTCCGAAATTTTTTCCGGCCAACTGTGCTATTTTTATTCCCCTGAAAAGAAGAATCAAATACAAAAGCAAAACCGAAACACCGGCAATCAATCCAAATTCTTCAATCCAAATTGCATAAATAAAATCGGATGATGCTTGCGGCAAAAAACCACGCTGTGTACTGTTGCCCGGACCTTTACCATACAATACACCACTCGTGCCTATTGCTATCTTCGCTTGTTCGGCTTGGTAATTTTCTTCGGCATCACCACTTGAAAAATTTTCTATTCTTGTTTTCCATGTTTGCCCGCGAGGTATTGCATCCGGAAAATTAAATATCAGTAAAACAATTACTGAAATAAAAACAATGCCTGCTCCCATAATCATCAGCAAGTATTTTATTGGTACACCGCCTATAAACATAAGTAAGTAACACGAACAAAAAAGCAAAGCCGATGTAGAAAAATTTGCCGGAAAAATTAAACCGCATATAGTTGCTATTGGCAATAATAAGTAGAGAAGTACAACTTTAAAATCTGTTAATTCATTTTGTTTAATAGCTAAAACGCGAGCTACATAAATGAGTAAAACTAATTTTGCAAAATCTGATGTTTGAAAGGTGAGACCTGTTCCGGGAATTTCTAACCAACGCGCAGCCTCGCCCGCACTCACTCCTTTTATTAAAGTGTAAAGCAACAAAGGCGCTGCCAGCCAAATTCCAATTTGCGAAATGCGAGAAAAATAACTGTAACGTATTTTGTGTATAAAATACATCAGCAAAATTCCGAAGCCTATTATTAATGAATGTTTAATAAGATAGTAACTTGTGTTACCACCTTTGTATTTGAATGCAAGTTGCGCCACCGAGCTATACACAACGGCAATAGAGACAAGAGATAACAGCAATACTATTATCCAAATTACTTTGTCGCCTTTTATCTTATTTAATAAACCCAATTTTATTTTATTAATGAATGAACTATTCTTTTAAAATCGTTTCCTCTGTTTTTATAATTATCAAACGGATGGTAGCTTGGGCATGCCGGTGAAAATAAAACCACATGAAAATTTTCAGCAACATTGTAAGCATATTCCACTGCTTCCTGAACAGAGTTGGCACTACTCAACTCTACTCCAAGAGTTAAAAACGATTTTAGCAAATTATTATTATCGGGTGCAATCGAAACAATTTTTGAAACTTTTGATTGCACCACCTCTTTTAATAATTCATAATCTGTTTTATTATCAATTCCTCCTATAATTAAAATCACATCGGCATTAATCATATTTAACGAGTCTAATGTTTTAGTTGCATTAATAGCTATTGAATCATTGATATAGGTTACGCCTTTATGTTCCGCAACAAATTCCATTGAGTGTTCATTCAATAAATTTTGTCGTTTTAAGGAATCAATTTTTATTTTTTTATTTTCGTTTTGCATGTTATAAACCTTTTACAGCTGTTTTAAATTGCTTGCCTCTGTCTTCGTAGTTTTCAAACAAATCAAAGCTTGCGCAGCAAGGTGATAGTAGAACAGTATCGCCCTTTTTGCCCAACTTATACGATTGAAAAACGGCATCTTTAGCGGAGCTAGTTTCTACTATTTGCGGAACAATATCTTTAAACGATTTAATTATTTTTTTGTTATCTGTTCCCAGGCAAACAATTGCTTTTACTCGGTCTTTCACCAAATCGCGTAATTGCGTGTAATCGTTTCCTTTGTCAACTCCGCCTACAATCCATATTACGGGATTTTGCATACTTTCTAAAGCATACCATGTAGAGTTTACATTTGTTGCTTTAGAATCGTTAATAAATTCGATGCCATGAACTTTTGCAACAAATTCTAAACGATGCTCCACGTTTTCAAAATCGGATAAACTTTCTTTAATTGCATCTTTTCGGATGTCAATTACACGGGCTGCAATGCCTGCAGCCATTGAGTTGTACTGGTTGTGTTTGCCCTGTAGTGCGAGGTCTTCTAAATACATAGATATTGGTTTTTGGTTTATATTGATAATTAATTGTTTCTCTTTTACATAAGCACCCTCTGCTATTTCTTTTTTAATTGAAAAGGGAAGTAAGCGCGCGTTAAATTTTCTTTTCGCAATTTCTGTTGCTGTTATTTCATCATCGGCACAGTAAATAAATGCATCGGTGCTTGTTTGGTTTTGTGTGATTCTAAATTTTGAATCAACATAGTTTTGCAAATTGTAATTGTATCGGTCAAGATGGTCGGGGGTGATGTTGCAAAGAATCGCAACATCAATTTTTGAATGAAACATGCCATCTAATTGAAAACTGCTCAATTCTAAAACATAATAATCAAAATTATTTTCTGACACTTGCCATGCAAAACTTTTCCCCACATTTCCGGCAAGCCCCACATTCAATCCAGCTTTTTTACAGATATAATAAGTGAGCATGGTGGTTGTGGTTTTGCCATTGGTGCCGGTAATCCCAATTAATTTTGCGCTGGTATATCTCGATGCAAATTCTATTTCAGAAATTACAGGAATATTTTTTTCTTTTATTTTTTTAATCAAATCAGCTTTGTCCGGAATACCCGGACTTTTCATTACTTCTGTTGCGTTTAAAATTTTTTCTTCTGTGTGATTCAATTCTTCAAATGCTATATTTTTTGTGAGCAATACATTTTTATATTTTTCTTTTATTGTACCATTATCAGTAACAAATACTTCATAACCATTTTTTTGCGCAAGTACTGCTGTGCCTATGCCACTTTCTCCTGCTCCTATTACCACTAGTTTTTTCATTAGCGCAGTTTTAATGTTGCTACGGTTAATACTGCCAGCATAATGCCTATAATCCAAAAACGAGATACAATTTTAGATTCGTGCATTCCTTTTTTCTGATAATGATGATGCAGTGGCGACATGAGAAAAATTCTTTTTCCTTCGCCAAATTTTTTCTTCGTGTATTTGAAATAACTCACCTGAATCATTACTGATAAGTTTTCGATGAGAAATATGCCGCACAAAACAGGAATGAGTAATTCTTTGCGAACTACAATTGCGAAGACAGCAATAATGCCACCCAAAGCAAGACTGCCAGTATCGCCCATAAAAACCTGGGCAGGGTAAGAATTATACCACAAGAAACCTACACAAGCTCCAACAAATGCCGCAATAAAAATCACCAACTCGCCTGAATAAGGAATGTACATGATGTTTAAATAATTAGCCACAAATAAGTTGCCCGACACATAAGCAAATACACCAAGCGTTGCACCTATAATTGCTGATGTGCCAGTTGCAAGTCCATCAATTCCATCGGTAATATTTGCGCCATTAGAAACTGCTGTAACAATTATTATTACTGCCATCATATAAATTATCCAAGTGTAATTCCTCATTCCCTCGCCAAGCATTGCCATTATTGATGAGTAGTTAAACTCATTGTCTTTCACAAACGGAATAGTTGTGTTAGGTAATTTTTTATCAAGCATAAAATGCTTCGAACTATCAGACTCAACTATTACAGTAACTTTTTCTGCATCTACTTTTGATACAAGCGCTTCGGTTATCTCTACTTTTGTTTTTATGTCTGGATGAAAATAAACAGTGAAACCAACTATTATTCCCAAACCAATTTGCCCAAGCACTTTAAATTTTCCGGCTAACCCTTTTTTATCTTTCTTAAATACTTTTATGTAATCGTCTAAAAAGCCAATTGCACCAAGCCAAAGGGTTGACACAATCATGAGTACGATATAAATATTGTGAAGCTTAGCGAAAAGCAGTGTAGGTATTAAAATGGCAGATATAATTATTAGGCCGCCCATCGTAGGTGTTCCCTGTTTTTGTTTCTCACCGGCTAATCCTAAATCGCGAATTGTTTCGCCCACTTGCTTGCGGTGCAGAAGCGCAATAATTTTTTTACCGAACACCATTGAAATAAGCAGCGAAACAATAATTGCAAGGGCAGCTCTGAAAGAGATATACTGGAATACACCCGCACCAGGAAAATCAATTTTATCTAAGTATTGAAATAAGTAGTACAGCATTATTTCTCGAAGATGTTTAGTGTTGTTTTTAAAATTTCCAAATCGTCAAATGGGTGTTTCACCCCGTTTACTTCCTGATACGTTTCATGACCTTTACCTGCGAGTAAAATAATATCGCCAGTATTAGCCATACTGCAAGCTGTTTTTATTGCTTCTCTCCTATCTGTGATTGATAAAACTTTTTTAGCATGCTGTGGCTCTACTCCTTTTTGCATTTGCTGAATTATCGAATCAGGATTTTCTGAGCGAGGGTTATCTGAAGTAAGAATTACCTGATTACTATTTTCGCATGCAATTTTTGCCATTATAGGCCGTTTTGCATTATCTCTATCACCACCACACCCAACAATGGTTATCACTTTTTCGTTTCCTGTTCTTATCTCGCTAATTGTTTTTAAAACATTAAGCAATGCATCAGGAGTATGGGCATAATCAACAATGCCTACAATTCCTTTTTCTGTTCTGATGTATTGAAACCTGCCATCAACAGCATTAAGCATACTAAGCGTGGTGAGTATGTTCAGCTTGTCTTCTTTAAGCAAAGTAGCAACTGCATAAACTGCTAAAATATTATAGGCATTAAAGTTTCCGATAAGTTTTGTCCACAACTCTTTGCCATCAATATTCAATAACAAACCCGAAAATTGATTTTCAATAATTTTGCACTTAAACTCGGCTTGTGATTTTAAAGCATAAGTATGTTTTGATGCTTTTGTGTTTTGCAACATTAGTTCTCCATTGGCATCATCCTTATTTACAATTGCGAATGCATCATCACCTAATAAATCAAAAAATCTTTTTTTCGCTTTTATGTATTCGTCAAACGTTTTGTGATAATCCAAATGATCGTGGGTAATATTTGTAAAAACAGCTCCGGCAAACTGTACACCGGCAATTCTGTTTTGCACCACAGCATGCGAACTAACTTCCATAAAACAATACGCGCAACCTTTCTCAAGCATCTTAGCAAGCAACTGATTAAGCGCTATTGCATCTGGCGTTGTATGTGTTGACTCAATTATTGTATTGTTAATTTGATTTTTTACGGTTGACAACAATCCAACATTATATCCTAACGCACGGAACATGTTAAACAATAAAGTAACTGTTGTTGTTTTCCCATTAGTGCCGGTTACTCCAACTAATTTTATTTTCTCAGACGGATTATCAAAAAAGTTTGATGCAATTATACCCAATGCAAATGATGAGTCTTTAACTTTTATATAAGTAACATCATCGTGTCTTTGCTCCGGAATTTCTTCGCACACAATTGCGAGTGCTCCACTATCAATTGCTTTTGAAATATATTTATGGCCATCGGCTTGTGTTCCTTTTATTGCAATGAATAAAGAAAACTTCTCCACCTCTCTCGAATCGGCAGTAACCGATGCTATGGCAATATTTGTTGTGCCTACCACCTCAAGTAAGTTTGCTTTATATAATATGTCTTTCAACAGTTTCATCAACTCAGTTCGATAATTATTGGTGTTCCTTTTTTAAAACTTGTGCCACTTTGAACCGATTGTTTTTTTATCGTTCCACTCCCTACAACCTTAACTGCAAAGCCCGCTCCTTCGAGTATTGGCAATGCATTTTTTAACGACATGCCGCAAACATTCGGAGTAATTTTTTTGTTCAATAATTTTGAAATTGTATTTGCAGCAAAGTATTTTGTTGAATCTGATTGCTGCTGTATTAAAAAATTTGATGATGGAAAAGAAACATTATTTATGTTCAGAAAACTGTATATCGTTTGTATATCATTTGCTGATGCCGATTGTGTAAATGGTAGAGAATTAAATTTATTTATTGAAGCATTTATCTGTTTGTGTATATCCAGCGATGCAGAATAAATTTTATCGGCAACATCTTTAAATATTGGCGCAGCCACTTGTGCGCCATAGTACTCTCCACCGCTTGGTGCACTCACCATTACTATGCAAGAATATTTTGGCTTATCAGCAGGAAAATAGCCAACGAAAG
The DNA here is from genome assembly GCA_020054095.1 of Bacteroidia bacterium. Lineage (GTDB taxonomy): Bacteria > Bacteroidota > Bacteroidia > JADZBD01 > JADZBD01 > JAGVMA01. The sequence goes on along the minus strand of JAGVMA010000071.1, from coordinate 14,930 downwards.
ATGCTTGATAAGTAGCAACACCATCTTTTTTGTATTTTCCTCCTTTTGCAATCTGCGCTGTACCTGTTTTGCCTGCTACTTTATAAATAGTAGATTTTAAAAGTTTTGCAGTTCCGTTTTCCACCACACTTTCCATCAGCTCTTTTGCTTTATCTATTGTTTGTTTAGAACAGATAGATGGATTAATAACTTCGGGCAAAAATGTTTTAACTAAAACCCCCCGTTTTCGTAGCTCTTTAACAAAAATGGGTTTAACCATTTTTCCATTGTTTGCTACTGCGTTATAAAAATTTAAAATCTGAAGCGGTGTTAGCAGCGATTCATATCCAATAGAGATAAATGGAAGCGAAATGCCCGACCACGATTTGTCATTAGTATTTTTAATAAGCGGAGCACCTTCACCTGATATTGAAATGCCAAGTGGCTTATTAAGCCCCATTTTACACATTCTGTCAATAAATTTTTGCTGATCTTTTGCGTAGTACTTTGTAATAAGTTTTGATACACCAACATTTGACGATTGCTCAAAAACTTCTTTAGCAGTTACAAGATTTTTTTTAGGAGCATGGCTATCCTTCATGGGTACACCATAAAAACTGGTAACGCCATTTTCTAAATCCACTTTGTCGTTTAAGTTTAAGTAACCATCTTCAATGGCTGCCATCAGCGACATTAGCTTAAATGTAGAGCCCGGCTCAGTGGCACTTCCAATTGCCCAGTTAAAATTTTCAACGTAAGTAGATGAGTCTTTTCGTGTAAGATTTGCAATAGCTCTTATCTCGCCCGTTTCTACTTCCATTAAAATAACACAGCCGTGATCGGCTTTGTTTTTTATCAATTGCTGCATCAATGAATTTTCGGCTACATCTTGTATGTTTATGTCAATTGTTGAAACCAAATCAAGCCCATCTTGCGGCTCCACCTCGTTATCATCATTAACTGGCATTTCTACTCCGCCTGTTATTTTTCTCATTAATCTTTTGCCGCCAACTCCCTTCAGCTCAACATTAAACGCGCCCTCTAAACCAATAGCTTTTGAATTTTCATTGTAATAGCCTACTGTTCGCGCTGCTAAAAATCTAAAAGGCAATTCTCTTTTATTGGTTTGCACAGTTATCAAACCGCCTTTGTATCTTCCTTTTCTAAAGAGTGGGAATTTTTTAACGGTTTGCAAATCAGTGTACGAAACATTTTTTTGCAGCACCAAATACCTTTTATTATTGTTACGTGCGTTTACAATTTCTTTTTTGTATTCGTTCTTCGTTTTGTCTTGAAACATATTTGACAAACTGTAAGCAAGCGAATCAATATTTTCATTAAATAATTTATCGCTAATACCATCTGCATTCACATCCATTGCTATTTCATAATACGGAAGCGATGTGGCTAATAAGTTTCCGTTTACATCAAAAATATTTCCCCTCACGGCTTCAATATCTCGGTACTCATAAGTAAAATCTTCGGCAACTTTTTTCCAGTAGTTGCCTTGTACTACATTTATGTTAAATGCACGCGCAATAATGAAAATGGCAAATACGCATACCAAAAGGTAAACGATATATATTTTCCACAGTATGCTTTTCTTATTGTCCATTGCTGCTTGTATTAACCGATGTGGTGTCAACTATTTTTATTGGAGGAGTAACCGATTCTTTTAAACCTAAATTTTTTGATGCTTTTGCAACTTCAGATTGTTTGCTGATAAACATCAATTGCGATTTTGATGTGATGTATTCTGATTTAAGTTCTTTTATCTGATTACCCACACGATTTATATTGCGCACAGTTCGTTCAGCATAATAGCCATTGGCCACATAACAAATGGCTACAAACGTGAGGAAGAAAATAAATGGTAACTGTTTTAGTGTTTTTTCTTCGGCTAAAAAACTGCCGCTAAAAAGGGAGGCGAAGTACTTAGCAAGCTTTCCAGGCTTACGTTTATTTTTTGGTTTTTCTTGTTTTACTTCTTCAGGTTTCCCCCTTAGTTTATTCATTTGTTGGTATTATATTTTTTCTGCTATTCTTAGCTTAGCACTTCTTGAGCGTGCATTAATTTTTATTTCTGAATCATCGGGCTCAATTGGCTTACGAGTTATTTGCTTAAATGGAGTTAAAATATTTCCGTAAAAATCTTTTTGCAGTTCGCCTTTCAAATTGCCAGTTTTCATAAAATTTTTCACTACTCTGTCTTCCAGCGAATGATATGACATAACAACCAATCTTCCACCCACATTTAACATCGCCTCAGCTTGCAACAGCATTTCTCTCAACGCAGCCAACTCATCATTCAATTCAATTCTCAATGCCTGAAAAACCTGCGATAGAAATTTGCTTTCGTTTTTTTTATTTATGCAGTTGCTCAACACTTGCTTTAGGTCATCAATCATTTCAATTTTATTTCCTCGCCTTGCTTTTATTATTTGCATTGCAATTCTTCCTGCATTTTTTAATTCACCGTAGTTGAAAAAAATTTGTCGCAAATCGTTTTGCTCATATTGATTAACAATATCTACAGCAGTATTTTTTTGTGATCTGTTCATTCGCATATCCAACTTTGCGTTATACCTGAATGAGAAACCTCGCTCTGCAGCATCAAACTGGTGAGACGAAACTCCCAAATCGGCAAGCAGTCCGTCAATTTTTTCAACCCTGTGATTTGCTAACTCCGTTCTCAGGTTTCTGAAATTTGATTTTACAAGAACGAAACGGCTATCATTAATAGCATTAGCATGTGCGTCTTCATCTTGGTCAAATGCAAATAATTTTCCGCTTGTAAGTTTTTCTAAAATCGCACCAGAATGTCCGCCACCGCCAAATGTTACATCCACATAAATTCCATTCGGATTTATTTTTAGCCCATCAATACAATCATGTAAAAGAACCGGTATGTGATAATTTTTATTTTCCCCCATCTGCTTGTGTTGGGTTTATATTTCCCATCACATCTTCAGCTAACTTGTCAAAGCCATCACTGCTTTCTTTAATAAATTTCTCGTAAGCAGCTTGGTCCCATATTTCTATTCGGTCTGTTGCGGCTGCCATCACCACATTTTTTTTTATTGCCGAAAAATCCATCAAATCTTTAGGTATAAGCAATCGCGCATTTCCATCTAACTCAAGTGGTTTAACTCCATAATTGAACAAGCGAATAAACTCCGCGTTCTTTTTCACGAAACGATTAAGCTTGTTTACATCCTTCACCATTTCATTCCAAGTCGCCATAGGATATAACTCCAGCGATTTTGAAAAAATGCTGCGCTTGATTACAAACCCTTGATCGAGAATTGAAGACAACTGCTTTTTGAAAGCCACTGGCAACATCACCCGACCTTTTGCATCGGCATTGCATTCATATACTCCAAAGAGGTTTATCATCAGGGCTTTCTTATTAGGTTGTAAAAATAGAGAAAATTTTCCCACATTTTCCCACATTTTACCACTTTTGTTGAAAACTTTATATTTGTAAAAATTCTGATTGATGTGATGTGAATGAAAAAGTCGAACGAAACGATTGGTATTGTTGGCTTACAAGAAAATTGGTTAGAGAAAATGATAAGAAAAAGAGGTGAGTTCAGGGTGGGAGACTGTTGTGGAAAACCACCGATTAAAAAATGGTAATTTTATAGCTCAAAATGGCAACGGAAGAAAAAAAAATAGATCTAAAAAAAATAATTGCTGATAAAAATCCTCGCTTAGCAAGGGTTTTGCCATCATTTATTGTAAACAAAATCAGAAAAATAATTCACGAAGATGACGTGAACAGTTTTCTGAACATGCACGGCACAAAATTAGATCACGTTTTTGTGAAAGAAGTTATAAATGAGTTTAATGTAAACGTAGCTTCTGTAAATGAAAATTATGTACCGAAATCAGGTGCAGCTATTATTGCCGCTAATCACCCGTTGGGCGGCTTGGATGCGATGGCGCTGATAAATATTTTAGAAAATAAAGCTTTGCGAAAAGATGTAAAATTTATTGTAAACGATATTTTATTGCAACTCACTAACCTGAAAAACTTATTTGTAGGTGTAAATAAACACGGAAAAAATTCCTCCGAAATGCTTAGTCAAATTGACGGCACCTATTCTTCGGAAAACTTAACACTTATTTTCCCTGCTGGGCTTGTTTCCAGAAAACAAAAAGGTGCTATAAAAGATTTGGATTGGAAAAAAAGTTTTGTAAGTCAGGCAAAAAAACACGAGCGCGATATTATCCCTGTATATATAGATGCAAAAAATAGTAATTGGTTTTACAACCTGGCATTGTGGCGAAAAAGATTGGGAATAGGTGCTAATATTGAAATGCTTTACTTGGTTAGCGAGATGTATCATCAGCGCAATAAAACAATTACCATTATCTTTGGCAAGCCAATTCCTCACAGCTTGCTTGATAAGTCGCACACAGATCATCAGTGGGCCGAAAAAATAAAAGAGCATGTGTATGCATTGAAGAGTGGTGATAAAACGAAACTATTAATACAGTAATTAATGCAGCCGATAATAGCACCAGTTGAAAAATCTGTTTTAGAAAAAGAACTTTCTAAAGAACGATTTGTGCGCAACTCAAATAATGGCTCCAATAAAATATACATTATTACTCATGTAGATTCGCCAAACGTAATGCGCGAAATTGGCAGATTACGAGAGCTTAGTTTCAGAGCCGCAGGTGGTGGAACAGGAAAAGAAATTGATATTGATGAGTTTGATATTTCTGATGCACCTTACAAGCAACTTGTTGTTTGGAACGATGAGGATAAAGAGATTGTAGGTGGTTACCGTTTTATTAAATGTGGTGATGCTCCCATAAAATATGGAGTAGCACAATTAGCCACTACCGAGCTTTTTAATTTTTCAGAAAAATTTATGCGCGAATATTTGCCCTGCACTATTGAGTTAGGGCGCTCATTTGTGCAGCCGAAATACCAACCAAGTGCTGGAAACAGAAAAGGACTTTTTTCACTCGATAACTTGTGGGATGGGTTGGGCGCTATTGTGATAGATAATCCGGATATGAAATATTTTTTTGGAAAAGTTACCATGTACACCGATTTTAATGTGATGGCTCGTGATATGATTTTAGATTTTATGCGCGTAGTGTTTCCTGATAAAGAAAATATTGTAACACCAATTCATCCATTAGTTTTAAAAAACGACATGACTGCATTTGAAAAATCAATAGCCGGATTAAATTACAAGGAGGCACATAAAATATTAAATCAAAATGTGAGAGCGCTAAACGAGAACATACCTCCGCTCGTAAATGCATATATGAATCTTTCTTCAACCATGAAATCGTTTGGCACTTCTATTAATCCTCACTTTGGAGGTGTGGAAGAAACCGGCATCATGGTAACCATTGCCGATATATACGATTCAAAAAAAGAGCGACACATTTCTTCATACATCAATGAGAAAAACAGCAGAGCTTAGCCGCAACAAATGAAAATTAACACAGCTAAGTTTTTAATCAGTAATACAGATATTGAGAAATGTCCGAAAGACTATTTCCCTGAATTTGCTTTTATTGGCCGAAGCAATGTGGGCAAATCTTCGCTGATTAATATGTTGTGCGGTGTTAAAAATTTAGCCAAAGCTTCTTCTACTCCAGGCAGAACTCGTCTTATCAATCATTTTGTAATTAACAGCAATACTTTTTTTGTTGACTTGCCAGGTTACGGGTATGCAAAAGCTTCGCACACATTGATTGAACAATTTCAAAAATTAACACTTGATTATTTATTAAAACGAAAAAACTTGGCTTGCCTTTTTGCACTGATTGATGGTCGTTTGCCGCTGCAGCCAATTGATGATGACTTTTTTACTTGGTGTGCCAAAAAAAAAATTCCGTTTGCAATTGTGTTAACCAAATGCGACAAGCTCACAAAAAACGAACTGAATAAAAACATTCGTGCAATTGAAAATGCGCTATATGTAAAATGGCAAGAACTTCCACCAATTTTCATCACATCGGCCACCAATAAAATCGGCAAAGATGACTTACTTGAATACATTGGTTCTATAAAATAAAAAGTCTCGCCTATTAAGCGAGACTTTTTATTTGTGATTTTTAAAACTATTATTTCTTTTTTGTTAACAAACTGATGTAGCCGGTTGTGCTGTAATCTTTAGCTCCTGTCTGTGATTTTAAAAATGCTTTTAAAACAAAGTAGTAAGTTCCATCGCTCATTTTTTGACCTGAAGTAGAGAAACCATCCCAGCGGATTTGACCCGCATTGGCTTCCCAAACTTTTGTTCCCCAACGGTTGTAAATTTCAATTGCAAAAGACTCAAAGCCGCTGCTTGGAATAAAAAATTCATCGTTAATTCCATCGCCATCCGGTGTAAATACGTTTGGTATTAAAATTCCCTCGTTCACTCTAACTGTATATTGAATAGTATCTGTACAACCAGCTGCGTTAGTTACATAAAGTGTAACAGTATAATTTCCACCGCCATTGTATTGGTGATTTGGATTTTGTGAAGTTGATGAGGAGCCATCGCCAAAATCCCATGACCATGATGTGGCTCCGGTGCTTGAATCAAGGAAAGTAATAATGTTACCGAATGGGCCTTGCGTCAATGTATCGAAATCGGCAATAGGTGCAGACATTGGAGTGATAAAACATGAATCAGGTAAAGATGGGCAACCACCTAAAGATGTGTAGTTAACATAAACATAACCGCTTTGATTATTCCAACTTACGGTAGCTGTATCTGTTCCTTGTCCGTTTGTAATTACTGTTCCGTTTGGAGTTGTCCAGGTGTAAACTGTGCCGTTCCCGTTTACTATGAATATTCCATTCCCGTTTTCACAAACAGCAGGACAAACGACTGTAGGTGGCGCTGGTTTTAGTTCTGTTAACAAATACGGTTCACCTGGATTTGCAAATAACCAATTGCTACGCTCAATTGTAGTGAATATACCTGAATTGCCTGGTACTGTTATAGCCATATCGTTCCACATATTATTATTAGTGCGCCAGTGCGCCATACCGCTCCAGTTACCATCGCTCGATGGAATATAGTGCAACATAATATCTGCAGGTGTGTTTCCTACCGGACGCAATATTGCGTGGTAAAAAGTATCTATTGCCAGACATTGTACGCCATCGTTAATCGTTCTTAAGAAACCGTCATTATCAGCGTTATAGTTTACAAAACGAGTAGTGAATGTATTTGAAGCTGTTGCAGTGGGTGTAATTATAACCGGACGGTAACGAGTTAAAACCCGACTAGAACCGGTAGGAAATGAATAACCGCTAGTGCTATTGGTAACACGCGATAAAGTTCCAGGGGCAATGCTGCTAACAAATCCTTCTTGGTTGGGTACAATTGTGTTTGTTACAATTGATGGATCGGGATTCAAAACAAAAAAAGTGAAAATATCTGTAGCTAATTCTCTGTCATTTAAAACAAGCATACTATCTGCCGAAGCATCCACAGTTTGTGTTTTTATACGGTTAGCACCCGTTCCTGTTCCGGTTAATTTTAAAACGTGGAAAGTAGTAGAAACTGTTCCGCTTATTTGTTGTGGATTATTACTTGCGTATAGGGTAACGTGGCTAAGATCTTGCTGAAAAGTTGCATCATTTACCCAGTCGCCTTCCAATAAAATTCTTCCATCGCCTTGCCACACTGAGTTGTTTTGTAGGCGCACATCGCCTTGGTTAGGAAAAGTGCTGTTAACTGTAACGGTCATTATTCCGTTATGGTCAATATTGCCGTTAGCTGTTGCTGAGTTGTTTTCAATACCGCCATTTATATGAATAATGGCAGATGGTGCTGTAAAAATTTGAGCACCGTTATTAAAAAAAACTTGCGCACTAAGTGATGATGCTGTAAAAAATAGTGCGGCAACAGTTGATTGTAAAATAAATTTTTGAGGAGTAAAAAGATTAGCCATGGGCATTGTGTTTTTAATAAACAGTTTAACTGTTAGGGTAAGCAAAAATATTAAAAAAAAGCATTTAACCGCAAGTTTTTAGCATTTTTATATTTTAAGTAAGACAACCACTTACTACTGATGGTTGCCTTATGGTGATAAAACAATTAGAAATATATAAAAACCTAATTTTCAGGGCGATTTATCTTCATCTTTTCAGCAAAATGGGCACAATAGTCGTGTAAATCGCCAATTATTTTGACTTCACCGGTGGCACGCTTAAAAGTATCGCCCATTGATAGCATATTTTGGTGAAAAAACTGCTTCATTTCGTCCACCATCATTTCTTTTGTCCACAAGTCAATGCGGAGTGTGTTTTGCTCTTTTTTATCCCAAAGTGCAAGCATAATTGCCTTGCATTCGCTTTTTTCGGCACTGTCTGTTGCTTCCCAATTAATGGCAACGGGCAGTTTGTTTTCATCGAGGGTGATGGTAAATTTTATTTCGGATGTTTTACTCATTTGCTAGGGTTTATAGTTTGATTGATTTAATATTTTTTGTGCATCAGCATCGTTCATCAGTTGTTCTAACTTAATTTCAGGGTGTAGTTGCATGTATTTTTTTACGATGCGCCAGCCAATCCAGCAGCCAATACGGCCGGGAGATTCTTTTACCATGCCCGATGTAAATGGTGCATCGTTAATGTATTTAGCAATATCGTTATTTGATGTGGTGAAAAGCAATTTGTTTTTCAGCATAAAGCCCCACACATCAGCTTCATGGCGCTCTGCCCAGGTCCACTCTTTGGCAGTATAAGCGATTTTGCAAGTATCATTTTCTTGTGGTGTAATGGCATCAATAAAATATAATATTTTGCCATTGTAAACCATCTCCGTGAGCAGTGTGCTCTGTGCATTATTGTTCGGAAATTTATCCATTGCCATGCCCTTAATTAAATCGGAAATTAAATTGTAACTGTTCATTTTTTGCCGGAGATAAATTGGAATTTCGGCCATATCGTAAAATTTATTTTTAGAGCCTAAATACATTTCTATAGAAACGCCAATAGTGCTATCGGCCGGAGCCACATTGTAGTTTAAGCCCGATACCATTGTAACAAAACGCGGAACTGCAGCATTTGGGAAATAGTATTTATAATACTTCATGGCATCAGTCAGCTTATTTTCATAAGTACTCATCTCGGCATATTGTAGTTTAGATACATTGTACAATTCGTTCATATTAATATCGGTGACAAACTCGGTTATTTTTTGTTCAAATAAACTATCGTTTATCCCTTCCGGATGAATGAGTTGTGCAACAAAGCCGGTAAAAAAATCGCCATACTTATTGAGCATTGCCACTTTGTTTTTTTCAAAATCACCTTTATTGATAGCAAATAAATCCTGCTCAAAGCGCAAAAATTTAACTTCGTTTATTTTCACATTACTCACATCCACGAGCAACGGATTATTGGAGCAGCCCTGCAAAAACAAAGCAGTTAACAATAGCAAGCATTTACTAATAAACAGTTGTTGAAATGATTTTAACATGTGATAAGCAGTACTTTAAAAATTTGATGTACGTTTGCAGGCATAATATTTGATTAGCGATTGCAAAAATCAACAAAAAAAACAAGAACAATGAAAAAGATTTTTACAAGTTTCGTGCTTTTAGCACTTGCAATGAGCACTTATGCACAAGATGGCCAAAACGAATTAAAAAACTTCCGTTTTGGGTTAAAAGCAACCCCATCTTTAAATTGGTATAAACCCGAAGATGCTAAAAAATTTGAAAGCAATGGAGTAAAACTCGGCTTTGGCTGGGGATTACAAATGGAGTTTCGCCTTAGCAGCGTAGCCGTTTTAGTAACAGGCCTGCAAGTAGATTACGACAGAGGTAACATCAATTTTTTTGATACTACTATGTTTGGATATGATAATAAAGAATTTATCTATCTTACAAAAAGTGAATTTGACACTAACAAAACTAGCAATGTAGTTATGAGGCTAAATGATCGTTATTATCGCACAACTTATGTAACGCTACCATTTTACTTAAAAATGAAAACCAAGGAAATTGGTGCAATGACTTATTTTGGTGAATTTGGGCTGAATACAAGTTTCCGTTTAAAGTCAAAAGCTAATGATGAGGTTACTGAAAAAAGTACAGGTACTAAATCATCAATTCCTGATTTAGACAATACAAAAGATATGAATTTGTTTAAGTTTCAATTACACATTGGCGGTGGTGCCGAGTATAACCTATCAGGTTCTACTTCTTTAGTATTTGGCTTATCATATAATTTAGGATTTAGCAATGTGGTTAAAAAAGAATCAGAATACCTATACAGAACAAGTGGAAATGCAACTGTACAACAGTTTACAGGCAACAATTTTGCTTTAACCATTGGTATTTTATTCTAACCAATTTTAATTCATAATTTTAACCCTTCTGTAAAAAACACAGAAGGGTTTTTTTATGCAACACAAGGCAGTGATAACATATATAGTAAATTGGTTAAAAGCTTATTGCAACCAAGCAAAAGCCGATGGCTTTATTGTTGGCATTTCCGGAGGAATTGACTCGGCACTTACATCCACACTTTGTGCACTAACCGAAAAAAAAATAATTGCACTAAGTATGCCATTGCATCAAAAAGCTGAACAATTAAAATTAGCCAACCAACATATTGCATGGCTAAAAAATAATTACGGCAATGTAAGTTCAGCCGAAATTGACTTAACACACAGTTTTGATACACTAAAAAAAACACTACCCCAAAAAACCGAGCAGCATTTATTGAGCATGGCAAATACACGCTCGCGGCTGAGAATGCTTACGCTATACGCTGTGGGGCAAAGCAATAATTTATTGGTGGCAGGCACGGGAAATAAAGTGGAGGATTTTGGCGTAGGTTTTTTCACAAAGTATGGCGATGGCGGTGTTGACATTTCGCCTATTGCCGATTTATTAAAAACCGATGTATTTGATTTAGCACGCGAGTTAAAAATTACAGAGCAAATAATTAACGCAGTACCCACCGATGGCCTGTGGGATGCCGAACGCACTGACGAACAACAATTGGGCGCTACCTACCCCGAATTAGAATGGGCAATGAATTTTATAAATAATAATTTACCCGAAACCAATTTGTCTGAAAGGCAAAAAGAAGTATTAGCAGTTTACAAAAAATTTAATGCAGCTAATAAGCATAAGATGATGCCAATCCCGGTTTGTATAATTCCGAAAGAATTAAAAAACTAATCTTTTATTTTTTTCTGTTGTAAAAATCGTCAACCGATTTTTTGTCAATTATTTTGTCCAAATAACACACGTAGTGATTGAGCGCAATAAAATTTTGAAGCCGCTCTTTTACAATCCATTTAGTGTTATCATCAGTAATTGTTTTTTTATTGTTTAATCCTCTGGAAATATTGTAAAGAGTATTGTCTGCTAAAAAATAATTCCCCGACAGATAATCAACCATAGCTGCATTGTTATGCATAAATGGCATTTGCACATTGCAGCGATAATGCGGAAAAGTATCCAGTCCATTACTCATCCAATGATTAACGGCAGGCATTTGAATTGCACATTTAGCATTTAGCAAAGCCAATATGCTTGGTGCAACTGCCCAATGCGATGTAACTGCCGGAAATGTTTTGGGATTTTTTATGATGGGCGAAAAAATTAAAAGCGGAATACGATAGCAATCCACATAGCTGTTTTGCAATGCAATTTCGGGCATTGCGTGGTCGCCTGTAATTACAAAAATGGTATTAGCGTATTGCGGCAAACTGCTGTATGTTTTAAAAAATCTGCGCAAAGCATCATCGGCATACAGCACCGAAGATAAATTAGTGATGTACGATTTAATTTCAGTTTTTAATTTCTCGTTCACAGTCATTGTATCGAGCATTGAATTAAATTTTTTGAAATAAAAATCCTGATTAGGAACCGTGAACGGATGATGGGTAGAAAGCGTGAGGTAAACTTGCACCTGCGGCATTGCCGGTTTACCGGAAACTATTTTTTTGAACGCTGTATTATACAAATCATCATCACTCATTCCCCACGAATACCAAGAGCCATCGTTTTTTTCATCGGCAACATAATTTGTTCCTTGCTCGCGCATAAAATCATCGTAATTAGTAAAGTGCGACATCCCTCCGTAAAAAAATGATGCTTGATAATTATTTTCATTTAATATTTTGATGAGCGAAAAATGTTTTGGATATCTTTTTTTGCCGTTAGCTTTTGTAAAACCTTGGTCGGCATAGGGCAATGAACCTAACAGCGAAGGAAGCACACCAAAAGTACGCTCGCAGGTGCTTAGGGTATTAGGAAAATAAAGAGAATGTTTTGCGAGCGAATCAATAAAAGGTGTAAAACTTCCGTAGCGTGTTTCGTTGCCCGAAAAAATGGAGCCCAAACCTTCTACGATAAGAAAAACAATATTGGGCTTAACATCGGACGATAAGTTAAAGTAAGGCGACAGCACATCGGGCGGTTGCGTATTGCTTTGAAAAGGATACTCGTCTGACACAAATTCTTTTTCGCGATGTTGCTTGTGGAAAAATGCCGCAGCCATTTTTAACTCTTCGGGCGAAAGATTTTTATTCTTTCGCTTAATGTGAAGATGCACTCTATCGAAAAAGAAAAACGATTTACTTATTTCAACCGAAAGCAGTTTATTGCCCTCAACTGAAAGATTAATTACCTGCCTGTTAAAAATTGCAACGATAATTATTAGCGGAAAGAAAGACAACATCCAATTAGCGTAATTTGCTTTTGCAATTTGCTTATGCAGCAAATAGAATACAGCTGCCCCAAAAGTTGTGAGCAAAACCAGCACCAGCAAATAGTTTAACCCTGTGGATTCAAGAATATATTTTACATCGGGCCAAGAATAAAAAAACAGTGCCTCGTCTAACAAAACCGATGTAGCAACAAAATATATTTTCAAACACAACTCAATAAGTGTAATGAATGAGCTGAGTGTAACAATTAAAATTGTTCCTGCTTTTTCTGCGAAAATAAAAACCAAAAACGATGGAATGGAGACAATAGCTATACAATATGCCAGCGATGCAAAATCATCTAATAAGCCGCACAATTCTGGCAAAAAATAAGGTTTTAACGAATCGGTAAAAGCAAGTAAAACAATTTCTACAACTCGAAACAATGCAAATAAGCTAAGTGCAACAAAAAATGCCTTAGCAGCTTTAGCCGAAAATAATTTGTATTTGTTTAGCACATACATAAAACGAAACGAGCCCCGCCTAATGGCGGGGCTCGTAAAAATAAAAAATAACTATGTATTATTTATACTTTACAGTTAAATAGGCAGTGTTTATCCATTTGCTGTTTTTGTTGTAAACGGCAAATTTATAATCGCCTTTTTCGTAAAACGAATATTTAAAATAAGTAGTTTTAACAGTGGTAGAACTTAAAGTGTACTCCTTTGTTTCTACCTTCTTGTACTCATCTCCGCTTTTTTTGTAAACATCCACTATCAATTCATCGGTATTTAAAACTTCGGGGTAATTGCTCACTACACAATATGCATAGCTTCCTTTTTTTTTATTGATGATGATTGATTCTGCTTTATCGCCAATATTTCCTTCCGAATCAATATCAACTGTCCAGTAACATTTTGAGTTAACATAAGGGTCAGAGTTACTGTTGTTATTGTTGTTTGTTGGTGGAGGATTGCTACCACCATCGTTAGCACTGCGCTGAGCTATTGCTCCTGTTAATGGAAGTACAAAAAGCAATAAAGCTGAAATTGTTTTTGAGATTTTCATTTTGGGTTTGGTTTTTATGTGGATTTATTAACTTTTAAATTTAACGGTTACATAGCCCGAGCCAATAAATTTTTGGTCTTTATTATAAACCTGAAATTTATACTCGCCTTTATTATAGAATGAATATTTGATATAAGTAGTTTTTAAGCCCGAACTTAAATCGTATTCTTTAGTTTCCACCATAGTATAGTTGCCGCTGCCATCTTGCTTGTAAACATCTACAATTAATCCTAATGTTTGCAATGTGCTTGGATAATTAGTTACTACCAAGTAAGCATAACTTCCGTTAGCACTAATGATGATAGATTTATCTTCTTCGGCACCTGTTCCATCTCCTTTAAGGTTGTCAACATCCACTGTCCAAAAACATTTTGCACCTGAATATGCTCCACTGCCACCGCTATTATTGTTACCCGAGTTTCCGGAAAGGGAAGTAGAAACGTAAGCAGAGTTTATCCATTTGCTGTTTTTGTTATATACCATTACCTTGAAATCGCCTGCTGTGTAAAACGAATATTTAAAATAAGTGGTAGTGGTAACAGAAGAACCCAAATCAAATTCTTTAGTCTCAACAAAATCGGTATAAGAACCACTCGATGCTTTTTTCCACACATCCACTATCAAGCCATCGGTATTCAAATTATTTGGATAATTATCTACCACAAAATAAGCATAGCTGCCGCTTGAACTTACAATAAGTGATTCTACTTTATCGCCTGTTCCATCGCTTTTAACATCTAATGTGCAATATACTTGCGACTTTGCGTACGGATCGCTGCTGTTGTTATTATTGTTATTTCCAGAATTGTTATTGTTGTTATTACTACTGTTACCATAGCCATTTAATTCGCTGGCGGTTTTAATTGGTAATCTGTCGCCAAGAATGGTATTTATTGAACCTGCGTTTTTAGGTATTGTTAATCCTTTAGGTTGCAGCTTGGTTAAAATATCGCTTTTAGGAGCGCACACATAATACATACCATTGATACCGCCCACTAAACCAATTCCTGTTTTAACACCCACAGCAGTTGCAATGCCCACAATTTTATTTGTTTCGTTAAACACCGGCCCACCGCTATTGCCACCGTTAATAGATGCATCGGTTTTAATGTAACCGTAATCTTTGTTAAACACATAATCGTATCCGCTAAGTTTACCGAAGGTGAGTGTGCTCATGTCTTTTAACATAGTAGCGTAATCGCCATCGTATTGTGCAGGGTAACCATATACGCATAAATC
>JAGVMA010000030.1 GCA_020054095.1 Bacteroidia bacterium | reverse complement strand
TTGAATGATCAGTTTTTTGCTTTGCTTTATATTATTTGCTACCACCTGCACTAAATAAATGCCGTTGCTAAACTCGCTCACATCAATTGTTTTAACGAGCGCTATGTTTATTCATCGAGGTAATTGAAAATTCGCGGTTTTCGGTTTCAAGAATATAACTTAACGCAATAGCAAATATGAATAAGAACTTTTTTATGTTTTGCTTTTGTACCCCAAACTAAATCCACTTTTCTATAAATGCCAAATAAATATCTGTATTTGTAAAAAAGAAAATCAAGTTTTTTATAATTTTTGTTTCAGTGCCCATGTAAGTATCCATAAACCGTGTTTATCAGTTAATACTTACTTTTGACCAACAGTGTCAATAACAAACCAAATAAAAGCACCAATTGCTGCCGAAATGGACGAGTTTGAAATTCGTTTTAAACAGGCAATGAAAAGCAGCGTTCCGCTTTTAGATAAAATAACACACTATATAGTAAAGCGCAAAGGGAAGCAAATGCGCCCCATGTTTGTTTTTCTTACTGCCAAAATGTGTGGCGGCATAACCAATAGTACTTATCATGCTGCATCGCTTATTGAGCTACTGCACACCGCAACACTTGTGCACGATGATGTGGTGGACGATAGCAACCAGCGCAGAGGTTTTTTTTCGGTTAACGCACTTTGGAAAAACAAAATAGCAGTTTTGGTTGGCGATTATTTATTGTCGCGCGGGCTATTGCTTTCGGTTGATAATAATGAACACCAGTTGCTGCAAATTGTATCGCAAGCAGTGCGCGAAATGAGCGAAGGCGAATTGCTGCAAATTGAAAAAGCACGCAAATTGGACATTGAAGAATCGGTTTATTTTGAAATCATAAGGCAAAAAACAGCTTCACTCATTGCATCGTGTTGCGCTTGCGGTGCAGCATCAGCCAATTGCGATGAGGCAACAATTAAAAAAATGCACTTGTTTGGCGAAATGGTGGGCATTGCTTTTCAAATAAAAGATGATTTATTTGATTACGGCACAGCCGATATTGGCAAACCAACCGGCATAGACATAAAGGAAAAGAAAATGACATTACCGCTCATTTATGCCCTCCAAAATGCAAGTTATATAGAAAAGCGAAGCATCATCAGCACCATTAAAAACAATAGCCAAAACGAAGCCCGTGTGCAAGAAGTTATTAAATTTGTTTTGAATAGCGGTGGCATTGCTTACGCAGAAAATAAAATGATGGAATACAAAAACAATGCATTGCAAATTCTTTCCGGGTTCCCCGAAAACTCATCCCGAGCATCTTTACAACAATTGGTTCAATACACCATTGAACGAAAAAAATAATGAATAAATTTTTCGCCATATTATTTTTTAGCTTGCTTATATATAAAGCAAAAGCGCAGCCAATAAAATATTATCATGAAAATAAAATGCTGAAAAGCGAAGGCAATTTAGTGGACGGAAAATTTAGCGGCACCTGGAAATTTTATTACGAAACAGGTAAAAAAAGTTCAATAGGACATTATACCAATAACTTGCCCGATAGTTTTTGGACGTATTATAATACCGATGAAATAATTATTAAATACGGCTGGTATATTAACGGGCTGGTTGATAGTGTATGGAATTTTTTCGACCCTGCCGGATGGGTTACCACCACAGGTTATTACAGCAAAGGTGAACTGCACGGAACCTGGAAAGAATTTTATCCGAACGGAAAACTAAGATTAGAAGGAAGCCATAAAAAAGGCAACCGCAATGGAAAATGGAACTATTATTCTGACGACTGTAAATTACTGAAACAGGAAAATTATACAAACGGAAAACTAAACGGCAAGCGACAAGAATGGTATGCCGATGGCCAACTTAAACTATCAGAAAATTATGTGAACGATACCCTCGAAGGCGACTGGGCTACTTGGCACAACAATGGTTTGCTGCAATCAAAAGGAATACAAAAAAAAGGTAAAGCCAATGGCTTGTGGCAGTTTTGGAACGACAAAGGAATATTGGTTGTTACCGGTAATTATAAAAGCGGAATATGGCATGGCGAATGGAAAGAATATGCCGAAAACGGAATGCTTATCAGTAAAGGAAGTTACGATATGAATAAAAAAACCGGTATATGGAAATACTGGAAAGCCGATGGAGAAATAAAACGAATTGAAGAATACAAGAATGGCAGTTTGTTTAAAGAAGAAAATTTTTATTACGAAGAAAAAAAGAAAGAACCTTAATCATCCCGATAAATTAAATACAACAAAACAATGCAAAGCAAAATTTATTTATCGTTAATAACTTCAGCGGCAATTTTTATTGCTGCCTGCGGAACAAATGAAGAAACAACCGAGCGTAAAATACTGAACGATGCTCCACCACCCGAATCGGTTAAAATTGACAGCATACCACCTATAATGAATGGCGACTACCTTGTTAAATACAGTAATGGAGTGGTAAAAATTAGAGGCGAATACAAAGGGGGAAAACGACACGGGCAATGGATGCTTTTTTTTGAGAACGGCAAAATGCAATCGGAAGGATTTTACAACATGGGAGTATTAGATAACCGCTGGATAACTTATCGCGAAAACGGCACCATTATTTACGATGGCAAATACAAAAACGGCAACCGCATCGGCATCTGGAAAACATTTGACGAAACAGGCAAACTCACTTCTGAAACCAATTACGATAAAAAATAACTGCTGCGGTTATTTAATGATTAAATAATGCGTGTTTTCTAACAAAAAAATGTTGAAAACATAACCTCATTTTTACAGTTTTAATTCAGGCAATTTTTACATTTGTACAAGTAAAAATACCATGAGCAAAAACGAATCGTCAGACAAAAATTTATCCTCACTTCTTAATAAAGAAGGAATAGCAACAGGCACTATTACCATTAACGATTTGCGTGAGCGCGAATTTAATGGCAAGGCATTAAGCGATATTGAAAAGAAAGCACTCGCCAACTTTGACAAATACCGCATCAGCGAACTTAACAAGCAGGTAGATGACATTAGTTTCCACAAGCGCTACCGCGAGTTACAAGTGATGTCGAACCTTGGCAATTACGAAGAGTTTTTAAACGAAAAGTACAGTAAACTGTAATTGAGTTTTTACCATCATTCTATCACAAGCCCAAATTAATTTGGGCTTTTTTCATTAACTAAAAATCGTACATTTGGCTTTAGTAAAAAAGCCCTAAAATGGATAAATTTTCGTACCTCGGTAATGGCGATGTAGCCGCTGTTGAAGACATTTACAATCAGTTTCTGCGCGATAATAACTCGGTAGAAGATAACTGGAAAAAGTTTTTTGAAGGATTTGAATTTGCACGCAAAAATTTTAACGAAACCGATGGCGAAATTCCCCAAAACGTAAAAAAAGAATTTAACGTAATAAGTTTAATTAACGGCTATCGTTCGCGCGGACATTTATTTACAAAAACCAATCCCGTTCGTGAGCGCAGAAAATACACTCCCACACTTGCAATTGAAAATTTTGCATTAGATGCCAAAGACTTGGAAGAAACATTTCAGGCCGGAAACATAATAGGAATTGGCGCTGCTAAACTTAAAGATATTGTAGCACACATGGAGCAAACCTATTGCCAAAGCATAGGCGCAGAATACATGTATATACGCACACCCGAAGTTATACAATGGCTGCAAGAAAAAATGGAAGCCGGCAAAAACACTCCCAAGTTTTCTATTGATGATAAAAAAGTGATTTTAAACAAACTGAATCAAGCGGTAGTATTTGAAAATTTTCTGCACACCAAATTTGTTGGCCAAAAACGCTTTTCATTGGAAGGTGGCGAAACAGTTATTCCTGCCCTTGATGCGGTGTGCGAAAAGGGCGCTGATTTGGGTATTAAAGATTTTGTGATTGGCATGGCGCATCGCGGAAGATTAAATATTTTGGCCAATATCCTAAACAAAACATACAAAGATATTTTCACCGAATTTGAAGGCCGCCCCACTGAAGATTCACTTTTTGATGGCGATGTGAAATACCACATGGGCTATTCTTCCGACTTGAAAAGTAATTCGGGTAAAGAAGTTCATATTAGTCTAACGCCAAATCCATCGCACTTAGAAGCCGTGAACCCGGTGGTAGAAGGCATTACGCGCGCTAAAATTGATAACTTACACGGTGGCGATAATTCAAAAGCTTGTCCAATTTTAATACATGGCGATGCGGCCTTGGCGGGCCAAGGTATATGTTATGAGGTGATACAAATGTCGCAACTCGATGGTTACAAAACAGGTGGCACTATTCACGTAGTGATAAATAACCAAGTAGGTTTTACAACTAACTATTTAGATGGCCGCTCTTCTACTTATTGCACCGATGTTGCAAAAGTGGTGCTTGCACCTGTATTTCATGTTAATGGTGATGATGTGGAAGCGGTTGTTTATGTATCGCAACTTGCAATGGAATTTCGCCAAAAATTTAAGCGCGATGTATTCATAGATGTATTGTGTTACCGCAAATACGGGCACAATGAAGGTGATGAACCACGTTTTACTCAACCCATTTTATACAAAGCAATAGCGCGCCATCCGAACCCACGCGAAATTTACACGCAACAGCTAATTACAGAAGGTTCGGTTACGGGCGATTTGGCTAAAGAGATGGAGAAAAACTTTAAGCAGCTATTGCAAGAAAAGTTAGATGAAGCTAAGCAACAAGAAAAAGCAAAGGTTACATCGTTTTTAGATGGACAGTGGAAAGGGCTGAAAATGGGAACTGAAAAAGATTTTGAAAAATCGCCAGAAACAGGAGTAAACAAAAAAACATTTTTAGAGCTCGCTAAAAAAATTTCGCAACTACCTGCTGATAAAAAATTCTTCAATAAAATTGAAAGCATTTTTAAAGATAGGGCTGCAATGATTGAGAGAGACAGTTACGACTGGGCAATGGGCGAACTAATGGCTTATGCTACGCTAATGAACGAAGGACATGATGTGAGGTTTAGCGGGCAGGATGTAAAACGCGGAACTTTTTCGCACCGCCACGCGGTTGTAAAAGTTGAAGACTCGGAAGATGAATACACACCACTAAACAACACGGGCGCAAAAGGCAAATTAGATATTTACAATTCGCATTTATCAGAATACGGGGTGCTTGGTTTTGAATACGGTTATTCATTAGCATCGCCCAATGATTTAGTAATTTGGGAAGCACAGTTTGGCGACTTTTTTAACGGAGCACAAATAATGATTGACCAGTTTATAACCTGCTCGGAATATAAATGGCGCAGAATGAATGCACTTGTAATGCTTCTGCCTCACGGATACGAAGGACAAGGACCTGAACATTCGAGCGCACGCTTAGAGCGCTTTTTACAAATGTGTGCCGAAAATAACATACAAATAGTAAATGCTACAAGCCCTGCAAATCAGTTTCATGCTTTGCGCAGACAGCTAAAACGCGATTTCAGAAAACCACTTATTTGTTTTACTCCAAAAAAATTATTGCGCTACCCTACATGTGTTTCATCAGTTAACGACTTTACATCGGGCGGTTTTAAAGAACTGATTGATGATACCAATGCAGATGCTAAAAACATAAAACGCATTGCATTTTGCTCAGGAAAAATTTACTACGATTTGGCTGAGGCGCGCGATAAAGCAGGCATTGCCGATACTGCAATTATAAGATTGGAGCAACTTTATCCTTTCCCTCACAACCAAGTAAAAGCAATTTTAGAAAAATATAAAAACGCAAAAAATTATTTTTGGGTGCAAGAAGAACCAGAAAACATGGGTGCTTGGATTTTTGTATCAAACAAAATGAAACCCTATGCGCCATTAAATTACATTGGCAGAAGTGAAAGCGCAAGCCCTGCTACGGGTTTCAGTAAAATGCATGCGCAGCAGCAAGAAACTATCATCAATAAACTATTTGAAAAAACATTGGTAACAAAATAATACCGCATCAATTATGGCAAAAATAGAACTGAAAGTACCAAGTCCAGGAGAATCAATTACGGAAGTAATCATTGCTCGCTGGCTAAAAAACGATGGCGATTATGTGGAGAAAGATGAAGCTGTGGCTGAAATTGATAGCGACAAAGCTACACTCACCATTAATGCCGAAGACAATGGTGCAATTAAAATATTAGCAGCCGAAGGCGATACTGTGAAAGTAGGTGCTGTGGTTTGCACCATTGATACAAGTGTGAAAGGTGAAACAAAGCCTAAAGTGGAAGCAAAGAAAGAAGAAGTGAAAAAAGAAGAACCGGTAGCAGTTCAGCAAAACGGAACTAACTATGCAAAAGGGACTCCTGCACCTGCAGCAAAAAAATTAATGGAAGAAAATAAAATTGCTGCAACACAAGTTAACGGCACCGGAAAAGATGGAATAATTACAAAAGCAGATGTGCTAAATGCAATGAGCAAGGGGTTTGGCGGGCAAAAAGGATTTGGCGGAACGCGCGATACCGACAGGCAAAAAATGACTCCATTGCGCAAAAAGCTTGCTCAGCGTTTGGTTTCGGTAAAAAACCAAACGGCAATGCTTACTACTTTTAATGAGATTGACATGAGTCAGATTTTCGCACTTCGTGCAAAATACAATCCAATAATTGAAAAACAATTTGGAGTAAAATTAGGCTTCATGAGTTTTTTCACCAAAGCAGTTACCGAAGCATTACAACTTTATCCGGCTGTAAATGCCATGATAGATGGCGAAGAAATTGTTTATCACAAATATTGCGATGTGGGCATTGCAGTGAGCGCACCCAAAGGGTTGGTAGTGCCTGTTCTGAGAAATGCCGAAGTAATGTCGCTTGCACAAGTTGAAATTGAAATAAAAAATTTAGCAGTAAAAGCACGCGATAATAAAATAGAATTGAAAGACATGGAAGGCGGAACTTTTACAATTACCAATGGTGGCGTTTTTGGTTCACTTATGTCAACACCTATTATAAACCCACCGCAAAGCGCAATACTTGGTATGCACAATGTGGTAGAGCGCCCGGTAGCCGTTAACGGACAAGTGGTAATACGACCAATGATGTATGTTGCACTATCTTATGACCACCGCATTATTGATGGCCGCGAGTCGGTTGGCTTTTTAGTAAAGGTGAAAGAGATGTGCGAAAATCCGGTGAAAATGCTTTTTGGCGGAAAAGATCCTGCCGATGTTTTAATGGGACTTTAATTCTTTAGAACAGAAATACTAAGTTGCTTGCAAAGCCAAGCAAATAACCGCCACACAATTGAGCAATTGTGTGGTTTGTTATTTTTAGCCGTGCCATTGCCACCAATCCGCTCAATAGAAATAGTAAACTTAAAAGCCATAAATAATTTTGGTGCATTGCATATTGACAAATAAATACAGCGCCACACAATCCGCCCGCTCCCACCATGTGCGCTGATATTTTCCAGAACCAATTAATAATTATGGTAAGCACAAGTGCTAATGTTGCTGCAAGCATTAGCAGTTTTATTGCCGATGGAATATTTACATCGCGGAGCAAATATATTTGGGCGAAAAAAAATATCGCTGTAATTAAAAACGGAATTCTACGCTCCTCTTTTGCAATCATGTGTAACGAGCCAATAAACTTGTATCGCAATAAAAACAAAACATTTAGTGCGGGCATTAAAAATGTAAAAACAAAAGTCATGGCATAAAGTGTGTATCGCAATTTAGGCGGAGTAAAATAGGCAGCGTTTTCATCAATAAAAAAATAAACCATCATGCCATAAGTGGGCATCAATAATGGATGAAACAAATAAGAAATCAGTTTTGCGAATTGGGTACTCACCTAAAGTTGTTTTCGAAGTCGGGCTACCGGAATCTCTAACTGCTCGCGGTATTTAGCTACTGTTCTGCGTGCTATGTTGTACCCTTTCTTTTTTAATATTTCTGCCAATGCATCATCGGTTAGTGGTTTGCGTTTGCTTTCGCCCTCTATTGCATCTTTTAATATTTTTTTCACCTCGCGTGATGAAACTTCTTCACCCGAATCGGTAGAGAGCGACTCGGAAAAAAATGTTTTTAATAAAAATGTACCAAAAGGAGTTTGTACATATTTGCTGTTACTTACGCGCGAAATAGTGGAAATATCCAAGCCCACTTTTTCCGAAATATCTTTCAATATCATTGGTTTAAGCTTGGTCTCATCACCGGTCATAAAATATTCTACCTGATGATCCATGATGCAGCGCATGGTAAGAAACAATGTTTGATAACGCTGGTTAATGGCATCAATAAATAATTTTGCCGATTCTATTTTCTGTTTTACAAAATGCACCGCTTCCTTTCCCGTTTTGTCTTTCCGTTGCGAATATTCCTCGAGCATTTGGTGATACACTTTTGCAACTTTCAATTCAGGCATATTACGCGAATTAAGTATCAACTCTAATTTTCCGTTCTCGTTGTTTAAAATAAAATCAGGAATTACCTCCTGTGCATTTTTTTGATTATCGGAACCAGAACCACCCGGGCGTGGGTTAAGTTTTAAGATTTCCTGCACAGCACCCTTTAATTGCGCTTCGGTAATTTCCAATTTTTTGACAATTTTATCGTAGTGCTTTTTCGAGAATTCATCAATGTAGTTTTTTATAACTACCGATGCCAATTGCATACTTTCATCCCAAAACGATTTACGTTCTAATTGCAAATGCAAACATTCTTTTAAATCGCGGGCACCCACACCGGCTGGGTCAAATTCTTGGATGATGAGCAATATTTTTTCAAGTTCTTCTTTGGTCGTAGTTATATTTTGGGTAAAAGCAATGTCGTCAATTATTGATTCTAAATCTCTGCGCAAATAACCATCCTCATCTATATTGCCGATTAAAAATAAACCTACTTGATACTCTTGGTCGCTAAGCGGACGAAGGCCCAATTGACTTTCCAATAAATCATGAAAAGAATAAGTGCTCACCACCGGCATTTCTCTGTGCTCATCATCAGCCGAGTGATTATTTGCTTTTAGTTTATACGGAGCAGTTTCATCATCGTCCTGATCCATATAATCGCTCAACGAAAAATCGTCTTGCGTATCTTCATTATCTAAATCCGATTCTTGAGAAAAATCTTCTTCTTCATTATTCAAATCATCGTCTTCGCCACCTTCTTCTAATGCCGGATTAATTTCCAGCTCCTCCTTTATGCGCTGCTCTAAAGCAACTGTGGGCAACTGCAGCAATTTCATCAACTGAATTTGCTGAGGCGATAACTTTTGAAGTAACTTTTGCTGTAGCGTTTGTCTTAACACGTGGCTCAATTATTGTGGCTAAAGATACAAATTAGCTTTTTTATCCTTCGCTTTTTTGTTGCTATTTTTAACCCGCCTTTATCTATTAAGCTGTTTCAAATGAAAAAATATTTTACCGCTGCATTATTTATTATTTCGCAAGGAGCTTTTGCTCAACAACAGCCAAATGTTAAACTCAAAATTTTATATTTAGGCAATAGTTATACTTATTCTAATAACCTTCCTGATTTGGTTTACCAATTAGGATTACGCACTGCCGATACACTAATTTACGATAACAACACACCGGGTGGCTATACGCTTCAGATGCATTTTAATAACGCTACAAGCATAAGTAAAATAAATGCCGACACTTGGGATTATGTGGTACTGCAAGCGCAAAGCCAAGAGCCATCCTTAGCACCAAGCACAGTAAATCAAAATACGTTGCCCTATTCTCTTTTATTAGATAGTGTTATAAAAAACAATAATAATTGTACGCGCACTGTTTTTTTTGAAACTTGGGGGCGCAAGTATGGCGATGCTCAAAACTGTGGCAGCTATCAGCCTGTTTGTACTTTTTCGGGTATGCAACAGCGACTAAAAGAGTCGTATAAAATTTTTGCCGATACGTGCAAAGGCATCATGTCTCCGGTAGGTGAAGCATATAAATTATCGCAAAGTATTGATTCTACAATAAATCTATATGTAACAGATAACAGCCACCCATCATTAGAAGGTTCGTATTTAGCTGCTTGTGTTTTTTACAAAATTTTCACTCACAAAAATCCTGTGGGTAATTTATTTCACAGCACACTAAACGCAACTACTGCCACATATTTACAAAACGTGGCAAACACAACTGTGAGCGATAGCTTAAACACATGGAATTTGGGAATTTACGAACCATGGGCAGAATTTACTTGGCAAGAAACTGCACCGCTCACTATGCAGTGTTACAATGCAACTTCAGGCAACTACACGCACCATTGGGATTTTGGTGATTCGCAACAATCTTCGTTGCAAAATCCGTTGCACGTGTATGCGCAAGCCGCTTATTATCCTATGTTCCATGTTGTTTATGATGGCTGCACTCGCGATTCGTTTTACACCGTAAATAATATTACAGGGCAAACGTCTATCAATGGTAATTTTCAAACTGTATCCGATGAGTTTATAATTTCAAATCCGGCATTAGGGCAACTATCTATCAGTAGCAATCTGCTAATTAGTAGTTTAATGATTTATAATTCATTAGGGCAGCTTGTATTCATCCAAACACGCGAAAGCTTTTATCACGAAACAAACGGATTAGTTGCGGGTGTATATTATGTTTCGTTAACTACTACTGATGCTAAGCAGTATTCAATGAAAGCCGTTGTGAAATAAAACTACTGCAATTGCCTTAAGTACAGCTGAACCGTATTTTCTAATCCCAAATAAAGTGCATCGGCAATAAGTGCGTGTCCTATTGAAACTTCTAATAAGTTTGGCACATTTTGCTTGAAAAATTTCAGATTCTCTAAACTTAAATCGTGGCCGGCATTTAGTCCTATGCCTAAATCGGTTGCTAATGTTGCTGCTGTATTAAATGGCTCAACAGCTTTTAATTTATCAGCAGAAAACTGCTTTGCATATTTTTCAGTGTATAATTCTATTCTGTCGGTTCCGGTTGCTTTTGCTCCTTCTATCATTTGTAAATCAGCATCTACAAAAATAGAAGTGCGTATTCCGTGCTTTTTAAATTCTGCAATTATTTCTTGCAAAAATGCTTTGTGTTTAATTGTATCCCAGCCGTGGTCAGATGTGAGTTGTCCTGATGCATCGGGCACCAGAGTAACCTGATGCGGTTTTGTTTCCAGCACCAAATCAATAAATTTTTTCTCGCTTGGGTTGCCTTCAATATTAAATTCGGTGGTAATAATTTTTTTTATTTGCCGTACATCGTCATACCTTATATGTCTTTGATCGGGGCGTGGGTGCACTGTAATTCCATTGGCGCCAAAGCGCTCGCAATCAATAGCTGCTTTTACCACATCGGGCACGTTGCCACCACGTGCATTTCTCAAAGTTGCAATTTTATTAATGTTTACACTAAGTTTTGTCATTTAAATACAATAAGCCGCATTGTTTTGCGTTTGTAAAAATAAGTAACTTTATACCATGTTAGCAGTTGATTTATTAAGCGATGAAATTCCGCCACTAAAAATTTCGGAAAGTGCCCAAAAAGCGCATGCGTGGATGGAGGAATTTAGAGTGTCGCACCTGCCTGTTATTGAAAAAGGGCAGTTTGTGGGCTTGGTTGCTGATACCGATTTGCTTGATTTAAAAACCCCAAAAGAGCCCATCAGCAAATTAAAAATACCGCTTATTAAAGCATCGGTTTTAAAAACGCAGCATGCTTTTGATGCATTAAAACTTATATCGGGTTTAAACCTCAGCTTAATTGCCGTGCTGGATGAAGCGAACCAATTTGTGGGTGTAATTACTTCGCATAATTTAATGCAAAAAATTGCGGCTATGCCGTTTGTGCACGAGCCGGGTGGAATAATTATGCTTGAGTTAAACATGAATGATTACTCGATGATTCAGATTGCGCAAATAGTGGAAGGAAACGATGCGAAAATTTTGAGCAGCTACATCACATCAACTATTGACTCAACAAAAATAGAACTTACACTAAAAATTAACAAAGACGATTTATCAGGAATACTACAAACCTTTAGCCGCTATAATTACACTGTGAAGGCGAGTTTCCACTTGGGCGAATACGATAAAGATGTGCGTGGCAAGTTTGACGAGTTTATCCATTTCCTCAACATTTAGTTGGGGCTGAAACTATAAATGTTTTTAACTTTTTTATTTTCTGCATTCGTTTTTCAAGCTGATACAGATTCGGTTAAAGTAAATGCGCCAAAACCGGTGGCCGTGCAAACAGATAGTTGTTTCACCATAAAATCAATAATAATAATAGGAAATAAAGTTACCAAGCGGCACATTGTTATGCGTGAGCTTAGCTTTACCGAAAACGACACTATTTGCGCCACCGATTTGCAAAAACATTTCACTAATTCAACACAAAATTTAAATAATACTTTGCTGTTTAATTTTGTAAAATTTGACACCTTTGACACACGCGGCAACGAAACAAAAGTAGCCATCCGTCTTACCGAACGCTGGTACACTTGGCCTGTGCCTATTTTTGAATTAGCCGACAGAAATTTTAACGTATGGTGGGAAACCAAAGATTTAACACGCGTTAACTATGGATTTTTTCTTAATCGCGAAAATTTTAGAGGCCGCAAAGAGCGTTTTATAATTGTATTAAGATTGGGTTATTCTGAGCAATATGGGTTTATGTACAACGCTCCCTATCTAAATAAAAAACAAACCATAGGCGGCTCGTTTACTTTTGCTTTCGGGCGCAATCACGAGATAAATTACGGCTCCGGAAATAATCGGCAGTTGTTTTTTCGTGATGAAGAAAAATACATCCGCCAAGAGCTGAGCTCAAAAATAAATGTATCGTATCGCAAAGGAATCTATAATACTTTTTCTTCCGAGCTGCGATATTTTAAGGGCACCATTGGCGACACGATTACTAAAATAGCCGACTCCTATTTCATAAACGATTTAAATAACACTCGGTTTTTAGCACTTAACTTATACGCTCGTTCCGACCATCGCGACTTTAAACCCTATCCACTTAAAGGTTATTATGCCGATGTGGATATTACGCAAACCGGATTGGGAATTTTTAAAGAAGAAAAAAACCTGAACATCACTTTTTTAACTGCCACTTACAAGTATTTTTTTCAACTTAGCAAGCGGTGGTTCTTTGCGGCATCGGCCAGAGGAAAAATTTCGTCAAAAACAAACCAACCTTATTATGTGCAGCGTGGGCTGGGCTACCGCGATAATCTTCGCGGGTATGAATATTATATTATTGACGGGCAGCATTACGGCCTTTTACGAACTAATTTTAAATATCAAATACTGAAAAAAAGAACTTTGAAAACCAATATTATAGGTACCGAAAAATTTAATACCTTTCACCTTGCGGTATATGCCAATGCTTATGCCGATGCCGGATACGTGATTGATAATTTATATAAAAACACTAACCCATTAGCCAACCAAGCGCTTTACAGTTTTGGCTCCGGAATTGATTTTGTAACCTATTATGATATTGTTTTACGATTAGAATATTCTTTCACTAAAAAACTAGAACACGGATTTTTTATTCACTTTGCAGCACCTATTTAACTATGCAAAACATTGCTATTTACGGTCGTAATTTAGAAGCCAACAAATCTGCACACGTGCAGCAATTGTTTGATTATTTGGCGGCCAAAAAAAATACTACTTGGGTTTACGAACCCTTTTTTCACTATCTGAAAAATGCCGTTAACACCGGCAGCAGCATTAAACTTTTTAATACCGGTAACGAAATAAAAGACACCACCCAATTACTTATCAGCTTAGGTGGCGATGGCACATTACTCGAAACGCTCGATTTAATTCGCGACAGCGGAACGCCTGTGCTGGGTATAAATACAGGCCGTTTAGGTTTTTTGGCAAGCGTATCTAAAGAAGAAGTGCAATTGGCTGTGGATGCCATTGTTTCAAAAAAATATGTGATTGACACACGCAGCATGTTGATGATTGAAAAACCTGCTGCAATTTTTGGCGATGTAAATTACGCTTTAAACGATATCACTATCGGCAAAAGCGACACATCGGCAATGATAATTATACACACCTATTTTAACGAACAACTGATTAACTCGTATTATGCCGATGGCTTAATTATTTCATCGCCCACGGGCTCCACCGCCTATTCGCTTAGCTGTGGCGGCCCCATAGTGCTGCCCGATAGCGAAAATTTTATCATCACGCCCATAGCGCCACATAATCTTAATGTGCGGCCACTTGTTATCCCCGATTCTGGAACTATAAAAATAAAAGTAGAAGGGCGTAACACAAAATTTATGCTCTCGCTCGATTCGCGCTCCAAACTGCTCGAAAACACCAACGAGATAATTATAAAAAAATCGCCATTCGGGATGAACATTGTAAAGCTCGAAAATCACGAATTTTTAACCACACTGCGTAATAAACTAATGTGGGGGATTGACAAGAGGAACTAAATTTTAGAGCCAAAAAAATGCTTATTTTTGGTCTCCTTTAACACAATAAAAGGGCATAATTTTCGTTAAGTAAATTCAATTATGAAAAGAATAATATTCGCCTGCCTGCTAACCATTAGCGCTTGGGCTCAAAAAACCGACCGCTATCAGGAAATAGGCCTGTTTTTGGGCGGCAGTTACTATTTAGGAGATTTGAATGTAGCCAAGCATTTTAACATGATAGAACCTGCCGGAGGCATTGTTTATCGCTACAATTTCAACCAGCGTTATAATATTAAAGCCAATGTTTTGTTTGGAACTGTAAAAGGCGCTGACTCAGAATCAGGCGTTCCATCGCAAATTAGCCGAAACCTTGCATTTAAATCGCCAATAACCGAAGTGGCTGCCGAATTTGAATTTAACTTTTTAGAATATGCAATAGGAAACCGCAAAACCCTTTTCACTCCTTATGTTTTTGCCGGAGTAAATTATTTTCGCATGCGCCCGCAAGCTCAAGTGGGCGAAACCTGGTACGATCTGCAACCACTTGGCACAGAAGGTCAAGGCACATCCGAAAACTCATCAAAAAAATACAAACTAAACCAAGTGGCTGTTCCATTTGGCGTAGGATTAAAATTTAATATTGCTAATAACATTGGCTTTTCGTGCGAATGGGGCTTACGCAAAACTTTTACTGATTATATAGATGATGTGAGCAAAAGCTATGTGAACCCTTCTGCGCTTAGTACTCAGGGCGCATTTTTTGCCGACCAAAGCATAGGCACCGATCCGGCAACCAATGTGGGAAAACAGCGAGGTGATTCGAGTACTAAAGATTGGTACTCGTTTGCCGGAGTTATGCTCACCTTTAAATTGCGAGGCAAACCCAATAAATGCAACGGATACAATTAAGCTCGCATGAATTTTAAGCACGAAATCAATCCCGAAAAACTACCACAGCACGTAGCCATTATTATGGATGGCAATGGCCGCTGGGCAAAACAAAAAGGGAAGTTGCGCATTTTTGGCCACCAAAACGGAGTTACAGCCGTGCGCGATACTGCCGAAGCTGCCGCAGAAATAGGCGTAAAATATTTAACGCTTTACGCTTTCTCTACCGAAAACTGGAACCGACCAAAAATTGAAGTAGAAGCATTAATGACTTTACTTGTAGCCACCATCAATAAGGAAACTACAACACTTTTAAAAAACGATATAAAACTCGAAACCATAGGCGATACCGAATCGCTGCCCGAAAAATGCCGAAAAGAACTTGCCGAAGCAATTGAAAAAACCAAACATTGCAAACGCATGACACTTGTATTGGCGCTAAGCTACAGTTCGAAATGGGAAATAATAAACGGGTTTAAAAACATAGCCGAAAAAGTAAAAACAGGAAAAATTAATGTGGACGATATAGATGAAAATTTAATTGACGAATACCTTTGTACCAAAAATTACCCCGACCCTGAATTGATGATTCGCACAAGTGGCGAACACCGAATCAGTAATTTTTTACTTTGGCAATTAGCTTATGCCGAATTTTATTTTACCGAAAAACTATGGCCCGATTTCAGTAAAGATGATTTTTACCAAGCTATTTTAGATTACCAAAAACGCGAACGCAGATTTGGAAAAACAAGCGAACAGATTTCGAACCAGTAAGTGAAGTATGAAACAACTTTTTTTAGTAAGTAGTATTTTTTTTAGCTCAGTATTGGGTTTTTCACAGGTGCAAACCATTTCCGGCAACAGCTCGGATACCATTGACTACAGTAACCCAAAAGAATATTTGATTGCTGGCTTAATTGTAGAAGGCGCTCCTAATTTAGATAACAACCTAATCATGTCGGTTTCGGGATTGGCTACCGGACAAAAAATAAGAATACCGGGCGATGCCATTTCCGAAGCAATCATGAATCTGTGGAAACAAGGAATTTTTGGCGATGTACAAATTGTAGCCGATAAAATTATGGGCGATAAAATTTTTCTCAGAATTCTTGTTCTGGAATTACCCCGCTTATCTCGTTTCACATTTAAAAGAGGGACAGTCTCTAAATCGGAGGCAGATGATATAAGAGATAAAATCGCTATAAACAGAGGCAAACCCTTAAACGAAGCCACTTACCAGTTTGTAAAAAATCAAATCAAAGATTTCTATATCGAGAAAGGATACATTGATACAAAAGTTGAACTAATAACGCAAACCGATACTGCTGCCCCCAATTCAATTATACTCACCATTGATGTACAAAAAGGACCAAAAGTTAAAATTGGCGAAATCACTTTTGTGGGTGCTACCGAGTTTAAAAAAGGCAAACTCTTCCGCACGATGAAAGAAACCAAGCGCAAGCGCTGGTGGAATGTATTTAATTCAGGTAAGTTTTATGAAAATGAATTTGAGAAAGACAAGCAATTTATAGTTGACAAATATTACGGCAAAGGCTACCGCGATGCCAAAGTGGTGCGCGATAGTATTTACCGCATAAGCCCTAACCGCATTGGCATTTACGTTTTTGTTAACGAAGGAAAAAAATATTACTTCCGCAACATTAGTTTCGTAGGCAACTCTATTTTTAAAACCAAAGATTTAATGCAAAACTTAGGCATTAAAAAGGGCGATGTTTACAATCAAGAGTTATTGGATTCGCGCCTTTACATGAGCGCTAATGGAAGCGATGTAAGCTCGCTTTATTTAGATAAAGGTTATTTGTTTTTCAGCTTACAACCTGTGGAAGTATTGGTTGAAAACGATTCGATAGATTTAGAAATACGCATATACGAAGGCAAGCAAGCTACAGTAAATAAAGTAACCGTTATAGGCAACACTAAAACCAACGATAAAGTAATAATGCGTGAAGTGCGCACCAAGCCCGGCCAGCTTTTTAGCCGTAGTGATATTATCCGCACCCAGCGCGAACTTTCGATACTTGGTTATTTTGATGCCGAAAAAATGCAGGTGAACCCCAAGCCTAACCCATTAACAGGAACCGTAGATATTGAATATGTGGTGGAGGAGCGACCTAACGACCAACTTGAACTATCAGGTGGTTTTGGTGGCGGCCGTGTGGTAGGAACATTGGGCCTTTCGTTCAATAATTTTTCTATGCAAAATATGTTCCGCAAAGGCACTTGGACTCCATTACCATCGGGCGATGGGCAGCGTCTAAGCTTGCGAGCACAATCTACAGGTTTGTTTTTTCAGAGCTATAATTTTTCGTTTACCGAACCCTGGCTTGGTGGCAAAAAGCCTAACTCGCTTAGCGTAAATTTCTTTTACTCGGCACAATCTAACGGCAAAACAAGAAGAATAAAAAACAGCAATGGTGTTAAAGTGCCTAACACCGAGCGCAGAGGAGTTGATATTTGGGGAGCTACTATTGGACTTGGTAAACGCCTTAAAAAACCCGATGACTATTTCTCCATATTTGGTGATGTTACTTATAACTACTATGTATTAGATAACTACGGGCAAACATTCATTTTTGCCGATGGTTTTGCCAATAACCTTAATTTCAACTTTGTTATTTCGCGCAACTCGCTCGATGCATTTGAAACCGATTACGTAACCAATGGCTCTAAAATAACTTTATCTACCGGCATTACTCCGCCATGGTCTAGGTTAAGTGGTAAAGATTTGCGTGACGCTACCGACCAAGAAAAATATAAATGGATAGAATATTACAAGTTCAAATTCACCACTTCTTTCTTTAGGCCGCTTGTGGGTAAAGGCAAAAAATCGTTAGTCGCTAATTTGCGAATGGGCTATGGCCTATTGGGTTATTATAATCCGCAAATAGGCACATCGCCATTCGAGCGCTTTTATTTGGGCGGTAGTGGCTTAAGCGGATTTGCTTTAGATGGCCGGGAAATTATTGCTTTGCGCGGATACGATGACAATAGTGTTTTCACTTCCGATGTTTTCAATAACCGAGGCATGGCAACCATCGCAAAATATACCTTTGAATTGCACTATCCGCTATCGTTAAACCCACAAGCCATGATTTATGCCTTAACATTTGCCGAGGCGGGTAACTCTTGGCCATCGCTAAAAGAATTTAAGCCATTTAATGTAAAACGCTCTGCAGGCGTGGGTGTGCGTGTGTTTCTGCCTATGTTCGGTTTACTTGGTTTAGATTATGGCTGGCCGTTTGATAACGATATGTTTATTAAATCGAGCCCTAAAGGTCAATTCCATTTTACAATTGGTATGAATCTTGGAGAGTTATAAGTTAAAATCACTATTTTCGCCTCTCATTTTTTAAGAACAAAAGAGGTGAATCCCCGTAACAATAAAAAATGAAAAGGAGAGCCAAAAAATGAAAACAAGTATTTTAAAATCGGCAGCCATTGCGTTAGCATTAATGCTAACAAATGCAGTTACAACAAAAGCACAAAAAACAGCTTATGTAGATTTAGACTACATATTAGCTAATGTGCCCGATTACAAAAACGCACAATCGGAGTTAGATAAAATTTCGGCACAATGGCAAAAAGAAATTGAAGCCAAGTTTGCCGAAGTGGATAAACTTTACAAATCATATCAAGCAGAAGAAATATTACTTACCGAAGAGTTAAAAAAGAAACGCCAGTCTGAAATTATTCAAAAAGAAAAAGAAGCAAAAGATTTACAAAAGCAACGATTTGGTGTAGATGGCGATTTATACAAAAAACGCCAAGAGTTAGTGAAACCAATACAAGATAAAGTTTACAATGCCGTAAAAGCACTGTGCGATAAACAACAAATTATGATTATGTTTAATAAAACATCAGAATTAAACATACTTTACGCTAACCCAAAATTTGATAGGAGCGATGAAGTGCTTGAATCAATGGGCTTTAAACCGGGTGCAAAATAATTTTATAAATAACCAACAGACAAAAACAAAAATGAAAACAACAATTAAAACAATAGTGGCGGCAGTAGCAATGGTTTGCCTATCGGTTACTAAATCGAGTGCTCAAAAAATTGCTCATATTGATTTCGATTCATTAATCAGCATTATGCCTGAAATGGATTCAGTAAGAAAAGTATCGCAAGAGTTTGTTAAAACTTTAGAAGCACAATTGATAAAAATGCAAACTGAATTGCAAAACAAGTATCAAGACTACCAGGCGAATAAAGATAAAATGACCGACTTGATAAAACAGATAAAAGAAAAAGAGTTGCAAGATTTGCAAGCCAACATTCAGGATTTTCAGCAAAATGCACAAGGAGAAATACAAAAGAAAAACGAAGAACTTGGGGAGCCAATCAATCAAAAAGCACGTAACGCCATAAAAAAAGTGGCTATGGCTAAAGGTTATAAATATGTGTTAGATACCAGTATGGACAATGTACTTTATTCTGAACCGGCTGATGATATTTTAGCGCTCGTTAAATTAGAATTGAAGATTAAATAGATTTAATTCTTCTCAAAATAAAAAAGCCCCGCTAATAGCGGGGCTTTTTATGGTCAGCATGTCCAAAGAAACTAATGTATATGCAAAACGTGCGCGGGGCGCATCCGAAAGGATGCGCCCCGCGCGGTAGAAGTACTTACTGTTTAATTATTTGTTTATCACTATTTGTTTTACTGTAGTGTTATTGTTTGATAAAACCTGTACGTTATAAATTCCATTGGCAAGGTGGGATAAGTTAAGGTCTATCATAGCTGCTGCAGGATTAATACGGGCAATTTCTTTGCCTACTACATCGGTTACTATCAGCATTTCTATTTCGCTTGAAGCATTGATAGTAAACACACCCGCGCTTGGGTTAGGATAGATAGCAAGCTGAGTTAGTTCGTTGCTATTGTTAATTCCTGTGCACAAGTCAACTGTAATCATTGATGTATCTGAATTAGAACAGCCATTGATATCGGTAAATGTGTAAACAATGGCGAATGTGCCTGCGCCTGCTGTGGCAGGATCAAACATATTTCCGGTAACGGCAGTACCGCTGTAAGTTCCATTGGCAGGTGTGCCAGCCGTAAGTGTAATTGCCGACCAATTAACGCAAACTAAAGTTTGTGTTTCGTTATAAGCTAATGCCGGAAGCGGGTTAACGGTAACCATTATTGTATCTGCATTAGAGCAGCCACTTGTATTGGTAACTGTTACGCTATACGTATCAGTAGAAGTAACCATCAGCATTTGTGCTATTGAGTTATCGCTCCACATATACATACTTCCAGCATTTTGCGCATCTAATGTAATGCCCACACACACAGCAGTATCAATGCCAAGTGCTACCACCGGAACTGCGTTTATAGTTACACTAATTGTATCTGAATTTGAACAGCCGTTAACATCAGTAACTACTACTGAATAATTACCGGTGCTATTGACTGTTATAGTTTGTGTAGTTGATGCATCACTCCACATATACATGCTTCCTGCATTTTGTGCATCAAGTGTAGCTGTGCCACCGCATTGTGTAATATCAGCGCCAAGTGAAACAGTGGGAAGTGGATTAACATTGATATTAATTGTGTTTGTAGAAAGGTTTGAGCATCCGTTTGAGTTAGTCATTTGTAATTGATAATTACCACCTGCTGATGCATAATAAGTATTATTAGTTGCGCCCAGAATTGCAAAGTTAGATAAAAACCACTGGTAACTTGCGCCATTGTTAGGGCCCGTTAATAATGTGCTATCCCAAAAGCAGAAACTTGTGTTGCCAGTGATGTTGAAGATTGGCAATGGGTTTACTGTTAAGTTGATGGTTAAAATACTATCGCAACCGGTTGAGTTAGGAATTGTATCCATGTAAGTGCCGCTTGATGTATAAGTTTCATCGCCACTTGGCACTGTATAAGTTCCACACACAGTAGGGCTTATGCTATTAGTGGTATTAGAACAACAAGGTGCTGCGGTGGCAATGTATAAGTTCCAATTTGCCAAGCTACCTGTGTTACCTGTTAAATCATCAGAGACTCTAAGCGTCCAAGTTCCATTTGGATTTTCGCCTATGAAAGCGCTTAATGCTTCTTCAGGAGTGAGTGGGGATGCGGGTAAAAAGTTAACGTATAAATGGTCGGTACAAATTCCGTTCATACTCGTGTATGGCAATTGACCTGATGGATTTGCATCATCGTTCCAAGTAGTTGCGCTATACACATCATCATTCCCAGCGCCATTATCAGTTGTAAGTGTAACCACTGTCCCTGATGGTGAAGTGATAGTGATATCTAAATCAGCAGAAAAGGTATGCGAAATACGTGTAAGAATATCTACATCGGCAATGTAGTTGCCTAAGCCGCTAACTACTATGGTAGATGTTGTTACTGCATTATCAGTAAGAGGTGTATTAATTAAATTATTAAATGTGGTTGCAGGTATAATAGTAGGAGAAGCCGGGAGCGTGGTTAAACTCATGCCCCATGTTAATGTTCCACCATCACCTGTTGCATCATCGCTTAATGTTAACGTCCAAGTTCCATTTGGGTTTTCGCCAATAAATGCTCCAAGCGGTTCTTCTGGTACAAGGGGTGTTGCGAGTACTAAGTTGGTATAGGTGTGATCAGTAACCAATCCGTTATTAGCGGTGTAAGGCACTTGTCCCAATGGGTTAGCATCATCATCCCATGTGGTTCCGTTAAAAGTATTATCGTTAGCTCCTGCGTTATCAGTAGTAATTGTAACAATTGTTCCTGCAGGCGATTGTATTGTAATATCCAAATCAGCTCCGAATGTGTGTACAATATTTGTAATCAAATCTAAATCCCATAAATATGGGCCTGCACCTGCTACAACAATAGTAGAGGTAAGCACAATAGGAGGTGCAGTGTTAGGTATTGTAACAGGATTAGTGTTTGAATAAGCAGTAGTAGTGGGGCTACAGCCAAATGGTGGTGTGGGTGATGACAATGCAACATTGTTGTTGCTTTGCTTCGTGTTGCCCGAGTTATCCGTTTTACACTGGCTCACTTCAAATAAAAAAGCATCCACATTAAATGATGGATTGTTTTTATTGACATCTATTTTTTGCTGTATTTGTTTATCAGCAAGTAATGCTTGTTTTATTTTGGCATCTATTAATTGATTGCCGTTTTGCGCCATTAAACAAATAGCACAAAACATTGTTAATAGTAGTAAAGTTATTTTTTTCATTTTGTGCAAAGATAAAAAAAAGCCCGCCAATAGGCGGGCCTTTTAACACTAAAACTTATCAGTTGTTGGCTGTTATTATTTCTGAATTGCAATTTTGCTGATGCGGCTTATAACACCATCGTTTAATTTGATGTAATATATTCCGTTAGCTAATTGGCTTAAATCTATTTGCTTGGTAACTGTGCTGTTAGTGTCTTCAAATTTTTCGTTGTACACATATTGACCTTGCACATCTGTTACCTCCACAATATAACCCGAACGAGTACTGTTGTTAATAATAATAGTTACGTTTCCGTTACTTGGGTTAGGGAAGAGTTGCATATTACCCATCACAATTGTTTCTTCCACGCCTGTGCAAGCGCTTACTACAATTAGTGCCGATGCAGTATCTGAACATCCGGCAGTATTTGTAAACACATACGAAATAGTATGAATGCCCACCCCAGCCGAGTTAGGGTTAAACATATTGCTACTCACGCCCTGACCAAAGTAACTACCGCCATTAGGGCTTCCGCCCGTTAATGCAAAAGTAGGCCAGTTTAAACAAACTGTATCGTTAGCCGGAGGAATAGTGAGTGTAGCATTCGGTATTGCGTTAACTGTTACAGATATTGTGTCGGATGAAGAACAGCCGCCAATGTTTGTTACTGTAACAAAGTATGTTCCGGTTGTGTTTACTGTAATTGTCTGCGATGCTGCATTGTTGCTCCACAAATAAGTTGAGCCCGCATTTTGAGCATCTAATGTAACTTGTCCGCAAACGGTTGTATCATTACCAAGTGCTACAATTGGGAATTGGTTAATGGTTATGATAATTGTATCGCTGTAAGAACAGCCGGTAACTGTATCAGTAACCGATAAACTGTAACTGCCAGATGTGTTTACTGTTAACGAGTCGTTTGTAGAATTATCACTCCACAAGTAACTGTTATTAGCGCCCACAGGACCGGCAATTGTAATGCTGCCTGCACATTGTGCCGAATCGTTGCCGAGTGTAAACAACGGAATTGTATTAATGGTAACATTCACCGTATCGGATGATGAGCAACCTTGCATGTTGGTTACTACTACCGAGTAGGTGCCCGTTGAGTTTACAGTAATGGTTTGCGTTGTAGAATTATCACTCCACAAATAGTTGCTTCCTGCATTTTGAGCATCAAGTGTAATACTACCTCCACACTGTGCCGAGTCAACGCCAAGTGCAACAGCCGGCACAGGATTAACCGTGATAGAAATGCTATCGCGCGAAGTACATCCTTGCGGTGTGGTTACATCTACCCAATATATTCCGGTTGTATCAGCATTGATTGTTTGTGCTGTGCTGCCTGTGCTCCACATATAAGTTGAGCCCACGTTTAGTGCATCAAGCAATACTGAATCTCCGCATTGTGTAACATCAGCACCAAGGTTTACAACCGGCAATGTGTTAATGGTTACGCTAATACTATCGCGCAAAGAACAGCCGGCAACTGTGGTAATGTCTACATAGTATAAACCTGTTAGGTTTACTAAAATAGCTTGCGTG
This sequence comes from Bacteroidia bacterium, assembly GCA_020054095.1. Lineage (GTDB taxonomy): Bacteria > Bacteroidota > Bacteroidia > JADZBD01 > JADZBD01 > JAGVMA01. Next base: position 43,429 of record JAGVMA010000030.1, on the reverse strand, counting down.
GTTGCACCTGTGCTCCACATATATGTAGCTCCTGCATTTTGAGCATCTAAAGTATAGCTGCCAGAAACCGTACAAACTGATGTATCGTTAAGCATACGCAATGGTGCCGGATTAACATGCACATTGACAGTGTCCATGCTCACACAACCGTTTAATGTATCTGTTACGGTTACAATATATGCTGTAGGAACAGTAGGTGCTCCTGTTGGATTAATGATATTCGAGTTACTTAAACTTGCAACCGGAGTCCATGAATACGAGAAATTGTTTTGTGAATAGAAAACCACATTGGCACGTTGGTTTATTGAAGCAAATACGGTATTGTTTGTACAAACTCCGGCAGCATCTGCTCTGTAATAAACTGTAGAAGTAAAGCTGGTTGTACTTTGGTTCATTGAGCAGTTTTCAGTAAATGAACCATTATTGAAACAAGTTTCAATAACTATGTTAGAAACGCCATCCCATATAAACGGAGTGCTAAATGTGTGTAAGTTAACACCGTTTACTGCCGTGTAAGATGCATTCGTATATACCGAAGTAAATGTGGGTGACTGGAAAGCAGTAATACTGTTGATGGTGGTGTGTGCAAATTTAATTTCGAATCCTTGCATGGATGCGCTTGCATTAACATTGGCTACATCAAACGACATGGCATTTATAGGGCCCGCTGTTAATCCCGCGGCCGTTAACTCTGATGCCAAGTAAAGCATTTGATGGCGAGCTCCCCAATAGAAATTACCATAAGGTGCTGGGTAACTTGTGTTTGTATTTTGGATTGTGCCAGTCCCTAATATCGCCATTGCAGGTGGAACGGTTACATTAAGCTGTATAGTATCGCCTTGGCAAATGGTATCGTTGTTTACAGTAGCATTAATTGTAGGTGCTAAGCCCACCGTTATTGCAACTGTATCGGATGTGCGACAGCCGGTAGTAGTATCCGTTGCATAAACAATGTAGTTAGTATTTGCTGTAGGGTTTGCTGTAACCGTATCGTTAGTTGTAGAACTTAAGTTGGTTGGTGGTGTCCACGAAAAGATATAGTTAGGATTGCCTGTGTTAGCAAACATTTGTGTAGATGTGTTATTGCAAATAGCATTACTAGCGGCAGATGCAGTCATGATAGGTGCAGGATTTACAACAGCAATAACAGGTGTGCGAGTGCTTGAGCAACCTGCATTGTAATAAATTCTTCCGTTAAACACTCGCGGCACGTTTACGCAATTAAATAATGAGCCGCCATGTCCTTCGCGGAATTGGAAGTCAGTATTGGCATTGAATACATTATTTAGTGCCGTTCCATTTGTATAATTTACACCAGGTCCCGCAGTGGTAACTATGTGAAAAGAATAGGTTAATCCGGCAGGAATGGTTACGTTAAATGTAATTGGAATAGGAGTCGCAAATCCTGTTCCTAATGAAGGCACGTTGGTTGCTGTTCCTAATGAAATCCATCCGGCTGAGTTAGTATTAGCTCCTACCACAAATGCATAGTTATCGGGGCGGTAATATATTTGCCAAGTTGCCGGAGTAGTGCTATTGGTATGTCCATCAAAAGCGGTGATAGTAACTGTGTTGATTGCGGTAATAGCGAACATATTTCCATTAGCGCCATTGCCTGCAGCAAGTGTTGTTAAATGGCTGGTTGGTGGTGTTCCGCTTGTTCCTTCTACATAAAAAGTATCGGTAGCTGTTACAAACGCATTGTAGTTTGTTCCGGTATTTACTTGTGTACCTGCTGTAGGCGCAGTAAACCAACGCAATGTGCCACTGCCTGATGCTGATAGGTAAGCTGTATCTTGTCCGCAAACGGTATCGTTAACAGTAGTAGGTGCGGTAACAAAAATAATGCGAGCTGTATCGCTTACAGATGCATGTAAACCACAACTTAGCGAACGGAACCATATTGTATCTGCTTGCGAAGTGCTGGTAGTATAGGTGTAAGGAGTAGTAGTTGCTCCAATAATATTTGTAAAGGTGATGTTGTCTTGCGATTCTTGCCATTGTATGCTTCCGCCATTTGTTTGCCCCGTAACAGTTAATGTTACGTTAGCTCCTGCACACACAGGGTTAGGAGTAACGTTGCGGTACCTCCACTAATTACAGTGCTCACGGGGGCAATAGCATTGTTCGATACTACTATTTCACCAGTCATGCTCGTGTTGGCATTAAACACATAAGTTCCTACAGCAGTCATGTTATAGTTAATGGCAACAATAGTATCGAGTGTAGCATTTCCGGGTAAAGTGCCACTTGATAAAACAAGGTTAGGGAATACTTGTGGATTAGGGCCTGTTACAGATGAACTCACAGTTACCGGATTAACAGCGAAGTTAATTGTTGTATTGCTGTAGTTTCTAACTCTTACACGCACAGTTTCCGTTGCGGTTTTACATCCTGTGGTGGTTGGTAATAATAATGATTGAACTCCCATGTCAATTAAAATCGGGAAACCATCAAACTCGTCAGCACCAATATCAGGCACAGTTCCACCGCCATTTACTGAGCCAACCGGACCCGGACGTGTGTCTGCATCTATATCAATGTTAATTCCGGAAATAGGAATTGCGTAAGACTCTAACGGAGTAGCAGGAGAATTTTGTAAGTGCAAGTTTGATGCGCTCACAAAGTTGGGATTTACGTTAAAAGAGTTAGCATCAAAACTTGTAGCTGCATTCCAAAGTGGAAGTGTTAAATACTGTGTAGCGTTTACCAAGCCCGTTTGGTAGCCGGTTCCGTTACCATAAAAGTTATTCGCGTTAGAAATAAATTGTGTTACCGAATTAATTCCTATTGAATAGTGTGTGCCGCCAGTAGTTGCATTTGAACGGGTGTTAGAGAAAATATTGTTAAACACCGAGTCAATTGCAGTTGTGGAATTTGCTGTTCTGCGGAAAGCGTAAGTATCAACCACACCTGTATTAACTCCTGTTCCGGCTATAGAAACCGTGTTATAGAAAAACTTAATGTTGGTAGCTGATGTTTTGTTTATACCTATGTATTGGTGTGCATTTACTATTGGATTGCTTAGCGCATCTAAACCTAAATTAATAAAGTTGTTATAAAAGCGCGAAACGCCACCGGTTACGTTTATACCTAAAATGGATGCAATGCCGCTTGAGTTTGATGCAAATGTAGAAATGTTATTACGGAACACACGACCCTCTGGTGCAGTTGCGCTATTAGTGAAATTAATACCTATTATGCTTACTGCACCTGCTGCCGCTCCGTTAGCTAATCCGCTAATAGTATTTAAACTAACTATTTGCTGACCAACAGTAATAGATTGCTGCGAAATACCAAGTACCGATGCAGCAGTACCTGTTCCTGTTTGTGGTGATAGGTTTGATAAAATAGAAATTGTGTTACCGGTAATAGTATTAACACCTGAAGTAGTTACAATTCCGCGCGTTTGTCCTGTAGTAGCAGTTCCGGCATATTGGTTTGTTAGGTTTTGAATGGTGTTGCCCGAAATAGTAGTTTGTGCACTTGTCGCTCCAGAGATGATGCCCGTTACATGGCCGCCTGTAACACCTGTACTCACAGCATTAATAATACTGTTATTAATACTTGTGCTGCCAATTGTATTTGAAGAAATTGTTAATACTGCACCTGTGCCCCCCGAAATATTAATACCCATTATGCTCGATGAAACAGTTGATGCTGAGCTATTAGCTGTAATACCACCTATTTGATTAAACTCAATTTTCACAGTTCCGGTTGAAGACGAATTAATACCCACCGTAAGCGCGCCATTGCCACTTGAAGAGGTAACAATTTGGTTGGCGGCCGTTGTGCTTCCTATTTGATTCCCAAAAGTAGGAAGTCCTATTTCGGCATTACCTGCCGATACAACAATACCGCACCAAATACCGGCAACGGTAGTTGAGGTATTAGTTGTAGTGAAGTTGAAATTGGTAATTCTGTTATTATAAATAAATGAGTTAACAGGGCCACCTGCAAAATTAATACCTACAAAGCGGCTTGTAAAAGCACCATTCATAGTATAAGCAGTGCCGCCAGTGTTTATTGCCGTGCCACCAATATCATTACCACTAATAGTAAATCCGCCTAAGGTAGTAGTAGCCGAAATTACAAGGTGAACAACCCCGGCAGTAAAAGTACGTGTTGCGGTTTGGTAAAAATCATTGTTATTAATTGTCCATGCGCTTGAATTATTTGCAATTGTAATTGCCGATGATGTAGCCGAGGCACTAAAAAAGTTATAAAACAAACTATTAGTTATGCTGTTTTGAGCATTAAAAGTACCTGCTATAATATTAGTAGAATAAATAAGGTTGGCGGGTGTTGTTGCGCCATCAAAAAGCTCCGAGTTGTTGATGGTGTTATTGCTGTTACCATTTCCGTTTACAATTGCAGTTGAAAATAAAACCACACCATTTGTAGCAGATGTGTTCACGCCTCTCACTTTCATAAAGTTTAAGCCATTAAACCGCGCATCGTTAATATAACGTATTGCGTTTCCGGTAATTGATGTATTGGCAATAGTTAGCTCGCGATTAGTTCCTACACTGCCCGGGCGACCATCAAAATTAAAATAAGAAGAGCCACTTAAATCAATAGTTTGTGTAGCAGCACTTGTTATAGATAAGTTAGTAGCGCCTATTTCGGGGCGAACGGTTATGGTATTTGTAGATGATAGACCTAAGTTAGGGATCACTATCGGGAAAGTTTCAACGGTGCTTACATAAGCTGCTTGTAAATCGAAAATTACAGGGCAATTAATACCGTTAGTTTGCACGGCAGCAATCGCTGCGGTTAAAGATGTATACGCTCCAGTGGGGCCGATGGTGTAAGTACCGCACATGGTTCCGGGCAAAGTTGCTTGCTGCCCGCTAAGTGGCGAGCCGGGCGCCATATTAACTGCCATCACACGCCAGTAATAAAGTGTGTTAGATGAAAGGCCCGTAGCTACGTAGTTATACGGATTACCTGTTGTAGGTGTAGAAACCGATGCTACCGATGCTACATAGTTAAAGTTTACGTTATCCGTAGAATTAAATAAAGCAAATGAAGTTTCATCGGTTGAGTTATCGAGCCAGTTAACAGTCATGCCTGATGTAGTAACTGCTGTAAAGGTCATAGTTGTTGGTGCGGCAGATGTGGCCGGAGTCCATACAAAGCGCAAGCCGCTTGGCGGAACCAATGGCGTGTTATTTAATTCGCAGTTTGCAGTGTTAACAGCACCGGCAACAGAAGTACTCCAAGTCTGTACGCCATTAACTACTTGGCGGTTATTAAAATCAGCATTGCTGTTTCCGCGTAAGCCAACTTCTGCTGTGCGAAGGGCGCCCGGATGTATAAACGAACCATAAGCTGCTTCGAGTGTATTGGTGGTTTCGTTAAGTCTGATTTGGAAATTATATATTTCGCCCGCAGTGGAGTTAAATGGGCGGTAGCTCGACCATTGCACAACCAATGTGCGATTAGGATAAGTACCTATTGTTTGGTAACGCATTTCGCCTACGCCCACATTGGCTTGTATATCAAAGTTGAGAGCAGCTATTAAGTTATTAATTATACCTGTCGAAACAGAAGTATAAGAACTCACAACTGTGTTGCCCATAGCAATAAAGCCATTGGCGTTTGCAGAAAAAGTGGAATAGGCCACTCCGTTATACCAAAACGGAAAACCAATTGGCAATGCATTAAACACATTGTCATCGTTAGAAGGATTGCCTAATACTGCACCGCCCGTTATGGGAGTGTAAGCAGTAGCAGTTTGGCTAAATGTGTAGCCGGTAGCAACTTGCGCTTGTGAGTAAACTGCTACAAGTAAGAACGAGATGATGGATACTAATTTTTTCATTTTGTATAGGGTTATGTATTTGTTTAGAGTTTTTTTAAGGACAACGAAAGTAATAAAATCAGATAATACGAGGGCATTCTTTAAAGCATTGTTATTAACAGTTTGTTGGCATTTGGGGGCAAATGCCGACAAAGAACTTATTAGCTACGACAAAAACTTGTCTTCGGCTTTCAGAAAAAATAAGATGTGTTAATTAAAAATCGAGTTTATAGTAAAAAAGCGGTAAAAAGCCGAGTTGATATTCTTCGCGGATGGGACTTGCCGTAGGATTTTTAGGATCGGGGGCATAAGTTATGCCGAGTACGTTTTTGTTATTCAGCACGTTTACCAAATCTATCGCTAATTCATGCGTTAGTTTTTTGGTATTCACTTTAAAGCCAATTTTAAAATCGAGGCGGAAATAATTTGCCGACCTAACCGTATTGCGCAGCGAATCAATTTCAATTAACTCGCCCGCTAATTTTGATGCAGCTAAATCGGCAGGAGTATATAATTTGCCGCCTGCCCAAGTTATTTTTGTTCCGGTGCTTAGTGTTTTGTTTCCGCTATTGCCTAATTTAAATTCTTTGCCGAACAAACCATTTAGCACATAGCGGCCATTGTAATCGGTGCTGCGCAAAACTTTATCGCTGCCTTTGTATTTCGATTCGTAAAAACTTGCAGTAAATAAAAAGTAATACTGCTTGCTGAAAAATTTCTCGATGGTTAATTCCATACCGTAATTAAAGCCCGTGCCGCTGTTAACCAATGTATCGGGGAAAAAGCGGCTAAAGGTGGAACCTTGATTAACCAACGAAAATGCCGATGAAAAATTATCTACCGGAATGTTATACAAATACTGATAGTAAGTTTCAAGAACCATGCGTGTGTTTTTTCCTAATCCTCTTTCGTAACCAAGCACCGAATGAATGGCGCGTGTAAAATCTAAATTTTTATTGTGCAGCACATATTCGCCATTGGCATTTTTTTGCTGATTCAAATAAATATAAAGCGGCTGCACCTGGCTGTGCATGCCTGTACCAAACGATAATGCCTGATTGTTTTTCAATTGCCACTTTACTCCTGCCCTTGGTTCTGCCGAAAAACTATTGCTCAGCGCAAAATACTGTGCATGCAAGCCGGCATTAACCGTTAAGTTATTATTGGGTTTATATTTCCATTGAAAATAGGGCTGTATTAAAAAAGTATTGCCGGCAATATTATTACGCACTTGCCATTCATTTGCCGATTCAAATAAATTACTGTCAATCATGTTATAAAAAATAGCATCGGCAAGCAGCCCTGTTTTAATGCTGTGCTTGGCGCTAAATTTATGCGTGAACGCATGATTGAGCGATGCTTTGTTAGATACATATCGGTAACGCATTTTCGCAAAAACGGTATCTACTAAAAACGAAACGGTATCGCGGTAAAAAATATCGTGGTCGGCTAAGGCGCTTGAAGCATAAAAAGCAAGCGTAGTTTTTACATACGATTTATCGTTAACCGATTTGGTGTGCGTAAATCCACCCACGCCCATCGAAGTTTTAAAATATTGGTCGCGGTTATTATCGCCATATAGTTCCACTTCGTCCACCGTTTTATCGCTCAGCATAATATTAATATTGCTTGTTCCGCCTATAGCCCATATACTGAATATGCCGCTTTTCTTGGTGGGGAAATTTAACTTGAACGATGCATCCTGATAAGCAGGAACTGCCGATGTGCCGATTTTAAAATTAAACGATTCGAATAATTTTAAAGTAGAATAACGATAGGTAAACAAAAACGATGAGCCTTTGCTTTTATTTATCGGGCCTTCACCGGCAAGTTCGGTACCCAAGAAACCAAGCTGACCTGTGAATTCAAATTTTTCGTTATTACCGTTGCGGAGTTTTATATCAAACACACCTGCATTTGCATTGCCATATTCGGCCGGAAATGCTCCGGTATAAAAATCGGAAACGCCAAAAATTTTATTGTTCAATATGCTTATGGCACCGCCTGTGGTGCCGGGTATTGCAAAATGATTAGGGTTAGGAATATCAATACCTTCCACGCGCCAAAGCAAACCCATGGGCGAATTGCCGCGTATTACAATATCGTTTCGCGAATCGTTAGCGCCATTAACGCCTGCAAAGTTAGATGCCATGCGGGCAGGGTCGCTGCGGCTGCCGGCATAGCGGTCGGTTTGTTCCATCGAAAAACTTTTGTTGCTAACGGTGCTCATGTCGTTATTGGTTTCGCCTTTTTTATTGGCGGTAATTTCTACTTCGTCCATGGTGTTCACCATTTCTTCCATCAGTATATTTAAGATAAGTTCTTTGCCGGCATCCACTATTAGGTTTTGCAGCAGCACTTCGTTATAACCTATAAAGGTAACTTTTATGCTATGCCTGCCCACAGGCACATTGCTTAATCTAAAGCTGCCGCTAACATCAGTAGTAGCTGCAATTTTTTGGGTGCTATCGCTGGTTAAAAAAACATTGGCGCCTATTATTTCGGTTTGGCTTTCTTTATCCAATACTTTGCCGCGTATGGTTTGGGTTATTTGTGCTTGCGCGATGAGGATGCAGAAGCTAAAAATTGCTAAAATGACTGGGGCTTTATTTTTCATGTTTTGTAAATTTATTATTTGTGTGCAACAAACATAGGCCAAGCTGCAAATAGTTTTAAACGGCTTAGTACCCATTAATTTGTGCCTAATGCAGAAAACGATAAAAGAAACAAAGAGGCGGATGGCTACCATAATTTTTAACTGAAATATGCCAAAAAATGAGTGTTTTTTGCAAAAAATGCGAGAAAAAGGCTTAAAGTTTAAGGAGAAAACACAAAAGAATACAATAACCTTATGAAACAATGGAGTATTGTTTCATTGATTTACTCCATTCTTATGAAACAATGGGGTATTGTTTCATTGATTTACTCTATTCTTATGAAACAATGGGGTAAAGTTTTATTGGTTTGCTCCATTCTTATGAAACAATGGAGTATTGTTTCATTGTTTTAAGGCAATACAATGAAGCAATGGGGCAAAGCAAAGAAAGAATGGACTAATCCGACCAAAGAATGTTTCGTTCCTAGATTAGAATGAAACAAACCTTCCTTCTATGCTAAAAATTAAATACTCTTTGAAGATGCTAAAAAAGTTCATTTTCAAACACTTGTAGTCTTTCGTTTATGACTTTAAAGTATTTTTCGGACAATTCACTGCCTAAATAGTTACGATTTAACTTCTTTGCAACTATTGCAGTCGTTCCTGTTCCCATAAAAGGGTCATAAATCAAATCTCCTTCATTAGAAAAATTCTCAATAGTTGTTTTAACCAATTCTTCTGGAAAAACAGCAGAATGACTATCTGTTACTTTTTTTCCTCTCTTTATGAGCCAAAGGTCATCTAAAGTGCCTCTATCAAAATTCGCTTTATCAAATTGACGACTAATGCCGTTGTTATTATCAAAAACTAAAATTAATTCCGTTCTACGATTCAATACTTTTGAAGCCATTGCTGGTTGTGCATAGCCTTTATCCCAAACAATTATATCTTTCAAATAGTCTGACAATTGACCAATAATTTTAAAAATAGCCCTTTTACTTCCTGTAACAATTTGAATGTTATAGAAAATAATATTAGAAGTTCTTAAAAGTTCCTTTAAAACATTCAAATGAAATTCGTAATATTCTTTTATTGGTAAATTATCGTCAAACCCTTCGTACTTAGTGCTAAATTCTTTTACAATTTGGCGTGAACAATATTCTCCATTACGAATTCTTAAATTCATATTGTATGGTGGAGAGGTTATAACTAAATCAATAAAATTATTGGGTATACGTTTTAATGTATCCAAACAACTCTCATTATATATTTTATTTATTTCCATCTAAAAATAAAAACACTTACTCATAGGTAGTTGTAAAGGTAGGTTATATATCTAATTTTTACAAAAGAAATTAATAACAAAAAGATGCTGACAAAAATAGAAATATTTGCCATTAACAAAGTAAAAGAGCTTAGAACTGCAAAAAAAATTTCTCAAGCCGAATTATCCGATAGAATTGGCGTTTCATTAGGCTTTATAGGCAAGATAGAGAGTTTTAAATATAACTCAAAATATAATCTTAATCATATTAATAATATTTCAAAAGCGCTAGGAATTAGTCCAAAAGATTTATTACCTAAAAAACCTTTATGAAAAACTTAGACAAACTAAAAAAGGTATTTAACCAAATTGAAAAATTGGGATTTGTAGAGTGTACAAGGCCAAACAATAAGGACGGTGGAATTGGAAATACATTTGAAGATTTATTAGGCGTTACCGAAAACAACAAAAAAGAAGCTGATTTCAAGGGTTTTGAAGTAAAAAGTAAGCGCCTTTTTAATAGTTCTTATGTTTCGTTATTTACCAAATCGCCCGACAACCCAAAACGGGCAAACTCATATTTGCGTGAAAATTTTGGGGAAATCAGAGATAAAAATCATTCTGACAAGAAAAAGTTGTACGCTTCTGTATTTGGACACCGTATTTCAATAGTTTACTCAAAATACAAGATGAAACTGATGGTTGATAGAAAAAATAAAAGGTTAGATCTTGTAATCAGGGATTTGGATGACATGCATTTCTCAACTGTTTCGTGGGACTTTGAAACGCTAAAAAAAGCTTCTTCAAAAATGAAAGATTTATTTTTGGTTTTTGCTGACACCAAAATAATAAATAAGAAAACCAATTACCACTTCATAGCAGGCGAAGTATATAAAGATTTTGATTTTGAAAAATTTTTGAAAGAAATTGAAAAAGGTGGAATTATGTTTGACATTAGAATTGGCGTTTACAATTCAGGAAAAAATTATGGCAAAACTCACGACCACGGAAGTGGCTTTAGAGTAAAAGCAGCGAACTTTGGAAACTTGTACGGCACTTACGAAAAAATATAAAAACGGTTTCAACATAGATTTTGTGTAGTTTGCTCTACACAAAGAATAAACCCTAATTAAACTGCGGAGCGGAGTTTTTATTTGGCGGGGGCACTAAGGGTGCGTTTTTGCCAAATTTTATGGAGATGATAACTTCGTGTGTTCCGGTGCTGTAGTTTTTAATATTGGTGGTTGTTAAATCGTAAGAATAACTAAATGCTAAATTTTCGCGGTAAACAAAACCTGCCATCATAGCTGCAGCATCGCGTGTGCGAAACGAGCCGCCAATCCAAATTTTTTCTTTGTAAAACAAGCGTGCGCCAAAATCAAATTGCATGGGTGCCGGTTTCACGTATTTGAATTGGATGGATGGTTCTATTTTAAAATCCTCGCCCAAATCGAATTTATATCCGGCACTTGCATAAACGTGTGTTGCTAATTTTGCACGGGTATTAGTGGTATAATCAAAAAAGCGAATTTTAGCAGGGTAAATTTGCGGAACAGAAACGCCTACGTATAGTTTTTTTGAATACAAATAAAATCCTGTTCCAAAATCGGGCAGCAGCACACGCTGGTAGCCATTGCTGATAACTAAATCTACAGGGTCGTATAAGGTTATTTTTGATGCATCAACCGAAAATTGAAGCAGTCCGCCCGAAAGCGCCATGCTCAACTTATATTCATCGTTCAGCTTGGCGTGATAGGCATACGTGAAACTTGCACCTATTCTGCGTGTTGGGCCCACAATATCGGTAAACAAGTATCCGCCTAAGCCAATGTTTTTTCGTTTGCCCGGACCGTGCACACTAAGTGTGTAAGTGCGTGGTGCATCAGTAATTCCTATCCACTGGTAGCGATTGGCCGACATGGCAACAAAATAATCGTTCTTCCCTCCTATTGCCGGATTCATCATGTAATCATTAACCATGTATTGTGAATACAACGGCAACTGCTGCGCTTGTGCGTTAAAGAAAAACACAGCCGTGAGGAAGCATACTATTTTTATTTTTCTCATCATCGCATTAAGGTTATTGGGCCTGTGAAAGCATTAGGGAAAAATTCGCTTTTTAAATCTATGATGTAATAATAAGTTCCAACCGGAAGTTCTTTCCCTTTATAAAGCCCTTTCCATCTGCCATTAGGCGGATAACCTACCGATCGGAACAATAACTCGCCCCAGCGATTGTAAATTTCTACTACACAATCAGGGAAAAATTCTATGCCATCAATTATCCATTCATCGTTTGCCCCATCGCCATTGGGCGATATTCCATTAGGGAAAATAATATCAGGAATTACCGTTACCAGCACCGAATCTAATGAAGTGCAACCATTGGCATCGGTAACCAATACATAGTACATGGTAGTAACTGAAGGTGCTACTGTAGGATTAGAAAGTGAAGTATCGGCACCCACGCCTTGCGCAGGCCACCAGCTATAGGTAGAACCAATAGGCCCCGTAGGGTTTCCGCCAATAATTGTACTTGTGCCTGATAATATTGTTTGATTAGGTCCGGCATCGGCAACAGGTGGTGTGTTGATGAAAATGACAACTGTATCGGTATCGGAACATGCACCGTTAGTTGCTATCAGCGCAAAGAAATTAGCTCCCGATGTGGTAGGGCAAACTAATACCGAATCGCTAGTGCTTATTACGTTATTCGATTGCACATCTATCCACTGGAATGTAACAGCATTTATACTTGTGCTGCCATCTAACATGGTGCAAGTGCCAGGGCAAGTGGTATCTGCGCCAAGCGCATTAGCAATAACCGTAACAGTGGATGTTATTGTAAACTGTGCAGTATCCGTACAGCCATTGGCATCGGTTACGGTTACGGTGTAGTTTCCAATAAATGCATTTGATAAATCTTCGGTGGTTTGGTTACTTGGCGTCCACGAGAATGAATATGGCTGTGTGCCGCCTACTACTGTAATATCAATAGCTCCATCAGGAATTGTGTTACAACTTGCAGGTGTTATAATGCCTCCGGTAATATTTAAAACTGGCGGGTCAACCAACGTATCGAAATGCGTTGCGGTACAGCCGTTGGCATCGGTTACAATCACGCTGTAGTTTCCGGCACAAAGGCCTGAAATGGTTTGTGTGGTGGCTCCATTATTCCAAGCATAAGTATAAGGCAATGTTCCGCCCGATGGTATTGCGGTTATTACACCATTGCAGTTTCCGTTACACAATGGATCTTGCGAAAATGAAAAACTAAATACAATTGGCGGAGGTTGTGTAATAGTTACAGAAAGTACATCCACGCATCCGGCTGCATCGGTTACTGTAACTGCATAAGTGCCGGCACATAATCCGGTTAAGTTTTGAGTGGTGGCGCCATTGCTCCACAAGAAAGTATAAGGCGAAGTTCCGCCAACAACCGTAAGCGTAGCAGTTCCGTTACACGCGCCATTGCACGAAAGATTGGTAGAAGTAACTGTAGCTGTTGGGCCATTTATATTTTGCACACCTATAATTGTTTGGCTTGTACAGCCGTTAGCATCCGTAATGGTAACGGTATAATTACCTGCGCATAAATTATTTATTGCCGGTGTGGTTAAATTACCCGGCTGCCACAAATAAGTGTAAGGACCTGTTCCGCCCGATGGATTAAGCGAAATAGAGCCGTTGCAAATTCCGCAATCGGTGTGCACAATAGTTGGGTTAGGAATTATTTGCGTTGGCGTAGAAATAGTAACTGTTACATTTCCGATACAGCCCAATGAATCTTGTATTTGCACAATATAGGTGCCCACACACAAACCTGTAACGGTAGCAGTAGTTTGCCCGGTTGGCACCCAGTTAAATGTATATGGTGGTGTGCCACCGCTCGGAGTAACAGTTGCCGAACCATCGCATGCCCCGAAACAGCTTGGGTTTGTAACTGCAACAGTTCCCGTAGGTCCGCCTGAGTTATTTACAGGAATGTTAAATGTGGCTGTGCAGCCAACTGCATCGGTGATAGTAACCATGTAAACACCGGCACATAAATTACTTATGTTTTGTGTAGTGGCATTGTTGCTCCATATAAATGTGTAAGGCACTGTACCACCACTTGGTGTTAAAACAATTTGTCCGTTGCACTGGCCACAAGTAGCATCTGTTATATTAGGATTTGCAACTATTGCTTGTGGTTGAGTGATGGTAACAGTTTGTGTTCCCACGCAGCCATTATAATCGGTAACGGTAACAGTATAAGTGCCTGCACACAAGCCGGTAGCAGTAGGTGTAAATTGTCCGTTAGGATCGCTCCACTGATAAGTGTATGGTGATGTGCCGCCTGTAACATTGGTAACAGTGGCTGTTCCGCTGCAGTTGCCGTTGCAGCCCGCATTGGTAGATGAAGCAGTTGCACTTACAACTATAGAACCAATAATGTTAAAATTAAATACAGCAGTACAACCAACCGCATCGGTTACGGTTACAGAATATGCTCCCACGCACAATCCTGTAATAGCGGAAGTGGTAGCAGCGTTACTCCACAAATAAGTGTAAGGCAATGTTCCGCCCGATGTGCTTAGTGTTATACTTCCATCGCAAATACCATTACAGGTTGCGTTCACCACTGTTGCGTTCGATAACATTTGTGGCGGCTGGGTAATAGTTATTGTTTCAATGGTTATACAGCCGTTGGCATCGGTAACAATACAGAAATAAGTGCCGGCACATAATCCTGTAACGCTTGCGGTTGTCTGTCCGCCTGGCGACCAAGAAAATGTGAATGGCCCGTTGCCAGATGTTACAAGAACATTTGCTGTTCCGGTACAGGCATTAAAACAGGTAGGTGAAGTAGATGATGAAGTTAAAACCGGACCATTGTTATTACTAAGCGGAATTTGCACTTGAATGGTGCAGCCGCTTGCATCTGTTACGGTGGCTGTATAAACACCTGCGCATAACCCTGTAACCGTTTGTGTTGTCATGTTTCCGGGCAACCAAGCAAATGTGTAGTTAGGCGTACCTCCGCTAGGTGTAAGCGTTATGGTTCCGTTGCACTGGCTGCAGTTGGCATTAGCAACTGCTTGTACCGATGTTAGTAATGGCGGATCAACTACGTTAATTGTTTGCTGGTCGGTACAGCCGTTGGCATCGGTAACAATTACTGTGTAAGAACCCGCGCACAAGCCACCTACCGAAGGTGTTGTTTGATTTCCGGGCAACCACAAATAGGTAAACGGACCTGTGCCACCAATTGGATTTGCTAAAACACTGCCGTTGCAGTTGCCATTGCACAATGGACTTGTGGATGAAGTATTGGCTTGTAATATTAATGGCTGCATAACTGTAACCACTTGGTTTTGCGTACAACCATTAGCATCAGTAATTGTTACCGTATAATTTCCGGCACAAAGCCCTGTAACCGATTGCGTGGTAAATCCACCCGGATTCCAAAGGAATGTATAGTTAGGTGTACCACCCGTTGGGCTTGCAGTAACTGTTCCGTTACAGCCGCCATTACAACTTGCGTTAGTTGCAGTAGCATTAGGTGCAATGGCAGTTGGCTGAGCTATTGAAACATTTTGCACAAGAGTGCAGCCATTGGCATCGGTAATGGTTACATTATAATTTCCTGCACAAAGTCCGGTTACGCTCGCTGTAATCATTCCACCCGGAGACCACAAGAATGTAAATGGTGCGGTTCCGCCACTTGGTGTTACAGTTGCTGTGCCATCGCAACCACTATTACAAGTAGCATCCACATGCACTTCTGATGAAGTAATTGCATTGGGCTGTGCAATGGTTACTGTGTTTTGCGATGTGCAACCATTGGCATCGGTTACCACTACCGTGTAAGTACCCGGGCAAAGGTTTACAATTGTTTGCAACGATTGGTTGTTCGACCATAAATAAATATAAGGCGATGTTCCGCCAGTAGGGCTTGCAGTAGCAGTTCCGTTACAAGCGCTGTTACATAAAACATCGGTTGATGAAACGGGAACATTAAGTACAGCAGGTTCAGTAATTGTAAATGTGAGCTGTTGTGTACATGCTGCGGCATCGGTAATTACTACTGTATAATTTCCGGCACAAAGCCCGGTTACGTTTTGCGTAGTCATGTTTCCGGGTGTCCACAAATAAGTGTAGCCGGGTGTTCCGCCCGAAGGGCTTAAGTTAATAATTCCGTTACAGTTGCCATTACACGATGCATTGGTAATGATTGCATTGCCGGCTATAACAGCAGGTTCGGTTACGGTTACACTAAATAAAGAAATACAACCTGTGCCTTGGTCGGTAACTTGCACGGTGTAAGTTCCGGCACAAAGGTTACTTATGTTTTGTGTGCCATCGCCTGTGGGCGTGCCCGGTAACCAATCAAAAGTAAATGGACCGGTGCCTACAATGCTACCAACCGATGCAGTTCCGTTGCATCCGCCATTACATGTTGCGTTAGTGGATGCAGTAACTGCACTGGGGCCGTTTTGGTTACTCAAATTCACGGTTACCGTTTGTGAGCATCCTGTATTATCGGTAATCACAATTGTATAAACACCTGCACACAAATTAATTGCCGTGCCTGATGATGATACGTTGGGTGTCCAAACAAAAGAAGTATAAATGCCTGAACCACCTGAAGGGTTCAAAACAATTTGGCCGTTACATTGGTTGCAGGCGGGTAATGTGTTAGTAGGTGTAACAATAATTGGCGGTGCTTGTGAAACATTTAATACTTGCTGATTAGTACATCCGTTGGCATCGGTAACTGTTACCGTGTAGCTACCTGCACATAATCCGGTAACGGTAGCGGTGGTTTGTCCGCCTGGCAACCAAGCAAAAGTGTAACCGGGCGTGCCTCCACCCGGAATTACAGAAATGGCTCCGTTGCATAAATTATTACAAGTAACATTTGTGATAGCAGCGTTAGCGGTTAATTGAGGAGGATTTGTAAATATTACTATTGATGTGTTAAAACATCCGTTGGCATCGGTAACCGTTACGGTATAAGTTCCGGCACACAAACCGGTGGCAGTTTGTGTGGTTTGGTTAGAAGGATTCCACAAGTAAGAGTAAGGTAGTTGACCACCTGTTGGATTAGCGGTTGCTATTCCATCGCATGAGCCAAAACAACTTGGAGTATTATTAGAAGTGGTTACGTTAATCTGCACTGTTTGCAAAATATTAACCACCGACTGCGAAGTGCAACCGTTTAAATCAGTTACAAAAACTGTGTATGTGCCCGGACAAAGACCTGTTGCGGTTTGTGTAGTTTGCCCGCCCGGAGCCCAAGAGAATGTGTAAGGTAATGTTCCACCAGTAGCATTAGCAGTGGCTGATCCATTACAAACATTACAACTCGTTGTAGATGAGGTAATGCTTGATGATAGTCCGCTGGGCTGTGTAATATTTATTATCTGCTGAGCTGTGCAGCCATTAGCATCCGCAATGGTTAAGGTATATGAGCCCACACACAAGCCAGTTACCGATTGTGTAGTAATATTTCCCGGCATCCATAAATAGGTATATGGTGCTGTACCACCCGATGGGTTTGCAGCTGATGCACCTGTGCAACCACCGTTACATTGCACGTTGGTAGTATTTAAGTTTGGTAAAATGGGCTGAGGTTGGG
Organism: Bacteroidia bacterium; assembly: GCA_020054095.1. GTDB lineage: Bacteria > Bacteroidota > Bacteroidia > JADZBD01 > JADZBD01 > JAGVMA01. The sequence continues at coordinate 26,139 of JAGVMA010000030.1, read as the reverse complement.
TGATAGTAATGGTATTGGTAACACTACATCCGTTGGCATCGGTTACTGTTACAGTATAAGTTCCGGCACAGAGGCCTGTAATGCTTGTAGTGGTTTGACCACCCGGCATCCATTGATAAGTGTATGGTGGTGAGCCGCCACCGCCAAGTGCGGAAGCAGAGCCGTTGCATTGGCCGTTACACTGCACATTATTACTTGCAGTGGCCACACTCACTTGTGTGGGTTGCACTATAGTAACGGTGGTCGTTTGCGTACATCCATTGGCATCGGTAACCACACAAGTATATGTTCCTGCACACAAGCCGGTGATGGTAGATGTTGTGAAATTACCTGGGGTCCATAAATAGGAATAACCTGCTGTACCACCCGCAACGCTCACAGCAGCCACGCCTATACAAGTGTTATTACATTGCAATGGTTGTTGTGATGGTGTGAGAACTAATGGCTGTGGCTCTGTAATATTAAATACCTGTTGGCGCGTGCATCCTGTTGCATCGGTAATTACAACTGTATAGTTACCTGCACACAAGCCTGTTACGGAATTTGTTGTTTGCCCGCCCGGAGACCATAAATAAGTATAAGGCGAGTTACCACCAGTAGGATTTACAGTTGCCGTGCCCACACACAAACCAAAGCACGGGATATTTGTACTTGTTTGATTCGGAACAATTGGTGGTGGCTGTGTAATATTAAATACCTGCTGCTGTGTACACCCATTCGCATCGGTTACGGTTACGGTATACGTTCCGGCACATAAGCCGGCAATACTCGATGTGGTAGCGTTGCCGGGGGTCCACGAATAAGTATAAGGTGGTGTACCACCCGATGGGTTTGCAGTTGCACTTCCGGAACAAACATTATTACAGTTTAAGTTAACACTCGAACCATTTACCTGAACTTGTGTGGGCTGTGTTACAGTTATGTTTTGCTGAATGGTACAACCATTTGCATCAGTAACCGTAACAGTATAACTGCCAGCGCACTGTCCTGTTATTGTAACGGTAGTTTGATTTCCCGGAGTCCACAAATAAGTGTATGCCGGAGTTCCTCCACCGACTGTGGCAGTGAGTGTTGCATTACAATTTCCGAAACAAGCTAATGGGTTATTGGTTGATGCTATATTTAAAGTTAAAGCCGGAGGGGCTGTAATATTAACCGTTTGCTGCCGTGTACAGCCATTGGCATCGGTAACCACTACTGTATATGTTCCCGCACATAAGCCAGTTGCAAGTTGTGTTGTTTGTCCACCTGGCGACCAAAAATAAGTATAAGGCGCTGTGCCACCACTTGGGTTTGCTGTAGCTGTAGCTGAACAACTATTACTACAGGGCAAAGGATTTCCGGTTGTGGTTGCGGTTATGTTTAATTGTGTAGGTTGTGTAATTGTAATCGCATTCGTGCGTGTACAGCCATTATTGTCAGTAATTGTTACGGTATATGAACCTGCACACAAACCTGTGGCGGTAGCTGTTGTTTGCGATGGCAATGTTGACCATGAATAAGTGTAAGGCGCAGTGCCGCCCGATGGAGTTACTGTAGCAGTACCTGTACACTGATTAAAGCAAAGCACGTTAACTTGTGTAGGGTTTGGCGATATTGCGAGTGGTTGTACCAATGTAAATGTATTTTGAAATGTACAACCGTTAGCATCGGTAGCAACTACGGTATATCCACCTGCACATAAGCCCGTGGCGGTTTGTGTAGTTTGCCCTGTTGGTGTCCAAAAATAAGTGTAGGGCGGTGTTCCGCCTGTTGCGTTAAAAGTGGCGGTTCCGTTACAAGCTGCGTTACAGAGTGGCTGTGTGCTTGTAAAAAAACTCAAAAATGGCGGATAGTTCACGAACGCAACACTTTGTACGCACTGGTCAGCTGAGTCGAGATTATTTACCAATACGCTATAACCTTGCCCGGCACACAAGCCGGTGGCAGTTTGCGTAGTTTGTCCGTTACTCCATAAATAAGTAAAATTTCCTGTTGAGGGTGTGTGATTTACAATTGCCTGACCGATACATTGGCTCGGGCACAAATTATATACAGTAACCACAATGGTGCAAGTCGTTAAAACATCAATAGGAACAGCAGTATTTTTTAAAGAAGTAGAATCAACTTTTGGCTGCCAAGAGTATCCGTTTTTCTTAAACTCATCGAGTTTATCTTTGTACATTGCCATTTGGCTGAATGCAATAATACCAGGGTCGTTAGGACCTTCTTTCCCCGAAAAATTTACGTTTACATTTTCTGATACAATAAAGAGTGGTTTAAATTTTATTTTGCTGAGATCAATGGCATTAACTGAAATGCTTGATGTTATACTAATTTCTTCATTTGCTTTTTTAAACGAAGCAGCATCAAAAATAGCTTTATCGGCATCGGCCGGAATTCCGGCACCACCTGCTCCACCACTTTTTACAGCCCAATGTTGAGCATCGTGCCAACTGCCACTGCCTCCCACCCAAAAAAAGTCAGCAGCAAAAATTGTTACTGAGCTAAAAAGGAGTAAAAATAGTATTGGTAGTTTTTTTATCAAACGGGCAGTTTTTTACTTGTTGCTAATTTCTGTTATTGCGAGGTTGTAACTATTTCTGTATGGGATAGTTATTCACAAAGTAGTTCACATCTCAAATGTATAAATTAGGGTTGTAATTTCATAAATAAAGACGGTATTTTTGCCCTGTAAGTTGCTTTAAATTTTATCTCTTTTAGTCTATATGAAACGAATACTGATAAGTGGTTCAAGCGGATTGGTCGGCAAAAAATTAACTGCCGTTTTAAAGCAAGGAAACTATGCTGTGTTTTTTTTAACACGAGACGCAAAAAAAGCAGATGGAAAAACGATTTTTTTCTGGAATCCGGACGATGGTTTTATTGCCGACAATTGCCCCAATTTTTTTGATGCAATTATAAATTTAAACGGAGCAGGCATTGCCGATAAGCGCTGGACAGCAGAGAGAAAAAATGAACTGCTTCAATCGAGAATAAAACCTACACGCACAATTGTAAAAAATTTGCTGCAGGGAAAATTAAAAACAGATGTGCTGATAAATGCATCGGCAATTGGCTATTACGGCATGGTTACATCCGATAAAATTTACACTGAAACAGATTCTTGCGGTAACGATTTCTTGAGCGATTGTTGCAAGCAATGGGAAAATGAAACAGTGCCTTTGTATGAAATAAATCTGCGATTATGCTTACTGCGAATAGGAATTGTATTGGCAAAAAACGAAGGTGCACTAAAAAAATTAGCAGCGCCCGTAAAAACAGGATTTGCCTCTGCGCTGGGCAAAGGCAAGCAATATATGCCCTGGATACACCTCGAAGATTTATGCTCAATGATGGTTTACATCATTGGTAACAATAAAATAAATGGTGCAGTAAACGCTGTATCAAGCGAAGCTATTACCAATACTGATTTTACCAAAAAGGTTGCAAGGCATTTTAAAAAGCCATTTTTTTTACCAAATGTTCCTGCGCTATTTTTAAAATTATTATTAGGCGAGATGAGTGCCATGGTTTTAACCGGCAGCAGAATAAGTAATGAAAAAATAAAAAATGCGGGTTTTAATTTTAAATATGAAACACTGAGTGGGGCGCTAAAAAATTTGTATCACTAATTTTCACGATTCATAATCAAATCGGCTAATTGCCTTAGCTGCGATTTTTTTTCATTACTGATGTTTAATTTTGTGAGCGAAACTAAACTTTGGTTGTAAAATTTTTCCATCTCACCCGAAGTAATTTCACGAATATTAAGCGCATCGTATATTTGTTTAACGGCATTAACTTTTTCTTCTGCATGTTTGCTATCGGCTTGCAACCAATTTAAAAGTTCTTCCTTTTTATATGCATCGGCTAATTCAATTGATTTTAAAAGCATAAATGTTTTTTTGTTACTGATAATGTCGCCACCAACTTGTTTCCCGAAATTTTGTGTGCCGTACACATCCATCAAATCATCTTTAAGTTGAAATGCCATTCCCAAGTTTTTCCCGAACTCATAACTGTTTTCGCAGTCGGCTTCGTTTGCATTTGCCGATAGCGCACCTATTTTAAAAACTGCTGCCAATAGCACTGCGGTTTTATATTCAATCATTTTTAAGTAGTCAGCAATGGTTACTTTTTTCTGGGTTTCAAAATTCATATCCATTTGCTGTCCTTCGCAAACTTTTATTGCATTTACATTAAATGCGTTCACAATTTTTTCTTTGTTTACTCCTTTGTATTCATTCAGTAATTTATAGGCAAGTACCAGCATCACATCGCCACTTAAAATGGCTGCATTGGTATTCCATTTTTCGTGCACCGTTTTTTGGCTTCTACGTAATGGTGCGTTGTCCATAATATCATCGTGCACGAGTGTAAAATTATGAAACACCTCTACTGCAATTGCCGGGTGTATTACATCCATGGCCTTGCCGCCAAACAAATCGGCAGAAAATAAAACAATGGCGGGCCTTATTTTTTTTCCACCAAGGGAAAGAATATATTCAACCGGATCGTAAAGTTGGTGTGGTTCGTTTTTACTTTCAATAATAAATTTGTTTAACCCATCGTTAACCAGCGTAATGTAGTTTTCTAAAAATTGCACTTGTTATTTTTTTTGCAGGTTAATAATTTTTCTCAATCCATCTTCTAAAGTAACAATTGGGTTTTCGAGCAATTGTTTCATCTTACTCACATCGGGTTTTCTGCGAGTCATGTCTCCTTCTTCTAATTTGGGTAAATGAATAATACTCGATTTTGATTCTGCTACTCGTACAATTGTTCGTGCTAAGTCTAGTATTGTAATTTCTACTTCGCCACCAATATTTACAACCTCATTAATAAATTTATTTTGGTAAAATGCGTTTGATGTTGCTTCTATATTATCATCAATGTAACAGAATGTGCGCGTTTGCAGTCCATCGCCATACACTGTTATGCTTTCGTTTTTTAACGCTTTATTGATGAAGAGCGAAACCACAAAATCCTTACTTTGTTTTGGTCCAAATGTGTTGAAGAAACGAAATATGGTATAGTCCAGGCCAAATTCTTTTTTGTATGATTTTAAATATGCTTCGCCCACGTTTTTCACGATGGCATAGGGCAAGCGCGAATTAAGTGGAGTAGTGTCTTCATTTTGCGGAAACTCTACCGGCTCGCCATATACTTCGGATGATGATGAATAGTAAACACGTTTTACTCCGGTGCTTTTTGAAAGGTGCATAATGTTTTTTATGCCCGAAACATCATTTAAAACTTTTATGGGATTTTCTAATGTGCGCTTAACACCAACCAAAGCTGCGTAATGAAAAACATAATCGAAATGATAGCCAAAAAAAACACTCGACACATCGTTGTACTCGTTTACATCGCACCTCACAAATTTTACGTTATCGTGTTTTGATTGCGGTAATTTATCAAGCGAACCTGTAATTAAATTATCCACTATGATTACAATGTTATTTTTATCCTCGGCTAATTTTTCGGCAAGCGAACTTGCAATAAAACCTGCACCGCCTGTAACTAATATTTTTGCCATAATTTAATTCGCTATGCTTAATAAATATTTTCCATAGCCGCTTTTTAAAAGTGGTTCTGCAATTTTCTTCAGCTGATCGGCATCAATGTATTTCATTCGGTAAGCTACTTCTTCTATACATCCTATGCGCAACCCTTGCCGCTCTTGTATCACCTGCACAAATTGGCTTGCCTGCGTTAACGAATCAAAAGTACCTGTATCGAGCCAAGCTGTACCTCTGTCTAAAATTCCTACTTTTAATTTTCCGGCATTTAGATAGTGTTTGTTTACATCTGTAATTTCATATTCGCCTCTTGCGCTTGGTTTTAAACTTTTAGCCACTTCTATCACGCTGTTATCATAAAAGTACAAGCCGGGCACTGCATAATTCGATTTTGGATTTTGTGGTTTTTCTTCTATTGAAATTGCTTTGCCATTGTTATCAAACTCCACTACTCCATATCTTTCGGGATCGGAAACGTGATAGGCAAACACCACTCCACCATCGGGGTTATTATGTTGCTGCAATAATTTACCCAGGCCACCGCCATAAAAAATATTGTCTCCAAGCACAAGTGCTACTTTATCTTTTCCAATAAATTTTTCGCCAATTACAAATGCTTGCGCTAAGCCATTAGGGGTTTCTTGAACAGCATAAGAAAATTTGCAACCAAGTGATTTTCCATCGCCAAGCAGTTTTTCAAAATGTGGTAAATCGTGAGGAGTAGAAATAATCAGCACTTCGCTTATACCACTCATCATCAAAACCGAAAGCGGATAATATATCATCGGCTTATCGTAAACGGGCATAAGCTGCTTGCTAACCGCAAGCGTTAGCGGATGTAAGCGTGTGCCCGAACCGCCTGCTAAAATTATTCCTTTCATTGTTAATTCGTATTTTCTATTTCGGTAATTTTTTGAACTTCTAATTTTTCCAAATCTATGTCTTCTTCTTCGTCAATAATTTCGATGAGCGAATCTTGCATCAGTACTTTGTTTTGATTCCACTTCTCGAGCGAAAGCAAAATGCAAGGCAATAAAACTAAATTAGTGATGAGCGAAACTAAAAGTGTAATTGAAATTAATACACCTAAAGCTACGGTGCCGCCAAAGCTTGATGCAGCAAAAATAATGAATCCGAAAAACAAAATAATATTGGTGTATATCATGCTCAGGCCTAATTCGCGAATGGTGCGCGATATGGCAGTGGCTTGCGATTGTCCTTTTGATTTTCGCAATTGATTGCGATACTCGGTTAAGATATAAATGGTACCATCGGATGCGATGCCGAATGCGATAGAAAAAATTAAAATGGTGGAAGGTTTAAAGTGAATATTTAAAAAACCCATTATACCTGCAGTCATTGCAAGTGGAATAAGACAAGGTAATTTTGAAAGAACAATGATGGCAATGGAGCGAAACAAAATCATTCCGATTAACAGAATTAAAACAATTGCAATTAGTAAACTCACAAACAAATGATGGTATAGATAATCATTGCTTTTAAGAAAAACTAAACTGTGGCCTGTAAGCATCACATTGTATTTCGAGCTATCGGCAACCCAAGCTGCTGCATCTTTATTGTAATTAAAAATTGAATCAATGCGCGGTTTTATGTCGCTCACCAATGTTTTCATTTTGTCGGAGCCAATATCGGCCATTTGAAAACTAACGCGAGTAAATTGCTTGGCGGTATCAATAAAAGACGACAATCGGTCTTCCTTTCCTTTTACACTTTTTGTGTAGTCCGAAAGATTTTTTAATTCCATGCTGCCGGGCAAAATGTAAAATTTCTTTTCTCCATCCTTGTATGCTTGATAAGCAAATTTTAAAACTTCTACTGCTGATATTGGGCGCGAAAACTCCGGGTATTGTTCCATGAGTTTTTGCATTGATTTGATTTTATAAAGTGTGCGTGCGTTATCAGCAAAAACTCCGTTGCGTTTTTTTGTGTCCACATTTATTTCGAAAGGCAAGACGCCACTAAAATTACTTTCAAAAAATTTGAGGTGTGTATATATCGGGTCGCGCTGCGGCAAATCATCAACCACATGGCCCACTAATTTCATTTTTGTCATCCCGTAAAACGAAAGCAATGTGAGAACTGTGATGGTGAAATATATTTTTTTGCGGTGGTTGTGCACTAAGTAATCAACTAACTCTAATGAGCGGTGAATAAATTTGCCTTTTAGATGTTTGGTGTGTTTTGCTTTAGGCGTAGGCACATAGCTGTAAATAACGGGCAGCAGAATGTGAGCAATTAAATAAGTGATTAAAACATTTACCGATGCTACCAAGCCAAACTCAACAAGCAAGGTGCTATCTGTAAAATAAAAAACTGCAAAACCAATTGCCGTAGTAATATTGGCAAGTAAATTAGACATCGCCACTTTTTCTATTGTGCGGGCAAGTGCTTTTATTTTATTTCCGTGGCGTAATAACTCTTCTTGGTATTTATTGATGATGAAAATACAATTGGGTACGCCTATCACCATAATGAGTGGCGGAATGAGGCCCGATAAAACGGTAATCTTGTATCCCATTAAAACGATAGTGGCTAATGATATAACAACACCTACAAGGCATACAAACAGCGAAATACCTACCGCTAAGAACGAACGAAACAATAACCACAAAATAATTGCCGTTACTAAAATGGCGAGCACCATAAACACTTTCATTTCGGCTCCCACCTTGCGCATGTAATTAGTGCGGATGTAAGGCATTCCGGAATAATGAACTTCTATATTATTCGATTTTGCAAATTCTTCGGCATATTTTTCAATGTCGGCAACAATTGACAATCGGTTTTTAGAGTCGAGGTCTTTCTTCTCGAAAGTAATTGCCATCAATGTGGCATCTTGTGTTTTATTAAGTGCCAAGCCATTGTAAAAAGGCAGGTTTAAAATTTCTTGTTTTAAACTATCAACCTCTATTTGGCTTAAAGGTTTTTGTTTGATGATGGGCACCAAATCAAATTGCGTTAAGCTGTCGTTGCGCACTAATTTGTAAAGGCGCGTAACCGACATAACATCTTTTATCCCACTTATTGCTTTAATTTTTTCGGTAAGTGCATACCAACCGGCAAACTTTTTAAGTTCGAAAATATTTTTATCGGCAAAACCAAGCACCAATACATTTCCATCTTCGCCATATAGCTTTGTAAATTTCTGGTAATCAATGTAAGATGAATCATCTTCGGGCAAAACACGAGCGTAAGAATACGATAACTCAATTTTGGTAGCTACATATCCGGCTGCAATTGTTAAAATTAAAATGGAGATAAATACAGTTCCTCTGTAACGTAAAATACCTCTGCCAAATGCCGACCACATATTAGTTAATAGCGTGTTTTTATGAGTAAACAAACTTACGTGATTTTTTGCGACCATAAGCAAAAAATAACCCATGTATTGACTTCGTTATGATGCAAATAGTTTAATCCTATATTTGAAAAAAATAAGTGTATGGATTTAGATTTGAAAAATAAAAACGCAATGGTTTGTGGCAGCACACAAGGTATTGGAAAAGCTGCAGCTATTGAAATTGCGCTACTTGGCGCCAATGTAACCTTGGTTGCGCGCAATACCGATAAACTAAAACAAGCAGCAGCAGAATTGGACACAAGCAAGGGACAAAAACACGATTTTTTATGTGCCGATTTTTCAAACCAAGATGAGTTGCGAAAAAATTTAGCAGCGCATTTAAGCAGCGAAAAAAATTATCACATACTCGTAAATAACACAGGCGGCCCTGCAGGAGGACCAATTGTAAATGCAAAAACAGATGAGTTTACTTCGGCATTTGCTAATCACCTTTTATGCAATCATATTTTAGTAACAGCATTGGTTGCCGGAATGAAAAAAGAAAATTACGGGCGCATCATTAACATTATTAGCACAAGTGTGAAGCAGCCACTTAAAGGGCTTGGTGTATCAAACACAATAAGGGCTGCTGTAGCCAATTGGAGCAAAACTTTATCGCTCGAACTTGCGCAACACGGCATTACTGTAAACAATGTTTTACCGGGCATGACTAATACGGTTCGTATTCAATCGCTGCTGGAAGTAAAATCAAAGGCAGGCGGAAAAACAGTGGAAGAATTACGCAACGAAATGATTAGCGAAATACCAATGGCACGTATTGCCGAAGCCAATGAAGTGGCTGCGGCTGTTGCTTTTTTGGCTTCGCCTGCTGCAAGTTATATATCCGGCATTAATATTCCGGTAGATGGTGGAAGAACGGCTTGTTTATAAAGAAATCGGGGCAACTTCGCAATCAATAAAAAAGTGCACACTTCGACTTCGCTCAGTGTGCACTTTTAAAAAGATTTTAAATTTTAATTTTCCGAGTAACTAGTTTGCCGTTAATTTCTATTTGAACAAAATAGATTCCGGTTTGCAAATTGGTAACTGGTATTTTGTTATCATGCATAGTAACTGCTAGTTGTTTGCCCACTACATCGTACATTGCGTTTAACTTTACTGCACTTGCCGATTGTATTACCAAATTATTACCATCGTTAAATACATTTACGCCTTCAGCACTTATTTCATTAATAGAAGATATTACAACGCTCAGCATAATATCGTCCACTGCGAAAGATGGATCAGTGCCTTGACCATCATCATTGTTAACCCACAAAAAACCAATTTTAACATTGGTGTTATTGTTTGCTGATGAGGGAAGTGTGGTTGAGAAGGCAGTCCACATTCCTTGCGGAGAGCAATTGCCAAATTGTGTTTTGTTTAAATTTTGCAAAGTAGTCCAGGTAGCTCCACCATCGGCAGAATAAACAAGCGAAGCATCGTCCAACGTGTTTTGTCCGTTCTCCATGTAAACAAACGATAGAGTGATGTTAGTTTTGTTTGAGCAGTTAATCATCGGTGACTCTATGCGCTTGTTGGTAAGCACACATATTTGAAAACTTTGACACACGCCACCTGTGTTATAAGCAGCGCCATTATCGGCAGCTAAGTTAACTAATGACACCGCCACGTTTCCTACGTGCAGTGTTCTGTTGGCTAAAGTGGTGTTAGATAAGCAACCATCTCCGCATTGGCTCACACCTGTGCCGGCTTCGGTTGCACTCACAAACCATTCGTTAGCATAAGTGTCGTTATTCATTGTTTGTGTCATTGTCCAAGCGCCATTAATGCCTGTGTAAGCAGTAGCTAATTGGCCTTGGTTACATCCTTGCCCGAAATCTTCTGTCCAGAAGGTTTGTGCATTTAAAATTCCGGCAGAAAATACAACTGCCATTACTGTGTAGATTTTTTTCATGTTTTTGGGTGTTTTTGGGTGTTTATTTATTTGGAGAAATTAATACATTTTTATGGGGACTATTTGTTTGTTATATGCATCTGTCTTTTTTAAATCAGCAGCAATTTTTTTATCCCATTCGGCTTGTTTTACTTTATCGGTTCCGTTTTTTGTTTCGTTGTAATAGCTCACAAGCAAATTGTTTTTTTCTTTTATGGCTGCACTGTACATTGCCCTTAAAGTATTATTGGCACTGGATTTATAAAAGGTATTAGTGGCAATGCTTTTTCGGAAATTGCGACAAGCAACTTCTACCAAGTTGAAACAACCTTGCTGATGATTCAGCTGTTCTTTGGTTTTTGATTTTTCGTTAATCCAAGAATATCCTCTGTAAAAAACATCGGTAACGGTAATGTACATGCTATCGGGCTTTAGCGCAGAATTATAATTGATAAGCAAGTAAGCATAGCCGGGGATAGTTTTTTTTGTATCTACTTTTCCTTTAAAATCTGTCCAAGCAAGCTTTGTGGTTTTTTGCCAGGCAATATTGTCTTTATCGGAAAAGCCGGTGGTTTGTATAAATCCGAGCAGAGAAATGATAACAGTAAACGAAAAGAAAAGTGCGATTTGTTTTTTCATATTTAACGAATAACAGTCATTTTTTGTTTAGCAGATAAGTTAGCTCCATTTTGTAAGCAATAATAATAAACGCCCGGCAATAAACTTGTAGTGTTTAATTTTATGTTTCCGGTGCCTTGTTCTATTTTTTGGCTCATCACTAATTCGCCTAATGAATTATAAATAATTACTTGCGTGCCTGCATCTACATTAGTATAACTTATGTAGGTGTAATCATCGGCTGGGTTGGGCATGTTTTGCGATAAGAGTTGCGGCTCATTCGTTTCGGATAAGCCTACTGTGGTCTGAATTATTTTTTCTACTTTCAAATCATCAATGAAAAAACCTGTGGCTGTTCCGCCATTATCTGATACCAATTGTAAGCGGAGCAAAATATTTTGACCGATGTATGCATCTAACGAAATTTCTTCATAAAGCCAACCAAACTGATACGCATCGTAAATGGGCTGACCCGGGTCTTGATATCCGTTACCTGCTTTTGTATATTTCCCGCACAACGGAAACCATGTGTTGCCATTATCATTCGATGCTAAAATTTGTGCGTAATCAAAATTAGTTTCAATTTGCCAAGTTGCAAAAAATGTAACCTGTGCGCTAAGTGCATTTGTTAAATTTAGTTGCGATGATGTGGTGAGTGTAGTTACATCATTGTCTTGATAATTTCCTGTGGGCGAATCGGCAATGGACGATGGGGCAGAATAAAATGTGCTGGTAGTGGTTCCCCAGGTTCCGCCATTAGTCCAGCCGGTCATGTTATTACCGTTACTTGCAAAAACAATTACCGGTGGGCCGTAGCGTTTTACAATTGTATCGCGTTTTTGATACAATCCGTTGTCCACTTGTAAAATGTATTTTATTAGTTGGCCATTTGACGTGTTAGATGCAAGCGTGAATGAAATAGAATCTGATGCTTCTTGCAAAAGCGCTAATGATGAATAAGTGCGAGGTGCGCCCACACTTGTTATTTGTGGGCTGACCGGAATAATGCTTACCGTGTAAGTAGCAGGCGCATCCATGCCAAGTCGTTTTATTTTATAATTAAAATATCCTGAAAGGTTAGGAATATAATTGTGCTCGTTATCCGTAGCTTCGGCATATTTTAATGCCAAGTGGCACACGTGCAGGTTTTGCCATATATTTTCCTTGCAAATATCAATGATGCGATTTTGCGGAGGCCAAAAACCTTCATCGCTCTGCCCTGCTTCAGGAGTAAATGCAAAAATTTTGGGTTTACTTGTTTGGTCGCCATACATCCAGTCATCACTTGTTCCGTTAGCTGAGTATAATACTGTTTGGTCGGGGGTGCCATAGCTATAACGATTATGTGTAGTTAAGTGCGAACCATATTCGGTAAACTGTGCTGAATCGGGCGTATAAGTGCTTGCTGCATAACCCCAAGGATAAATTAACAAATCGCCATAGGTGTGATAGTTAACGGTTAATCTGAACTGATGCGTGTTACAAAAATCTCGTATGTTACGTGTTTCGGGTTCAGAAAAAGCGGCTGTGCCCCTGTATGTATCTGATGATGGATTGCCCGATGAGCCTTGATTATCGTAAGCCCAGTTGTAGCCATAGTTTCTGTTTAAGTCCACACCATAGGTTCCATTACCATTGTTTCTGCGGTTTTTGCGCCACATGCCTCCGCCATTAGGGCTATTGGTTTCGTTATAAAAATAGCCGTCAGGATTAATAAGCGGTATAAAAAACATTTCGCTGTTGTTAACCAAATATTGTACTTCGGCATTGCTGTTATAATTCTCCAATAAATAATACATATACATTATTAACTGCGCTACCGATGCAGGCTCGCGCGCATGGTGAATGGCAGTATATAAAACTTCGGGTTCGGTCTCATCCACATTTGGGTTGTCGGATATTTTCATCCAATAAACCGGGCGGTTTTCGTTGGTTTGGTAAGGCAAAGCAGTTTTGGCTTTAAAAATTGACGGAAACAAATTTGCCATATTATCGAAATGGCCGATGATTTCTGCGAGTGTAAAAAAACCACCCATACTGCCCAATGCAAAATTAGCAGGTGTAGTATAATTAGGCGGTGTGGGGCAACCTATGCTTTGCACCGATGGCTGCTCGGGAGTTGTTTTTAAGTTTAAATTTTGGTTGAGATAAAAAAGCGGAACATCATCTATTAAAACATCGAAACTGAGACCGGCACTTTTAACGATGTTCATTTCATCGGCACTTAGATCGGTGATAAACCAGTGGCCGCGTTTTGTTTCGCCATGATCAGCAGCCACGCCCATGGCTGCCAACTGAGCTGTTTGATATTTGTCGGCATATACTTTTACGCGCGAATATTTTTGCTGCTGTGCATTAGCTAAGCAACAAAACAACAAAAGCAATGCTGCAAGAGAGAAAAGTTTTTGCATGATAATAAATATTTTACCCGAAGGTAAAAATTTTAAATGTAAAAAGGAAATGGGTGTGAGAAAATGCATAGTCCCCAATATGAGCGATAGAGAGTGTTAGGTTAAACTTAACATTAAAAATGTGGAAAAGGCTCAATAGAGCTATTGGCATCTGAACTAGCAGCAGGAATGTATTTGTATACTTTGGTCGTTGATAATAAAGAAGTAGAAACAAGAAAAATGATATTGACTAAATAAAAACCTTATTATTCATTTAGTCTATGGTTCAACTTTATAACTGAAGAGTCGTTTAACAAAAAATCGGATACTTTATCATCAACAAAAACGGCCATTCTTACTTTCTTTTCTTTTAATTTTTTATATTCATCTATGGTTGGACAAGAACCGTATCCAGTCAGCCCAGTTTGAAACATGAATGGCACTGCATTAAATCTTTTACAATTAAAAACAACAATATTTTTATCTATAAATTGCCCTGCTATCTTCCCATTTATTTTGTAATTATTCATATTTGCAGCACGTGTAGTGTTATTTATAGATGAAGTATGATTACTTAGTATTTCACTATATAGTCTACTTGAAAATATCGCAATAGTAATTAATATTGGTATTAGTAAGTATTTATTTAATTGATATTTATTTGTAAAAACAAATACTTCGATTTTGAATGCTAACGTCCCGAAGACAATGAAAATAATAGGAGACAAAATAGAAGTAAACAAAGGCATTTTTGTTACGGCTATTGTAAAAAATAAATAAATAATATAGCCGAGACAAAAAAAAGTAAATATATTTTATTTTTCACATCCCTTGAAAAACAATAAAATGCAATGGGGAAAGTAAATAATCCTATAAAGCCATATTGTATATGAAATTGCGCAAAATGACAATACCATATTTCTGCGTGTCCTTCGATTTCCTCAAAAAAATGTCTTGTGTTTAAATTATATTCATATACACTTTCTAACGGGAAAACATTTATTATGTGTATTTGCCAAGGAATAGCAATTACCACAGTAGTTGCAAATGCAGTTAAATAATCGAGGTATAATCTAACTTTATCTTGCCTTTCATAAACCTTAATAAAAAACCACAATAAATAAATAAGTAATCCTGTTAGCCATTTTGTAAGTACAGCAAAACCTGCAAAAATCCCTATAACAATAGTCCACTTTGCGTTGCCTGATTTATAATATTCAAAAAAAGCCCACATACTTGCTGTAACAAAAAAAATAAAATGCGCATCATTATGGTCTGTATGAATTGAGCCGGCTGCAACCTCAATGAAAAAATATGAAAATGAAAAAAGAAAAGCTGCCCACCAACCTATCTTTGGATTTATTGCAATATGCCCAATTCTATATATATACAGCGGAATAATCGAGAAAAAGATTGCCGATGGCAATCGAACAGCAAAGGCATTAGCCCCAAATATTTTTATCGAACATGAAATAATCTACAAAAATAGTGGTTGCTTATGCAGCCAAATATGGTTCACATCCCACCATTTATAGTTGTAGTCCAGAATAGGATTTGCATATAGCATTGGCTTCAATGTCTGTCAATCATGTTTTTAGCGACCAAAGCATGAAATTGTTCATCCCATAAAAATAAAAATGGATCTAAACAAGCAATCGTTATGCGCAGAACAAGAGAGGCAAGGATTAAAAAAATAATTGAGAGCCTATTGTTTTCTTTTATTTAATAATAAATGCTAATGCCCGTAAGAAGAAAGCATAGCAGAAACAAAATGAAATTATTTAATCCAATTAGATTTATCATTCACTATTATAAACAATAAAAATAGCGTTTTATTGTTTATTACTTTGCAAGTAATAAAAACATCAGAGTTACATTAAAAAAAAATTTGTATATAAATGTTAACGAGATTCTTCAATGTACACGCCATTTAATTGATTATTCATAATCAAAAAAACGCTCACTTTAACCAGTGAGCGTTTTTAAAATACTAAACATTAAAAACAATATTAGCCTCTGCCGCCACCACCTTGGCCGTAACGTGCTTTTAGCTTATCATCAAAATCATCGGCATAGTTACCTATGCGGTTAAACATGGCCAATGCTTCGCTTTTATCAAGGCCTTCCAGTTCGCGTATCATTTTTAGGTAGCACCATTTTTCTTTAATGGTAAATGCCACACCATATAAATTGTGGTTGGTTTCTAACAATTCTTTAGTGAAAAGGTGTTGGTTATCTACGGGCACTTCCATAATTGGCGATAGCATTTGAATGTAACCGTAATCTTGGTCTTGCAGTTTCCAAACATCAATCCAAACGGGTGCCGAGCCCTTGCGTAAATCCCATTGGCCGGTGGTTTGTGTGCGGCACGCAGCAGGGTCAACTCCAAAGCTGCTGATGATTTCCTCAACCATGTTGTAATACTCTTGTAAATCTTTCATAGTAAAATGTTTTTGTCCTTTTTATTTTACCATCAAACTAAAAGGATGTTAAATCGTTAGATGGATAGCAAATGTATTTTATTTTCTAAATAAAACAATAGGTCAACTATTAATATTGACACGAAAAAATCCGCCACCGAAATTTGCTTTTTCATAATACGTGTTATACATTGCAGTAAGATTTGTAATTAACCATTGTTTAACCTTTAAAAAGTTCCCCATGAAAAAATTGTACTACACACTTTGCATGCTGCTGATAGCAGGGCTTTCTGTATCGCAAAATGTTTACAAAACTTACCAAGATGGTAAAATTTGGTTTAAACTAAAGGATAACCAACCGATAGTAAAAAAGAAAGATGATAACCCTTTAAACCTAACGGTTAACCATTTGCCATTTTTGCAAAAAGTGGTTGGTGGGAATCAAATAACTCGGTTCTATAAACCATTTTTCGCGATGACGCATGATGAAGCCATGCAACGCACCTACCAATTAAATTTTACCGATATATATAACGTAGATAAAATTATAGCGGCATTAAAAACCTGCCCCGAAATAGAATATGCCGAAAAAGTGCCTTACGATGAAGTGTGTTTAACACCAAATGATTACAGTTCATCGCAGCAATGGTACTTAGCACAAATAAATGCTACCAGCGCTTGGAATTATTTTTCTACCGGCTCTACTCGCAGAATAGCAATTGTGGATAATGCAGTGCAAGTAACGCACACTGATTTATCGGCAAACGTGTGGGTGAATGCGGGTGAAGTTGCTAATAATAATATTGATGATGATGGTAACGGATATATAGATGATATTAACGGTTACGATGTAGCAGATTTAGATAATGATCCTAATCCTCCAAACACCTCGTTTGGCCACGGCACACACTGTGCAGGTGATGCAAGCGCATCTACAAATAACTCTACCGGAATTTCGGCAATAGGGTTTAGCACAAAAATAATTGGCGTAAAAGCCACATCAAACTCCGGTAACGCCCAATCGATATCTAACGGTTACGAAGGCGTTTCGTATGCAGCAGCAGCAGGAGCGCACGTTATCAGTTTATCTTGGGGCGGTTCGTCATCTTCGGGTACAGCGCAAAACGTAATTAATGCTGCGTATAATGCGCCATCTAAACCTGTGATTTTGGCGGCAGCCGGAAACAGCAATGTGAACACTATGTTTTATCCAGCGGCATATACCAATGTTTTATCGGTAGCATCATCTACAACGGGCGATGTAAAATCAAGTTTCTCTAATTACGGAACATGGATTGATATTACAGCTCCGGGCAGTAACATTTATAGCACCGTACCTAATAATACATTCGCATCTATGAGCGGAACCTCAATGGCATGCCCATTGACAGCAGGCTTAGTTGGCCTAATGCGCTCATTAGCCCCAACCATGACACAATCGCAAATCATTAGCTGTTTAACTTCTACCTGCATAAACATTAATTCGCAAAATCCTAATTATGTTGGTCAGCTTGGCGCAGGAAGAATAGATGCGAATGCTGCAATGGCATGTGTAAACTCAAGTTTAAGTAATCCGCCAGCAGCTGCATTTGCGGCTAACAATACAAGCATTTGCCCCGGGCAGCAAGTTCAGTTTACCGATCAAAGTGCGGGCGCTACCTCTTGGGCATGGACATTTGCGGGCGGAACTCCTGCATCGTCAACAGCACAAAACCCACTAATTACTTATAACACACCGGGAACCTACACAGTTACTTTAGTAGCTACTAATAGCAACGGAAGCAGCACCGCTACTCAAACAAATTATATTACTGTAAGCAGCACAGGGCAAGCACCACCATTTACCGAAGGATTCCAGAACACACAATTTTTGCCTACCGGATGGTCATCGCTTGATGCAGCGCCAACAGGAATTTTTTGGACACGCAATACCACTGTAGGCGGATTTAACACCAGCACTGCTTGTGCCATGTTTGATAATTATGCGAGCGATGCACAAGGTTCGCGCGATGAAATGCGATCGCTCAAATTAGATTTCAGTACGCTATCTACCTGTACTTTAAGATTTGATGTAGCGTATGCACGATACGGCTTGTATAACAATGTGATGTACAGCGATTCGTTAGCCATTTACATTTCTACAAATTGCGTCCAATCGTGGACACAGGTTTATTTAAATGGTGGAACAAATCTTTCTACCAATGGCGGGGTGGATGTGCAAAACACAATGTTTGTACCCACCGCATCGCAATGGCGAACGGAAAGTGTTTCGCTAAATTCATATATAGGTCAGCAATCTGTAATTGTTGCAGTTCAAAATCGTGGTCGTTATGGCCAAGCATTGTATGTAGATAATATAAATTTACAATACACTACAATTACTGTTGGATCCCCCGAATTAACAGACGAATGGACGATAAACTTGTTTCCCAACCCAAGCAATGGCAATATTAATTTAGCAATGGACTTAGTTAACCAAGACAATTATACCATTGAAATTACCAATGCAATTGGCCAGGTAGTTTACACCGAAGCACTGAACAGCTACATAGGCAGCTATAATAAAACAATAAATTTAACTGCTAACAACAAAGGCGTTTATTTTGTTACTGTGCGCAGCAGCAATAAACAATTTGTAAAACGAATAGTGCTGATGTAAAAAGGGGTTTCTGCTTTATAGCTAAAGAGCCCCGCACAAATGTGGGGCTCTTTAGCTATAAAAAACCATCATTCATCGAAAATGGGCGCTGACGCTTGACTTGCCTTTTTTTTTTTCTCATATTGCACTATTAAAACTCTGAATACATGAACCTACTTTACCGTTTCTCCATCTCGGCATTAATGCTGTTATTCTTTTCATCAAATTTATCTGCCCAATCGTGGGTGGAAATGATGCTTGATCCGAATGTAAATTTCTATACTGTTCAAGCCGCTTTCCAGCAATGGGAGAACGAGAACAAAGAACAAATTGAATACGAAAAAAATCAGAGTAAATACAAAGACGAAAAACTGAAACAACAGAACAGTACAATTGTTCCTCCCTTTTCATCAAAACTCGGAAGCTGGAAACAATTTAAACGCTGGGAAGATTTTATGGCACCACGCGTTTATCCTACCGGAGATAGAAATCAACTTAATGCAGCAATGCATGAGCACGCATCCGATTTAATAAATTCTGCGAATAACCGCTATGGCCCTAATCCATCTGTACAAGCTGGAAATTGGTCAATCATTGGACCTACAACAAATATTCCTACAGGCGGAGGCGCAGGCAGAGCAAACTGTATCCGCTTGGATCCAACAAATTCAAACACACTTTATGTGGGTTCGCCCGGAGGCGGATTATGGAAATCTACTAATGGCGGCAGCTCATGGACCATGTGGAACACCGATGCATTGCCCGCAATTGGAGTTACAGATATTGCGATTGACCCAACCAATACACAAATCATGTACTTGGCAACCGGTGATGGCGATGCCGGAGACACCTACAGTTTGGGCGTGCTAAAATCTACCGATGGTGGTGTAACTTGGAATACCACCGGATTAAACTGGACAGTAACAAACGGGCGCACAATTTCAAAACTTTTAATTGACCCCACCAACACACAAATTGTTCACGCAGCTACTTCAAACGGAATTTACCGCACAACTGATGGCGGCACCAATTGGACTCAAGTACAAGCCGGTATTTTTAAAGACATAGAATTTCAGCCCGGCAATTCTACAATACTTTACGCGGCACGTTATAACACAGCAGCAGTTTTCCGTTCGTCAAATTCAGGAGCAGCTTACACGCAAGTTACAACAGGCCTGCCAACTAATGCTTTGCGTTTTGCAATAGCTGTTACTGCTGCAAACAATCAATATGTTTATGTGCTGGCATGTAACACTACCAACTACGGAATTTTAGGTTTTTATCGTTCCACTAATGGAGGAACAAGTTTTGCTCAAGTTACCATTGCATCGCCCACTAATATTTTAGGATGGCAAAGTAATGGCAGTGATGCAGGCGGACAAGGTTGGTTCGACTTAGCTTTAGCAGCATCGCCCACCAATGCCAATGAATTAGTTTCGGGTGGAATTAACATTTGGCGAACAACCAATGGTGGCGCTAACTGGACTATTAATGCTCATTGGACGGGCAGCGGAGCGCCTTATGTGCATGCCGATATGCACGATTTAATTTACACCAATGGTACAACTGTTTACTCCGCAAACGATGGCGGACTTTTCCGCACTACTAATAACGGTGGCGCTTGGAGCGATTTAAGTAACGGATTGCAGATAGCTCAGATGTACAACTTAGGAACATCGGCAACTAATGCAAACATAAATATTTCAGGTTGGCAAGACAACGGAACAAGCCGTGTTTCATCTGGCGCCTGGGCACGGGTAATTGGTGGCGATGGTATGGAATGTTTAATTGATTATACTACATCTAACACACAATTTGGCGAACTTTATTATGGAAGCATCTATCGCACAACCAATAACTGGGGCGGTGCTACTAATATTGTTACATCGGCAGGCACGGGAGTAAATGCGCAAGGCAACTGGGTTACGCCTTATGTAATGAGCCCTGCAAGCAATCAAGAATTACTTGTAGGTAAAGCTGCAATGTATAAAAGCACTAACCAAGGCACTACTTGGGCCGCCCTTGGAGCAACCACTGGCGGCACGGGAAATATCGTTCGTATTGCCTATGCGCCATCAAATACACAAGTTATTTATTGCATAAAACAAAATGCAATTTTTAAATCAACTAATGGTGGAACATTGTTTACAAATATTACAGGCACGCTTCCTACTTCGCAAGCTATGACTTATGTAGCTGTGGGCGGAAGTGATCCAAATAAAGTTTACTTAACTTATTCGGGTTATGCTGCTGCCACAAAAGTTTATCAGTCGCTTGATGGCGGAACTACATGGACTAATATTTCTACCGGCTTACCAAATTTACCATGCAATACAGTGGTTTATCAAAATGGTTCGGCCGATGGAATTTATGTGGGAACAGATGTGGGCGTTTATTACCGCGACAATTCATCGGGCGGTTGGGTTTCGTACATGACGGGTTTGCCGAATGTGATTGTAAAAGAATTAGAAATACAATACTCAGCAGGAAAAGTACGTGCGGCTACTTATGGTCGCGGTATGTGGCAATCCGATTTGTTTTCGGCCGGCAACTTGCCGCCTATAGCTCAGTTTACATCAAATATGCAAACGGGATGCCCGGGGCAGCAAATTCAATTTACAGATCAAACTACATTAAGTCCAACATCTTGGAGTTGGCTTTTTCCGGGCGGAACACCGGCATCTTCATCGGCACAAAATCCTTTAATCACTTATAACACTGTTGGTACTTATCAAGTTACATTATGGGCATTCAACTCAAATGGTAACGATTCTGTAATGCGTACATCTTATATCACCATTAGCAATGCAGGGGCACTTCCGTTTAACGAGGGATTTGAAGCAGCACCATTTTTACCGGCAAACTGGTTTGCAAGAAACATTAATAATGATGGTGTATTTTGGTCGCGTGCTACCAATGCCAGTGGTTTTAGTACAAGCACAGCTTGTTCGGCATTTGATAATTACACACAAGATGTGGCAGGCGCACGAGACGAAATGTGGACTCCGAAATATAATTTAAGCAGCGTTACAACTTGTAGTTTACGATTTGATGTGGCTTATGCCCGATATGACGCAACTTACAGCGATACGCTAGAAGTGTTGATTTCAACTAATTGTGGAAATACGTGGACTCAAATATATATAAATGGAGGAGCTCCGCTTTCAACTGCACCGGATCAAACGGCCACAGCATTTGTGCCTACATCAGCACAATGGCGCACCGAGACAATTAACATAAATAGCTATGCCGGACAAGGAAGTGTGATGTTCGCATTCCGCAATAGAGGTCGCTATGGGCAGTGGATGTATATTGATAATATTAATCTGCAATACACAACCGGAAGCATGCCAACATCTTCGTTTACTGCTTCTGCATCCACAATTTGCCAAGGCAACTGTATCACGTTTACCAATACATCTACAGGCGGCACAAGCTGGAGCTGGACTTTCCCCGGAGGATCTCCAAGCACATCAACGGCACAAAACCCACCAAGCGTATGCTACAACACCGCAGGAACATACACAGCACAACTTGTAACAACTAATGGAAACGGCAGTAGCACAGCAACTCAAGCAGTTACGGTTAACGCTAACCCTACAGCTAATGCCGGAAATAATGTAGCTATTTGCTCGGGCGGAAGCACAACTTTAAATGGTACAGGCGGTGGCACTTATTCATGGGCTCCAACAAGCGGGTTAAGCTCTACTACAGTATCTAATCCAGCTGCAAACCCAACGACCACTACAACTTATACGTTAACAGTTACCACCAATGGTTGCTCAGCAACAAGCACAGTTACAGTAACAGTTAATCCAAATCCAACACCTAATGCCGGTGCGCCTGCTACAATTTGTGCAGGCAACAGTACAAACTTAAGTGGCTCGGGCGGTACTACATATACTTGGAGTCCGGCAAGCAGTCTGAGTTGTTCTATTTGTCAAAACCCTGTGGCAACACCTACTGCAACTACCACCTATACATTGTTGGTTACAAACTCTTTCGGCTGTACCGCTACTGCTACAAAAACAGTAACAGTTACTCCGCTACCTGCAGCTAATGCAGGTAATGATGTAACAATTTGCGTAGGAAACAATACAACATTGAACGCTACTGGCGGAGGTACTTATGTTTGGTCTCCCGCTACGGGATTAAGTTCAACTACAATTGCTAACCCGGTTGCTAATCCAACAGTTACTACAACTTATACTGTAACTGTAACAAATAACGGATGCACTGCTACAGATGTAATAGTGGTTACTGTAAACCCACCTCCTGTTGCAAATGCAGGCACTGATGCTACAATTTGCTGGAGCGATACAACACAACTTTCGGCAAGTGGAGGCGGAACATATTTGTGGACACCGGCCACCGGATTAAGTTCAACCACAATTGCAAATCCGCTGGCATATCCTGCGGTTACAACTAACTATACTGTTACTGTAAGCAATGGAGGTTGTACGGCTACTGATGCGGTTACAGTTACTGTAAACCCTATTCCATTCCCGTATCCGGTAATTACTCAAAATGGTAATCAGCTTTCAACAACCACATTCCCATTTTATCAATGGTATTTGAATGGCAATCCAATAAACGGAGCAACGCAACAAAATTATACCATTACACAAAGCGGAACATACACTGTGTGTGTAACAAATAATTTTGGCTGTTCGTCTTGTTCTTCTCCTATTAATGCAATATTAACCGGCTTCACCGAAGAGATTGTGGGCTTATCATTAAATCTTTATCCTAACCCTAACAACGGTATTTTCGATTTGATAATGAACTTTATAAGTACCGATAATTATCAGATTGAAATTACTAATACCATTGGGCAGGTAGTTTATAAAGAAGAATTAAAAAACTACACAGGCAATTACATTAAGCGCTTTGATTTAACCCAAGAAGGCAAAGGAACTTATATGTTAATTGTTCGCAACACCGAAAACCAAACAGTGAAACGCGTGATAGTTTTCTAGAAACGAGATAAACCATTTTAAAAAGCCGAGCCCCGCTTTCAGCGGAGCTCGGCTTTTTAATAACAAAACAAGCGTGTGTTTATTTCATGTTATGATAAACATGCTGCACATCATCATCTTGTTCTAATCCCTCCACCAGCTTAATAACTTCTTCCTGCTGCGCTTCGGTTAGTTCGGTGGTATTGTTAGGAATACGTTGCTTCTCAGCGCTAATTACATTTATCCCTTTCTTTTCAAGTGCAGCAGCCATGGCTCCAAAATCGTTAAATGCAGTGTAGATATAAATTTCGTTATCGTCAACAGCCAAGTCGTCAAGACCGCTGTCAATTAATTCTAATTCTAATTCTTCTGTGTTAATGGAGGCGGTGCGTTCAATTTTAAAAACTCCTTTTCGGTCAAATAAAAAATCGAGCGAACCTGTTTTGCCCAATGTGCCACCACTGCGAGTGAAATGCATGCGCACATTGGCAACCGTGCGTGTAGAATTATCTGTAGCCGTTTCAACTAAAATGGCAATACCATGCGGGCCATATCCTTCATAAACTACTTCATCAAAATTAGATGCATCTTTTGATGCCGCTTTTTTAATTGCATTCTCGATACGGTCTTTAGGCATATTTACGCCTTTTGCGTTTTGCATGGCCATTCTTAATCGTGGATTATTATCCGGATTAGGGCCACTTTGTTTTACTGCAATTGCAATCTCTTTTCCGATACGCGTAAATGCTTTCGCCATTTTATCGTAGCGGGCAAACATTTTATGTTTTCGTTTTTCAAATATCCGTCCCATGGTTTATTTTTTAGGAATGTAAATATAAATTATTTCGCGTCAAGTTTTCCGGCACCCGCAGCTTCAAGTTCTTTGTATAAAATTTGCAGAAACTGCTTTGTGTTTTGGTCGGCCAAGTTATAATAGCTGTCTAAAAAAAATTTAAAATTTTGAAATTCAATTCGTTCATTTAAATCTGCCGCCAAATAAGGAATGTATTTTTTATACAGCATGTTTTTTTTGTTTCGCTCTCGGTTCAGATATTTAATGGTTAAGTCGGTTTGGTTATAAATAATTTTCGTGCCGTGTTCATTTAACAAGCCGGTGAGCAAAGTATCGGCAGCCATTATCAGTTTATTGAAATTATATAACCTAACAGCAAGCCCATGTTCACTCTCAGAAGAAAGTGCTTTGAATAGTTTTATCACTTCTGCCTGATTAGCGCTCACAAATGAAAACTGCCCAGTGTGAAATATTTTTACAATTGGCGATAATGCAGTGTCGGCTATTGCGGTTTGTCGGTCTTTTTCTGTCATGTCGTCCCAGTATTTTAAGGCAGATTTTTTTTTGCTTTGAGCAAATGACGACAATGACAAAATCAGAAATAAAAAAACGAGTTTACGCATAGTTGTAATTTTTAAATGCCGTTATTCCTTTGTTATGATAAGCTTTTAAATTATCCATCATTATAATTCTAACTTTTTCTTTCAAAGCCGGAATATCGTTCAAAGATAATCCTTTGGTTTCAATGGGATCGTGCCAAATGGCGTGTACAGCACCGGGCATAAGTTCGAGCGGATTTTTTGGTCGGTTTCGGTTTTTTGTATCAATAACAGTAAGCACGGCTATTGGCAATTGTGTTTCTATTGCTACTTTAAATGCACCATCTTTCAGTTCGAGCAACGGATTTTGTGTTCTATTTCGTGTTCCTTCGGGGCACAAAAATATCGAAACCCCTTTTGAGAGTGCTTCTTTCATCACTAATAAACTTTTCGATCGGTCTGTTTTGTCGTTGCGATCAACAGTCAAGTAAAGTCGTTTTATTAAAAAACCAAGTAGCGGAATTTTTGTTAATTCGGCTTTGGCTAAAAACTTAAAAGTGTTTTTGCAAGCAATTGCATAAAGCGGGATATCTAATTGCGATTGGTGATTAGCCACAAAAACGTAAGTTTTGTTTTTGTCAATTTTATCTTTTCCCTCAACTCTGGTAGGAATAAACATGAATAGAAAACAGGTTTTGCCCCATGCTCTGCTAACCGTGTGTGCAACATGTGCAGCGCGATTTTTAGGAACAGTTGCAAAAATAAAAAGATAGATAAAAAAGAAAACGAGAAGACTTACTACAAAACAGGCCATCGCAAAAATGCCGATTAATAAATAAAATGGGCGCAGCAAAAACATGCACAAAGCTAATTAAAAACTATTTTGCAATTGCTTGTTTGGCTTCGTGTTTTAGCTTTTGTTTTTCGTACAATAGATGCACAATGCCATCCGACAAACCAATTTGCGGAACAATAATTTTTTCGCAACCGGAATTTTTCATTACCGCCAAAAATATTTTTG
>JAGVMA010000009.1 GCA_020054095.1 Bacteroidia bacterium | reverse complement strand
TTGTGCGCATGATTGCTGTTTTTTATTTTATTACTCCCAATTCTTTGCCAACTTTTTCAAAAGCGGCAATAGCTTTATCTAAATGTTCTTTTTCGTGCGCTGCTGATAATTGCACCCTTATACGTGCTTGCCCCTTTGGAACCACCGGGAAGAAAAACCCGATTACATAAATTCCTTCCTGCAAAAGTTTATCGGCAAATGTTTGCGATAGTTTGGCATCGTAAAGCATAACGGGTACAATTGCCGAGTCGCCATTTTTAAATTCCAAACCAATTTTACGCATTCCATCTTTAAAATAATTTACGTTCCATTCTAATTTATCGCGTAGGGCAGTGGTTTCGCTAAGCATATCGAGCACCGCAATGGATGCACCTACAATATGTGGTGCTAACGAGTTAGAAAACAAATAAGGTCGTGAACGCTGACGCAGCATTTCTATCACTTCTTTTTTGCCGGTAGTGAAACCGCCCATAGCGCCTCCAAGTGCTTTGCCAAGTGTTCCTGTTATAATATCAACACGGCCTATTACGTTGCGCAGCTCAATACTGCCACGACCTGTTTTGCCAATAAACCCGCTGGCGTGGCTTTCGTCAACCATCACAAGCGCATTGTATTTATCAGCTAAGTCGCAAATTTTGTCGAGCGGAGCCACAAAACCATCCATTGAAAAAACACCATCGGTTACAATAATTTTAAAACGGCAATTGGCTGCTTCTTTTAGTTTTGATTCTAAATCGGCCATGTCGCAATTTTTATAACGGAAACGCTGTGCTTTGCACAAACGTACACCATCAATAATACTTGCGTGATTTAGTTCGTCAGAAATTATGGCGTCCTCTTCGCCAAAGAGTGGTTCAAACACGCCACCATTTGCATCAAAGCAGGCGGCATAAAGTATGGTGTCTTCTGTGCCGCAAAACCTGGCTATTTTTTGTTCTAAAGTTTTATGTATGTCTTGTGTGCCACAAATAAAACGCACGCTGCTCATGCCATAGCCGTGTTCATCAAGTGTTTTATGTGCCGCTTCAATTACTTTTGGATGCGATGAAAGGCCTAAATAATTATTGGCGCAAAAAATAATAACATCTTTTCCGTTTACATTTACCACCGCACCTTGTTCGGTATTTATTACACGCTCGCGTTTAAAAAGCCCGGCTTCGTCAATAGTTTTAAGCTCTGATTTTATATGGGATAAAAAATTTGTGTTTGGCATACAGTTTTTGTTTGTTGAGCAAATGTAGAAATTATACCGCTTAGAATTATTTTTAGTCAAATTACTGTAATGGCCAGTAGCGGCATCTACCAATTACACCACACCATCCTACACACGTAAATAAATTAGACTAATTTGTATTTACAATTGGTATAAAAAAAACCCTGCGAAATTTCACAGGGTTTACGTCATAATTTTATTGGCAAAAAATTATGGCCAAATATATTTTCCGGTTTTATCAATATAGCCGTAAGAGTAGCCGGTTTTAATGTCGGCACCGGCAACTTTTGCAAGTCCTTTGTTAAAGTTTGATTTAAAATTGAAAGTTTTTGTAATCACAATTTTTCCTGTTTTATCTATGTATTGCCATTTAGGGTCTTTAAGTACACCGTTAACCAAAGCTGCTGTGGTAACACAAGCAAGGCCATCCTTAAAAACTTCGGCACCGGTAAATTGTGGGTTTATTACAATTTTTCCGGTTTTGTCAATATACCCGAACTTGCCGTTTTTAAAATCGCCTACACGAATAAGAGCCATCCCTTCCGAAAAAGTCCAGGCGCGGTCAAATTGAAAATCAATAACTGTTTTTCCGGTTTTGTCAATGTAGCCCCATTTGCCTGTCTTTTCATCACCTGTGCGCACATTTGCCATGCCTTCAGAAAAATCGAAACAATCATCGTATTTAAATTCTATAACAGCTTTACCTGTAACATCTATATAGCCCCATTTTGCACCTTTTTGTGCTCGGGCAAGTCCGTCAACAAATTCGTAAGCAGCAGTGTAATCGGCAGCAATTTTTAATGCGCCTGTTTTGTCAATGTAGCCAAGTTTTGATCCCATTTGCACACGTGCCATACCGCCTGAAAAGCGATAAGCAAACTCACATTTCACATCAAATAATTTTTTCCCTGTTTTATCAATAAACATCCAAGCCGAGCCTTTTTTTACACCCGCCATGCCCTCGGCAAAATCGGTAACTTTATCGTATTGGGCGGCAATCAGCATTTTCCCTGTTTTATCAATAAAGCCGTAGCTGCTTCCGGTTTTTACAACCGCCACATCATTATTAAAATTTTGAGCAAAATCAAATTGCGGTGTAATAATAATAGCACCCGTTTTGTCAATATAGCCATACTTGCCTTTTTGCTCTATGGGATATAATTCTTGGGCAATTAAGCTAGAACTAAGAAGTGCCAATGCACCTATAAAAATTAAACGCTTCATTGGGATGAAAGTTTTAGTTGTGTAAATATCTTACTTTTAGTACAATATTAGTAACCGAAGATTAAAAAGTAAATAACAACTTAAGTTAATAACTCTGATAGGTATTTTTCTTTTAAATTCGTGCTCCTAAAAATAAGCTATGCATCGTACTCATACTTGTGGCGAATTAACAATAAAAAATGTGGGCCAAGCTGTTACACTTAGTGGTTGGATGCAGCGCAGCCGCGATTTGGGCGGAATGACATTTATTGATTTAAGAGACCGCTATGGCTTAACACAATTGGTTTTTAATATGGAAAGCAATGCCTCGCTATGCGAGCAGGCACGAAGCTTAGGAAGAGAATATGTTTTGCAAATTACCGGCACCGTAGCCGAGCGCAGTAACAAAAACAATAAAATTGCTACCGGAGATATTGAAATTATAGTTACCTATTTGCAAATTTTAAACAAAGCGCAACTGCCTCCGTTTACTATTGAAGATGATACCGATGGCGGTGATGATTTGCGGATGAAATACCGCTACCTTGATTTGCGCAGAAATGTGGTGCGAAATAACTTGCAGTTGCGCCACCTTATGGCACAAGAAACACGCAATTATCTCAATACATTAAATTTTATTGAAGTAGAAACTCCTGTTTTAATTAAAAGCACACCCGAAGGTGCCCGCGATTTTGTGGTGCCATCGCGAATGAATGAAGGCGAGTTTTATGCCCTGCCACAATCGCCACAAACTTTTAAGCAACTACTCATGGTAGCAGGATTTGATAAATATTACCAACTAGTAAAATGCTTTAGAGACGAAGATTTACGAGCCGACCGCCAACCGGAGTTTACGCAGATAGACTGCGAAATGAGTTTTGTGGAGCAAGAAGATATTTTAAACACATTTGAAGGAATGGTGAAGCACCTTTTTAAAACCGTAAAAGGAGTTGACATTGCAACCATGCCTCACATGACCTATGCCGATGCCATGAAATTTTATGGTAACGATAAACCCGATACGCGTTTCGAAATGAAATTTGTGGAATTAAACGAAACCGTTAAAGGCAAAGGATTTAAGGTTTTTGATGAAGCAGAATTAGTGGTAGGTATTTGTGCAACAGGCGCTGCCGAATACACTCGTAAACAATTAGATGAGCTAACCGATTTTGTTAAACGCCCACAAATTGGCGCTACCGGGCTTGTTTATGCGCGTGTAGCCGCTGATGGCAGTATAAAATCATCGGTAGATAAATTTTACAATACCGATGACTTACAAAAATGGGCAACAGCCTTTAGCGCAGGCTCCGGAGATTTAATTTTAATACTTGCCGGTGCTGCCAATAAAACTCGCAAAGCACTATCCGAATTACGTTTAGAAATGGGCAGCCGATTGGGAATGCGCGATAAAAATAAATTCTCGTGCCTGTGGATTGTTGATTTTCCATTGTTAGAATGGAACGATGGCGACCCCAACCTGTTGGCATCGCTCGCTGGCAGATGGCATGCTAAGCATCATCCGTTTACATCTCCCAAGCCGGAAGACATTGAACTGCTAAAAACCAATCCCGGGGAAGTGCGAGCCAATGCTTACGATATGGTAATAAATGGAGTAGAAGTAGGTGGCGGCAGCATTCGGATTCATAGTAAAGAATTGCAAGCACAATTATTCGAGATACTTGGCTTTAGCAGCGATGAAGCACAAAAACAATTTGGCTTTTTAATGAAAGCATTTGAGTTTGGCGCACCACCACACGGTGGCATTGCCTTTGGTTTTGATAGGTTGTGCTCACTTTTTGGAGGTGCCGATGTAATTCGCGATTTTATAGCGTTCCCCAAAAACAATTCGGGCCGCGATGTGATGATAGATGCGCCATCTTCTATCACCGATGAGCAATTAAACGAACTATCGTTGGAAGTAAAACTGCCTGAAAAATAGCCTTTCGGATACTAATAATACCTTATGCCATTTTTTTTCGGTTTGTAGATTTCAATACTTCGTTATTGAAATACCTCAGTTAGTCTTTAAAATAAAGCAAGTACGAGGTTTTAGATTCAAATGCAATTGCTAATTGTAAACCATAGCTGTAGTTTTTTTTCAGT
This sequence comes from Bacteroidia bacterium, assembly GCA_020054095.1. Classification (GTDB taxonomy): domain Bacteria; phylum Bacteroidota; class Bacteroidia; order JADZBD01; family JADZBD01; genus JAGVMA01. The sequence goes on along the minus strand of JAGVMA010000009.1, from coordinate 2,988 downwards.
ACCCAAAGCAACCAAATAGGGGGGATCTATGTCTTACTATCAGAGGTTAATTTACAACTGTTGAAATTTTCACGGATTCCTGGTCAAAACCGCTTAAGTTTCACAGCAACAGCCCCCGACACCCCGGGGGCTGTTGTATTTTTAGGGCTTCCCCTTCTTCGATTTGCTTATTTTTTGTAACTCTTCTATGTCGCCAATATCTTTCGCTCGGCCAGTGCCCATTTTAGATAATACCAAGTGATGTAAATGCAAAACAGGAACTTTTAAACCACCCAAGGGAAGTGACTCCCTTTTCTGCCAACCTTCAGAAAATTTAACACGAGAAATAATTGTTAAAAAATCAATACGCATTGGCGGTTTACCTATGTGAAAAACTACCGGCTTGCTAAAATCAAACGCTTTGAGTTTTTCCAATAGTTTTGGTTGATACCCTTCATCCAGAAAAAAACGCAAAAGCAAATCTCTGTTTTTATTGTCGGGTTTTACCCAAATGTCCATGTCTCCGGTTGTGCGGTTATAGCCATGGTAGTTTACCGCATATCCTCCAATAAGGATGAACTTAACCTTTGCTTTTACCAGCCGAGTAAGAAATTCCTTATGCTCATCTAAAAAAATATCCATCAGCCAATTTTGTCAATTACAATTTTTTTGTCCCAAAGTTTTTTATCATATACTTTTTTACCAAAACTTGCTTTTATAAGCTGTTGCAGGTAATGCATGCGTTCAACAGGTGTAAGCGATAAGCTATAATTGCGTAAATCATTTTCTTGTTGCTCGAAACTCGAAATGTGAATTCCTTCAAAAACATCAGCTAAATTTTTTTTGGCCAAGCATGTGGTTTGTGGCTCGGCAACCAGCTTTTTTTTATTAGCAGAACTGTATTTTTTAAGTTTTGTCATCAAGCTAATTTACTCAAATATTTTTACCCCGCCCACCCTTCGCGGTCTAAACTGCGGTACTGTATGGCTTCTGCCAGATGCGCTGTTTTTATATCGGGCGAATTATCTAAATCGGCAATAGTGCGTGCTACCTTCAAAATTCTATCGTAAGCGCGGGCCGATAAACCTAACTTTTCCATTGCAGTTTTTAAAATTTGCTGCCCGGTATCATCTATCACGCATATTTTTTTAAGCAATGCCGCCCCCATTTGTGCATTGCAATAAACACCTTCCGATTCCGAAAAACGCTTTTTCTGTAATTCGCGAGCAGCTACCACGCGCTCGCGCACGGTTTCGCTTTTTTCTGATACACGCTTGTCGGCTAATTCGTTAAAAGAAACCGGAGTAACTTCAATATGGATGTCAATCCTATCGAGCAAGGGCCCCGAAATTTTATTTAAATATTTTTGTACCACACCCGGTGCGCACACACATTCTTTTTCCGGATGATTGTAATAGCCACACGGGCACGGATTCATGGCAGTGATAAGCATAAATGCGGTGGGATATTCCACCGAAAATTTTGCACGCGAAATAGTTACCACTCTATCTTCTAGTGGCTGACGCATTACCTCAAGCACATTGCGGCTAAATTCGGGCAATTCATCTAAAAACAAAACACCATTGTGTGCCAATGAAATTTCGCCCGGCTGCGGAAAACTGCCACCGCCTACAAGCGCCACATCGCTTATGGTGTGATGAGGCGAACGAAACGGCCGAACTGTAATTAACGAATTACTGCGCGCTGTTTTTCCGGCCACCGAATGTATTTTGGTTGTTTCAAGCGATTCGGCCAAGGTCATGGGTGGTAAAATGGTGGGCAGCCGCTTGGCAAGCATGGTTTTGCCCGCACCAGGCGGACCAATTAAAATAACATTGTGCCCGCCCGCTGCCGCAATTTCCATAGCACGTTTTATATTCTCTTGCCCTTTCACATCGGCAAAATCTAAATCGGTTTTGCTTAAGCGCGAATAAAATTCTTCTTCAATATTTACTTCCGTTTTCTCGATGTGAGTGTTGCCATCAAAAAAATCGATTACTTGTTTTATCGTTTCCACGCCATAAACTTCCAGTCCGCCCACGCTTGCCGCCTCGCGCGCATTAGCGAGTGGTAAAATAATACCTTTAAATCCGTTTTCTTTGGCATTAATGGCAATGGGTAAAACCCCTTTTATGGGTTGCAATCCGCCATCTAACGATAGTTCGCCCATAATTACATAATCGCTCACGGTGGTGTTATTTATTTGTTCCGATGCAGCTAAAATGCCGATGGCAATGGGTAAATCGTAAGCCGAGCCCTCTTTGCGAATATCGGCAGGAGCCATGTTTATTACAATTTTTTTACCCGGAATTTTATAGCCAATGTTTTTTAATGCAGCTTCTATTCGTTGCTGACTTTCTTTTACTGCACTATCGGGCAGGCCCACTAAAAAAAAATTTACGCCCGTGCTTATATTCGTTTCTATGGTGATAATAGTGGCATCTATGCCATGTACTGCGCTACCGAAAGTTTTAACTAACATTTTTTTATTTACACTTAGGCGGCAAACCTACAAAATGATAGTTAAACGATTACTACTAATTATTTTAATAAATCGGCTACGGTAATTGATAGGACTTCTGCTATCCTACAATAATAGATAAAGCCGCAATTTGCTGTTCCACTTTCTATGCGTTGTATTTGCCTGAGTGTAGTGCTTACTTCAAATGCTAATTGCGCTTGGCTCATGTTGTTTGCAACTCTGTGTTTACGCACATTGGCTCCTATTGCTTTAAAGTTTTGTTTTTCAATTGCCGTAAGCACATACAAAACTTAAGTTAAAAATATTTTTTTATACGACTTTAAAGTCGTATAATTGACTTGCAAAAAAAGGAGGTTTTTGATGATTACATAAAAAGCACTAATTTTAATGCACACGCCAAGTGCAGTAACGTGGCATTTGTAACTATAAAAAAAAATTAAAATGATTAAAACCTTTTTCTGTTTTTTTTTGTGCCACATCTCAATACTCACATCTAATATCTCCCTTGCCCAAAACCCTGAGGCCAA
>JAGVMA010000021.1 GCA_020054095.1 Bacteroidia bacterium | reverse complement strand
TTATCTTTCGGATATTGCTCGGTAGGTTTTAATCCGGAGGCAGTAGTGTAAGCTGTTTTGGCGGTAATCCAATCTTGTTTGCCGAAAGCATCATCGCCTTTAGTTATGGCATCGTTGTATTTTTTGTCGAGTTCTTCTTGTTTTAGTTTTTCGTTTAGTTTTTTGTCGCACTCTATTATTTTGTCTTTCGGAAGTTTTTCAAGTGGTTTTAAGTTTGATGCTTCTTGGTATTTCGATTTTGCGTTTTGGTAATCGCCTTTGGCAAACTGGCTGTTCGCCTCTTCCATCATCGAATTGTATTTTAAATCAATTTCTTTTTGCTTGTCTGCATCAGCTAAAATTTTATCAATTTTCGCAATTTGTTCTTTAGGGTATTGCTCGCCCGATTTTATTTCGAGTGCTTTGTTATATGTGCTTTTTGCATTTATATAATCCTTAGCGCCAAATTGTTTGTCGGCTTGTGTAATTAAATCTTTGAACTTTTGCTCTTGCTCTTGTTTTAGTTTTTCATCAGCCAATATTTTTTCTATTTCCTGTAATTTGGTTTTGGGATATTGCTCATCGGGCTTTAGCCCTGTGGCTTCGGTATATCCGGCTTTGGCAGTTACCCATTCTTTTTTCGCGAAAGCATCATCACCTTTTTTAACTGCATCCTTGTATTTCTGTTCTTTTTCTTGTTCGCCTATCAGCTTTTCAAGTTCCTTAATTTTCTCTTTCGGATAATTTTCGTTTGGTTTTAATTTAGATGCTTCTTTGTAATTAGTGAGCGCAATGTTATACATCTTGCTATTGTAAGACGAGTTACCGTTATCAATAAACTGCTTGTATTTGGTTTCTAATTCTTTTTGCTCGGCAGATAATTTATCACATTCTGCCATTTTGTCTTTTGGGTATTGCTCGTTAGGTTTTAGCTGCGAAGCCTGGTAATAAGCGTTACGAGCCGTTTGGTACGATTTGTTTTTAAACTCTTCGTCAGCAGTTTTTATTAAATCGGTGTATTGCTTGTCAATCTGCTGGAGTTTTAGTTTATCGGCACAAAGTTTTATTTGATCTTTTGGATATTGCTGCTCGGGTTTTAGTTTTAGTGCATCTTCGTATTTTCCTTTGGCTCCATCAAAGTTGTTTCCTTTAAATAGGGCATCGCCTTCCTGAATTAATAAATTGTATTGGTTTTCAAGTTGAATTTGCCCATTGTTATTCACATTGGTAACAGGGTTTTCTTCCACCTTTTTTTGGAGGTCGTTTATTTTATCTATTTCCTTTTTTCGTTGTTTTGAGTAAAGGCGATCGTAGTCAAAATTTTCTTGCTTTGGGTCGTATTTAACCAATGCCAATGGCTGAACAGTGAGCGCATCTACCTCACTTTTATCCACACCTTGCGGATATTCAAAAATTACAATTTCCTCAATAATAAAAGCAGCAAACCCATATTTACCTCTTTCGGGTGGCACATTGCGCATATCAAAAATAATTTTCTTTACAATGTGTCCCGGTTTTGTAACCTGTAATATGTATTCGTTATCGGGCTCGAGTACAAAGTCGAATTTCCCATTTTTACTGGTAACTATTTGCTGAACTTGTGAGCCATTTTTAAATAAAGTAACCACAGCGCCTTCTAAAGTTTTACCTGCTTTTTTTACTTTTCCGGTAACGGGGTAAGTCCAATCCTGGGCAGCAGCAAAATTTGTACTGATTACTAAGAATAGAGCAATGAAAACTGTAGGTAATAGAAAGGAATTTTTGCCTTTTAGGGTAAAAAAATACATAATGTGCTTAATTCTTATAGTCGCTTTTCGATAGAAAGCAAATATCGTAAAAATCTGATTAATAGGGATGTTTTTTTGCTCGGCTGTTGTAAACATAGTTTGGTCTAAAACTTTTAACTTTTATGAGCTAAATGTGTATGATTGCTAAAATCAAATAGCATACCACCATTTTTTTATGCAATTAAGTTACTGGGAGCAAAATACTTTTCTTAATAAAATAGATGTAGCTATAATTGGCAGTGGTATTGTGGGCTTAAGTGCTGCATTGTATCTTAAAAAGCAAAACCCTAAGTTGTCGGTTGCGGTGTTCGAGCGTGGTTTTTTGCCATCGGGCGCAAGTACTAAAAATGCTGGTTTTTGTTGCTTTGGCAGTATATCAGAGTTAGTTAACGATTTAAATAAGCATACGGAAAACGAGGTGATGCAATTAGTGGAAAAAAGATGGAAGGGCTTGCTCCGGCTTAGAAAAAATTTAGGTGATAGCGCTATTGATTACAAGCCCTATAGCGGTTACGAAGTGTTTGATGATAGCGCGAAGTTTAACAACTATGCATCGCAAATAGATTTTTTTAACAGCCGTGTTTCTAAAATTACTAAGGTGAAAAACCCATATAGTATTGCTGATAAAAAAATAAAACAATTTGGCTTAAATGGCTTTAAGCACATTATAGAAAACAGAGCCGAGGGCCAAATTGATACCGGAAAAATGATGGCGCGGTTGATTGATATAGTGCAAAAATTAGGAGTTAAAATTTTTAACGGCATTGATATTTTATCGCTCGATGCGGCACAAAAAAATGTGCGTATTAATTGCCAAAAAAATGTGCAAATAAATGCCGGTCGCGTTTTAATTTGTACCAATGGATTTGCAAAACAATTGTTGCCTGATTATCCGGTTAACGCTGCCCGAGCGCAAGTTATGGTTACAGGGCCTATTGCGGGGTTAAAACTAAAAGGCAGTTTTCATTACGATGAGGGTTATTATTTTTTTAGAAACATTGGTAACCGAGTTTTGCTTGGCGGTGGCCGAAATTTAGATTTTAAAACCGAAGCAACTCATAAATTTGGATTGACCGATAAAGTACAAAATAAATTAGAGCAGTTACTTTGGAATAATATTTTAAACCGCAGAAAACACATTGTTGAATACCGCTGGAGCGGAATAATGGGAATAGGCCCGCAAAAAAGTACAATTATTAAAAAAGTGGATAAAAATATTTTTTGTGCCGTGCGTATGGGCGGAATGGGAGTGGCAATTGGCAGCTTGGTGGGTGAGGATGCTGCACGGATGGTTGCTAAATCATTTTAATTATTGAGTGCCTTTTTTGTGATTTTTTACGGAAGGGCGGTTATAAGTAACTGCAATTTCCAGAACATAATCAAAAGCTGAGATGCCTTGTATTCTATTATTTTCGGATTTAGTGCTAACCTCATGTCGTATTGTTCCCAACGAAAACGATAATAATACCCTTTTAGGTATATCGGTTTGTGAAAATGATTTTATACTAATTAACAGGTATAATATGAGAAGTAGGTTTTTCATTTGTAAAATTAATAAGTCCGTTTTGAGATTTCTCAAAACGGACTTAATTAGGAATTAGTTAAGTATTATTAAAAAAACTCCAGAACTATAATTTCCATCACTTGCAATATAGCTTGCTTTTTTGTTTGGCATGTTCAATTTTTACACGTTTGTTATTTATAAAGCCAACTATAAACGCATTTTTATAGCCCTTGCTTTGTATAAGTATTAAAACTTTTTCGGCCTCTGTATAGCAGGCGTAATATTTTGTGTTAACCTTTGTGGCATTATTGCCATTGCTGCATGTTTTAGTGGTTAGTATTTTTAAGCCAAACTCTTCAGCGAATAACAAAACACTATCGGGCAAATTATTATAAGTGCCTATTCTTATTGAGAAATTTACAGTATCTGTTTCTATACTTTTTTGCCTTTCCACAATGCTTGCCGAAGCAAAAATTGTGGAAAGGATATAGTAAAGGAACACTAATTTGTACATATCGTAACATTTTTGGGATTAACTATTCCATTTACACAATTGCCATTACATTCACCCGATTGTGGATCGGTTCTTCCATCACACTTACTTCCTGCATTTGGATTTTCAAAATCACAATATTCAACTCTGTCCTCAGGTTTTTCATCATTAGTCAGACAGCATTCGCAGTCAGCCATCTGTCTAAAAAAATCATGTACGTTTTGTCTATCAATTCTACCTGTTCCATCATAGATCGGGACATTGTGGCTAAAGCTCATGTACCATATTGGTGTAGTTTCCATTAAATATACATTTTTTTCTGTTTTCTCAAGTACTCCGCCATTTAGCCTATATACGGGTATGTTATTACTTGGAATATTTAACAATGAAACACCAGAATAACAAGGTGTTTTTCCATCCCATGACCCTCGATTAAATTCTGTTGAATCAATCACTCGAAAAATAATCTTTGGTTTAAAGGTAAAACCTTCAACCGAAAAACTATCTATCCACTGGTTAAAACTAGTAATGTCCGCTTGACTTACTCCACAACTTGTTAATGAATTTGTTAAAAGAGCTTTTAAATCCGTACCCGATGATTGCATCTTGCTAATTAATGTTGAAAACAAAACTTCTTCGTATGTTTTTTTTGACGTCTCTACCGCTACAAGAGAAACAAATTGAGGGTTTTGCATCAACCCAACAAGACTTTTTGCCATTAAATCAAGACGATATTTAAATAAGTTCTTATTTCTATTTAGCTTTCCCATTACATTAGCATTATCTGACTTTTGATTAGATAAAGATGATAAATTTGTTTTCCCAATATTTTCCTCTTTACTACACGAGTAAATAAAAGCACCTAAAGCAAGTATGCCAAAGGTGAGCAAATAGTTTTGTTTTTGTTTTCATGTTTTTTGTTTTTTAGTTGTTTATTTAGTAGAAAAAAAGCAGTATAAAAAGCAAACCACAGCCAGCACTATTAGCCGT
>JAGVMA010000029.1 GCA_020054095.1 Bacteroidia bacterium | reverse complement strand
TGAAAATTACATTTTGCAAAACGGACATTTGCCAAATATTCCATCTGAAAAGGAGATTGTAGATAACGGTGCCGATGTAGGCGAAATACTAAAACTACATATGCAAAAAATAGAGGAGTTAACACTCTATATATTACAACTGCAAAAGGAGATTGAAATTATAAAAAAGAAATAAATGCTCACTAAAAACATTTTATTTCTTTATCTTTTTTTGATTCCCATTTTTTGCATGGCAAATAATGACAGTGCTTCTGTAAAGAATTTTAACATAGGATTAGTACTTTCATACAACCAACCAATACGAATAGGAGAACACCCCCCTGATTATATTTTAAACTCTGACTTGATAGTTTATCACAAAAGGCATTCATTATCTTTTGGGGTTATGTTCCCATATAGGGTAAAAAAATATGGTAAAGACAAAATAGAACTATCATTTAGCTATTTTTTTAACATTAAGAGTAATAAGAGAATAAAGATATATACTGGAGCCGGTTTTTATCAAAGATCGTTTGACTTTTCTATTGGAGATATTAATAGTATATGGTATTATCGGTCATTAGAAAAAAACAGATTATGCATGATAGATTTTGCTGCCGATATAAAAATATTGCAGCAATTTTGGCTGACTTTTAATGCCTCAACAGGTATAAATGCAGCAAAATATAAATTATACGAAGGATCTTTTTCAAATATCCAGATAAAAAATTTTCGATTTACAAAATTTGCTTGCCTATTGTCAATGGGAATAATTTTTAAATTGTATAAATAATCAAGTTATGAAACTCCTTACACCACTCATTTTGTTATGCTATATTAATTTATTCGGACAAATAAATTTAATTCCTAATTCATCGTTTGAAACAGGTCTGGGAGTACCTTATTGTTCAAATCCATTAGAAAAAGATACAACGAAAATCAACGAGTGTAATTTTGGAATACAAATATCACATCACTTTTCAACCTCAGAAATAAAGAATGCATTAAAAATAGGGCTATCGCTTGAATACATAAAAAGTACATTTTCGGCTGGCCTTATATTTTCTACAAATAAAGTGCAAATTAATAATAGAGCTGTTTTTTTTGCTGACTATAAATACAAAATAATCAATAGAACCAAAACATCAATATTTATAGGTGCAGAAATTAATTATGTGAAATTTAAATGGTTTTCAAATGATTGTAGAAGCTGTGTGCCACCTAACTACGAATACTATATTGAGGAGCATACCCCTTTTTGTATCAAGCTATTTGTTGAACGCAAATTGATAAATCATCTTTTTTTATTCGGAAATATTGGAGGTGGTATTGATTATCAAAAAATTAACATTACTAGTTCATCTGGAATAAATAATACATATAAGGATATTCAAGTCGAGATATCATCAAATATTGGATTAATCATTAAGCTTTTTTAAAATGAAACACTTGCTTCTTTTCTTTTTACTTTTTAGCAATAAAATTATTTTTTGTCAAAACCTTGTCCCTAATCCATCGTTTGAAACAGGGCCCGGTACGCCCATGTGTCAAAATTCAACATATACGGATTTAAGTATATTTATTGATAGCTGGCAAAATGCAAATCCAACAAATCCATGTTTTGGTAATGATTGTAAAACAAGCGAATGGTTTGACTATAGCATTTGCGGAGGTACACATCCACAACCTCAAATATCTAGCAGGTATATGGCAATGGTAACAAGTGAAGGCATTCGTGTAGAATTGGCAGCAAGTAATCAAAACTATTTAAACGTAGGACATACATATAAGTTGACATTTAGGTTTGCTGCTGGGGTACCCACTGCCAAATTGAAAATTTATTTAGCGAGATTTGGTGCTGATTGGAATGCCAATTCGATTTTCTCTCAAAATCAGAAACAAGAAGTAGATGGTGTGAATGCAGCTAACATTAGTAGCTTCCAAACCGATACCTGGATTACTATTACAAAATTCTTTCAAGTTATACCTACAAACAACCAGTTAAAAAATTTGGTTTTTGTTGCAGATATAGGTAAAGTATATTTAGACGATGTAGAACTGTATGACTTAGGCTGCTGTCCTGAGTATAAGCTATATGAGAACACAACTAACTTACCAGCACTAACAAGCGTAATAGATTATATAAGAGCAGGAAATGATGCAGGTATACCAAATACAAGTGGCAATGTAACAGTATTAACAGGACAAAATGTTACTTTTAAAGCAGGTAATCAAATAATTTTAGAACCTGGCTTTAGCGTTCAGCTTGGCGCCACGTTTAATGCAATAATTGATGATTGCCAATCATCTTCCAATATTGGAAACATTAATGTTTCTTTTTTACCTAATGTGTTTACTCCTAATTGTGATAATATTAATGATAATTTATGTTTTACTGTAACTGGAGCAGATTATTACACAATAACCGTTTTTAATGAATTTGGAGGTATCGTTCACACTTCAAATGGTGTTGTTGCAAATAACTTCGTGTGTGCATGGGATGGAATTTGCAATGGTAACGCTTGTACTCAAAATCAGACAGTAAGCGATGGAACTTATTTTTATATAATCACATTTAATAATTGCTCAACTACTTCAGAGTTTTCAAATTTTGTTCAAGTATTTACCAATCCCAACAGCTGTGGTAGTAGATTAATAACAGGCTTATCTAATTTAATTAATAATATTTCTATTTACCCCAACCCAAGCACAGGCATTTTCACATTGCAAAAAGCAACAGATGCAAAAGCTACTGTTGTGGTTTATGATGTGCTGGGTAATTGTTGCCTCTCCCTAACCCTCTCTCAAGGAGAGGGAACTAAACAAATTGATTTAACAAATTTTGCAAAAGGTATTTATCACCTGCAATTATTGGAGGGAGAAAAAGTATATTCACAAAAGATAGTACTTGAGTAGTAGTTGTTCTGCCTTTATGTATCATAACCTCATGCAGTTAGGGTGCAATAACCTGCCCAACAAATTCATTATCAGCTATTAAACTATTTTTTGGTAGTTTTTCATATAAACCTATCTTTGCACCTCATTAACCTTAAAAAACAAATTAAAAATGTCAGACATCGCTACAAGAGTAAAAGCCATTATCGTTGATAAACTTGGTGTAGATGAAAAAGAAGTAACTCCAACAGCAAGCTTCACTAACGACCTTGGTGCAGACTCATTAGACACTGTTGAACTAATCATGGAGTTTGAAAAAGAATTTAACATTGCCATTCCTGATGATCAGGCAGAAAAAATAGGCACTGTAGGTGAAGCTATTTCGTATATCGAAGCTAACGCAAAGTAATTATTTCACATTAAAATTTTAGTAAGATGCAGTTAAAACGGGTTGTTGTAACCGGGCTTGGTGCTATTACACCATTAGGTTGTACGGTAGAAGAATACTGGAACAATTTATTGGCCGGCAAAAGCGGTGCGGCTCCTATAACTCGTTTTGATGCATCAAAATTTAAAACCCGTTTCGCTTGCGAAGTAAAGGGATTTAAAGTGGAAGATTATTTGGATAAAAAAGAAGCCCGCAAAGTTGATACATTTACCCAATATGGCATCGCTGCTGCTGCGCAAGCAGTAGCAGATGCCGGCATAAGTCCTGAAAACGTAAACTTAGATAGAGTTGGCGTTATTTGGGGTTCGGGCATTGGCGGCTTAGATACTTTTCAGCAAGAAACATTTGCTTTTGCAAAAGGCGATGGCACGCCACGCTTCAATCCATTTTTTATTCCCAAGATGATTTCGGATATATGTCCCGGGCATATTTCTATGCGCTATGGTTTCAGAGGTCCAAATTTTACAACTGTTTCTGCATGCGCATCATCAACCAATGCCATTATTGATGCCGCCACTTATATTAAACTTGGCAAAGCCGATATCATAGTTACCGGAGGTTCGGAAGCAGCAGTTAACGAATCGGGGGTGGGCGGCTTTAATGCATTACAAGCACTTTCTACCCGAAACGATTCGCCCGAAACTGCTTCCCGCCCATTTGATAAAGAACGCGATGGATTTGTTCTGGGCGAAGGCGGTGCCGGATTAGTTTTAGAAGAATTAGAACACGCCTTAAAACGTGGAGCAAAAATTTATGCCGAAGTAGTGGGCGGTGGCATGAGTGCCGATGCTCACCACATTACAGCACCACACCCCGAAGGGCTGGGCGCATTAAACGTAATGAAAAACGCATTGCAAGATGCCGGGATGAGTGCCGATGAAATTGATTACATAAATGTGCATGGCACATCCACTCCGCTTGGCGATGTGGCCGAATCGAAAGCAATACTTGGCGTTTTTGGCGAACATGCTTACAAATTAAATATCAGTTCCACCAAATCAATGACGGGGCACTTGCTTGGTGCTGCAGGCGCTATAGAAGCAATGGCATCTATACTTGCCGTTAAGAACGATATTATTCCTCCTACCATCAATCATTTTACCGATGATGATGCACTCGACAATAAATTAAATTTCACATTTAACACCGCCCAAAAAAGACTGGTGAGAGCAGCGCTTAGCAATACATTTGGTTTTGGCGGTCACAATGCTTCAGTGATTGTGAAAAAATACGCTTAGCGTTTACTTCATTTTCTCCAGCTGCACATCCGCTTCTGTTTTATAGCTGGCGTTTTTTTGCTTTACTTGTTCTAAGTATTTTTTTGCCTCTTCATTTTTGCCTTGTGCAATTAATCCCATTGCTAAATAATATTTTGCACCTTCCACATAAACCGATTTGCCATCAGCAATAATTTTATTGGCATAAGTAGCTGCATCGGTATATTTTTTTAGTTGATAATAACATTGCTCTAAATAAAACATTGCTTCGTAATTATTGGGTTCGGTTACAAGCACTTGTTTGTATAGCTCGGCCGCATCGGCATATTTTTGCTGACTAAATTTTACAAATGCCTCGCCTAAGTTACTGGTAACGGCTGATGTATTTGAGTTGCCAACAGTTGTACCTGTTGTAGTGTTTTTTGAATCGCTAACTACCGGTTGCTTGGTGGTTGTTTCGTTGCTGTTAGGCGCATTATCATAATAGCCACCAAAACTGCCACCTTTTGCCGAGTCGCTTACTTGCTTAAGTACTATTCCATCGTTATCATCAACCGGTGCAGATGCGCTTGGGGCTTTTTCTTGCTCTATCAGTTTATACGATTTAGATTTTTTATTTTCTTTCTTGCTATCTTTTTTAGGCGCACCACCGTTGCTTTGTGTTTTACTTACTATATCTTCTTTTCGTGTTTCGTCATTTAAAACATTTTTGTCAACCTCTGTTTCATTCAGCTCTGCATCTTCCCCATTAGTGATAGGCACAGGAGCAGATTTTACTTCTTCTTGTACATTGCTTAGTTCTGCCTTGTACTCCTCTTGCTCTTTAGTAAACCCTTGCGGCTTTTGACTTTCCGTATTATTCATTCGGTTAACACCTTCAGAGGAAAATTTTGGGCCCTCTTCTTGCGGGCTATTTTTGGGGCCGCCACCGTTATCGTTAGCAGTAAGAATATCTTGTTTCGGCAAATCTTTTTGTTTTTCCGGAGATGCGTTTTCTTCACTTACCTTTTTATTATCCGATACAGTAACCTGATTTTCTTTCAATTGATTATTGAAAAAGAAAACAACCACAATTAATAATGCAAAGCCGGCAGCTATTGCTACACGCATGCGTGTATCTAAGTAAAATACTTTTGCTTTCGGCTGCAACTTTTCCGCCACCGATTTATTAATTGAATTTATCAATGCCGGCAACTTGCCTTGCTCTTTTAGCATTAATAATCCCTCCAAAGCATCGTTACACATTTCGCAATCGGCACAGTGCTTTTCCACTGCGTGCATTTCGGCAGCGCTTAGTACACTATCCACATACCCTCTCAATTGCTCATCGGTGAGATGCTCGGTGTATTCAAATATTTTATTTCTAGTGGTATTCATTTAATTTTTCTCCATGCAAATTTTAATGTTGCGTTTGCCATTTTGTATAAAGCTTTTCACTTCGTTCATGCTAAAGCCCGTAGCATCCGCAACTTCTTGGTAGCATTTTTCTTGTAAGTAAAAAAGCTCCACTGCAATTTTTTGCTGCTCGTTTAGTTTTTTTATACAATGTTCCATTTTTGTAAGTGTGCTTTCCTTATCGGGTTCTTTATCAAGATGCAGCTTATATTCTGTTTCCATAAGTACCGGAAAATCTTTTTTCATTTCTTTGGTGTGGCCAAGTTTCGTTTGCTCGGCACGCAACTGCATTAGGCAATGGTTTTTAGCAACCATGTAAAGCCATCCTTTAAAATTATCTACACTGTGGCGACCTAAATCGGTGAGCAGCTTTTCAAAAATTTGCATTACTGCATCGTGTGCATTATCAGCATCTTTTAAATATTTCATACAAACGCCAAGCACCATTTGCGTGTGTCGTTCAAAAAGTACGCCAACGCAATTATTATCGCGCGTTTGCTTATATAAAGCAACGAGCTGTAAATCTTCAAGCAGTTTTATTTCCGATAAGTTACTCACCTGAAAACAAAAATAGTTTAAAAAAATTTGAGTAGCTTATGGAAAGAGTAAAAACCGTGCATCTCTATTACATAAAACACGAAAAAATTAAACATTAAAAACTATAATCACATGAAATCAATCAAAAAATTTACCACTTTAACCCTTGCCGCCACAAGCATAATTGGCGCAGCGGCATGGATTTCACCGGGCATATATCAGCCATCGGTTGAAAACGATTTTTTAAAATTGCTAAAAAAGCAAACCAAAGAATACACCGAAAAAATGCCCGAAGACAGGGTTTACCTGCAACTCGATAAGCCATTTTACGAACCGGGTGATGCAATTTGGCTAAGCGCTTTTGTAAGAAACGGGCAAACGCTTAAGCAAAGTTCGCAAAGCGAAATAGTGCACGTTGAGCTTATTTCTCCGAAAGGAACTATTGAGAAAAAAATTACGTTAATCGCAAAAAATGGAGTTGCGCAAGGCGATTTTCAGCTTACAACCGAAGCGCTTGGCGGGCTTTATAAAGTAAAAGCATATACAAACTGGCAAAAAAACGATGGAGCAGAATATGGTTTTACAAAAGAAGTACAAGTGCAAGATATTGTATTGCCTAATTTAAAAATGAAAATAGATTTTGAAAAAAAAGCGTATGGTTCGGGCGATGAAGTGCTGGTGAAATTAGACATCAATACTAACGAGAACAAGCCGCTTGGCAATCATAAAATAAAATATGTAACCACTATTGATGGTAAAAAAATAGTGGAAGAAACCGCAATGACCACCATTGATGGCAAAAAAAGTATAAAAATAAAATTGCCGGATAACTTAAAAACTACCGATGGCTTAGTAAACGTGATGATAGACTACAATGGTAATACAGAAAGCATTTCGCGTTCAATTCCTATTGTATTAAACAATATTTCGCTTTCGTTTTTTCCCGAAGGAGGCGATTTAGTTAGCGGCATACAAAGCAATGTTGCATTTAAAGCTACTAACGAATTTGGCAAACCTGCCGATATTGAAGGTGAAGTATTGGACTCAAAAGGAAATCCGGTGGCGGCTTTCACAAGTTATCACATGGGCATGGGCGGTTTTGAATTTAAACCTAAAGAAGGAGAAAAATACACCGCACACATTACAAAACCAACAGGTATAAAAAAGGATTACGAACTACCAAACACTTTACCAAAAGGTTTTGTTTTGAGCACTAACAATACTGTGGCTAATGAATTGAGCATAAACATTGAATCAACAGAAAACACCGAAGTATCGGTGGTAACACAAATTAGAGGCAAGGTATATCATGCAACTGCTTATAATGTGAAACAGGGGAAAAACAGTTTTGTTGTTTCTACTTATAATTTTCCGGTGGGTGTGGCACAAGTTACTTTGTTTGATGGTAAAGGAATTGCACGTGCCGAGCGTTTAACTTTTGTAAATAAATACAAACAGTTATCGGTGGAAATAGAAACTGATAAGGACAAATATTTGCCGCGCGAAAAAGTAAAATTAACGGTGAGCGCCTATGATGAGTTTGGCTTGCCAATGCCCGGCAACTTTGCACTTAGCGTTGTTAACGACCAGCTACTTTCGTTTGCCGATGATAAATCAGGAAATATTTTATCGAAAATGTTGCTTGAGCAAGACTTAAATGAAAAAGTGGAAGAGCCCGGTTTTTATTTTGATAAAAAAGAAACTAAATCAACACAGGCGCTCGATTATTTATTGATGACCAGCGGATGGAGAAGATTTACGTGGGAAAAAGTTACAAGCGGAGCTATTCCATCTATTTCTTTTGTGAACGAGAAAGCAGTTATATCGGGCACTGTTTACGATGCTTACTCAATGAAACCAATTGCTGATGCATCTATAAAAATTAACAGCAATGGTGCTATTTATAAAACAGATGCAAACGGAAAATTTATTTTTAACAAAATAGAATTATATCAGCCGCAATCGTTTACCGTAAGTGCGAATAATTATTACGACCAAGCGCAAACAGTTTATCAGTATGGCGAAAATGCTATTTTCTATTTGTACTCAAAAAGCCATAACAGTTATTACTACAATTATCCCTCATCAACATCTACGGGTGGTGCAAAAAACATGGAGATGGAAATGGCTCCAATGGATGATGGAGTTGTGGTTCAAGAAGAAAATGTAAGAAAAGAAAAAAGTAAAAATATTTCTCCCAAAAAATCGGCACCGAACATGGTGATGATAAAAAAAGATAAAGGAGATGGCAATGCCAATCAAAGTGAACAACCTAAGAAAGAAGAAAAAAACAAAGATGTAAAACAAAAAATAGTTGATAACCGTTTTAAATCTAACGACAGTGGCAAATCAAAAAGCAATGCACTGTTTGGCGAAGTGGATGAAGATGTGGTGGTTTGGAACAATGGTGTGCAATATTATCGCACGCGCGAATTCCCAACACCTAATTATGAAAAACAAGAAACGGTAGAAGAGCGCACTGACTTCCGTAACACCATTTACTGGAACGGAAATGTGGAGTTGGACAAAACAGGTAAAAAAACGGTTGAGTTTTTTAATTCAGATGATATTTCATCGTTCCGTACAACTGTGGAGGGCTTTGGTGTGGATGGCTCAATAGGAAGAACAGAAAAAACATATTTCACACAGTTGCCGGTTTCAATGAGCATAAAAGCACCGGTTGAAGTTTCTACAACAGATGTGCTTGCAATTCCGCTCACCATAAAAAACAATACTACAAAACCGGTATCGGGCTTGTTAAACATAACGGCTCCTGCATCTTTTCAGGCACTATCAAGTGTAGGTGAATTACACACACTTGCTCCGGGAAAAGCAAAAACAATTTTCTTGGAATACAAAGTACTAAACGAAATAGGCATGAAAGATTTTGATGTAAGCTTTAAAGCTTGCGGATTAAGCGATGCTTTTTCGCAAAAAATCAAAGTAGTGTCGAAGGGATTTCCGGTTTCAATGTCGTTCAGTGGCAACGATTTAAAAAGCGAATACGATTTCAATATCGGCAACTCGGTAGATGGCTCTATTAAAGTGATGGTAAATATTTTTCCATCGGTTGTGAGCGATTTACTCACCGGTGTAGAAGGCATTTTACGTGAACCTTCGGGCTGTTTTGAGCAAACATCTATGAGCAGTTATCCTAACATAATGGCGCTTGATTACATGAAAACTACAGGTAACGAAGACACTAAAACCATGGATTATGCCAATAAATTAATTGACAAAGGGTACAAACGCTTAACCACTTTTGAAACTCCTGAAAAAGGCTACGAATGGTTTGGTGCATCACCCGGTCACGAGGGCTTAACTGCTTATGGCTTAATGCAGTTTAACGATATGAAAACTGTTTACGATGGTGTAGATCAAAAAATGATTGACCGAACCGCTAACTGGATTATGAGCAAGAAAAATGGCAGCGGTGGTTTCACGCGTAACAATAAAGCATATCACAGCTTTGGCCAAATAAGCGAAGAAGTAATGAACGGTTACATTGTGTATGCTTTAGCCGAAGCAGGATATAGCGATATCAAAAAAGAATTAGAATCATCATATAAAACGGCAATGCAAAACAAAGACCCTTATCAATTGGCAATGCTTACCAATGCGTTAATAAAAATGAACGATTCGCGTGCAAATGATGCAATGGAAAAATTAGTAGGCACCCAAAAAGAAGATGGTTCGTTTGCAGGAACCACTCACTCCATTACTCACTCTACGGGTAATTCATTAACCATCGAAACTACATCCATTGCCATTATGGCCATGCTGAAACAGGGTGGAAAAAATATAGGTGCATTAACCAAAGCGGTACAGTTTCTTGTAAAAAGCCGCACAGGATATGGTGTATTTGGCAACACACAAGGCACAGTGCTTGCACTTAAAGCACTCACACAATATGCTAAGCAAAATAAAAAAACTGCCGAAAGCGGAACCGTGGAAATATATGCAGGCAATAAGAAAATTGCCGAGCGCAGCTACCAAGCAGGCGACAAAGGCGCAATTGTTTTTGACAGCTTAGGCAACTATTTCAGTGAAGGGAAAAACAACATAAAAATTAAATTCGCGAACACTAAAAACTCTTTGCCTCATGCAGTAGCCGTTGACTTCAGCACCAGCTTACCAAACAGTAGCCAAGAGTGTAACGTGGAAATAAAAACAAAACTTGCGGCCAAAACCATGTTTGTGGGCGAAACCGTGCGTCTTACAACCACATTAAAAAACACACAAAACCAAGGTTTGCCAAGCACTATGGCAATCGTAGGAATACCGGCAGGCACCACTGTGCAACCTTGGCAGTTAAAAGAATTGCAAGACAAAAAGTTGATTGATTATTACGAAGTAATGGGTAATAACATAGCCATCTATTTCCGAGGTATGAGCGCTAACGAGCTAAAAACAATTAACCTCGATTTAAAAGCCGAAATGCCCGGAGAATATGATGCACCCGCATCGTGCGGATATTTATACTACACTAATGAATATAAATGCTGGAGCGGTGTTGACAAACTAATCATTAAAAAACCAATTTAATCATCCCCAACTCTGCTCTCGCACCCTCTCCAATTTTTGAGAGGGTGCGAGAGCAGAGTAAAAAACAAATTTCATGCTACTCAAATTTATATCTACGGCTTTGCTTTTTGTTTCATCAATGTGTTTTGCACAAAGCAATATTGATGAAATGCAAATTCAGCAGCAGCAAGAGCAAACTAATAGCCCGCCAAAGCAAACCAATAAAGATGACTGCCCCGACTGCAAACGAATAAAAGAATTGCAGCAGCAAAAAAATCAATTTTATTCTCCCGGCTTTGAAGTAAAATATAAAAACAGAAATTTTAAGCGTAAATGCATCCGCTTAAAACGTAAAATAAGTTATGTGTTTTCAAAACCAAAAAAAAACAAACCTAACAATAACTGTTTTGCATGGAAGTAATTTAAACGTCCATTTCATCGCTTCCATCCCCAATAAATACGCATCCGTTGGCGCTTATTTTTAATCGTTCTAAATATTAAAATATCTTGCTTTTTGCTCAAAAAAAACTGCTAAACTTGTAAGCAAATCGCAAAATAGATTATTATGAATGCTGAATCAAATGCGCTCGATTTTCTTCCCATATTTTTAACTTTTTTAGTGGCTGCCGGCTTTGTGGTAACCACCATGTTTGTAACACACATTTTAGGCCCCAAGCGCCACACCAAAATTAAAGACGACACTTTCGAATGCGGTATCGAAGTTCAGGGCAATGCTCGCAATCCATTTTCTATTAAGTATTTTTTAGTGGCTATTTTATTTGTACTGTTTGATGTTGAGGTGATATTTATGTATCCGTGGGCGGTAAATTTTAAACAACTTGGCGCACTTGGCATGGTAGAAATGTTCACATTCATGGCAATATTTGTTTTAGGATTTATTTACATCATTAAAAAAGGCGCATTAGACTGGGACTAAGAATAAACTCATAATTATTAATTTATAATTATACATTTTTTAAAAATGGCAATACTCGAAAAACCAAAATACGACATGGCAAAAACCCCGGAAGGAGTAGAAGGTGCCGGATTTTTTGCAACATCGCTTGATAAGGCAGTGGGGCTTGCCCGCAAAAACTCAATTTGGCCCTTGCCATTTGCCACATCGTGCTGCGGTATAGAATTTATGGCAACCATGGCTGCGCATTATGATTTAGGTCGTTTTGGATCTGAGCGCCTAAGTTTTTCGCCACGCCAAGCCGACTTGCTGATGGTGATGGGCACCATCTCTAAAAAAATGGGACCTATATTGCGCCAAGTTTACGAGCAAATGGCCGAGCCGCGCTGGGTATTATCAGTAGGTGCTTGTGCCTGCAGCGGTGGCGTGTTTGATACTTACAGCGTATTACAAGGCATTGATAGAATTATACCGGTAGATGTTTACGTGCCCGGCTGCCCGCCACGCCCAGAGCAAATTATAGATGGGATTTTACAAATTCAAAAATTAGTAGGGAACGAATCGTTGCGCAGACGCAACTCTCCGGAGTACAAAGAAATGTTGTCTAAATACGGTATAGAATAACAATGGAAAACACTTTACTTAATACTATAAACGAACAATTAAAAGCGCAGTTTGCTGATGCAATTTTATCTGCCGAACAAGAATACGATTTTCCGGTATTTACTGTAAAGCGCGAAAAAATAGTTGAAATCCTTAAATTTTTAAAAGAAAACAGCGAAACACAATTTGGTTTTTTGACCACACTTTGCGGCTTACATTATCCTGATAAAAAAGGACAAGAATTAGGCGTGATGTATCAATTGCATAATCTGCAAAAAAATACACGCATACGCATTAAAGCATTTATGCCCATAAGCGAACCAACAATAGCATCAGTAAGTTCGCTATATGCATCGGCAAATTGGCAAGAGCGACAGGAGTATGATTTTTTCGGAATTATTTTTAAAGGCCATCCCAATTTAAAACGCATTTTGAATATGGATGAAATGAATTATTTCCCAATGCGTAAAGAGTATCAATTGGAAGATGGTTCGCGCGATGATAAAAACGATAACATGTTTGGAAGATAAGAAAAAGGTCAAAAGAGAAAAGTCAAAATTAAAAAATGGAATATGAAAAAGACATTAAAATACGAACCAAATTATTTGCAGTAAACATTATTAAATTGATAACTGAATTAAAAAAAATAAATATTGATTATCCTCTGAGGGATCAGCTATTAAGAAGCGGTACATCCATAGGAGCAAATGTAAGTGAAGCAAAAGCGAGTAGTTCTAGAAAAGAGCTAATCCGCTTTTATGAAATAGCGCTTCGTTCGGCAAACGAAACCGGCTATTGGTTTGAAGTAATTGAAGAGGGATGTATGTTGAACGAAAATATGTTCAAAAACGAAAAAAAAGAACTTTTAGAAATATCAAAAGTAATTGCAACAATTATTATTAATCTGAAGAAATAAAAAAATCTTTTGAATTTTGAATTAATATTTTTGACTTGTATAAAAGCTAATGGAAAAAAATAAAGTAGAAATAAACCAAAATACCACTGAGAAAGAGTACAGCATCCTTAACCTTGGGCCCACGCACCCTGCCACGCACGGTATTTTTCAAAACGTGCTTAAAATGGACGGAGAAATTATAGTAGATGCCGAACCTACAATTGGATATATACATCGCGCGTTTGAAAAAATTGCCGAACGCAAACCATTTTACCAACTTACCGTTTTAACCGATAGATTAAACTACTGCTCATCACCTATCAACAACATGGGCTGGCACATGACAGTAGAAAAATTAATAAAAGCCGAAATACCAAAACGTGCCGAATACTTGCGCATTATTATAATGGAACTTTCACGTATTGCCGATCACATTATTTGCAACACTGTAATCGCAGTTGATACCGGAGCAATGACCGGTTTTCTTTATCTTTTCCAATGGCGCGAATTGATTTACGAAATTTTTGAAGAAATATGTGGCGCACGCCTAACCACTAATATTGGTCGCATTGGCGGAGTTGAGCGCGATTTTTCACCAAAAGCTTGGGAGAAAATAAATTACTTTATGAAAGAGTTTCCGGCTCACTTCAAAGAGTTCTCTAACCTTGTGGAGCGCAATCGCATTTTTATGGATCGTACAATTAAGTGCGGACCAATATCAGCCGAAATGGCGCTTAACTATGGCTTTACAGGTCCTAACTTACGCGCAGCCGGAGTTGACTACGATGTGCGTGTAACCAATCCTTACTCTGCTTACAAAGATTTTGAATTTACTATCCCAGTAGGAACCAATGGTGATACATATGATCGCTTTATGGTGCGCCAAGAAGAAATGTGGCAGAGTTACAGCATCATCCAGCAAGCTATAAAAAATATGCCCGATGGCGCTTTCCATGCCGATTTACCTGAGTTTTATTTACCCCCAAAAGAAGAGGTGTACAATAATATGGAAGCACTTATCTATCATTTTAAAATTGTGATGGGCGAAAATAAAATACCGGCAGGCGAAGTATATCATGCAGTAGAAGGCGGCAATGGCGAATTAGGATTTTATTTAATAAGCGATGGAGGCCGCACACCATATCGTTTACATTTTCGCAGACCATGTTTTATTTATTACCAAGCTTACCCCGAAATGATAAAAGGCACCATGCTTAGCGATGCTATTTTAACGATGAGTAGTATGAATGTAATAGCAGGAGAACTGGATGCATAATTAAATTAAAAGCACTATTTTTATAAGAGAATGAAAAATACAACACTACTTTTTTCTCTTATTATTTGTTTTGGGTACTATTCCTGCAAAAAAGCACGCTACGAAACCGAAGTGTGTGGAAAAGTGCATGACGCAAGCACCCTTGCCGGTATTGCCACTGCCACTGTTTATTTACAAAAACAAAATTACGATTGCTTTACTTGCCCACCCCAAACAGTAACATCAACCACTACCGATGCTAACGGCAATTACAGTTTTACCTTTATGGCCGAAGAAAATTTTGACTACACTTTAGTGGCCGCTAAAGAAAAATATTATAACAATGCCTCCACAGGCGGAGTATCGGTTGGCCGAATTGGCAAAAAAAATAAAAATAAAAACATTCCTATTACGCCTTACGCGTGGATAAAACTGCATGTAAAAAATACCACCCCGTTTGATGGAGGTGATTATATCTCAGTTAATAATTCGTTTTTAGGGGGGGGGGGGGGCCTTTTTATGGTATGGCGGTTGATACATTTGTAATTGGCAATGTTTATGGAAATCAATACAACACAGTTGTTTGGTTTGTTACAAAAAACAATATTCAAAATGCATATAATGCACAAATATACTGCCCCGCTTTTGACACCACAAATTATACTATTAATTACTAAACTAAAATAGCAATCATGAAAAAAATTGTTTGTATAATAATGTTTGCTTTGGTTAGCGTTAATGCACCTGCTCAACTTGCCCAATCTAGTTTTGATAGCATGTTTATGTTTTTAGATACAGCATATATGCAAAACAAAATGCTGTATGATAAATGCAACCATTTTGCAAATATGGATAAATACAATGGCGGTAATGATACGCTTGGTAGCATTGGTACGTGGAATCAGCTATATGTTGAAACACACAATATGTGGATGAACAGAGCAAACAAACCTAATTTGTTAGCAATAAATACTTCTTGTAAAAACTATCGAACAGCAACGAAGTGTATTCCACTAATGGTAATGAACTATAACTACCAACAAATAAAACCCAATGCAATTGGTGATGGGCTTTTAACAGTACGAAACCAACAAGTTTTTGATAGCTTCCCGCGTGCGGCATCGCCTTACGAGCAAAAAAAAGTATTTTATATTGCACCTGCACTTAAAAATTTAGATACTACTAATTATACGTTTTACATTGGACAAGGTTTTTATTTTACTAATGATACCAATACCGTTACTGCCATTGAAATTGACTTTGCCGATGGACAAGGTTCCCGACAAGTAACATGGGGGCAAAACATAAATATTACTTACCCCAATACAAGCGCAGCCAAAATAATTAAATGCAGGTTAACAATTGGAGGAAATGTGTTTATCTCCTTTTCAAAAATTGCTCCGGCAAGCACATGTAATGGTAATTTTCCTGCCTACGATGGAGTTCAAATCATTACGGGCCAAATACCATATAATGGGGAGTATGCCGATAGTTATTGTTGGTATAAATTAGCAAACAATAACACCACCGGGCAAATTCAAAAACCCGCAATATTTGTTGAAGGCATTGATTTTGGTGATAGCTACAACTATGCCGAAGGCCGCAATGGCGGTTTTGGCTGGTGTCAGTTTTGGGGTGCCGATATTGACCCTGATTTAGGATACCCCGAATTAGCCGGAATGCCTGTTTTTTTAAACACCCTTTTAGCAAAAGGGTACGATGTGGTTTTGTTTGATTTTGAAGACGGTGCCGATTATATTCAAAAAAACGCTTTTTCACTTGTTCAATATATAAAACAACTATACACTAATCCGCCTTTAACAAGACAACCCGCAGTAGTTATAGGCGCCAGCATGGGGGGCTTGGTAGCGCGTTATGCGCTTGCGTATATGGAAAACAATAATATTAAACATTGCGTACGCGAATACATTTCATTTGATGCACCACATAAAGGCGCAAATATTTCATTAGGATTGCAATATATGATTGACTTTTTTTCGGTAAGCGGGCCTAATGTTATTAACGCTAGTTTTCTTGACCAAGCTGAGCGTAAAATAAACCGCCCTGCCGCCAAACAACTTTTAGTAAATCATTATACAAATCCTAACTACGCTGGCATAAACACGCCTAATGACGCTGCATTTTTGCACACATCTTTTTTTAATGAAATGGTAATATTAGGTTATCCTAAAAAACTACGAAAATACGCCATTGCAAATGGGAGCGGAAATAGTACCGGACAAGGATATAATAGCGGAGCCCAAGTTTTTGATTGGAATGTGCCCTCCGTTTGCCCGCTATCGCCTTATATTAGAGCCGATATTTTTTCGGTAGGCAACTCTAATATAATCTTTAATGGCCGCGTAATTAATAATTTTGCAAGTGTTTTTGTTTGTAACCTAGGGCCTGTGTTATGCATCCCTTGCCTAAGCGCATTTTCGGCCAGCAAAACTGTTTTTAATTCAGCCAACTCTCCTGCTTATGATAACTGCCCGGGCGGTTTACGCAATAGTTTTAAAGAAGTGGCTTACGCCATTAACAGCGAATTTCCCAATGCTATCCCTAATTTTTTAACGCCCAATGTTATTTCCCCTAACCATTGTTTTATTCCATCGGTTAGCGCAATTGATGTGAATACAACTAATTTGTTTTTTAATATCATATCTAATATTAACCCAGATAATCCAAATCCAACATTAACTCCATTTGAGGGATATAGAATTCCTTCGGTTAACCAGCCTCACGTATTTGCTGATCCAACCATTGGCGGCAATGCGCCCTTTGGCTATAACACTAACCCGCAAGGCAATTTAGAGTGGGGTGTGCAGCAAATATTAAAATCAGAACCCAATTTACCGGCAATATTAAATGCATCATCGCCAAACAATGGTGTATATAATTTTGGTAGGCCGCAAAATGCATTATTACAAAGCGTACAAATTAGCAATGGTGGCAAACTATTTGTAAACGCTAATTTACAAACAGATTTTAGTACGGCAACTAATCCTATTCCTCCCGGAGGAACACCTGTTGTAACCGCAAACTCAACTTTTATTTTAGAAACCTGCAATTGTAATAGTGTACAAGTAATTATTGAAAACGGTGGCGAATTTATTTTAGGCGAACTAAATCCAAACAATAAAGCCATTGTTTTATTTCACAGTGGTAGCAAGTTACATATAAAAGCAGGTGGTAAATTAATTATAAATAATAATTCAAAATTAGTGCTTGAGTCAGGCACCAATTTTACGTATGATGCAGGTGCACAAATTATTTTAAACGGAGCAAATGCTATGTTAGAAATTGCCGGCACTATTTACCTAGGCAATAATGCTATTTTTACATTTTCGCAAAATCAAAACATACAAGGCGGTTTTATACGATTAAGCAACCCTGCATCGTATAGCTTTAATATATTTTCTCAAGGTAATGCTAGCATCCAACTACAAGGACAAAACTTAAACGATGTTCTATTAGAAGTAACTCAGGAGAGTATGTACACTAATAATATTATTTTTTTAAAGCTCACCAAAGGCAAGGTAATTTTAGGACCCAATGCATCGCGTTTAAATATTAGTTGCCCTGTTACATTAACTAATTTAAAAGTGACAGGTAGTGGCGGGAGTAGCAGAGGCGTACATTTATATGGGATGAATAATTTTGCAAGTAATGTAAATATCAATTCCTGCATATTTGAAAATTGCGGAACAGCCATGTCGGCATATTTGTTTTTTTACAATCCAAGTATTTTAAAGTTAACGGGCTGTACTTTTAGGAATAGCAATACTGGCTTATACACAGTGGGTGGTGGTGTTCAGTTAAATAATGTAAAATGTAATAATAACGCAAGTTTTGGCTGGCAAGCGGCAGGGATAACCTATAACAGCACAGTTGATTTTTCTGATTTTAATAACAATGGTAGCGATGGTGTTTTTGTTGATGGCAATCCGGTATTAGTAAATATGTATCGCTCCAATGCAATGGATAATGGTTTTACAGGTATATATGCTGCAAATGTTACATTAAATGTAAAATGTGGTAATATAAAAAATAATTTTGCCGATGGTTTTTTTATAGAGCAAAACGGATTTTTAAGCATGAGCACTCAAACTTTTGGCGGATATGTGGATGCCAGTGGCAACGGACAATATTCAATTGAACTAAACAAAGCCAATAGTTTTGACATTAATAATGGATACAACGATTTGCGTTTGCCAAATGGCAGTTATGGTGGTGGCTGCAATAATCATAATATTAATTGCCCCACTACCATTTATGGTAGCGTAATTCAGCCAACAGGCAATAACCCACAAATGTTAGGCGAAAAAAACAGATGGACGCCAAACACAAATGCACTTGTACCACCAACTAACAACAACACGTATTATAATGTTACAAACGCAAATGGGTTTCAATTAAACATTGATGGTAACCCGCAAAGTATTCAATTACCATGTGGCTTTTTTGATGTAGTTGACCCTTGCGTTATTAATCCACAACTTTGCAGAGTATCGCCATTGGTTGATTGTCCTAGTTGCAATACAATAAACACTACCATGTTTAATAATCAACGCAACGATATTGCCACGCGATTTTCTATTTCGCAAATGGATTCAGTAATACCAAGCGGCTTTAAAAATGCAGTTGGCTATTTTAAACAAATTTTACGTTACCAATATCAAAATTTAACTGATAATGATAAGTATGTTTTGAATATGGCAAGTCGCAATATGCATCAGGCACTATCAAGCGCATTTGTTCAGCAGCAAATTTACAGCAGCAATACGCTTCCAGTTGATTCGACTGTTAACCATCTAATAGATATATTAAACGATAAGATAAATACTGCGCCCAATACAACCGAAGGTTATTCTATAAAATATTCAGCAGCAATGGAAAAAGGGAAAACATTCCGCCTTGCCGGCCGAAGAGACCTTGCCTTACAAGTATTTGAGGATATTTTAACTTGGGCTAATAATTCGGATATTACTTACGCTAATCAATGGCGTTGCTTAACAAATAACGAATTATTGGTTATTAGTGGCCAAGTACAAAAAGAAAAATTTGATTCTTTAATGACACTTTGTCCTACAAACAATAACAAGATAACCCCAAATATAAATTTCGCTAATTCAAATACTTCAGATACGTTTACAACTCCCGAATTATTCTACGTTTTTCCCAACCCAACAAATGGGACTATTTTTATAGATTATAACCCAAATTCGGCAACTACAGAAACTATCAAATTTGATGTTTTTGATGTAACCGGGAAATTAGTTTATACTAAAAAATATTTGGCAACAATTAACTCTTCCGTAATTAATAATATGAATTTACGGGAAGGTTCTTATTTTTACAAAATATATTTGAATACCGATTATGTTCAAAGCGGAAAACTAATACTTACAAAATAAAAAAAATCATTTTGGTAAACAACAAAAACTTACAATTTTCGCCCGAATCTTTAGCACTTTGCAAAAAGATAATGGATCGTTATCCGGAAGGGAAACACAAATCGGCAGTAATACCTGTGCTGCACATAGCTCAATCCGAATTTGACGGCTGGCTAAGCGTGCCCGCAATGGATGCAGTAGCAGCGGCATTAAATATAAAACCTATTGAAGTATATGAGGTTGCATCATTTTACTCCATGTTTAACTTGCGTCCGGTGGGTAAATGCACTATCGAGGTTTGTCGCACATCTTCGTGCTGGTTAATGGGTGCCGAAGACATAGTAGCACACATCGAAAAAAAATTAGGAATAAAAGACGGACAAACATCGGCCGATGGAATGTTTACACTAAAAACAGTGGAATGTCTTGGTTCGTGCGGAACAGCGCCTATGATGCAAATAGGCGCATCGTATCACGAAAATTTAACATTCGAGAAAGTAGATACTATATTAGATAATTACAAATCAAACGGGAAGCGCAAAACCTACACCGATTTGGATTATAAAAACACACTGTAAGCAATGCTGAGAGTAATAGAAGTAAAAGCAGAAGAAAATTATAAGCTATACCTCAAATATAACGATGGAGTAGCGGGTTATGTAGATTTAACAAATATGGTTGGGTTGGGAGTATTTGAAAAATTTAGAGATGAAACCTATTTTAAAAATGTTAAAATAGGGAGTTTCGGGGAGCCATGTTGGAATGACGAGTTAGACATTGATCCAACAAGAGCATATTTGGATATTACAGGAAAAACCTATGAACAGTATTTAAGAGAGAAAAAATAATGCCAACCATTTCGTTCTTTTTCGGAATTTATATCAGAATCTATTGGAGGGAACATGGAGTTCCGCACTTTCATGCAATCTACGGAGATGACGAGGCGGTTATTTCAATAAATGATTTGGCCATATTAGAAGGTCAGCTACCACCACGAGCATTAGCCCTTGTTGTTGAATGGGCGCTCATCCACAAAAAGGAACTGATTGAAAATTATGAGTTAGGAAGAAAAGGGTTGCCATTTAAAAAAATTGAACCATTAAAATAAATATGGGAAAAAAATTATTATTAAAACACGATAACATACCCGGCATAAACACTTACGAAGTTTATCGCCAGCGCGGTGGCTATGCGTCAGTGGAAAAAGCATTAAAAACAATGACTCCTGAAGTTATTGTAGAAGAAGTAAAAAAGAGCGGCTTGCGTGGTCGCGGTGGCGCAGGCTTCCCAACCGGGATGAAATGGAGTTTTTTAGCCAAGCCCCCCGGAGTTCCTCGCTACTTGGTTTGCAATGCCGATGAATCAGAACCCGGAACATTTAAAGACCGCTACCTGATGGAAAAAATTCCTCATTTATTAATTGAAGGAATGATAACATCGAGTTTCGCCCTGGGCGCAAACACATCATACATTTATATACGTGGCGAATACTTTTACGTTGCTCGCGTATTAGAAAAAGCAATTGAAGAAGCATATGCAAACGGCTGGCTGGGCGAAAATATTTTAGGCACCGGCTTTTCGCACCACTGCTATGTACAAGTGGGTGCAGGCGCATATATATGTGGCGAAGAAACTGCATTATTAGAATCGCTCGAAGGCAAACGCGGAAATCCGAGAATAAAACCACCGTTTCCGGCAGTTGCCGGCTTGTGGGGATGCCCCACAGTTGTAAACAACGTGGAAACAATAGCAGCAGTGGTGCCTATCGTTAACGATGGTGGCGATGAGTATGCGAAAATTGGAATAGGAAAATCTACAGGCACTAAATTAATTTCGGCATCGGGGCACATTAATAAACCCGGAGTTTATGAAATTGAATTAGGCATTCCGGTAGAAGAATTTATTTACAGCGAACAATATTGCGGAGGAATACGCAACGGCAAAAAGATGAAAGCAGTAGTTGCCGGTGGCTCATCAGTACCCATTTTACCTGCCGATTTAATTTTAAAAACTGCCAAAGGCGAACCTCGCCTAATGACTTATGAATCGCTGGGCGATGGTGGCTTCCAAACCGGAACCATGCTTGGTTCAGGCGGATTTATTGTGATGGACGAAGACACAAGCATAGTAAAAAATCTTTACACATTTGCTCGTTTTTATCACCACGAAAGTTGCGGCCAGTGCTCACCATGCCGCGAAGGAACAGGGTGGATGGAAAAAATATTACACAAAATTTTAGATGGGCACGGGACTGTGGCCGATGTGGATTTGCTGTGGGACATACAAAGTAATATTGAAGGAAAAACAATTTGCCCGTTAGGCGAAGCTGCGGCATGGCCTGTGGCAGCGGCTATTCGTCATTTCCGTGCTGAGTTCGAGGAGTACGTAAAAAATCCGAAAAGCATAAAAGATGTAAAACATTATTACAGACTGAGAGAAAAAGTATAAAACCATGGCAAAAGTAACCATAGACGGAAAAACAATTGAAGTGCCCGATGGCACCACAATACTAAATGCAGCACGCATGATTGGTGGCGAAATTGTTCCACCGGCAATGTGCTATTACTCTAAACTTAAAACAAGCGGTGGATATTGCCGCACCTGCATTGTTAAAGTTACTAAAGGTTCTGAAAAAGATCCTCGCCCAATGCCTAAGCCCGTAGCATCGTGCCGCACAACGGTGATGGATGGCATGGAAGTACAAAACATAACATCGCCAGATTTGCTGGAGGCCCGCGCAGGCGTTGTTGAATTTTTATTGGTAAACCATCCGCTTGATTGCCCCGTGTGCGACCAAGCCGGGGAATGTCATTTACAAGATTTAGGATATGAAAACGGCAAAGTGAAAACGCGCTACGAGTTTAAGCGCAGAACTTTTGAGATGATTGACATTGGCGATAAAATAAAATTACACATGAACAGGTGCATACTCTGCTACCGCTGTGTAAAGGTGTCCGACCAGCTTACTCCTTATCGTGTGCATGGAGTATTGAACAGAGGTGAACAAGCCGAGATATCTACATACATAAAAAATGTAATTGATAATGAATTTTCGGGCAACGTGATTGACGTGTGTCCGGTGGGTGCACTTACAGATAAAACATTCCGTTTTAAATCGCGCGTGTGGTTTACCAAGCCGGTTGATGCACATCGCGATTGCCCAACCTGTTCGGGCAAAGTAAGAATATGGTTTAAAGGCGCTGATGTGTTACGCGTAACTGCTCGCAAAGATGAATATGGCGAAGTAGTTGAATGGATTTGTAACAACTGCCGTTTCGATAAAAAACAAGTTAGCGATTGGACTATTGAAGGCCCGGCACACATTAGCAAGCACTCGGTAATTTCGGCAAACCATTACGAAACACCTTTTGCACTTAGTGCATTAAAAGCAGATGTGAAAAAACAACAGAAAAAATTAGAAGGTAAAAAAGTAGAACTTGGCGAAGGAGCTCTAAATCCAAACAATAAGTAATTATGGAATCATCATTCATTATCGGTAAATTTATTTTAGCAGCATGTGTGTTTGGGCTTTCGCTTTTTGTTGCTATGTATTCTACTTATTTCGAAAGAAAAATTGCCGCCTTTCTTCAAGACCGCCTTGGGCCAAACAGAGCAGGGCCTTTCGGTATTTTGCAACCACTTGCTGATGGAGTTAAGATGTTTATGAAAGAGGAAATTACCCCCATCGTTTCTAACAAATGGCTATTTATTTTTGGTCCCAGTTTGGCAATGCTTACCGCATTAATGACTGGCGCAGTTATTCCTTGGGCACCTACTTATGTTAATGGCGACACCTATTTCCCGCTGCAAGTAGCCGATATTAATATTGGCGTGCTTTACTTGTTCGGAGTTGTTTCAATTGGCGTTTACGGAATTATGATTGGCGGATGGGCTTCGAATAATAAATACTCGCTTATGGGCGCTTTGCGCGCTTCATCTCAAATGATAAGTTACGAATTGGCAATGGGGCTTTCAATCATTGCATTAGTAATGATGACAGGCACACTCAGCGTTCGCGAAATAGCATCACAACAAATTGGCTGGCATTGGAATGTGTTGTACCAACCACTCGCATGCCTAATTTTTATCATCTGTGCATTTGCCGAAACCAATCGTGCACCATTTGATTTGCCAGAATGCGAAACCGAATTAGTGGGCGGCTATCATACCGAATACTCATCTATGAAACTTGGCTTTTACCTTTTTGCCGAATACATCAATATGTTTATTTCATCAGCCGTAATTTCCACTTTGTTTTTTGGAGGTTATAATTTCCCGTTAATTTACAATTACGTTACCGATCCGTTTTGGGTAAGTGTAGTTGGCTTTGCTGTAATGATGAGTAAAACATTGTTTTTCATTTTCCTTTTCATGTGGGTGCGCTGGACTTTGCCGCGTTTCCGATACGATCAACTCATGCACCTTGGTTGGAAAGTATTAATACCATTATCAATAATAAACATTGTATTAACCGGAATAGGAATGTGGTTAACAGATAAAATATAAAAACATGCAGCTAACAAACCGATCGAAAGTAGTAGTAAAGAAAGAAATGACGCTGATGGAGCGCTTATATCTGCCGGCTATTTTAGCAGGCATGTGGATTACTATAAAACATTTTCTTCGCAAAAAAGCCACCATCAATTATCCGGAAGTGAAACGCCCCATAGCACAAGTTTACCGAGGAATGCACGTTTTAAAACGCGATGAAAAAGGAGCAGAGCGCTGTACCGCTTGCGGATTGTGCGCTGTAGCATGTCCGGCCGAAGCAATTACAATGATTGCCGAAGAACGAAAAGCAGGAGAAGAAAATTTATACCGCGAAGAAAAATATGCCGCTACTTATGAAATAAATATGTTGCGTTGCATTTTCTGTGGCGATTGCGAAGAAGCTTGCCCTAAAGAAGCCATTTTTCTTACCGACAGAATTGTTCCATCAGAATTTTTGCGAAACGATTTTGTGTACGGAAAAGATAAATTAGTGGAGAGCGTGAGCCAACGAGTTGATGTAAGTGTTCGCCAAACAAAAGAGGTTGCCAACTTTAAAAAAGATAATAAGCAACAGCACAACATCAATGATCTAAAACAATTTTTTAAAAACGCATTAATCAAGCATTAGTTCTGATATGACTTTATATTTATTTTACATATTATCTTTTGTAGCCATCTTAAGCGGACTAATGGTGGTTTTTTCAAAAAGCCCGGTTTACAGTGTGCTTTATTTGATAGTAACATTTTTTGCAATTGCAGCTCACTATGTTTTATTAAACGCTCAATTTTTGGCAGCGGTTCACATCATAGTTTATGCAGGCGCAATAATGGTTTTGTTTTTATATGTGATAATGATGCTGAACCTAAATAAGGAAGTAGAACCACACAAACCAATTGCCGTAAAATTTGCTGCCGTCATAGCCGGAGGAATATTATTAATCACTTTGGTTGGCGCAATGCGCAGCACACAATCGTTATCAAAAGCAGAAAATGTTAACTCACAAATAGGATTAATAGAAAATTTAGGAACCGTTTTGTTTCGCGATTTTTTATTGCCATTTGAAATTTCATCGGTGCTTTTCCTGGCAGCAATGGTGGGAGCAGTTATGATTGCTAAAAAAGATAAAAACTAAATTTATGTCAGCTATACAAGTTGTTCCAATTCATTTTTACATTTTACTAAGTGCGGTGTTGTTTTCAATTGGCGTGCTTGGAGTATTGTTTCGCAGAAATGCAATAATCATTTTAATGTGCATTGAGCTCATGCTTAATGCCGTTAACCTGTTACTTGTTGCATTCTCAAGCTATATGAGCGATGCAGCCGGACAAGTATTCGTATTTTTTATTATGGCAGTAGCAGCAGCCGAAGTTGCAGTGGGCTTAGCTATTTTAATGATGATTTTCAGAAATACAAAATCAACCGATATTGAATTTTTAAATAAACTAAAACATTAATCTAATAATAAACCCTTTTTGTTGATATGATAAAGTTAGTTTGGTTAGTTCCGTTGTTGCCTTTGCTCGGCTGGATGATTGTAGGACTGTTTGGCAAAAAATTATCTAAAGGCACAATTGGCACAATTGCATCGGGCGCAGTGTTTGCGGCATTTGCAGTATCGGTTGGCATTTTTTTAGAAGTAACAAAGCACAAGGGTGAGTTCGAATCAATAAAATTATTTGATTGGATTTCGGCCGGAAATTTTACCGCAGCATTTTCTTTTTTAGTTGATCCTCTATCTTCGCTCTTTCTATTAATCATTACCGGAGTTGGATTTTTAATTCATTTATACTCCACTGCCTACATGAAAGAAGACGATGGCTTCCATCGCTTTTTTGCGTACCTGAATCTGTTCGTGTTTTTTATGTTATTGCTTGTGCTTGGCGATAATTACCTAATTATGTTTGTTGGTTGGGAAGGCGTGGGACTTTGTTCGTATTTATTAATTGGTTTTTGGTTTAAAAACACCAACTATAATAATGCTGCAAAAAAAGCGTTCATCATGAATCGCATTGGCGATTTAGGATTTTTACTCGGCATACTTTTAATATTTGTAACATTCGGCAGCATTTCTTACAAAGAAGTTTTTGATTTCGCAGGTGCAACAGGTGCGGGCTTATCGGGTAATGCAACTGTAACTGCTATTGCCTTATTACTTTTTATTGGCGCTATGGGCAAAAGCGCACAACTACCGCTTTACACATGGTTGCCCGATGCAATGGCGGGCCCAACTCCGGTATCGGCATTAATACACGCTGCCACCATGGTTACTGCCGGTATTTACATGATTGCCCGTTCAAATATTATTTACACACTATCGCCTGTTGCGTTAGAAGTTGTTGCCATCGTTGGAATTTTAACCGCTCTCTTCGCTGCCACTATCGGTATTTTCCAAAACGACATTAAAAAAGTGCTGGCCTATTCCACCGTTTCGCAATTAGGGCTAATGTTTTTAGGATTGGGCGTGGGCGCATACACAGGCGCTGTTTTTCATGTGGCTACTCATGCCTTTTTTAAAGCACTTCTTTTCTTGGGGGCAGGCAGTGTAATACACGCCATGCACCACGAACAAGACATCCGCAACATGGGTGGACTAAAAAAATATTTACCCATCACACACCTCACTTTTTTATTGGGAACCATTGCCATTTCGGGCTTGCCGCCTTTCTCCGGATTTTTCTCCAAAGATGAAATACTTGCCCGCGCGTATGAGCATCACGAGTTTCTGTGGTTGCTCGGCATATTAACATCTATGATGACTGCTTTCTATATGTTCCGACTTTACTACCTAACTTTCCACGGAAAATTTAGAGGCACACACGAACAAGAACATCACCTGCACGAATCGCCAAAAGCAATGACATTACCACTTATTATTTTAGCAGCACTTGCAGTGCTTGGTGGTCTGATGGGAATACCGGAAGTATTTGCACACCACGCACATTGGCTACAAAATTTCTTGTCGCCAGTTTTTGAAAAATCCGAAATGCGTATGCTTAGTGTACATCCGGATGTGGCTCATGAGTTTATGCTAATGGGTATTGCAGTATTAGGCGCAGTGGCTTCTATTTACCTTGCCTATAACCGCTATGTAAAAGCCGAAAATGTTCCGGCTAACGATGATGAAGAAACATCATCCGTGCAAAAAGTAATTTACAATAAATATTATGTAGATGAAATTTACGAAGCAGTTATCACAAAACCAATCAATAAAATTTCAGGTGCATTATACAAATTTGCCGAATTACAATTTATTGATGCGATAGTAAACGGAATCGGCAATATGGTAAAACAGCTAAGTGGACTTTTGCGCCTGGCTCAAACTGGAAATGTTGGTTTCTATATTTTCGCAATGGTGATAAGCATTATAGTAATACTAATTACAAAATTATTTTAATGATACCTACATCAAAACAAGAGATAATTATTTCCTGCCTTAGGCCTCATAATCCGTCAAAAATTGGCGTGTTTGGATCTTATGCCCGTGGCGATAACCGCTCAGACAGCGATTTAGATTTGTTGGTGGCTTTCAAAAATAAAATAAGCTATTTTGATTTGGTTGGTATGGAGATGGATCTTTCTGAAAAATTGGGCATTAAGGTTGAGTTAGTGACTGAAAAATCAATTAACCCTGCCATAAGAGAGTATATCGAAAATGATTTGAAAATAATATTGAATGCATAAAAACAGTATTATATTTTTAAGACATATATTAGAATGTGTGAACAGCATTTTGGAATACACTAACGGAATGACGGAGGAAACACTTCTGAACAACAAAATAGCGCAAGACGCTGTAATCAGGAACTTTGAAGTAATTGGCGAGGCCAGTAAAAAAATTGATGACGGGATAAAAGCAAAATACAACAATGTGGAATGGAAAAAGATGGCAGGAATGCGGGACAAGCTCATACACGATTATATAGGTGTTGACTTGTGGGCAGTGGAGGGTTGTTGAGCAAATTGTTCCTGAACTAAAAACAGCAATTGAGTTAATAATCGAAAAAGAAAAAACAAATAAATGATAACTGTTTCGCTCATACTACTTCCATTAATTGCCGGCCTACTTGCTTTGTTTATTAAAACCGAACAAGTAAAACGCTTTGCGCTATTTGCCACATTAGCACAGCTGGCTTTAACTGTTTTTGCTTTTGTTGAATTAAAAAATAACGCATCATCAAAACTATTATCGTTTAATGCCGATTGGATTCGTTCGATGGGAATACATTTTAATGTGAGTATGGACGGAATAAGCATGGTGCTTGTTTTACTTACCTCACTTTTGCTTCCATTTATTGTTCTGTCATCGTTTAATAAAGAGCGCGAAAACGCATCGGTATTTTACAGTTTAATGCTGCTGATGCAAATGGCGTTAGTAGGCGTTTTCACTGCTATGGACGGGTTTTTATTTTACATTTTCTGGGAACTTGCACTCATCCCCATTTATTTTATTTGCCTTATGTGGGGCAGTTCAGCCGAAAAAAGTGCAGGTGCTATTACTTTTAAATTTTTCTTGTACACATTGGTAGGCAGCTTATTTATGTTGGTTGGTTTAATTTATTTGTATCAGCACACAGGCGGAATGAATGCAGCTTTTACCGAGTTTGTACCAAAGTCATTTGAAATTTCGGCATTATACAAAGCCGGTGCATCATTAACCTTAGCACAACAAAGTTTTGTTTTTTGGATGTTCTTTTTAGCGTTTGCTATTAAGATGCCTATCTTTCCGTTTCACACCTGGCAGCCCGATACTTATGTATCGGCACCTACACAAGGAACCATGCTGCTATCGGGCATTATGCTAAAAATGGGAACTTACGGATTATTGCGCTGGCTGCTGCCGCTTGTTCCGGCAGGTGTGCAAGAATGGATGCACCTTGCTATTGCATTATCAGTGATTGGAATTATTTACGCATCGTGCCTTGCCATTGTTCAAAAAGATTTTAAGCGATTAATTGCTTATTCATCCATTGCACACGTTGGTTTAATTTCTGCAGGTATTTTTTCGCTTAATATTCAGGGACTGCAAGGTGGACTTATTCAAATGTTTGCACACGGTATAAGTGTGGTGGGTTTATTTTTTATTGCCGATATTATTTTATCGCGTACCAATACCCGACAAATATCTTCGCTTGGCGGAATAAGAAATATTGAGCCGCAGTTTGCTTTGCTCTTTTTAATTATTCTGCTCAGTAGCGTTGCGCTTCCGTTAACAAGCGGATTTGTAGGTGAGTTTTTACTTATCAATGGCATTTATCAGTACAATGCGTATGCTGCTACATTTGCCGGATTAACCGTGATACTGGGCGCTGTGTATATGTTGCGAAGCTATCAAAGTGTAATGCTTGGCGAAACAAATGCCGCCACATCAACTTTTGCTCGATTAACATCAAACGAAAAAATAGTATTAATTCCGCTTGTGATTTTAACGATCGCACTCGGAGTTTACCCAAAACCATTAATGGAAATTGCCGAACCTGCTTTACAAAATATTTTACAAATAGCCGGAATAGCTAAATAAAAATCATTAATAAATTATAAACTTTCCTCGCAAGACCCTACTGTTAAATACAATGCTATAGGTGTATATGCCTTCTTCTAAAGATTCTTTATCAATAACTATTTTATTCCCTTTTTGTTCTTTCATTTGCCTTACTTCTTTCC
The DNA here is from genome assembly GCA_020054095.1 of Bacteroidia bacterium. GTDB lineage: Bacteria > Bacteroidota > Bacteroidia > JADZBD01 > JADZBD01 > JAGVMA01. The sequence continues at coordinate 1,387 of JAGVMA010000029.1, read as the reverse complement.
CCATTGCATCGTATAGTATTACATCATATTGCTGATTGTCATACCCGTTTATTTCTATTGTTGTGTTTTCTGAAAATGGGTTAGGGTAAACTGTAACCCCTGTTGTGCTGTTATCGTTATCATCAATGCTTAAGCAGCAGCCCCATTTGGCAAGGTAGTTACATGGCATACCATCGGCACTTGTAAATTTACCGCCTGCGTAAATTTCATTGTTAAATGAAGTAATACTAAAAACCCAATCGTTAAACCCATTGCCTACGGGAGCCCAGTTAGTGCCGTTCCACACGGCTATGTAGTTGGCCGGCACATTGCCTCCGGCTATGGTAAACTTGCCTCCGGCATACAGCAGGTTGTTTACAGTATCGGTATATAGTGCAAACACAGTATCGTTTAGCCCTCCGCCAACATCCGTCCAGGTGCTGCCGTTGTATTTTATTATATGGTTTACCGGATTGCCATACAATTGTGTTACAACGCCTGCTGCATACAGCTCGCCATTATAAACTGCCATGCTATGAAAACGATTATTGTACAAAACACCCGTAACCCCATCTAATATCGTTATCCATTGTGTGCCATCCCATTTTCTTATTTTTTCTCCGTGAGTGTATGCTCCCCCGGCATAGAGTGTATCGTTATAAATACCAAAGCACAGCATAGCAGACATAGGAGTTCCGGATACTCTAAAACTATCTCCATCAAAAGCAGCTATACCTCCTGTACCTACATTCCATGTACTTGACCCCGAATCGGCCATAGCAGATTGATACCCGCACACATACAATAAACTATCGTGAACTATTAATTCTTGTAACGCATTGTTACCCCCACCCATGGGCAGCCAATGGGTGCCGTTCCACCTGAACATGCCTAAGCCAATGGCGGGAGTCCAATCGGTGTAAAATATGGAGCCACTGGCGTATAACATGCCTTTGTAGGACACAAGCCCTTGTATGCCACCTGGCAGAGTTTTTTGTGGATTATTAAAAAGTCCACCGCCCATAGGAGTTAGGGTATTACCATCCCAGCGACATACTGAAGGAGCTGATGTTCCGTTTTCCACAGAGAGAAAAAGACCGCCAATCACCAATTCATTATTGTATTCATATAAAGAACCTACGCCCCACCCTTGAGCATATAAATCAATCCCTCCGCCCACCTGCTGCCAGGTGTTTTGGGCTGGTGCGGTTTGCAACAGCAGTATATATAGAAATGTGTAAAGGGTGCGTTTCATTTATTTTTTATTTTGCAATTATTATTTTGCCACTGCTCTGTGCTTGGTTATTTATGGAATTGCAAGAAAAAAGTGGACAATTTATATTTAGCATCAAGCCGCATTTTTTAAGTTAGTATTAATTGGTTTGTGAAATTCTTCTATTGTTAAATT
>JAGVMA010000024.1 GCA_020054095.1 Bacteroidia bacterium | reverse complement strand
TAATGAAGGAGAGGGAACTAAACAAATTGATTTAACAAATTTTGCAAAAGGTATTTATCACCTGCAATTATTGGAGGGAGATAAAGTGTATTCGCAAAAGATAGTGATACAATAATTTTATCTCTTAATAAGAAAGAGAAAAAAAACCACTACAATTCCGATTGCTGTTTGAATCTGAAAATCATGGTGGTGATAAAAGATACAATGAGCCCAAGTATTATTTGAATAAAAGTGATGGGCCATGTTTGGCTCAGTTGCACCGTGAAAGAGGAAAGCTGCCCCACCATTTTATTATTTACTTCGCCTATTTTTTGGCTGTACAGTTGGCTGTCTTTATCTATCAGTTTCACTATTCCTAAATAATATTTACTAAGTGCGTATTGCTCTTTTTTAAAATAAAGTTCAAATGAATCTTGGGTGGCAAGCAATGCCGTTTCCGATGAATCTTTAAGCGGATGTTGCGCAAAATAAGCAGCTAAGTCGGCATCGGTTTTTTTAACAATATCGGCAGGTGTAAGCAACATTTGAATAGAGATAAACGAAAGCATTAAAAAAACCGAAACAATTAAAGTGGTGGTGCCACCTGCTTTCATTCCCGTTTTTAGTTCTAATAATTCTCCGGCAGGTGTTTCTTTATCTTTAGTAAACTTAATGGATGCAATGATGGAAACAATAATGGCCAATTGCACCAAGTATTTTAGCGGAGCAAAAACGCCCACATTGTCTTGCAAAAAAAAGTGCTGCGAAAATAAAATAACGGCAACCACCAAGCCGCCAATAAAACCATATTTTACACTTCCGTTTTTAAGCATGGCACTATCCGTTCATCGAAACTAAAAACTCTTCGTTCGATTTGGTGTTTTTCATGTGGTCTTTAATAAAGTCCATTGCCTCCACGGGGTTCATATCAGCCAAGTGTTTGCGTAAAATCCACATGCGTTGTAAAATGTCTTTTTCTACCAGCAAGTCGTCTCTGCGGGTGCTTGATGCAACAATATCAATAGCGGGGAAAGTACGCTTGTTAGATAATTTGCGATCTAATTGTAACTCGCTGTTACCGGTTCCTTTAAATTCTTCAAAAATCACCTCGTCCATTTTCGAGCCCGTTTCGGTTAATGCAGTTGCTAAAATGGTGAGCGAGCCGCCTTTTTCTATTTTACGTGCCGAGCCAAAAAAGCGTTTTGGTTTGTGTAGCGCATTTGCATCCACACCACCCGAAAGTACTTTGCCCGATGCCGGTTGCACAGTATTATAAGCACGCGCCAAGCGTGTGATGGAATCCAGGAGGATAACCACATCGTGTCCGCACTCAACCAAGCGTTTTGCTTTTTCTAAAACTATGTTTGCAATTTTAACATGGCGCTCTGCCGGTTCGTCAAAAGTAGATGCAATAACTTCGGCATTTACACTGCGTGCCATATCGGTAACCTCTTCGGGGCGTTCGTCAATTAGTAAAATCATCATGTAAACTTCTGGATGATTAGCAGCAATGGCGTTTGCAATTTCTTTCAATAAAACGGTTTTACCGGTTTTAGGTTGTGCCACAATTAATGCACGCTGGCCTTTGCCTATGGGTGTAAATAAATCAACAATACGTGTAGAAAGTGTTTCTTGCGAATGGCCGGTGAGTTTAAATTTTTCGTGCGGAAAGAGTGGTGTTAAATGATCGAACGGCACACGGTCGCGCACATAACTTGGGTCGCGGCCATTTATTTTTTCAACTTTTATAAGCGGAAAATATTTTTCGCCTTCTTTTGGCGGGCGCACACCACCACGAACTGTATCACCGGTTTTTAAACCAAATAATTTTATTTGCGATTGTGATACATACACATCATCGGGCGAGTTTAAATAATTGTAATCGGCCGAACGTAAAAAACCATAACCATCTTGCATAATTTCCAATACGCCTTCGGCAAAAACGATGTTATCGAAATTGTAAAGCAGCTCTTGCGTTTTGGGTTGCTGGTTTGGATTTTGATGCTGGTGCTTGTGTTTAAAATTTTGTTGCTCGCCACCGTTATTTTCTTTTTGCTCGGGCGATGCATTTTGTTGGCTATTGCCATCAGTTGTTGTGGCTGTGTTTTGCACCTCTGTTTCTTCGGCAGGTAATTTTGCAGGTTGCACTTCTTCGGTATCATTAAAGAGCATTGCCGTTTCTTCTTTTGGTGTTTCTTCCTTCTTTTTACGCTCGGCAGGTTTTTGCTCTTTGCTTTTTGTGCTATCGTCAGCGGCAGGGTTTAAAGCTTGCTGGTCTAATATTTTATAGACTAAATCTTGCTTTTTCATGCCTTCCGTTTTGGTGATGCCAAGTTTTTTGGCAATCTCTTTAAGCTCGCCTACCAGCTTGCCGTTTAGCTCAATAATATCGTACATGTGTTTGGTTAAATTGGTTTAAATGAAATGGGAAATAATAAATTGGATTAAAAAATAAAAATCGCTTTTGTGTGAGTAAAATCTATATCAGTAAGTTTTTTGGTAATTGTTACTTGAGAAAACAAGCAACTGAATCGGGTACAATAATACAAACTATTTACTGATACACAAATTTTTTATTAGTGAGGCTTATCGCTATAACGAGATTAGTCGAATTAATCCCACTCTTTTGGGCGGGATACACATTATCCCTGATAATATTAAAGGAATATCTCATGTTTAAAACCACAGATTTAAAAAACCAAAAAGCTATCTTTGCACAATGGCAGATGTTATACATTTATTACCTGATAGTGTTGCTAATCAAATAGCGGCAGGCGAGGTAGTGCAGCGTCCGGCATCGGCCGTAAAAGAATTGCTCGAAAACTCGGTGGATGCAGGTGCAAGTATTATTAAACTGATAGTAAAAGATGCGGGCAAAACTCTTTTACAAGTTATTGATAACGGAAAAGGAATGAGCGCTACCGATGCACGCTTGTGTTTTGAGCGACACGCCACTTCTAAAATAGAAAAAGCCGATGATTTATTTAACCTTTCTACTAAAGGATTTAGAGGCGAAGCATTGGCATCAATAGCAGCTATTGCACAAGTGGAATTAAAAACTAAACAGCCAACCGAAGATTTAGCAACGCTCATAGAAATAGAAGGAAATGAAGTGAAGCGACAAGAATTTTGTTCGGCACCCGAAGGCACGAGCATTGCCGTAAAAAATTTATTTTACAATGTACCCGCTCGCAGAAATTTTTTGAAATCCGATCCGGTAGAGTTTCGGCACATTATTGAAGAATTTCAGCGCGTGGCACTGCCACATCCCGAAATTGCTTTTTCGCTGTATCACAATGGGCAAGAAATTTTTCATTTGCAACAAGGTAATTTGCGGCAGCGCATCATTGCCATTTTTGGTAATAGTTATAACGAGCGATTAGTTCCGGTAGATGAAGATACAAGCATAGTAAAAGTGGGTGGGTTTGTAGGTAAGCCTCAGTTTGCAAAAAAATCGAGAGGCGAACAATATTTTTTTCTCAATAATAGATTTATTAAAAGTTCATACCTGCATCATGCCATACAAATGGCATTTGCCGAATTGCTTACTGCCGATAGTTTTGCCTCCTATTTTTTATTGCTCGAGGTTGATCCTAAAACGATTGATGTAAATATTCATCCCACAAAAACGGAAGTAAAATTTGAAGACGAACGATTAGTTTACAGCATACTTCGCTCGGCTGTTAAACGTGCGCTGGGCAAATATAATATTGCGCCCACTTTAGATTTTGATAAAGAAACCACGTTTGATTTTATTCCGTTGCCCAAAGATGCAACCGTTAAATTGCCTTCCATCTCGGTTAACCCGGATTACAATCCATTTGCCGAAAAGCAGGAAACAGCGAAACATTCGGTGTTGCAAAAAAACTTAGATCAGCCATCGTTCGAGCAATTTATGGCAGAGAAAAACAATGTTTCGCAGCAAGAAATGATGAGCGAAAGCGAAACTGCGGTTTCACTCCCCGAAAACGAAACGCAGGTTTTGCAAGATGTATCGTTGCATTATCAATTGCACAATGCTTATGTGCTAACGCATATAAAAACCGGATTTATGATTATAGATCAGCAGCAGGCGCACGAGCGTGTGCTTTACGAACGATATGTAAAACAGATGAGCGCAAATCATTCGGCATCGCAGCAGTTATTGTTTCCGGTAAATGTGGAATTAAATGCTGCAGATTATGAACTAATGCTGCAACTTGCCGATGAAATAAAATTACTTGGTTTTGATTTTAGTGAGTTTGGAAAAAATACACTTATCGTTCACGGCATTCCGGCTGATTTAACAGAGCATAGCACTCGCCAAATGATAGAACAATTAATTAATAATTTTAAAAATAACGAGCAAGAATTAAATTTAGATAAGCGCGATAACTTAGCACAGGCAATGGCGCGAAGTATGGGAATAAAAACAGGACAGAAACTAACAAACGAAGAAATGGCTAATTTGGTGAACGAACTTTTTGCCTGTCAAATGCCTTATTCATCACCGCAAAGTAAACCCACGTTAACCACTTTTGCTTTAACCGATTTAGAGCGCAGGTTTAAAAAATAAAAATATGCAACAGTATCGCCCACAGCAATTTCAAATACTACCACCGGTAATAAAAAACCTACTCATTATTAATGGTATTTTGTTTTTGGCAACACAGGTTTTTGAGCAGAGTTATGGGTTAAACTTGGTAGATATACTTGGTTTGCATTACCCCACATCCGAAGCATTTAAACCTTGGCAGTTTATTTCGTACATGTTTATGCACGGTTCGTTTTCGCATATTTTTTTCAACATGTTTGCCTTGTGGATGTTTGGCAGCGCACTCGAAAATTATTGGGGTTCTAAAAAGTTTCTGCAGTATTATATATTTTGCGGCATAGGCGCAGCGGCCACACATTATGCAATTGCTTATTTCGAAATAAAAGGAGTGGTAGAAAAGGTTAATATTTTTATTGCCGAAACCGACCTTACCTATTTTAATACTTTCCTCGATAGTCTTCCGGCAGTAGGTTCCGAAAAATTGCAAGGACTAATTACGTCTTATAACGAATTGCTTGGAGGCGGAATTCAAAACAACACAGAAATTACACAAGCAGCAATTGCAATTTTAGAACAATACAAAACAGATTATATGAACTCGCATGTGATAGTTGGCGCATCGGGTTCGGTATTTGGTTTGCTCCTTGCATTCGGTATGACTTTTCCTAACTCACTTATTTACATCTACTTTTTTATACCATTAAAAGCAAAATATTTTGTGGTTATTTATGGCTTACTCGAGTTTTTTTCGGGCATTGCAGAAGTGCGTGGCGATAACGTGGCACATTTCGCACACTTGGGCGGAATGTTTTTTGGTTTCATACTGCTCATGATTTGGCGTAACAATCGCAAGCGAAATTTATTTCAATAAAGCATGAGCATCACAGCCGAAATAAAAGCGCAAATAAAACGGGGGAATAAAGTTGTTTTGCTTATTGCCATAAACACAGCCGTTTTTTTATTGGCAGCAGCGTATAAAGTTTTCCTGTTTATTGCAGGCAATAATGTAAACGAAATTGAATACGCATTTGATCAACTTGTTTTGCAAGTAGCAATGCCATTAGATGTTACGCGGCTTATTCATAAACCGTGGACGGTGATAAGCCATTTTTATTTTCATGCTGGTTTTTTTCATTTGTTTTTTAATATGTATATGCTTTGGTTTTTTGGCAAGCTGCTGGCAGATTATTGCGGCAACAGCAAAATAAATGCGGTATATGTTTTAGGCGCATTGTCAGGCGCATTTTTTTCATTCTTATGTTACCAGCTAATTCCATCGCTACAAATCATGTCGGTTAATAGTATTATGTATGGCGCATCGGCAGGTGTGTTGGCAATAGTAATAGCGGTGGCTACATTGCTGCCTAATTTCAGCATTTTGGTTTTTTTTGTGGGCGAAATAAAATTAAAATGGATTGCCGTTTTTGTAGTTGTAATTGATATAATAAGTTTGCCCGGTTTCGAAAACGTGGGCGGTCATTTGGCGCATTTGGGCGGTGCGCTTTTTGGTTATCTGTTTATGCTTAGTTACAAAAAAGGCAACGATTGGTCGAAGGGTTACAATGCTGCATTAGCAATTGTTTCGCTAAAGAAAAAACCGAAACTAAAAGTAGTTCATTACAAAAAAACTACCGATGAAGAATACAACTACAATAAAAACCTGCTGCAGCAAAAAGTGGATGCTATTTTAGATAAAATAAGCAAATCGGGTTACGATAGCTTAAGCAAAGAGGAAAAAGACATTTTGTTTAAAGCCAGCAATAAATAAAACATGCTAAAGCCCGACAAACTTTATAACACCGTAAAGCCCAATTCGAAAAAGAAAAAGCGCAGAATGAGTTGGGTAAGTAAAGTAGTTTGGTTTTTTAATTATTTCACCATTGCGAGTATGCTTGTTGCTTATGCTGCTTATTTTATAAGCCCGGCAAGTATATCGTTTTTGGCATTTTTTGGTTTAGCGTTTCAATTTATTGCAGTGGCAAATATTTTCTTTCTCATTTATTGGATATTGCGCTGGCGCAAAAAATTCTGGATAAATTTATTTGTATTGTTGCCTTCAATTATTTTTATTCAAAAAATAATTCCCGTGCATTTGTTTTATGAAAAACCTCCGGCACAAGCATTTAAGGTAATGAGCTATAACGTGCGCCTGTTCGATTTGTACAACTGGAGCAAAAACAAAGAGACAAGAAATAAAATGTTCGATTTTTTAAAAGCCGAAGCAAACGATATACTTTGTATGCAAGAAGTTTTTGTAGATGATTCGGGCGAATTTGAAACATTGGATACACTTGTGAAACTTCAGCACGCAAAAAATGCACATATAGAATACACTACTACACTAAGGGGAAAGCATCACTGGGGCATTGCTACGCTAACAAGTTTTAAAATTGTGAACAAAGGTAAAATTGAATTTGATGGAACCACGGCAAATAATACGTGCATTTTCACCGATGTTTTAATCAATGCAGATACTGTTCGCATTTATAACATGCACTTGCAATCGGTTTTGTTTTCTAAACAAGATTATAAATTTATAGATGACATAGAAAATAACCGCGAAGTGGAAGAGATAGAGGGCTCGAAAAATATTCTGAAACGCTTAAATAAAGCATTTGTTTTACGTTCTTCACAGGCCGAAAAGGTGGCAGCGCATATTCAAAAAAGCCCTTATACGGTAATTGTAACAGGTGATTTTAACGACACGCCATTTTCTTACACTTACCAAAAAATAGGCAAAGGGCTGTGCGATGCTTTTGCTCAATCGGGATCAGGCTTAGGTAAAACTTATATTGGCCTTTTCCCTTCCTTCAGGATAGATTATATTTTGCACACTAAGGCGTTCTCATCCTATTACTATCAAACAAGCGATATAAAATATTCTGACCATTATCCTGTCAGCTGCTTTTTATCAAAAAAATGATTTGAAAATAAGAAGGGTTTGGCGAATAATTACTAATATTCAAATAAAAAGCAACCTTAGTTCTACTATTTTTGTCTTAATATATGTAAGGCAAATGTTTAAATTTGTCTCCAATTAAATAAGATTCATCGATAAAAAATATATTTTAATCTTCCTGCTATGAATTTAATAAACAAACACCTCCTTTTCGTTTGCTTGCTTTTCTCAAGCATTTGTTTGGCTCAAAACAATTTTAACAGTAATGATACACAGCAAAAATGGCCCGGCTTATCGTGCCATGCGCCTAAGCAGGATAATTTAAAAACACCATCGCCACAAAACGGAAATGCAACACTTGGTCCGGTATATAACCTTACCAAATGCGGCTTAAACTTTGTGCAGGCAAGCGTAAAATTAGGCCAGCGTTATAGCATTTCGTGCTGCCCAAGCACACCGGGCGTAGTTCAGCCGGCTTCGTTTGTTATTAGCGGTTTGCCAACATGCGGTGTAATTGAAAAAGCATATTTGTGGGCATTAACTTCCGGTAACGGAATAGGCATAAATGCTTCTATTACTAACCCGGCATCGCAAAATCAGGTTTTCCCGATGACTCAAGTTGGAACAGATGCTGATAAATGCTGGGGTTTTAACGCCACCTATACCTATCGTGCTGATGTTACTTCGATTATTAACGGTAACGGAAACTATGTTATAAGTGGCTTACCTACAAGTACTACCCAATCGGGTAATGATACCGATGGTGCAACGCTTTTTATTGTTTATAGTAATCCTACTCAAACTTACCAAGGGGAAATTTATTTATTTGACGGCTGTTTTGTAGGTATAGGAAGTACTAATCAATATAACTTAACGGGGTTTAACGCATGTGCCCAATCTACTGCTGCCGAAGCATTTATGGCAGTTGCCGATTTACAGCAAATCAATTCAAGTTTTGTTCTAAACGGAGGTGCGCCATTTCAAATAGGCATGCAAGAAGATTGGTACAACTGGATACAACAACCAACTATTGTAAATGCCGGTCAAACTACTTCAAATTTTCAAGTGCAAGCTAGTGGAGATTGTTATAATTTAGGAGTCGCAGGGCTGTATTTCCAAACAACAACCTGTACAACCTGTACTTTTCAGGCGAATATTAACATACAATCTACTACCACACCCGCTTCTTGCGGAAGTAGTAATGGCACTGTAACTGCAAATCCGAGTGGCGGGCAAGCACCTTACACATATTCGTGGACAACCACACCACCGCAAACTACACAAACTGCAACCGGTTTATCACCAGGGCAGTATATTGTATATGTACAAGATGCATCGGGTTGTTATTCCGGAATTGATACTATTACCATCACACAATCGGGCGGAACTGCTGTAACATCGGCACAAACAGATGTGTTGTGTAACGGTGGGCTTACGGGCACTGCAACGGCAACACCAAATGGTGGGCAATCGCCTTACACTTATTTATGGACACCAAGTGGCGGTACTAATGCTACTGCTACCGGTTTAGCTGCCGGAACTTATACCGTAACTATTACTGATGCGCAGGGCTGTACCGATACATCTATTGTAATCATTACACAGCCACCTGTTTTAGCATCCATCGAAGATTCGTTAAATGTACTTTGTAGCGGAGGTAATTCCGGAGCCGCATGGGTAAACACATCGGGTGGAGTAGGTCCTTACACTTACAGTTGGAACACTGTTCCTGTTCAAACAACAGATAGCGTTGGTAATTTAACTGCCGGAAACTATACGGTGTTTATTACTGATGCCAACGGATGTGCGATTCAGAAAGTATTTAACATTGGTCAGCCGCAGCCATTAGTAGTGGTAGATAATTTTATACCTGCGACTTGTGGCTTAAACGATGGAACTGCTGGCGTAACTGTTACAGGTGGCACGGGCTCTTATACTTACTTGTGGACTCCGGGCAACCAAACTACTGCATCTGCTACGGGTTTAGCCAATGGTTCTTATACTGTGGTTGTAACCGATGCAAACGGCTGTTCCCAGTCGGTAAGTATGAATATTAATAACGTGAATTTTCCTAATGCCGACTTTACAGTTACACCTGGCAATCAGCCGCTGAGCGATCCTAATTTCTCGTTCAATAACTTATCGAGCAATGCTACCACTTACACTTGGTTGTTTGGCGACCCTAACGACACAACTGTAAGCTATGCTCAAAATCCAACTCATCAGTATTCAGATACAGGCACTTATTGCATTACACTCATTGTTTCAAATACAGTTTGCACCGATACTTTTGTAAACTGCATAGTGGTAGAACCTGAGATGACCATTTTTGTACCTAACGCATTTACGCCCAATGACGATGGTAAAAACGATGTATTTATGCCCGAAGGCACATTTGTAGGTGATTTTGAAATGTGGATTTACGACCGCTGGGGAAATATGATTTTTAAATCAACATCAGTTACCCAAGGCTGGGACGGAAAAGCCAATGGTGGAAGCAAACTAGCACAGCAAGATGTATATGTGTGGAAAATACGCTGCATTGATCCTCAGAAACGCAAGCGCGAATATGTTGGGCATGTTTCTCTTATAAAATAATTTCATCTGATATCTTGTTGATAATCATTTGTCGAAAAAGCACCTCAGGGTGCTTTTTTGTTTAGCTATATTTTATAAATTGTGGCAAAATAGTGCAACCAGCATCTAACATCGCTTGTCTATTAAACATAAAACCTCCCTTATGAGAAAAATTTACGCAGTCGTTAGCCTTCTCTTCGTTATTCCGTTTTTTTCCTTCGGACAGTTAATTGTTACACCCACCCAAAACGTAACAACGATTATGAATTCATTACTTGGTGGTGGTTTAACTTATTCTAACGTAAATATTGTGTGCCCTTCGAATGCAATGGGAACTTTTAATGGCACTGCTACAAACCTGGGTTTGGCTAATGGTATTATGCTCACAACAGGATCGTGTGCAACTGCTGTGGGGCCTAATAATATTGGTTCGGCAGGTGTTTGCAATGGAACACTTTCTAATGACCCTCAGCTAAATACTATTGAGCCATTAGCTGATTACGATTTATGTATGTTGGAGTTTGATGTGGTGCCGCAATGTAATACTTTGCAAATACGTTTCGTTTTTGGTTCAGAAGAATATCCTGAATTTGTGAGTTCATCTTTTAACGATGCCTTTGGTTTTTTTATCACTGGCCCCGGCCCTGCATGCCAGCCCAATTTTTACTCTAATACCAATGTGGCTACGTTGCCCAATAACATAACTCCTGTTAGTATTGACAATGTAAATAACATTTCAAACAGCGCTTACTATTTTAACAATACAGGCGGTGCCACCATTCAATACGATGGTTTTACAACTGTATTAACAAGAACAATCACTGTTTGCCCTTGCCAAACGTATCGCTTTAAAATTGCTATTGCTGATGCCGGAGATTGTGTTTATGATTCAGGTGTGTTTTTAGATTTTTTCCAATGCTCTGCACCAGTCACTCCATCTGCTACATTTACACCCTCTGGGTGCTCCTGCACAGCAACTGCTACCGCATCAGCCACAGGTGGCACTGCACCCTACCAGTATTCTTGGTTACCTAGCAATCAGACTACACAAACCATTACTGGTCTTTGCCCAGGTACATATACTGTGTGGGTGAAAGATGCAATCTCTTGCTCACAATGGGTGCAAACAACGGTTACTGTTACAGGCTCATCCACACCAATAACAGTAAACACATCAATGACTCAGCCATCCTGCTTTGGCGGATGCAACGGAACTGCTACCGCTACGCCAAGTGGCGGAACCGGCCCATATACATATTTATGGACACCTTCGAGCCAAACAACGCAAACTGCTTCAGGATTGTGTGCAGGTACATATACTGTTGTCGTCACTGATGCGAGTGGCTGCACGGGTACGAGCACAATAGTCGTCACGCAACCCACACAGCTAACAGCCACGCAGGCGCAAACAAATGTCCTCTGTAACGGGCAGTGTAACGGCACTGCTACTGTAACGGCATCTGGCGCTACACCACCTTATACCTATAACTGGGCACCAAGCGGAGGCACTAATGCCACAGCTACAGGTTTGTGCGCTGGTACTTATACCGTAACTGTTACCGACTTTAGAGGATGTACAACCACAAGAACTTACACCATTACACAGCCGTCCATTCTTTCTTCAAGTTTATCGCAAGTGAATGTGCTTTGCAACGGGCAATGCAATGGTTCTGCAACAATAACTGTTTCGGGTGGCACACCAGGTTACAGCTATGTGTGGGCACCAAGTGGCGGAAACGCTGCGACCGGAACCGGTTTATGTGCAGGTACCTATACTGTTACAGTTACCGATGCTAACGGATGTACGCAT
>JAGVMA010000065.1 GCA_020054095.1 Bacteroidia bacterium | reverse complement strand
TGCTGGAAGATGGAAATACGTTTGCCGATGAACTATCTTCAAATGATGAAACAAAAGTGAATGTAGAAAAGAAAAAAGAAGTAGAACGTCATCACCGCTGGAAAGCAGAAGAATACAAAAATCAACCCGGACACAAGCAAAAGCAATTTTAAAAATTTGAATTAAAGTATTGACAAACCACTTTAGGATGAAATGCATGAACGATTAAAAACACAAAAAGCAAAACGATTAAAGAAACAGCGAAGCAGTACGGTAGAACCTGTTCTATGAACATTAATAAATTTTACCCGAATGTGAAGAGTATGGACAGGAGGAATAAAAAATGCAAATAAATTTATGATAGGAGCAGCAATTGCATACAAACTTAAAAAGTGGATGAATTACAAAGTGAAAAAGGTGAACATACAATTGTCAGCGATGTAATTTGTCAATGCAGCTTTACCGAAAGTCATGTGAGATTGTTACTTGCGGGGCTTGGTAAACTTAATTTTGCCCACCTGTATATACAAATTTGATTGTGTTGTTCAGTCTAAGTTTTAATGTTCATGTCTTTGACCTGCTCCGCTTTTTAGAATAAACTCGCTGCTGATTAAATAAGCTCCTTCGGTAACAACCACATCACCCTGTTTTAATCCTGATGTAATTTCAATCCAGTATTTATTTTCTGCGCCTGTTTCAATCATGCGCTGTTGAAATGTATTTTCATGTGTCAGCACCCAAGCTGTTTTCATTTTTTCCAACAGCACAGAAGATTTCGGAACTGCCAAAACACTGGCAGAAGATTTTTCGGGAACAACAGAAACCAATGTGCCGGGGATTAGATTTCCTTTAGGATTGTTTACCCTTATTTTGAGCAGATAAATTCTTTTTCCTTCTTCAATTACGGGATTGCTGTAAGCCAATTTGCCCGTGTAAATTTGTCCGGGGTTGCTTTCGCTGAAAACCTGAAAGGATTTATTTTCTGCAAATCCCGAAACTTCATTTGAATAAAGTTGAGCTTCTACCCAAACCTGATTGAGCGAAGTGATTTTTAAAAGGGTGCTGCCCTCCTGCACATACATTCCTTCGGTAATATTTACTTCGGTTACATAACCCGCTTCGGGTGAAAAAAAAGTAATCAACGGACTTGTGCTGCCCGATTTTTCTATATCGGAAATTTGTTTTTCGGATAAGCCCCAAAGCAGCAATTTATTTTTTGCTGCCTCCGCTAACTCGTTGGTAAGTTGAGTTGAGACATTTGCCGTTTTTGATTTTTTTAAAAGAGAGATATATTCCTTTTCATCGGCTTGCAGTTGTTCGCTGTAAATGCTGTAAAGCGGCACACCGCTTTTGATAAATGCGCCTGTGTTTTTTACAAACAGTTTATCAATCCTGCCTTTTGCGCGGCTGCTGATGGTTTTTACCTGTTCTTCATCAATGGCAACCGTTCCTATAATGGTTGATTCGGATGCGATGTTTTTTAAGCGGATAGTATCTGTTTTAATTCCTGCCAATTCCTGTTTGCGTTTGTCAATGCTGATAAAATTGCCTTGCTGACCTTCGTGTTGATTTTCTTTTTTCTCCACTTTGATTAAAGACATATTGCACACAGGGCAAGAACCCGGAGTGCTGCTTACCACCGTTGGGTGCATGGGGCAGGTATAGTAACTGCCTGATGCTGACTGATTATTTTCGTGCCCGTTTTTGCAACCTGAAAGAATGAAAATTGAAACCAAGATGGTTGAAATAATAATCTGCTTCATGTTAGTTTCCGTTTAAAAATGTTTCGCTGTCAATCAGTAAGCCCGCCTCTTTTGCAATTTCTTCATTTGATGAAAGACCGCTTGTAATGGTTGTCATTCCGTTATTGCTTGCACCAGCAATTACTTTTCGCGCCTGAAAAATTCCCGTGCCGTTTTTTGAAGTATCGGTTTTTACCCACACATAAGCATTTAACCCTGTTTTGTAAACTGCCGATGCGGGAACGATTAAATATTTGTTGTTGGTTAATTGAAATTGTGCGGTAACAAGCGAATTTATTTTCAGTGAATTGTTTGAATTAGGCAACACTATTCTAACTCTCGCAAAACGCTGATTGGCTTCTTCAAACGTTTGTTCAATCAGCGCAACTTTTCCTTTGAGTGATTGTGAAGTATTGTTTTCAGCAGTTATTTCTACGGATTGGTTTTCGTGAATTTGATTTACACTTTGATTAGCAACTGAAACCAATGCCCAAACTTCCTGCAAATCGTTTACGCTGAAAAGTGTTTGCCCTTCGTTTACATAAATACCTTCACGAATTTGTGAAGCGGCAGCAGCAAAAGAACTTTCGTTGTTAGAACTTTGCTGCATACTCATGGCGTTCATTGCCGATGCGCTTTTTGCTGTTGTATTTTCCTGTGTTGGTTGCGTATTGAAAAACACATATCCGTTTGCAGGACTGAAAACTGGAATGGTTAAAGCAACCGTTCCGTTTTTTTCTAAAAGAAAGATTTGATTTTCGGTGATGCCCAACAAGCGAAGTTTTTCTCTTGATTTTTCCAGTAAAGAATTTTCGGTGGTTGATTTGAAAAGGAAAAGATGTTCTTCCTGAATGGTGCGAAGCGAAGGACTGTATAAGTCCATGATTTTGTCGCCCTGCTTTACATATTGATTGCTGAATTTGACATAGAGTTTTTCAATTCTTCCACCAAAACGGGCGGCAACAGATTGATTGCGGTTTTGTGCAGGGACAATAAAGCCCTCTGCTTTCAGTGTGTTGCCGTTACTACCCGCTTGCAGTTTTACAGTTGCCTGTTTAGATAAAACCTGTTGGTTGGGTGAAATGATTTGCGGCAAACTTTCATTTTCCACAGGTTCTAATTTCATTTTGCAGATTGGGCAGTTACCGGGTTTGTCGCTTACAATTTCGGGGTGCATGGGGCAAGTGTAAACTGTGCCGCTATGATTTTCATGCCCGTTTGATTGCTGATGTCCTTCGTGCTTGTTGTTACATGACGACAGCACCAAAAAGCACAGCAACAAACCAAAGATGCCGATGCTATTTAATTTCTTTCTCATACTCATATTCTGCTTCTAATTTTAAGATGTTAAACAGTTTATCATACGCCTCTAATTTTTTCATCAGCAACATTTCCCACGCATCCAACAGCACGAAAAAATCGCCCGTGTTTTGCTTGTAAGCAAGGATATTGGCTTGCAGATTGTTTTCATAAGCAGGGATGATGTTTTTAGTGTAGCTCTGATACTGCGCGTTTTCGTAACTGAGCATGGCAAGTTTTTCTGACGACATTCTTTTAGCCATTAGTTCCATTGTTTGTTTTTCCTGTTCCATTGACTGGATTTGAAAACCAATGGATTTTATTTCGGAACGATACATTTTTGAAGACCAAGGCGCGATAGGGATTGTCATCATTCCCATAACCGACCATTGATTGGGCATACCAAACATTTGAAAGTGGTCTGCACGAATACCGAAATCGGGGCGCACCCCTATTTTCATTACCCGTTGTTCCAGTTTCATGGATTGAATGTATTTGTTGAGAGCTGTAATGTCGCTGCGGTTGGAAACGCTGCTCGTGTCGGTAAGATTGATTGAATAATTTTTAGGAACAACCAACGTGTCAATTTGAAAAGCGGTGTTTACATCGCGCACCATGAGGATATTTAAACCAATGTTGCTTTCGGCTATAAAGCCGTTGAGCATCAGTAGCATGTTTTTGAGTTCGGCTAAACGGGCTTTGGCTTTGTATATGGTTTGCAGTTGCGATTGGTTGTTGCTGAATTTTTCTTCGGATGTAGCGATGAGCAGTTGCAGTATTTCTTCGCTTTCCTTTAAAATGAGTTGTTTCTTTTCTGTTACAAAACGGTTGTAGTAAAGAATTTTTGCTTCGCGCCTCAACTCGTTTTTTGTCCATTCGCTTTTGCTTTTTTCAATTTCTGTCAATGAACTGAGGTAGCTTTTTTTTGCGTTCAACTTGCTTGTGTTGGGTATCATCTGCTCTAAGGAGAAAGCAATACCCGCTTGGTTCATGGGATTGTTTTTTTCTTTGAGCATAGAGAAATTGTAAGGGAATTGCATGATGCCTGTTGAAAAAGTTGGCGGCATCCATGATTTGGCTCCGTCTGCCTTTGCCTGTATGGATTGAATGTTGTATTGATACTGAATGATAGAGGGATAATTGGTTTCTACCTGCTGCAACAGTTTTTCCAGTGAAATGTGTGTGGTGTCCTGCGCCAGAATTGTATGCAGGGCAAAAACAAAACTGATTACTGTGATTATCTTTTTCATATAGCTAATCTTTAATTTCCAAGAACTCTACTTTACCATATTTTTTTACTTCTCTTTCTTTTATCATCTGATAAATTACCGGCAGCACGATTAATACAAAGAGCAGGGAAGTTATCATGCCAAATACAAAAGGAATGGTGATGGGTTTCATTACATCGCTTCCTACGCCAGTCGCCAATAAAACAGGAAGCAAGCCTATCATGTCCACCATCACTGTCATTAATTTAGGGCGAACGCGCAGCACAGCACCGGAAAAAATTGCTTCCTGAATTTCTTCATTTGACAGTGCAGCATCTTTCTTTGCTATCACCCTATTTTTTATCGCTTCATTTAAATACACCAACATTAACACTCCAGTTTCCACTGCAATGCCAAATAAGGCAATGAAACCGACTGCTACTGCCACCGAAAAATTGACCTCAAAAAAATACATGGAATAAGCACCGCCAATTAATGCCAGCGGGATACTGGAAAGCACAATGAGCATTTCACGTGCTGAATGAAAGGTGAAGTAGAGAACGAAAGCAATGATTAAAAGCGTGATGGGAATGATGATTTTTAGCTTATTCTCTGCACGGACTTTGCTTTCGTATTGCCCGCTCCAGTTGATGTAATAACCTTTAGGCAGTTGCTTAAAATCTTCTTCAATTTTCTTTTTCGCATCGCTCACCACACTACCCATGTCTCTGCCCCGCACATTAAACAATACCGTTCCGCGCAACATGGCGTTTTCGGAATTTATCATTGGCGGACCTTCGTTAATCTCAATATCGGCAACGGCTGAGAGCGGAATAACCCCGTAATTAGTTGTTTGTATAGGGCTTCGCTTTATTTCGGAAATATCTTTCCTGAAATCCTGCGCTAAACGCATGGAAACGCTGAAACGCTGGCGACCTTCTACCGTTTGTGTTACGGGCATACCACCCAACGCCATTTCAATAATCATGTTTACTTCTTCTACCGAAATGTTGTATCGGGCAATTTCATCGCGCTTAATTTTTATGTCAAGGTATTTTCCTCCGGTAAGCTGCTCTACATATAAATCGGCTAAACCTTCAATGCCCTGTAATGATTTCTCTACCTGACGGGCGATGTTGTAAATGGTGTCTAACTCCTGTCCGTAAATTTTTATGCCGATGTCTGTCCGCACACCGGTTGATAGCATGTTGATACGATTAATGATGGGCTGTGTCCAACCGCTGGTAACACCGGGTATCTGCACTTTATCGTTCAGTTCGGTAATGAGTTTTTCGGTGGTCATACCTTCGCGCCATTGTGCTTTTGGCTTTAGGAGAATAATGCTTTCAATCATACTCATAGGCGCATTATCGGTAGCGGTGTAAGCCCTTCCCGCTTTGCCTAATACATTTTCCACTTCGGGAACGGACATGATGAGTTTGTCCTGCACCTGCAAAATGCGCTTGGCTTCATTGTTTGAAACATCGGGAAGCGTAACAGGCATGAACAACAATGAGCCTTCATCTAAAGGCGGCATAAACTCAGATCCCAAACGCATCACTAAGGGAATACTGCCTAACACAATTAAAACAGAAATGGCAATGACTGTTTTTTTCCAACGCTGGCAAAGCCGCAAAACGGGTGTATAAATGATTATAAAGAAATTGGCAACGGGATTTCTGCTTTCGGGAATGAGCTTGCCTTTCATCAAAGAACGCAGCAACATAGGCACGATGAACAAGGCAACAATGGCAGAGCCAATCATGGTAAATGTTTTGGTCAACACCAACGGAGAGAATAATTTCTTTTCCTGCCCTTCCAAAAACAAAATTGGGGCGAACGAAATAAGCGTAACGAGGATGGAAAAAAATACTGCCCGCCCTACGGTGCGCGATGAACGCTCAATGATTTTGATGCGTTCTTCTTCGCTTAGTTCTTTGGTGTTACCTACTCTTTGCTTTTCCATTATTCTTCTGTTTTTAAAACTGCGTTCACCAAACTTTTATAGGCATTTTCGGTCATTACAATACCTGCATCCACCAAATCGCCAATGGCAAGGGCAACACCCCCCAACGACATTATATTTAGTGAAATATCAAAGAGCCAAATACACATAAAACCTATCAACACAGATAGTGGAATAGCTACAATCGCTACAATGGCACTTCTGACATGGAACATAAAAAGCAGCACTACTATGGAAACAACCACTATTTCTTCCCACAATGCTTCATTTAAAGTAGCAACGGCTGCTTCAATTAAATCGCTGCGGTCGTAAGCAACTTTTATTTTCACACCGGGCGGTAATCCTTTTTCCACTTCACCTAATTTCGCTTTTACATTGTCAATTACCTCTTTGGCGTTTTCACCGTAACGGGCAACTACCACGCCTCCGACCACTTCACCTTCCCCGTTCTCATCCACAATACCCAAACGGATGTCGCTGCTCATTTGCACATCGGCAACATCTTTCAGTTTGACTGGAATGGATTTGTTGGAGCCAACAGAAATTTCTTCTATATCCTGAATGTCTTTGATGTAACCCAAACCCCTCAGCATGTAACCCATGCGGTTCATTTCGTAAATGCTGCCGCCTACATCGCGGTTATTGGCTTTTAGGGCATTGGCTACATCCATTGCAGAAATGTTGTAGTAAATAAGTTTGTTGGGATTGATGCTGACCTGATACTGTTTTTGAAACCCTCCGAAGGATGCCACTTCGCTTACGCCCTGCACATTTTGCAAAGCGAATTTTACATACCAGTCCTGCACGGCACGCAACTCTCCCAAATCGTAACCATCGCCCTGAAGCGAATACCAAAACACATGACCTACGCCTGTTCCATCGGGACCTAAAGTTGGCGTTACACCCTGCGGCAATGCTTTTTGTGCGAAGTTCAGCCGCTCCAACACGCGGGTTCGCGCCCAGTAGATTTCAGCATCATCATTAAAAATGACGAAGATGAAACTCATGCCGAACATGGAAGCGGCACGAATGGCTTTTACATTTGGAATGCCCTGCAGGTTGGAAACCAACGGATAGGTAATTTGGTCTTCCATGATTTGTGGGTTGCGCCCCATCCATTCGGTGTAAACGATTACCTGATTTTCTGAAAGGTCGGGAATGGCATCCACAGGGGTGTTCATCACCGACCAAACGCCTCCTACGATAATCAGCAAAATACCAATCCAAACAAAGAAGCGGTTATGCGTTGACCATGAGATTATTTTTTCTATCATAAGGTTGAGGTTGCGGTGTAATAACTGTATGTTCCCATTGCGGTGTTGATGAAATCCATTTCAGAAACATTTTGAAAACCTGCATCGGAAATGAATTGAGGCATTAAGCCGTTTACATTGTCGTTGGTGGTTTTGAAACCGTCTAACATCTGCACGGCATAAAATGAGAAACGCATCCATTTGGATTTTGCCCCGCCCCAATCGCCAATAATGAGTTTACCGCTTGGTTTCAAAACACGGAGCAGTTCTTTGAGACAATGCAGTTTTGTTTCTGCATCTAACTGATGAAAAACAAGGGAACTGAAAACCTTGTCAAAAGAATTATCGGCAAAGGGCAGAGTGTTTCCATCATATAAATGCAACGTCACATCTAAATTGTTTTTCCGCAATTTGTATTCGGCAATGGATTTGATTTTCGGGTCAATGTCTACACCTTGAACCAATGCTTCGTTTTTGCGCTGCTTCAACAGAATGAGATTTTGCGCTGTGCCGAAACCGAACTCTAAAATACTTTCGCCCGAAAGGGGATTAACCAAATCAATCAGCTTGTTTCGGAATTTCTTTTCGGGCATGGTGAGTTTAATGGTGAGGTCGTAATACTCACTCAGAAAATCGTAGCCAAGAGCGGGAATGAATTTTTGTTCGGTCATTTACATTTGTATTAAATCATTTGAATTAACATGATGCCTGACATAGCAATCATCAGTGCATCTTCTATAATAGTAACGGTGCTCATGGGTAAATTGAAAACTGTTCTTAGTAAGCGCATCAAAACTGTTGTTGCGAAAACTGATTTTAAGATTTTTCATTTTTACTGTTTTTGATTTTGAATAATGATTAAAACTTGTCGGGCTGATAAAAGCCACAACAAGCCGATACACTAAAGAAGTGTCGGCTTTAAGACAAAAATCAATAAAATCAAATTCGGAAAACGCAATGACGGATGTAAAGCGGGTGCTTTAGATCGTCTGGCGGATGTGTGCTATGGTAAAATTCGATTGAAAGAAGCGGAGTATAATAGTCGTAAGTGAGGTTGGTTGTAAGTGCGGGTTGAAAGTCTGAAACCTTAACCATATTGCAAAAAAACTGTTGGGTTTTCTGCTGCTCGTCATCTAACTTAATGGTAGTGGTTTCGTCTTTGCAACAGTCCTTTGGCATTTTCTTACTGCCGCAAGGACATTTGTGTTTGGTGTCAAAGGGGTTAAACGAAACCGAAGTAACCTTACCAACGCAGTAATGAGCCGATACCGTTACCCCAATTGCGGGTATCAGGTAAAGGAACATTAAGAGTATGACGGTAATTCTTTTCATTTATTCGCTCTAACGCTATGCCAAAGATAATATTGTTTATGATTATCGCAAAAATATTATTCATAGCACTACACTAAAAAGAGCGTTGGCGGTTTGGCTCTTTTGACTTTGCCTTTGGGTTGGTTTGTGGGCTGGCAGGCAAAGGCAAATGTGCCAAACGTGGGAGGCATTAAAAACTTCAATTTTTTTGCGCATGAAAAAAAATAAAAATACGAAGCAGAGGTCTGTCGGTGAAAAGGGTGTTTCGTAAAGTCAGAAAAGTTGTCTTGTCCGGTTATTAAAAGTCCGTCAGTTTTAAGGTAGCACGATCGCAAAATAGGGTTTCCGGTAACTTTATTATATTCGCATCCCTTTTTAAGGAATTATGCAAAAACATTACCCTGAATATAAAACACTTAACCTTTCGCAAATAGGAAAGGATATACTTCAGTTTTGGGCCGATGAGCGTATATTTTATAAAAGCATAAGCACCCGCGAAGGCGCAAGTCCATTTGTGTTTTACGAAGGGCCTCCATCGGCAAACGGAATGCCGGGCATACACCACGTTATGGCGCGTGCGCAAAAAGATATTTTTTGCCGTTACCAAACCTTAAAAGGCAAACAAGTAAAGCGCAAAGCCGGCTGGGATACGCATGGGCTGCCTATTGAATTAGCTGTAGAAAAAACACTTGGAATTACAAAAGAAGACATCGGCAAAAAAATAACCGTAGAAGAATATAATCTTGCCTGCCGCAAAGAGGTGATGAAATACACCGATAAGTGGCAGCAGTTAACTAATGTAATGGGCTATTGGGTAGATATACAAAGCCCTTACATCACCTACGAAAACGAATACATTGAAACTGTATGGTGGTTGTTGAAAGAACTTTACAACAAAAATTTACTTTATAAAGGTTACACCATTCAGCCCTATTCTCCTGCCGCAGGCACAGGATTAAGCTCACACGAACTTAACCAGCCGGGCACTTATAAAAATGTGAAAGATGCTACTGCGGTGGCTATGTTTAAGGTAGATAAAAATAAATTTACTAGTACAAATGGAAAAAGTATTTGGACAAATGTTGACATCAACAAAGAGGATATATATTTTCTCGCTTGGACAACCACTCCTTGGACACTTCCATCTAATACAGCGCTTTGTGTTAATCCTAAAATAGAATATATTATTGTAAAGACATACAACCCATATACGCACAAATTAATTAATATTGTTTTAGCAAAAGCACTATTAAGAAAATATTTTCCTGAGCAAAATGCAGAACTAAAGATTGAGGACTATAAGTCTGGTGACAAGAATATTCCATATAAGGTTGTAGACGAATTTTCAGGGACATTTTTAGAAGGTGTAGCATACGAGCAACTACTAGAGTTTTCTAAACCCACTAATGGCAGCCAAGCATTTAACATTGTTTGGGATGATTTTGTAACCACCGAAGATGGAACAGGCATCGTACATATTGCTCCAAGTTTTGGTGCCGATGACTTTAGAGTAGCAAAACAAAACGGAATTGGTTCGCTCACATTAGTTGATAAGCGCGGAAAATTTTTGCCCGAAGTAAATGATGGTATTTTTCTTTATGGCGATGAATTTGTGAAAGAAGATTATTTAAACGAAACCGAAAAGAAAGCCGAATTTGAAAAACAAAAAACAATTTTAGAGCGCAACGGAAAAATAAAAGAGCTGAAAGAATATTTAAGTGTGGACAAGCGCATTGTTTTAAAACTACAGGAAGAAGGAAAATTATTTAAAAAAGAAACCTACGAGCACAGCTATCCACACTGCTGGCGTACTGATAAACCTGTTCTTTATTACCCGTTAGACAGTTGGTTTGTAAAAGTTACTGCCGTTAAGGAACGAATGGTGGAATTAAATAAAACCATTAACTGGAAACCCGAAGCAACCGGCACAGGCCGCTTTGGCAACTGGCTCGAAAACGCTAACGATTGGAATTTATCGCGTTCACGTTTTTGGGGAATTCCATTACCTATTTGGCGCACCGAAGACAGTGCTGAAGAAAAATGCATAGGCAGCGCAGAAGAATTAAAAACTGAAATTGATAAATCCGTAGCAGTTGGTTTCATGAAAAAAAATCCGCTTGCGGCATATAAAGCAAATGATTTTTCAAAACAGAACTACAGCAGCTTTGATTTGCATAAACCTTATGCTGATGATATTATTTTAGTATCCGCATCTGGCAAGGCCATGAAACGCGAAAGTGATTTGATAGATGTGTGGTTTGATAGTGGTGCTATGCCTTATGCACAGGTGCATTACCCGTTCAACACGTCAAGCAAACCTGTTTTTAAAACTAGCTTTCCTGCCGATTTTATTGCCGAAGGAGTTGACCAAACACGCGGTTGGTTTTATACGCTACATGCAATTGCCACCATGTGTTTCGATTCAGTTGCTTACAAAAATGTAATATCAAACGGATTGGTGCTCGATAAAAATGGCAACAAAATGAGCAAGCGACTTGGCAATGCTGTTGACCCATTTGAAACAATTGAGAAATACGGACCTGATGCCACACGCTGGTACATGATTACTAATGCACAACCTTGGGATAACCTGAAATTTGATGTGGACGGCATAGCCGAAGTGCAACGTAAATTTTTTGGAACACTTTATAATACCTATTCGTTTTTTGCAATCTATGCAAATATTGATGGATTTAAAATTAACGAGCAAGATGTGATTCCGATTAAAAACAGAACCGAATTAGACCAATGGATTATCTCTAAACTAAACAGCTTGATAAAAACCGTTACGCTAAGTTTAGATGATTACGAACCCACACAAGCTGCAAGAGCAATAGAAGAATTTGTGGACGAGCATTTGAGTAACTGGTATGTTCGCTTATCGCGCAGGCGTTTTTGGAAAGGCGAAATGAGTACCGATAAAAAAGCAGCTTACGAAACTCTTTACGAATGCTTGATGGTAGTTAACCAACTTGCAAGTCCGTTTGCACCATTTTTTACTGATTGGATGTATAAAAACTTGAGTGATTGTATTCGTGCAGAAGCTGAAAAAAATAATACTCCGCTCAGATATCAATCGGTTCATTTAACCCATATAACAAAAGCCGAAGAGCAAGTAATTGACCTTAACTTGGAAGAACGAATGGGCATAGCGCAAAAAATATGCTCTATGATTTTTTCTATCCGCAAGAAAGAAAACATAAGAGTTCGCCAGCCTTTGCAACGGATACAAATACCTATTTTGGATCATAAGTTTGCTGCAAAAATTGATGCCGTTAAAGATTTAATATTAGCCGAAGTAAACGTGAAGCAGATAGATTTTGTGGATGAAACAAAAACAAAAATTGTAAAAAACTTAAAACTCAACTTTAAAACACTCGGCAAAAAATTAGGCAAAGACATGAAAACCGTTCAAGCGTATGCTGCCGATAACGGTGCTGCAATTATTTCGGCAATAGAACAAGAAGGCAAATACAAACTGAATATGAGTGGTAATGAATATGTTTTAGAAACCGAAGATGTGGAAATTATTCCGGTGGATATTCCGGGCTGGAAAGTGGCAAATAATGGTGCGCTCACTGTGGCTTTAGATGTATCATTATCGGCCGAATTAATAGAAGAAGGCATAGCCCGCGAATTAGTGAACAGGATTCAAAATTTACGTAAAGACAGCAACTTTGATGTAACCGACAAGATAGAAATCAAGCTAAAATCAAGCACCGAAATTGATGCGGCAGTATCAAATAATTTAAACTATATTTGCTCTGAAACCCTTGCATCTTCGCTCGAATTAGTGCATTCCATTAACGAAACCGAAGCACAAAAAATAGAGTTAACAGAAAACATTAATACCCTCATATCAATAAGTAAGTTAAATTAAAATCCCTAACACAATGGCTAAAAAATCGGCTAAAAAGGCAAGCAAACCTGTCAAAAAGAAAGAAATAAAAAAGGCGGCAAAAAAACAAGTCGCAAAAAATAAATCGGCAAAAGCCGCTAAACCAAAAGCAAAACCGGCTGCAAAAAAACCGCTAAAAAAAGCTAAACCCTCTGCTAAAAAAGTGGTGGCAAAAGCCAAAGCAAAGCCCGCTCCGAAAAAGGCAGCTAAGCCATCCAAAACGGCTGGCAGGCCGGTTGCTAAAAAAGCTGCTCCAAAAGTAATTGCAAAAGCCAAAGCAGTACCTACTAAAGCTGAGTTAAAAAAACAGTCCATAGCAGCTAAGCCCGAAAAAGTAAAAAAAGAAGCCGCAAGCATTGATAATGACGATGTGGTGGAAGCCAAAAAAACAAATTCGGAGCGCACAAAATCAAACGATGAGTTTTTCTCATCGTTTGTTTATAAACCAATGGTTAAAAAACCTGCTAACCAGCCAAAGCCGCATATATCAAAAGACAAACGCACACGCTTTACCGATAAAGAGTTAGCCGAGTTTAAAGGCATTATTGAAAAAAAATTAGCTGAAGCATTACACGATTACGAAATGCTGAAAAATTCTTTATCTCACAAAGACGATCATGGAACTGATGATACATCACCTACTTTTAAGTTATTAGAAGATGGTTCGGATGTGTTGTCAAAAGAAGAAACTGCACACTTGGCAGCACGTCAGGAAAAATACATTCAAAATTTAAAAAATGCGCTCATTCGTATTGAAAATAAATCGTATGGTATTTGCCGTGCTACGGGCCGCTTAATTTCTAAGGAGCGCCTACGTAGTGTTCCGCACGCTACGCTTGATATTGATGCAAAATTAGAGCAATCGTATTAACATTAATTATGATACCGCTAAAGCAGTTTGTGAAAAACCATAAACTGCTTTTTGCTATGTTTGCAGCCGCGTGAAAAAAGCATTAATTATATTTTTTATTGTAATATTTATAGATCAAACTGTAAAATTTTACATCAAAACGCATTTCTACTTTCAGGAACAAGTATCCATGTTTGGCGAAAGTGAATGGGCTTATTTGCATTTTACAGAAAATAACGGAATGGCATTCGGGATGGAGTTAGAAGGCAGTTATGGCAAATTAATACTAAGCATTTTTCGCATATTGGCTGTGGCAGGTATAGGTTGGTACCTTTGGGATTTAATAAAGAAAAAAGCGCACGGTGGTTTAGTAACTGCCATCGCATTTATTTTTGCCGGTGCCATAGGTAATATTATTGACTCGGCTTTTTACGGTTTAATTTTCAGCGACAGTAAATACAGTTTTGAAGCCGCTATATTTCTTCCGCCCGAAGGCGGCTATGCCGGATTTTTGCATGGTAAGGTGGTAGATATGTTTTATTTCCCGATGGTAGATTGGCAAATGCCGGAATGGGTTCCTTTTTGGGGAGGAGAAAATTGCACTTTTTTCAGTCCGGTTTTTAATGTGGCTGATACTGCCATAACAATAGGTGTGGTGATGATAATATTGTTTCAGAAAAAATATTTTCCCAAAAAAGCAATTGAAACTACCGCTGCCGGAAGTGAAACTGAAAATAAATTAGCAGACATAATTCCGCCAACTATTACACCCGAAGCACCTGTTAGCGAAGAACCCAAAAATTAACGCTGCTGTTTTATCAGCAATTTATTTGCGAAGTTGCCATCGGGAAAAATTACTTTCACTATGTAGCTGCCTGCCACAAATGCACTAAAATTTATAGTTGTATTTACTTCCGGTTGACTAAATAAATTTTCGTAAACTATTTTGCCTGTAATATCGGTTACAGATATTCTTTTTATGTTTTGCTCGGCAGTAATAGTTAGTATATCATTAACCGGATTAGGGAAAAGTTGAATGTTATTTTCTATGTGGGCATCTTTCACAGAAACAAAAATATTGGTGGGCTTGTAAATTTTTAAAAAACCGGCCGGAGGAAAAAGCAGTTGCCATATTTCGGGGAAATTGTGTTTAGCAGCTACTATCTCAAGAGAGCCATCGCCATCAATGTCAACCATTTTAGCATGACCAAACATTTTTCCGTTATCCAGCAATTCTTTCTGCCAAGTATTATCTGTTTTCTGTCTGAATAAATAAAGTGTATCGTTTCCATCACCTGGCATAACAATATCGGGCATCCCATTTAAGTCAATATCGCCTATCGAAAATATCCCGGGCGTGCCTTGACTTGCCGGATTTCCAAAATCATAAAGATTTGTTCTAAATCCTTTGTAAATACTTGTTTTCTGCCATTGGTTTACTGTGGCCGGAATTTGTGGAATTTCAAAATAACATAGTTCGGGCAAAATAGGATTGTTATTGTTATCCACCAATGCTTGATTATCCTCGTTGTTATGATTAGAGTAAACAAGTTCATCTGCGCCATCTGCATCAATATCAAAAAACTCGAAATGGTAGCCAAGCCCTGTGGTGTTATCTATGACGTGATAAGCCCAGTTACCGGTGTAGTTGTTATTTGCTGATGGTACATTTATGTTTTCGAGCCACACTAATGCAGGTCGCATGGTTCCCCAAAAAAACTGCGATAGAACAATATCTTTATCGCCATCAGTATCCACATCATACATTTTTAAAAACACTCCACCTAGCGAATCATTCAAAGTATAATAGCTAAAGTTGCCGTTTCCCAAATTTCTATACCACTCTACTTTTGCTAACTTAGGATTTATGTTGCTGTTATTTTGGTTTGATGCGTCTTGTGTTTTGGCTGATGTGGTTACAATGTCGAGTAAGCCATCGTTATCTAAATCCACTTGCTCCGATTCATGCCAAAAATAATAGGTATTGCCGTGTGTAGTTTGCGTGGCGAATGGTTGAAGAGAGCTAAATGCAGGTCCTTTTATCCATTGATGACTTCCTCCATTGGTTTGCAAAAAACCTTGTTGTAATAATATATCCTTGTTGCCATCTAAATCCACATCCATTATTTGCGGGTGATTGCAAAAAGGCAAGTTTTGTGATAGCGACAGAACTACTTGCTCTGTCCAGCTAGATGAAATAGGGTTATTTATATTTGGATAAAAAATCCGAACAGCACCTTTAGTATTCCATGGTGAGCTTAATGAGCCTTGTTCCATAAGAGTAGATAGTACTATTTCTTTTATACCATCATTATTTAAATCTTCCACATCAATAAAACCGGCCGATTGTTGCGGGTCTTTAACCGTGAACTGCTGCCAACTGAGCGGTAATAAATTTTGTGCGGTTAATATACTGGCTGATAAGCTAAGCGCGATTGTATATAATTTTTTCATTTCATTACAATTTGTGAAACAAAACTATTGTACAAGTTATTACCAAAAAAGTAGCGCTATAAAATATAAATAAGATGAGATTAAACTTTTCCCATCACCACCATTTGCTCCAGCGATGGATTTTTGCTGCCACCAATGTTTTCGATAGTTACAGCAAATGCTTGTGCATCTTTCACTTCCAAAGGCATCATGGCCTTACCTGTTAAATCAACAGGCATAACACCGGCATCCACAGGTTTGCCATCTACAATTACCCACAATTGATATTGTTTGCCTTGTGGCGGTGCAGGCATGTTTATCATTTCCACACACACCATTTTCATTTGCTCGTTCCAGCAAACCATTATTTTTGCATCGGCCGTGGGCGATGTTTTAACTGCATTAAGCACTAAGCGCTTGGTTTCAATATGCGTATGGAAAGCAATGTCTGCGGTAAGTGCGTCCATCTGTGTTTTATATTCGGCAGTATTAGTTTGCAACTTTTCGTTTGCATCGGCCAAGTCTTTCACCCGTTTTTCCGAATCGCTGAGCATAAAGTACAATGCCACTGTGCTTATAAGCAATGCCACCGAAGCCGCTGCGGCCATATAAGTGTAAAAAGAAATTACTTGGGTTTGCTTTTTCTCCGATACATTAATTACACCATTGCTATTCGCTTTAAAAATGTTGTACGCAATTTTTTGCTTCAAATCAGCAGGTGGTTCCACGGCATTTAGTTGCCCGTAGGTTTCCACCGTTTGCATAATTTTTTGCAATTCATCTTTCACTTCGGGGTAAAAATCAGTTAGCGTTTCTACCCTACATTGCTCAGCGGGTGTGCATAAGCCCATTGCGTATTGCTCTAATATTCCCGATGATATGAATGGTTTTATATCCACTATGCTATTTTCACATTTAATAATTCTCTTAATTCAATAAGCGCATTGCGGCAACGGGTTTTAATTGTTCCTAACGGAATGTTCAACTCTTTTGCTGCTTCTTCGTGCGTAAACCCATTGAAATAAAGTAAGTCTAAAACTGCTTTATAATCGGGTTTTAGTTTATCTACCACTTCTTTTAATCCTATTGCATCGTAACTTGCATTTAGGTTATGTGAGCGGTTAACTAATCTTACGGAATCATCAATATTTTGGTTTTTATTATTGTTTTTAAATTGCTTTGAGCGAGTAGCATCTATGGCGGTATTTCTGGCCACATTAAGCAGCCAAGTATAAAGCCGTGCTTTGGATGAATCATAACTCGCGCGGTTATTCCACACTTTTACAAATGTTTCCTGAAGCAAATCTGTTGCTTCATCTCTATCCTTTATAATAGTAGAAATTACAGAAAAAAGTGCGCCCGAATATGAATCGTAAATAATGGAAAACGATTGCTCAGAACCATCTTTCAAAAAAGAAACCAGCTCTTCTTCGGCATATTTTTGTTTAACGGGCAAGCCTAAAAAAGCAATTTATTATCCGAAGATAATAATGCTAAGAATAAAGGAGATTGCTAAAATGGTCCAAAACAAACCAAAAACACCTGTTCCGCCTGAGTAATAGGTAGTTTCTAAAAAGTTAGGTTTTTCATCGTTGTCGTGGTGGTTATCATGATGGTGTTCCATAGTGTGTTTATTTTTAGTAATACAATAGTAGTAATTTTTTTAATGAGTTTTAATCCCCGTTTTTTACAATTTATTTTCTCAAATTAGCATCTTTAATTTTTAGATATGCGTTTACCTATATTGCTTGTTTTTACCGTCATCATTTGCAATGCACAAAATACCGAACTTAAAAACTGCGATTGCATAAATGCTGCCGAAATAAGTAAAAAAACAAATGCCGAAAAGTTCGGCACATCGGGTACCGGCAAGTTGATAGAAATAAGCGATGCAAACGATAAAAGTTTGTACTACTTTGAAAATGAACACAACACCGGTTGGTATAAATTTTCAGTGAAAACTGATGTGGAACTAACCCTTGAAATTACGCCCGATAACGCAACAGATGACATTGATTTTATTCTTTTCAAATACGATGAAGATGGTTTTTGCGACCGCATTCGCTTAAAAAAGCTGCTGCCAGTGCGTAGTAATTTGGCACGCAGCAGCAATGTGGGCAGTGGCAGCACGGGCATAAAAACGGGCGCTACCGATGAATTTGTTCATTCAGGAGTTGGTAATATTTTTAGTAAAACAATAAATGCCAAAAAAGATGAAGTGTATTATTTGGTAATAGATAATGTGAGTGGCAGCGGCAGTTACAGCATAATGCTTGAAGATGGTTATAAAGAAAAAAAACTAAACAGCACCGATGCTGTACCCATAACTGCCGATGGCTATGTGGAAATTAAAACGCCTTATCAATTGAAAATAGTTGACGATGCAAGCGGCCAACCGCTAAAAGGAAATATAGATGTGGCCGGTTATCAAATAGGCGAGCCGTTCCATGCCGATGAGGTAAGTGATATAACTATTAATTTATCGAGTTCGCAAACGGTAACATTAAACTGTACAGCACCGGGTTATGTTTTTTTTACAAAAACAATTATAGCTACCACAGTGCCATATAATGCCAATAAAACGCCCGATGTAGTTAGCTACGAAATACGCTTAAAAAAAATAATACTTGGCGAAAACGTAACACTGCCAAACATAAAATTTGAAGGCGATGGCGTAGGATTCTTGCCATCTTCTCGTCCATCACTTTTAAGTTTGTATAAATTTATGCTCGATAATCCCACTGCAAAAATTGAAATAGGTGGCCATGTGAATGCTCCAAAAATGAAAAACAGTGGCAAGTTAAAAACGCTATCAAAAGACAGGGCAAAGGCCGTTTTCAATTACCTTATTGACAAGGGAATTGATGCTTCGCGCATCACTTTTAAAGGTTACGGCAACTCAAAAATGGTTTACAAAAGCCCCGTTAACGAAAAGCAGAACGAAGAAAACCGAAGGGTGGAAATCAAGATTATTTCTATTTAAGATTTTTTTTCTACTTCTAAGATAATGAA
Source organism: Bacteroidia bacterium (assembly GCA_020054095.1). Taxonomy (GTDB): domain Bacteria; phylum Bacteroidota; class Bacteroidia; order JADZBD01; family JADZBD01; genus JAGVMA01. The sequence continues at coordinate 4,513 of JAGVMA010000065.1, read as the reverse complement.
CTAAAAACTAATAAAACTACTGCACCACTATTTTTTGCGAATACATTTTATCACCCTCCATTAATTGCAGGTGATAAATGCACTTGGGAAAATTTGTTAAATCTATTTGTTTTATTCCCTCTCCTTCATTGATGTTTAGAGAGAGGCATTGATTACCCAGCACATCATAAACCACTACCGTAGCTTTTGCATCTGTTGCTTTTTGCAATGTGAAAATGCCTGTGCTTGGGTTAGGGTAGATTAATATTGATTCTTTACTTAAAGTATTATTTGTTTGATAATTTAATGGAGCAGTCCGAAGAATGTTTGAACTACAATGCCCTCTAATCCTTCCTTTTAGATGTACGCCTGTCCAATCATTAGTATTTGCAACTATTAAATCAAGAGCATTGGTTCCCTGTAGAAACAATGCTTGATTATTTGTAGTATATGAGCTAAAGCTGTTAAACCCAAGGTAATTAAAAAGAAAATTACCATTTAAATAAACATAAACAATATTGTCGCTTGCAATCTCATCAATTATTAATTCGGCAGAAATTTGCGAAATATTTGAGATATTAAATGTGTACCTATAGGTGTAGCTACCTCCATTATTTAATGAATTATACGGATATTGAATGGGATTAAAATTATTATCAATTAATGGGACAATCCAATTTGCATCATTACTTGTCGCACTTAACCATGGCACTATTGGCTTAGCAGAAAATGAGTTAAGGTTTGTGATTTGTTGGTCAGGAGTACTTACTATTCTCCAATCATTATCTAAAGTACCGTACTGGTCTTTTGTGCCGTTTGTAACGCCAGTAGATATATCATGTAGTAATGGGGGTTTTATGTATATAATGTCTGTTGCGAAATCACCGCAATTATTAGTTATAACAAGTAAGTAGATTATTTCATCGAAAGGTGTATTGGGTGCACAAAATATTGGGTTTGCAATATTTGTGTTACTCAAACATGAAAGATTTGGGTCTCCGGTTGGGAATAAAGGATACCACGAATAGTTTAAACCATATTGGGGTACACTACCGAGTTGGTAGCAATTTTGATTACAATCAATAGCAAAATCGTTTCCGGCAGTCCCTACGGGAGGATTGCAATTTGAACCACAAGGCGCAATAAAAGCGTGAAAAGTACATCCTCCAATTGCAGAAAAACCATCTTTTAATCCAATTTCTTGACCTGCTTTGTATGTTACACTTGAATTATTGAGTACATCAACCAAACCATTGCCTGGGTTTAATCCCACATTATTACCTGAGTAAATAAAACTGCCCGCTTCAATTAATTGGTTTTGGTTTGACGAGTATGTCGTATTTTCTATTAACCATTTTTGCGGACAATTGGTGGTTCCTAAATCAATTAATTTAACATCGTCAAGAAAATAAAAACCATTATAGCCAGGTGCATTTTGATCAAATGTTCCGATAGTTACCCAATCGTAAGTACTGTTTGTAGAATAAAATGTACCCGAAAACTTAACCCATCCATTATTATAACTTGTTGAATTGGTTTGTCCTGAATTTGCTTGCGGTGTAACATGTAACCTATTCGTTCTATATTGTCCCGGTCTGCCGTTAGTAAAATACATTCCTAAAGAACATCCATATGAATTAGGTGTTAAAAATGCGTCTGGTCGAGCATAAAATTCCCAATAATAATAATGGCCATTTATTAATGGCTGTAACAGATTTGAGCACACATACCCATAGTCTCCACAGTTTGCGGTAGGGTAGTTGCAATCTTGACTAAGATAACACGATATTCTCGCCCAAGAATTTCCTGTTCTTGCATAATTAGTTGTTCCATATCCATTTCCAGCAATAGTATTGCAAATCTCATTTAACCATATGGCATCGCCAAGTGGTGATGATATACATGAAACTAAATAATTAATACAATCTGGTTGTTCCCAGTTATTAATTTCTGACCAATCAAATACATAGTCATTGCCAAAATTTAAATTTTGTAAATACCCAGGACAATTTCCATTAAGCGTATTAAATTCAAAACTCGGATTTGGTATTAAATTAACACTTGGCTGCTGCGCACTGCAAATAGAGAGTTGCAAAAAAACAAAGAGATAAAATAGAATTTTCATATTCATCGTATTAAGTGTATGTATCCGCGTTGGGAATAGTTTTTCTCGTTTGTTCCTACAGAACTCATTATATAATAGTATACTCCTGTTGAACATTCTTCGCCCGAGGTGGTACGACCATCCCAGCGCTGCTGTGGCGATGTAATTTCATATACCAATGTGCCCCAGCGGTTATAAATTTTACAATCAATTGTTTTTAATGATGCGTTGGTTGGAAAAAATTCATCGTTCGTTTCATCTCCGTTAGGTGTAAACACATTGGGTATTAGCGGCTCTTCACAATATTCAAACTTAACATCTATTGTATCGCTCAGCTGCCCACATGGTGTATTTATGGTTACATAATAAGTGCCACTTTGCGTAATTGGCCGCAGGGGACTGGTGCTGCCATCATCCCACACGCATGTAGTATTGGCCATAAATGCGTCTAACATAAGTGTACTATCTACACAAATTATTTTATCTGCCCCAAACGAAAATATAGGGCTATAGTTTTGACACGAATATAGTTCTACATCGTCAATGAAATAATATGTGCCAAAAACTGGATTAGTAGGATTCAAAGGAGCTAGTGTAGTTTGGGTATCATCTAAAAAATTTCCTATTGTAATATATTCCTCTCCCCCCGCTGCCGTATAAAAACCTGAAACAACAGTCCAATTTGCAGTATCATTAACAATTCTTCCAGAAAAGTTATTAAGTTGTGGTGTGAAAGGGGAAAGTGAGGAAAAGAGAACGAGTGAAGAGGAGAAATAAACACTAAAATTACTTGACGCAAATTGATAAAAATCACCCGGACTAATTTTAAATGAAGCATAATATGTTTCTCCTGCATTTAATATTTGCGTTAATTGGACAGAAATATATTCTCTATAATTAGCATTGCCTGTTAAATATGTACGTATTCCTGCATAATTTAAACCAGTGGCTGCATATTGATAACCATAAAGGTTAGAAGGGACATCATAATATCCACCCAAGTAGGTGTTGCATGTTAGCATTAAATCGGGTGTTTGAAGATTAGTATTTTGCCAAGGCGGAGCATCCCAAATTGTGCCTTGATTTATATAAGGACATGGCGTTACATTGGTTTCAAAACTATAGTTGGGCACTAAGTTTTGTGCAAATAAAAAATTGTTTATTAATAAAAATAAAGCAGAGATTCGCATCGCTAAAACGAGTTAATTATCTTTTAATAAAATAATTTGTTGCTCAAGATTTGCATTTTTGTTTTTCAATGCATTTATCTCTGCTTGTTGCTTTAGCAATAGCTTATATATTTCAACAATATCGAGCGAATTTTCTTCGGTATTTTGTAAAATACCAGCCATTGTGCCTGCAACATCAACTCCATATTTTAAAACAGAATCTTGTGGGGCGATATTTGGCAAGTGATTATACGTTGTAAAATAATTTTCTTTTTCTTGCCAGTTCATCCTTTTGTAGCTTGACGAAAAAACAGTATCAAACCAATACTGAATATTTACATATATTTCTTTTGCTACTATTTTGCCATCGACAGATAATTTAAAATTTGGGTGAGGATTTGGCGCAACGGGCTTAAGCTCACCTATTTGAATTTGGCCATTTGGATATATTCGAAGTGAATTGTAACTATTTAGTTGTGTATCGCTGAAGTTTTGATCCTGCCCATTCGATGTTGTAGGAAAAGTTACAATTCTTAGACCACCAGTAACATCGCCTATTAAAACTGTTCCTCCATTACTATAGGTATCATTACCTGTTTGCCACTGTCCATTTACTCTTCCTACATTAAATCCAATATAGTTTGTTAAAAAATAAGGATTACCTGTATAAGCATCGCCCATGGTAATTTTACTTATTCCATCGCCTATTTGCAATTTGCCTTGTGGCGCAGTAGTACCAATGCCTACATTACCGGTAGTACCTGCACCATTTGATGGCCCCACAAAAAAAGTAGGGACTGTGCTATTAAAACCCACCATAAGAGAATGACTAATATCATTTACTAGTGGAGAAATCTGATTGCCTGTTGCTCCGGTACCAAAAACAATGTTATGTGACGATTGTGTCGATGTTCTAACATTGCGCCCAATGACATAAGAATAGTCCCCAACAGTAAATGCAGAAGACCCTATTGCAACAGAGTTTGTTCCAATCCCCCTTGCGCCATTGCCTATCCCAAGACCCCTATAGTTGGTGTTAGCAAATACTTTTGACAACCAATTAATTGCATTATAACTAGTGTTAAAGTATATAGTACTATCACCAAAGCGTATTAAACTATCGCCAGGTAATGGCGTTATGCGAAATGCTTCTACTTTATTCGTAAAACTTGTAACTCCGTTTACTGTTAAACTATTAGCGGTGATGTTGCCATTGGTTTTTATGCTTCCGTTTACATCTAATTTTACGGTAGGGTTGGTT
>JAGVMA010000056.1 GCA_020054095.1 Bacteroidia bacterium | reverse complement strand
TGTAACGGGTAACAAAATAAAATCGTGGTCGCTAAACGCTGGGCACAATACAATGAACATTGATGCCAGCGAACTTGCCGAAGGAGTTTATTTCTACAATATCCTTGTTAACGGGATTATTTTCAAAAACAACAAAATAGTTATTATCAAATGAAAGTGTTCGCCCTCATAGCTATCACAACTTGTGCGGTCTTCAATGGAATAGCCCAAACAAACCTTGTGCCTAATCCTGGGTTCGAGAATGTTGTTAACTGTCCAACTGGAATTGGTCAGTTATATAATACCACTGATTGGACAAACCCCAATAATTGCTCTCCCGATTTTTTTCATCAGTGCGGCACAATGGGAAGTGGAATCCCTGCTAATTCATTTGGGAGCCAAGCAGCTAAATCGGGACAAGGATATTCTGGGTTTTATTCTTTTAACTTTTGGGTTAATGACGAAAGAGATTATTTACAAGTTCGTCTTATTGATACTCTTGAGGCAAACAAATACTATAAAGTAGCTTTCTATGTTTCACTTGCAGATAATGCACAATACGGCATATCAAATTTAGGAGTTTTGTTCTCTAATAATATTGTTTATACAACACAGTGCGATTTACTTAATTACACACCACAGCTATTGAATCCGATATCAAACCCACTAACCAATAAAACACAATGGATGCTTATAGAAGATACACTGTATGCACAAGGTGGTGAGCTTTACATGACTATAGGTAACTTTATGACAGATAGTTTAAGCGATACTATTTTTATTTCTGGACAAGGATGGGCGGCATCTTACTACTACATAGATGATGTGAGCGTAACAGATATAGGTTGGGTGGGAGAAAAAGAATTGGTGAATGAGGGCATGAGGTTTAGTGTTTACCCCAACCCGGCTAACAGCAAAATAATTATTAGTGTAAAAAATAATACAAGCAGTAGTATTAATTTTACAATACAAAATACTTTAGGCGAAATTGTGGTGCAAGGCAATTTTTATACTAATGAATTTGCAATAGATATTGCTGCGCTGCCAAAAGGGATTTATTTTTTAAGGGTAGAAAATATGGTTCAAAAAATTGTTGTTGAATGACGAACATAATAAAAATAGTATTTACATTTTTACTTCTGTCATTTTTTAGCCAACACGTAATCGCATCCACTTACGATATAAGTTCAACTAAGGATACTGTTCCTTTTTATAAAAAAAATGTAGGAGTGAGTATTTTTATTTCGACTGGCATTGAGGCTCTGTGTAATCAAATATATTATGGCAAAAACTGGAACAGAGCAAAGTGGTACATAGGTCCATTCATATACCCTAATCGTACACGTACATTGATTTTTGATAGTAGCCTCGTTTTTCAGACACGTGAGTTCAACATAAAAGGTTTAGAATTTAGAGGAATATTATCGGGCTATCAGCAATATTTCAGTAAGAGAGATAAACCAGTAAAATTTTTCCTTGATTTTTTGGCATTGTATAGTTTTGACAGAATAATAATTGAAGAAAAAAAAATATTTCAGCATGATTTTCAGGCACTATTGGGTTGTGGTGGTAGATTTAAATTTCATAAAATGCGACTTAGTTTCTCCCCATCCGTTTCGTTTGGGCTGATAAAACGGTATATGAAATTGAAAACATATGGAAACATATCGCTCTACGACCCAATAGGTTTTACTACTGTAATAAAAGTGGGAATTGATTATAATTTTAATTATAAAAATGCGAAATAGTTATTTTGGTTAAATAACTATAAGCATAATAAAATAGATTCATTTACTATTTTTATGGGGGGGGAATAAAAACCGCTGCCGCTCATAAATTAGAGCAGCAGCGGTTTTTTTATTTACTATTCCGGCAAAAAACCTGCCAAAGGCTGGTAGAGCCACCGCGAGGTGTGCCCGTGATACTTCGACAAGCTCAGTATGACTGCTCGCGGTGGTTTTGGATTTTTATTATTCGGGTAGCAAAACCACATTAATAGTTTTAGCAGTACCTGTTTCGATGATTATGTTGGTAAATGTTTGGGTGATGAAACCTGCTTTGCTGAAAACGATGGTGTAAGTGCCATTGGCGATGGAACCAAAATCGTATTTACCATCGGTATCGGTGGTGGTAAATTCGGCAAGCTGTAGTACATCTACTTTTGCATCGGGCACGGGTGTGCTTGCTATGCCTGTGGTAACGCTGCCTTTTAGGTTGGCTACGTGATTGGTAACGAGCGATAGCAAATCATCGAAGGTGAACATTTGTTTTTTTGCTAAATCTGTTCTAAAGATTTTTTGCCCATCTATACACATTTCCAATAGTTTATCGTAGATGGCATTGTTGGCAATTATTTTGTCTTCGGCTACATCGGATTCTAATTCTTCTTGGTTGTAAAAATCGGACATGGCGGTGATGAACGCATTTTTAGCAGCCGCATATTGTGCAACAAATGCAGGCGGCATATTGTTACCTGCCGTGAGTGCTGCAAGATTTGCGGCAAGAAATGTTTCGCCATCAACGAGTAGCAACTCGGTTTCTTCCCAATTATTGGCTGCTGCCAGCGGATAGTGTGCTGCGCCTGCTTCTTGGTATTTTATTTCGAGTTCGGCATCGGTAAAAGCTGAATTGATATAGCTTTTAATATCTTGCCAGCGGTTGCGCGCCAGTTCGGCTTTTT
>JAGVMA010000005.1 GCA_020054095.1 Bacteroidia bacterium | reverse complement strand
TTTCTGTTTCTGCGTTACTCGCAAGTTACGGAAAACAAAAAATGCAAATGCAATAACAAGCAGCAAAACACCGCTCACCGAAAACAATATAATTTGCTGTTGCTTTTTATCGGCTGCTGCTTTTTGGTCTTTCACTTCTTGTTCGGCTTTGGCTGCGGTTTCTTTTTTGTCAAACTCGTATTGCATTTCAAGCTGGGTTTGTTTTTTGGTGTTGGCTTCATTGTTTATTTTGTCGGTAGTTTCAATTGATTTTTTATAATATTCTAATGCAAATTGATACTTAGCTGTTTTGGTATACATTTCTGATAAATCATTTTGCGCTGCACGCTTTAAATGCAAAGCACCAACCTCATCAGCAAATTGCTCCGCCTGTTTAAGCGTTTTTTCTGCTTTTTCGTATAAGCCCATATCATCGTACATCGAACCCAAATTTACAAAGTGCCGGGCTATGCCTAATTTATTAGAAAGCAATTCGTCAATTTTTATTGCTTCGTTAAAATATTGTATCGCCTTGTCATAGCTTTTATTTTCTCTGAAAACTATAGCAATGTTGCCAATATAAACAGCTAAACTTCTTTTATCTCCCAATTGCCTTACAACATCTATTGCTTTATTATAATATGAAAGCGCTCGTGAGGAATCACGATCGGCCTTATAAACTGCGCCTATATTTCCATACCTCATTGCCATACCTGCTTTATTGTTAGATTCAACATCTATTTTTAGAGCCATAAAATAGTATTCAAGGGCCTTGGGTGAGTTGTTTTGGTTTGAATACACTGCGCCAATGTTGTTGTATGTGCGGGCTATAGTGGGCCTATCAGCAACTTTTTCAAGGATTTTTAGCGATTCAAAATAATAGTGTAGGGCCTGTGTATAGTCGGCCAGATCGGCATAAACAATTCCAATATTTGAAAGTGTTTTAGCAATATTTACATTGTCGTTAAGGTTTTTAAATATTTCGAGCGATAATGCAAATTGCTTTAGTGCGTTATTATTATCTCCAATATTATTATAGTAGCTGCCAATATTTCTTATTGCTAATCCCTTGCCTTTAATAAAATTAATTTTTTCGCTCACGCTAAGCGCTTGCTTATATAAAAGCAAGGCGGTATCCGGGTTACTATTCCTATAAAGCCACCCCAAATCAATAAGCGCAAGCACATGGCCGGTATCTTCCTTTGCGTTTTTCAAAGCGGTGAGCAGCGAGTCTGTTTTTTTGTTTTGTGCGTGAGATTGCTGCGCTGCGCTCGCCATAACGATGGCAATAATCGCCATGGCGAAGGAGTAAAACGACTGCGGCAATCTAAATTTCACTGTTTAATTTTTTAGCTTATTAATATTTCTTTCGATGTACTTATCCGTTGGCAACAAGCTGCGCTGTATTCTTCTTGCATAAGTTATGCTATCAATCATTTCTTTTTGTTTTTCTTCTACTATTTGCTTTTGGTACACTATAATTTCTTTTGCTTTTTGTATCGTTTGTGTGTGTGTCCAAAAAGCATAAATACCTAAAATAATGGGCACGGCAATCAAAATCATTGGCTCTTGTATTGTGCCTTGTTCTTGTAAAAATGCAAAGTTGAGTTCTTGTGGAAAGCTGTGCATATAATATGCTAGTGCAATTTGCAGCCAATGCAAAACACAGCAAAAGAGAACCCGAGCGGTGCCGCGCTGTAACAGCGCACTAAGCGCGGTTGAAAAACAGGTCCAGGCCACCGATAGTTTATCTATCTGCTTGGTGTTGCTTATAATGGTGGCCGCAAGCGAACTAAGAATAAAGATGGTGAAGAAAAAATTAATAGAAAAATCAATATTTTTTTTTCTCAGCATTAAAAGAAAAGCCACAATAGCAACAATGTCAACCGCAAACAGCACCGCAAGCCTGTTATACGATGCCGCGATAACAACCAGCAATTGCATCCAAAACGAAACAAAAAAAATGAGCGCAAAGCGGTAAGTCATTTTAATGCGTGCGTGCTCAAAAACATTATCGGTAGTTTTAAAATAGTGCCCTATAAAATATGTTTCTAATTTTTGCAGCATACCCGGTTTGCTCTTACACAATAATACAAAAAACAAGGGTTCGCCTAATTTGTTATAACTCATTAAAAACACCATCGCCCCGAGCAATACGTGCCCGGGGCGATGCCGCATATAAACTACAAATTTTGCGGTTACTGTTAGCTGTTAAAAACCGTTTAGGAAGCGGGTTTTGTTCGTTTGCCTCTCGCCTGCTCGTTATTCATCAGGTCGCGGATGTTACGAATGGTTTTGCTCAATTCGCTCTCCTTGCCAAACGCACCTACTAATAAATCTACCGCATTAGATGCTTGGCGGTAAGCCGTGTTTAACGTACTCACCGCTTTTTTAGTAGCATCTCTGCTGGCCGATTTCTTTTCGATTTGGTCGGTTTCAGAGTTTACCGCAAGGTTAATATCGCGTTCCAGTTGTTTGATGTAGGTACTCACATCCACGCCCAGTGCCGCTAAATTGGCCTTTTCCTTTTTCAGGAGGTCTAACACTTCTGTTGCAAACGCTATGCGTTGTGCATAAGTTAATGTTGCCATTTTTAAAGGTATTAATTGGTGAGCCCTGAACTTGTTCGGTTTGTACATTGCTTCTGTTGCCAAGGCATTAGCAGAAGCAAACCTTAACCACCTTATTCAAACCACGTGCCAAACCCTTTAACAGCAAGCGTTTTAACATATTTTAACAGATGTAATGATTATGGCGATGCGTGAAACCCCGCTACAGTGCTGTTTTAGAGCACAATAGCACATTTTCATAATTTTGTTCTTGGAGATGGGTTCTATCTTATAGGAGAAAAGTATTTTCTTGTACAAGATAACGCTGCCGCACAAGGAGAAATGTTTAACAGACATGGAGAAAAACATTTTCTCCTGCAAGAAAACCTTGCCACGCAAGGAGAAAACCATTTTATGATAGGATAAATATATTTTCTGCTACAAGAAATAATATTTCTTGTAGCAGAAAATAATCATCCGCAAGGTAAAAACTGCTAAGTGCAGGCAGAAAATTATGAAATTGAACAAGTAAGAAAAAATGTAAAACTATTTTATGCAGTAATTTTTTTGCGCTAAGTTCGCATTAACAAAACCCTTTAATAAAACCAAGCCATGAAAAAATTACTGCTTATTGCCATTACCTGCATTGCTGCATTTACTAATGCCAATGCGCAAATTACGCTTGAGAATACGTATGGTAATGGTGGTGTAATGCACGTTTACGTGTGCATGATCTAAAAACTCCATTGTAAAGTTTGCATCGCCATGTCATTCTAATCGCACTTCAATGCCGCTAATGGTAGTGCCATTGGGGATATTAAAATTAAAATCGGCATAACCCTGCTCTATCAATGTGCCTGGGTTGGCAATTTTTAAACGGAAATTAGTATTGTTCTGTTCTGTATCTGTCCGGTTGTGGTCCCACAAATCTGTGCTGCTGCCGGCAGTTTGTATAGCATCGGTAGTACCAAAAGGGCCAAGCAAATAGGGCGAAGTATAATTGGTTCCGCCATTCCGCGATAGATAAATAAACGGACTGCGGCAGCCGCTTTGGTGTGCCACGCTCGCCCATTGGTCATCGCTGGCAAGGGCAGGGTTGGCATTTGTAAATCCGTTAGGCGCGGCTGTGGCCGTGGGGCTCATAAATCCGGTTGATTGGGCATTAAGCGCAGTTGCAAGCGGGGCAATGCTCAGGCAAGTAGTAAAGCGTTTTAGAGTGTGGGGAGATTTTTAGTTTATGTTATTATAAACCAAAGGCAGAATAGCACCAAAAATAAAAGCAAATACTTTATTGGCTTAAATCAAAAAGCGAGTAGGAAGGTTTTTAGCAGCTTAATTCGGGCTGATGATATAAATTTGGCTCGAGAACTTTCTGCCTGTTTTAATGGCTTTTATGTTTGAAATAAATCCGTTCCACGTGGAACGCATTAGGTTTGTTTTGCCGTATTTGTATTTATCAGATAGCATGGAAACGTAAAAAGAATCGAAGCGCATGGGCAAAATTTGCTCCACTCGCATGCCATGTTTGGCAATTAGCTTTTCTATATCTTGGGGCGTAAAATGATAAAGGTGTCGAGGTACATCATAAGCGGCCCAAAACTTTTTGTATGTTTCGGCATCAGCCGAACTACAATTGGGCACTGCAATAATAATTTTACCGTTTGGCTTAATTAGTCGTTTTAAATCGCTTATACGCTCGTTTAATGCCGGAACGTGTTCCAAAACATGCCACATGGTAATAATGTCGTAAAACGAATTATTGAGCGTTTTAAGGGTGTCTTCCGGTTGCACATCTAAGCCGTATGTTTCTGAAGCAAATTTGCGGGCATCGTCACCGGGTTCAATTCCAAGTACATTCCACTTGGCCTGCTTGCAGGTGTTTAAAAATTCGCCTGTGCCACAACCAATATCTAAAAGGGTTTTTTTCGGTTGCCGGTTACTGGTTACTGGTTGCGTGTTGCTGATTGTGGGTTGTTGGTTGCTGGTTTCTTGGTTCTCGGCTCTTGATTCTTGATTCTCGTTTTTAGCGTATAGCCGCTCCACAAGCTGTAATTTCTTAAGCAGTGTATAAGAGCGCACATAGTGGTAAAGTTTATTTATTATTCCTTTCTTACTTCCGCTATGCGAAATGTATTCTTCGCTTTTGTAATAATCGCCAAGTTTATCTAAATCGGGTATAGGGTTGGTAAATTTAAATCTGCACGATTGGCACTGAACGATGTTAAATGTTTCACGTGAAACGGTGTAATCAACGCAGGTTAAAAACGGACTAAATTTATTGCCTTCGCAAATAGGGCAGAGGGTAATTTCTTGCATATCTGATTGGTTTATTTGGGCTGCTCCCACAGTTCTATTTTGTTTCCTTCCGGGTCCATTATCCAGGCAAATTTACCAAAATCATCGTTGGTGGGTTCGCCTATCAATTGTACGCCTTCTTGCTTTAGTAATTCTACCAGCGCATCTAAATCATCTACACGGTAGTTTATCATAAAATCTTTGTTGCTTGGGGCAAAGTAGGTGGTATCGGCCTTAAATGTGCTCCATGCCGTGTAGGCGGTTTCGGGCTGCTTGTCATCGGTAAATTTAAATACCGCGCCCCAGTCTTCGGCATTAATACCGAGGTGCTTTTTGTACCATGCAAGCATGGCCGCTTTATCGTTTACCTTAAAAAAAATGCCGCCTAATCCGGTTACTCGTTTTGTCATTTTGTGTGCGTTTTAATAATTTCGTTTCACGTGAAACATTTTATTTTCGTTCGCCTATTTGTTGTCGCCACATGGCGTAATAAAGTCCTTTGTGTTGTAAAAGTTCTTCGTGTTTTCCTTGTTCAGATATTTTGCCGTGCTCAAGAACATATATTCTATCGGCATGCATGATGGTGCTTAGGCGGTGAGCAATCATAATGGTTATTTGTTCTGCTCCGGCCGAAACATCGCGTATGGTTTTGCTTATTTCTTCTTCCGTAATTGAATCAAGTGCCGATGTAGCTTCATCGAAAATGAGTAAGCGTGGTTTTCGCAAAAGGGCACGAGCAATGGAAAGGCGCTGCTTTTCTCCTCCCGATACTTTTACCCCGCCTTCGCCTATTAGTGTGTTTAATCCTTTGTCGGCACGGGCCAATAAATTTTGGCAAGCTGCTTTTTGCAACACATCCATGCATTGCTCATCGGCAGCGGCAGGGTTAACAAAGAGTAGGTTTTCTTTTATTGTACCCGAGAAAAGTTGTGTGTCTTGCGTTACAAAACCCACTTGTGAGCGGAGTTCATCTAAATCTATTTTATCGCAAGCTGTATTGTTAATGTAAATATTGCCTTCGTTAGGCAGATATAAACCCACTAAAAGTTTTACTAATGTGGTTTTGCCCGAGCCGGAAGGACCAACAAAGGCAATGATTTCGCCCTGCTTTACATGAAACGAAATACCATCAACTGCTTTGGTAACTGCTGTTTGGTGTTTAAATTCCACAACATCAAATTTTAACTCTTTAATATCCTGAATATGAGTAGCTTGTGTTGGTTTTGGCTCTACAGGAGTATTCATTATATCGTTAAAGTTTTTGAGCGATATTTCCGATTCGCGGTAAACAGTAATTAGGTTTCCCATTTCTTGCAGTGGCCCAAAAATGAAAAAGGAATATATCTGCAATGCAAATAGCTGACCGTAAGTAATACTTTCATGAAAAAATAAATACATTAAAAAAAACAAAATACTATTCCGCAACAGGTTTACAAAAGTGCCCTGTATAAAGCCCAGCGAGCGAACATAACGCACTTTTTTTAGTTCGAGGCCAAGTATTTTTAGCGATGTGCTGTTAAGCCGTTTAATTTCTTGCGATGCAAGTCCGAGTGATTTAATGAGCTCTATGTTTCTGAGCGATTCGGTTGTAGAACCCGCCAATGCCGTGGTTTCTGCAACAATTGTTTTTTGTACTCCTTTTATTTTCTTCCCCAAGAAGGAGCTTATGACAAACAGTAGCGGAATAGAAAGAAAATAAACGGGCGCAATAAGCCAATTAATATTTACAGTGTAAATAAATATAAATACCACGCTCACAATGCTCACAAATAAAATATTGATGAAAGAGGAAATTAGTTTTTCCATATCGGTGCGCACCTTTTGCAACTTGCCAAGGGTTTCGCCACTGCGCTGGTCTTCAAAAACAGAGTAGGGCAGGCGCAGCGAGTGTTGCAGGCCATCGGTATAAATGCGCACACCCATTTTCTGGATAATTACATTCATGAAATAATCTTGAAAATTTTTTGCAATGCGCGAAACCATGGCTACGCCCAGCGCAGAAAAAAACCAAATGAGTGCAAGTTTAAGAAATGCACCTTCTTCTATATTTTTTTCTTTAATGTGCAAAAGTGTTCCGTCTAAAAACTGCTGAAACACATAAGGATCGAGCAACGAAAAAGTTTGGTTAACGGTAGCCAGCAGAAGTGTAACAAAAATCATCCACCGGTAATGTTTTAAGTAGGAAAATAATATTTTCAAAGCGTGCAAAAGTAAAAAATATTTGTTGCAACAAGCGTATTGTGGTTATATTTGCGGCAGAAAAAACACTCCTTGTGAATAAAGTAATACGCTATTGTACTAAGATTTTTATCTATTCTATAATTCTTTTAACTGCCATAGATGGCGTTAGCCAGATAAGTCGCAAGACATGGGGCACTTCTCCGTTTCAAGACTCCATATGGTCGGTAGACACAAATACTTACTCTGTTGTGCAGCGCTTAGCGCCAAGTTTGGCGGGTTATACAATTACAGGAATAACGGGAATGGCAAAAAACCCCAATAGCGGCACCGTGTATGTGGTGGCAAAAATTAGCGCTGTTACCGGACGAACATTACTAAAGATAGATTTACCTACTGCCGTATGTACGCTTGTTGGCTCTACGGGTAACTTAGGGCAAAATTTTTCTTCAATAACTTTCCAAGGAGATACATTGTGGGGCGCAACCGGGAATGGATCAACTAACCCGGAAACACTTTTTAGGATAGATACTCTTACTGGTACACCAACATTGGTTTTTGCAATGGGTAACGGTGCCGATGGAGAAGTAATACTTTACAATCCCAATGACCAAAACATGTATCATTGGTCGGGTAATGGTACAGTTGTTTTTGAAAAATGGCCTATTACAAATACAACTTATACTCCAATAAATATTCCTATAACCGGTACGCCCGGTGGCGAAACCTTTGGGGCTGTTTACATTAATCCTAATTATTATATTGTTTCAAATATATCGAGTTCGTTCAAAAGATGGAATCCAAATGGAACTGTGGCAGCAGCCAATTTAGCAAGTTTGCCCGATGATTTAAGGGGGCTAGTGTTTAATGATTGTTCTCGCTTTGTTTCACTCACCGGCAACGATTCGGTTTGTGCAGGAGACAGTACAATGCTTGATGTTTCTACTACGGGCATGTCAATTAACTCTTATCAATGGTACAAGGATAATGTGCTTATTCCGGGTGCTACATCGGCCAATTATTATGCATCTGCATCGGGTGTTTATAATTGCATATTTGATATTAAAGCATGTGGCTTAGATAGTGTTAGGCCGGGAGGAGTTCGCGTAACTGTTGTTCAGCCGCCTGTTGTAACCATTAATAATAGTGGCAATGACAGTATTTGTGCTAATTCAAGCGTGGTATTAACCGCCCCTAACGGAGCAAGCTATCAGTGGTACTTGAATGGCTCTGCAATAAATGGCGAAACAAATATGACCTGCACAGCAGCAGCAGGCATGTACAATGTTGTTGTTACTAATTCATTTGGGTGTTCCGATTCAGCTGCTGTGGCCACTACCATAGTAGATTATCAACCAACTGTAACCATCACCAGCGGAATCACATCAGTTTGCGCGGGGGATAGCACATTGCTTACTGCGGGCAACAGCGGAACTTATCAGTGGTACATGAATGGTAGTCCCGTAAATGGCGCCACTAATATGATGTATTATGCTTCACAAGCTGGAACATATAATGTGATTGAAACTAATTATTTAGGTTGTTCAGATTCGGCAGCAACAGGTGTTTCAATAACCGTTAACTCTCTTCCGGTTGTAAACGTGAACACAAATGACACGAGCATTTGTGTGGGCGATAGTACTTTATTAACCGGCACATCGGGCGGAAGCAGCCAATGGTATTTGAACGGACAACCTATTAGCGGTGCTACATCTAATACTTATTATGCATCGCAAGCGGGCACATATAATATGATTAAAACAAACCAAAACGGTTGTTCTGATTCAGCTTCTGTGGGAATTACAATAGTTGTGAATCCGCTGCCTACCGTAACCTTTGGCGCACCGCAAAACCCTTGTATTAACTGGCCTGCTTTTGCATTAAACACAGGTTCTCCATCGGGTGGAACATACAGCGGATCAGGCGTAAGTGGCGGTGTGTTTAATCCATCTGTTGCCGGAGTGGGCACACACACACTTACATATACATATACCGACATTAACGGTTGCTCTAATTCAGCAACCACAACAATTACTGTAAACCCTTGCACTGGTATTGAGCAATACGAAAACGGAATAAACCAAGTGGTTTTCCAAAATCCATTTGAAAACACATTAACACTTTATTTTGAAACCGATTTTAATGACAACACAATTACAGTGTATAATTCAATTGGCGAAATTGTGATGAGTGTTATTGTAACAGAAAAAAATATTACTCTAAATACTGCAACATTAAAAAGCGGCATTTATTTTATTCAAATTTCATCGCCTAAGGGCATTACGTCTTACAAGGCGATTAAGCAATAACATCTTTTACTCAAAAACTGATTCTAACAAATAAGCAGTTATTTGTTGTAATTTTTTTAACCTATCGCCCCAAATAAACCATCAGAATAGAAATATCCGATGGGTTTACACCACTTATGCGCGATGCCTGACCAAGCGTGCGTGGTTTTATTTTCGATAGTTTTTCGCGTGCTTCGGCAGATAACGATGTGAGGCGCTTGTAATCAAAATCATCGTGCAGGCGAATGTCTTCCAGCTTTGCAATTTTTTCGGCAATCTCGTGTTCTTTATCAATGTAGGCCTCATACTTCATCAGTATCTCGGCTTGCTCTACTGTTTCGGTATCAAACTGTGTGATGTAGTTTTTAAATGCTTCGTTAGTTTCGGTAAAATGATTTACAGAAACTCCGGGGCGCGCAAGTATGCCAAACATTTTTAGTTTTTGTGAAACAGGCGATGAATTAATTTTTTCTAAAGCAGGATTAATTTCCTGCGGCTCGATGCTTGTTTCTTTAAAATGTTTTTTTATTTGCTCGGCACCTTTTATTTTTTCGTGAACACGCTTCAGTCGCTCATCGCTTGCCAAGCCCAATTCGTGCGAACGAGGCGTAAGTCTTATATCGGCATTATCTTGGCGCAATAAAATACGATACTCGGCACGAGAAGTAAACATGCGGTAAGGTTCATCGGTTCCTTTGGTAACAAGGTCATCAATCAAAACACCAATGTATGCTTCGGAGCGCTGCAAGATAAACGGGGTTTTTTCATTTATTTTCAAATGTGCATTTATGCCTGCCATCAATCCTTGGCAAGCGGCTTCCTCGTATCCGGTGGTGCCGTTAATCTGTCCGGCAAAATATAGATTGCTAATTAGTTTTGTTTCAAGCGTAAGCTGCAATTGCTGTGGCGGGAAATAATCGTACTCGATGGCATAACCCGGTCGAAACATTTTTACGTTTTCAAATCCCGGAATTTTGGTGAGCGCTTTGTATTGCACATCTTCGGGCAACGAAGTAGAAAATCCGTTCAGGTAAATTTCAATGGTGTTCCACCCTTCGGGTTCCACAAAAAGCTGGTGCCTGTCGCGCTCGGCAAAGCGCGTAATTTTATCTTCTATGCTGGGGCAATAACGAGGCCCAAGTCCTTTTATGCGCCCGGTAAACATAGGCGATTGTTCAAAGCCCGTTTTTAAAATTTCATGAACAGCATCGTTGGTATATGCAATGTGGCATGCGTGTTGTTTCTTTTTTCCATCGGCAAAAGGAGAGGTATTGTTTAGATAAGAGAACTGCTGCACTTCATCATCGCCCGCCTGCAATTCCATTTTACTATAATTTAAGCTGCGGCCATCGAGGCGAGGAGGGGTTCCGGTTTTCATGCGGCCTGCTTCAAATCCCAGTTGTACTAATTGCTCGGTAATGCCGTGTGCCGATTTTTCGCCTATGCGTCCGCCACCAAATTGCTTTTCGCCAATATGAATTATTCCGTTCAGAAAAGTTCCGTTTGTTAATACAACCGCCTTGGCAGAAAATTTAATGCCCATGCCCGTAATCACTCCTGATACTCTTTTTTCTGTGGCATCAATAATTAGCTCACGAACCATGTCTTGCCAAAAATCTACGTTAGGCGTTTTTTCCAATAGCTCGCGCCATTCTTGCGAAAAAAGTGCGCGGTCGTTTTGTGTACGCGGGCTCCACATTGCAGGGCCTTTGCTTCTGTTTAGCATCCGAAATTGTATGGCAGTTTTATCAGAAACAATTCCGGAGTAGCCGCCAATGGCATCAATCTCTCGCACAATTTGCCCTTTGGCAATTCCACCCATGGCCGGATTGCAACTCATCTGTGCAATCTTGGTCATATCCATAGTGATGAGCAAAACTTGGCTGCCCATATTGGCTGCTGCCGCTGCTGCTTCGCAGCCGGCATGGCCTGCTCCTACTACAATTATATCGTAACTAAAATTCATTTTAACGGGGCGCAAATATATATCAAATAGGGGAGGGCAGAAAACGAAATTAGTTCTGCACTAAATGCATTTCGTAATTAGCGGTGCCATCGGTATAGCTGTACCACAATTCTTTTGATGTGAGGCGTAATATTGTTACCTCAAGCGCTACTGTTCCGAAGAGAGATGCCGAGCGGTAAAGTTTTTCGCGTTTGTTTGTGAACTTCCAGGTGCCAATTTGTTTGTTAAACGCATCGTTTACTTCGTATTTTTTATTTGCATCATACGATTCAAAATAAACTTTATTGGGGAAATATGCATTGGTAAGGTCTTGCGTGTTCACATAAAAACTTTCTACTTGCCAGGTTCCGCTTAGCCGCCACTTTTTCGGTTGAAGGCTAAGCGATGGTCCATCGGGGTATTTTTTGCACGAGACCAGAATCGGTAACAATAAAAAAGCAAAATATTTACAAAACTTCATAATCATATTTACAGCTTAACAAGTTTTGTGATATTTATTCTGTCTGGTGTTTCTATGCTAAGAAAATAAGTTCAGTGCGATAATTAATGATTAAACAAAACAAATTTATGGCTGCGCCCGCAGCTTGATGACATGAACCAGCCCAAATCAAAATCTAATGTTAGGTGCAAGCCGGCAGTAACAATATTTGTTTTTTGGTAATCCGCTTTAGTGCCATCTTTAGTTGAATAATAGGCGTTGCCTTTTCCGCCTGCATCGCTCACAATATCGCTAATGCCATATTGTAATCTTATGCCAAAATTTATAAGCATGCCTCCGCTACCGTATAATCCGCTGCCCCAGCCAAAAACAAGCGATGTGTTGTTTTTTTCGTAGTTCTTTTTTACATCCGTTCCGGTAAGGTTTATATTGCCGCTTGTAAAATCGTTTTTAGCGCTGTTTAAAAAACCCATTTTTACTCCAAACTCTAAATACTTAAAATTTTCGAACTCGAAACGCAATAAAACAGGCAGTTCAATATATGCCAATGATGTGCGGCTGTTCCACGAAGATGAATCAATTGCGCTTTTTATTTTTTGATTGTAAACCGAGTAAAGCCCTTCTACATTAATTGCAACCAGGTGCGAAACGTGAAAGCCCAACTGAATACCACCCGAACCACCAAACGATGGTTGGTATTTTAGCCCTTTATCATCGAGCATATTTTTATTAAGTAGCCATGTGTTATTAAAGGTTCCGCGTAAGCCGCAAGTTAAATATTGCGAACCGCCACCACGTTTTTTGGGCATGGTGGCAAATGCAGGAATAGTGAGTGATAAAATAAGTAGGGCAGATAATAGCTTTTTCATATAATTTTTGGGGTTAGGTGTTTTGTATTAGATTGATTTTGTGGCTAAACGGTTGCATTTGGCCGCCATCAAAAATATTAAATTTGTGCCATGCGAATGACTGAAAAAGCATTGGTGGTTTTATGTGCATTGGGCATTGTAGCTGATTTAATGAATTATGACGGGGGCTCTGTTTTGGCACTATTGGCACTGCTTGTATTATCGCTGTTTTATTTATTTTTTGGATGGCTGCTCATGCGGCATAAAGAAACAGGTGCGCAAGTTCTTCTGCTTAGTGTTTTATCGAGCATTGTTATTTTTCAAATCGCTATTGGCATATTATTTAAACTCTCGTTTTGGTCAATAGCCAATAGCGTTAATTTTGCCGGAGTGGCTTTCGCGATGGGCTTGTATTTTTTGGCAACCACGCTTAGTAAAAAAACAAAAGAGAACAGCGGGCTTATTGCTTTTTACAAAAATGTTTCGGGCCGATTGATTGGTTTTATTTTGGCAGGTGCGCTTTTTTTAATTGTGCCACAGGATGCGCTCATCCGTTTTAAATACCGTGCCGATCCTGCCTTTGCCGAACTTTACATAAAATACATGAATAATCCGGACAACATGGAACTGTGGGAAAATTTGCAGCAGTATAAAATGAAAAACGAGCGTTAGTTATTAAGCGAAACTATGCCCCGCGATATCGCGGGGCATAGCGCGATAGGAATGCGTGTTGGTTTTCGGTTAATCCTGCCGAAACAAAGTGGAGGCAGCCCCTGTGGCGCATTGTGCAATTTTTAATGCATAATGTGGGATTAAGCTATCCTTTTCACCGCCCATCCGCTGTCATCGGCAAGGGTGCCTACAATGTATTTTCGTTTGTGTATTTTTTCCATGCGCCTTATCATGCGGCTTGGCGATGCTTTTCTGCTCCATTCTTTTTTTTCTATCACGCCCGATTCGTTAATGGCGAGATTAAAAACTTGCGTATAAATTAAGGATGCATTGCGGCCGATGCGTATTTTCATTAATTCATATTCGGCTGTGGTTATTTTTTTCATCTGTATTTTTTTTGACTGGTGTAAATCGTGGTTTTTAACCGCTATTTCGGTTTATTGAAGTTGCATTTCGCTCTTTTGAAGTTCCGTTTCGTTTTCTAAAAGCGCTATTTGGTTGTGTAAAAGTGCTGTTTCGTTCTCAAAAAGTGCTATTTCGTTTTTTTAAGGTTCTGTTTCGTTCTGTAACGATTCTATTTCGTCCTATTAGGGTTCTATTAAGGTTCACTTAGGGTTCTGTTTCGTTCTTTTGAAGTTCTATTGCCGTTCTATTAAAGTCCTTTTGGGGTTCTATTAAACCAACAGGACACAATAAAAACCCTTGTGTGGCAAGGGTTTCCATTGTTTTTCGGTTTTTTATGGATTGGGCACCGGTGTGGTGGTGTTGCCTTGCGGAGGCAAATCAAAATATTGTTTTAAATCCATGTAAATAGCTTCCGAACCGGGCACGTTTCGCTTGGCGGCCTCTTGCACATTGTTATAAAACAGGCGGCAATAGTCGTATAATTCTACCTGCGTGGCAAGGCGTGTGTCTTGCACTATTTCTAATAATTGGTTAATGCGGCCATCTATCGGTTGCAGGTCGGTATTTAGTTTTTCATCTTTTTGTGCTTCGGGTAAGCTTGCAAATGCGGGGCGCAGGGCAGCATTGCTATTGGCATATTGCATCACTTTTATCATAAATGGCAGTTTATCATCACCGGGCTTGGCGAGGGTTTGTCGTTCTTCGTTAGTTAAGTTAATACCAAATGCGAGGGTAGTGAAAATGGTATCTAATGCGGTATTGATGGCTGTAATTTGGGCACCCGTAAGTGCCGCGCTAATGTTACTGTAAGGCATAGTTGTTTTTTGTTTTTTTAGTGGTTATTAATTATTGGATTTAAAAAATTTAGCGGCAGTTATATCAAGTGCAATAAATAATTCGTCTAATTTTTCTAGCGTAATATTTTTTCGGCCGTTTTCAATGGCCGATATGTATTGTGTGTTCACGCCCATTGCAAGAGCAAGCTGGCGCTGCGTTTTATTTTTTTTTACGCGCTCTTGTTTAATGTGTAATCCTATTATTTTTTGCGTATGTGTGATGTCGCAAATGAAAAAAATAATTTTTTTAAAACAGTAACACCCACAGGTTTACCCTGCCGAATTATTTTTTTATTATTAGCAATTACAAGCAATTAGCCCGCCAATAAAGGGTTGCAAGGGGAGTTAAAAAGCAAATGCCTAAAAAAGCAAATTGTTAATAACGCAAACGGGGCTGGCGAGCAATGCCAATAGCTGATGCAGAAAAATTTATTTCTGTATACAAAAATAAAACAGAAAAAAACAGAAAATGCTGTTGAAAAGTTTTTGCCATGCCTGTTTTTGAACGGCTGTAAGCCAATAAAATAAGGCGTTTTGGGCGCAATAACATAGCTCAGACCTGTATGTTTCAGCCAAAAATAAATTTGACATGCATTGAATTATAAACTTAATTAGCCGAAAAATATTTTACCATGAAAAATCTAATCACCTTATTTTTTGCTGCGCTGCTGGCGCTAAATGTAAATGCGCAAACTGGAAACGTGTGCGATAGCTCAATCACCGTTTCTGACAATATTACTTGTAACAAAATTGATTACAATATACATTTAGGGAAGTACAAGAAGTGGTTTAAATTTGTTGCAGACTCAGCATTTACTACTATTGGTTTTTATTTACCTGTTAACTCATCAAATACTCCTAGAACAAACTTTAAAACAGTAAAATTACTATCTGGCACATGCAATAGTTTGTCGTTGTTAAAATCTGATAGTTTACGAAGCGGAAGCGATTCGCTCCCCTTTTTGTATAGCGAGAACTTGGTGCAAGGCGTTACTTACTATATTGAAGTAACATCATATTCTGCTGGAGTATCTTGGTTTTCGATGTGTGTGGCAAACTGATTTTACGTACTTTAAAATAATTGGATGGGGTTGGTATTATTTAAGCACGGTGCTTGATGATCATAGCAGATTTATTATTCATTGGC
>JAGVMA010000062.1 GCA_020054095.1 Bacteroidia bacterium | reverse complement strand
TACTTATTTGTGGAGCAATTCGCAAACAACGCAAACCGCAACCGGATTATCATCTGGCACTTATACAGTAACAGTAACTGATGCAAATGGGTGCACCTCGCAACAAACAATAACCATTACACAGCCAACAGCCCTTACAATTAGTATGAGTTCAACCGTTGCCAATTGCTCGATGCCAAACGGAACAGCCACTGCAACTGTAAATGGAGGAAATGGACCTTACACTTATTTGTGGAGCCCTTCTCTACAAACAACCGTTACTGCTACTGCATTATCATCTGGAACATATACTGTAATAGTTACAGATGCAAATGGCTGTAGTGTAACAGCACAAGTAGTTGTTAATGCGACCAATGGCGTTACACTAACTACCACCCAAACCAATCTGCTTTGTTTTGGAGATTTAAGTGGAACCGTAACTGCTAATCCTGCTAATGGACAAAATCCATATACATATATATGGAGTAATGGGCAAACTACACAAACCGCTACAGGCCTTTCTGCCGGAACATATTCGGTTGTTGTAACAGATGCTAACGGTTGTTCAGTAAACCAAACTGTAACAATTACTCAACCCGTATCTTTATCAACAACAATTAATAGTACTAATGTATTATGTAACGGAGGTAATAACGCTACAGCAACAGTAGCTGTAGGCGGAGGAACAGCGCCATACACTTATTTATGGAGCAACGGGCAAACCGCACAAACCAGCACGGGCTTAACAGCCGGAAATTACACAGTTACGGTTACCGATGCGAATGGGTGTACATCGCAACAAACAATAAATGTTACCGCACCTGCCGCTATTTCTTTAATAATAACAAACACCAGCATTTTGTGTAATGGGGGTAACGCAAGTGCATCAGCAGTAGTTACTGGCGGCACATCACCATACACTTATTTATGGAGCAACGGACAAACAACTCAAACCGCCAACGGACTTTTAGCAGGCAATTATACAGTAACAGTAACCGATGCGAATGGATGCACATCGCAACAAACTATTATTCTTGCACAACCAACAGTAATTACATTAAACACATCAAACACAAATGTGTTTTGTAATGGTGGCAATGATGGAACAGCCGCAGTAACTGTTACAGGAGGAAGCTCTCCATATACATACATGTGGTCAACCGGCCAAACAACACAAAGTGCATCGAGCTTAATTGCCGGTAATTACACCATAGTTGTTACTGATGCGAATGGCTGCACGATTTTACAAACAGTTACTGTAACGCAACCGGCACCAATCAATGTTACATCAAACACTGCACCTGCTATTTGCAGCGCACCTACAGGAACCGCAACCGTTACTGCCACTAATGGAACCGCACCTTATCAATACAATTGGGCAAACGGACAAACCACACAAACTGCTACCGGTTTAGCATACGGAACATACGCTGTAGTAATAACCGATGCAAATGGCTGCACAGTGCAACAAACAGTTACTGTTACACAAACCTCACCACCCGTTGCATCAGCAAGCGCAAGTACACCCCAGCTCATGTATGGCGAGCAAACCCTATTAAATGCATCAGGTGGTGTAACCTATTCTTGGTATCCATCCGTTAATTTATCATGTAGCAACTGCTCTACATTAACCGCACAACCAAAAGAAACTACCAGTTATTGTGTTGTAGTTACCGATGCAAACGGCTGTACCGATGAAGCATGTGTTACCCTTGAAGTAAACTACGATTGTGGACAACAATTATTACAAACACTTTTGCCAAATGCATTTTCTCCTAACGGTGATGCGGTAAATAACCAATATTGTGTGCCTGCAAATCCATGTATTTCTAATTTTTCAATAATCGTGTATGACCGCCTTGGCGAAAAAGTTTTTGAGTCAACCACATTTGATAATTGCTGGGATGGCTACTTTAAAGGCAAGCATTTAAACACAGGCGTGTTTGTTTACTTTTTTAAAGCAGAATTAATTAACGGGCAATCATTTTCGCAAAAAGGTAATATTTCATTAATCAGATAAACTATAATAAAATGAAAATAAAAAAACTACTCTCGTATCTTTTTTTGGTTTTTATACTAGAAAAAGCCGATGCACAAGATGCACATTTTTCGCAATATAATTTTTCACCACTCACACTTAATCCGGCACTTACATCGGCATATAAGGATTTGCAAGGCACCGTAAACTTTAAAGATCAATGGAGATCAATGAACGCATTTAGAACAGCCGGTGCTGTTTTTGAAATGAAGCTCAATCAAAAACGATGGACAAAATTATCACGTGTTACCGAGGGCTACAAGAAAAAATTAGTGAAAGGACTTGCATTCGGATTAAACTTTTTCTCGGATAAAGCTGGCGATGGAGCAATAAAAACAACAACCGTTAATCTTAGCATTGCTTACCATGCGTTGCTTAATAAAAACAATACGCTCTCCGCAGGGCTTATAGGGGGCATTATGCAGCGCAGTATTAGCCCTGATCCATTGCGCTGGAATAATCAATACACGGGAGGTATTTATAATTCAGCAACAATGTCTGGCGAAAATTTTGCGAATCAAAACTTTATGGTTCCTGATTTTGGAATGGGTATAATGTGGAGTTATGGCAGCGAGGGAAGATACACTTCATTAAACGATCAGGTATTTGCTAATGCCGGAGCATCCATACAGCATCTTAATACACCATCTTATTCATTTTTAGGCACTGCCGAAAAAATTTACCGCAAATACACATTTCACAGCAATACAATGTTTGGTATCAAGAACACACATTATTCAATTGCGCCATCGTTGCTGGTAACTATGCAAGGCAAGCAAAAAGAAATTACGGTGGGTTCACTTATTAAATATAAAGTTCGAGAAGAATCGAAATACACAGGCATTATTAAAAGCAGTGTAATTTCATTTGGATGTTTTTATAGAAATAAAGATGCCATAATACCTACCATTTTATTGGAAATGGACCGGTACACTATAGGGATAAGTTACGATACTAATATTTCTGGCTTAGCTGCTGCAAGTTCAGGCAGAGGAGGTTTTGAAATTTCTTTACGCATTGGCACCGGAAGCTCTTTTCTTTACCAAAATGCAAAATGGAAGATGTAGTAATTGGTTAAACTCCAAACTGTCGCAAATGATGGTCGAGGTGTTTCCATTGCAAAGCAGCCCATTCATCGGGCGTTAGTTTTCCAAAAAACGGGTGCGGATTTTTTGTTATCCCACTTTGTCCTGTCTCTAAAAATCGGCTTATTTGTTTTATAAGTTTTGTTTTTTCAGCATCGAAAATGCGAGTATCATGAATTAAAAAGTGCTTATCGGTAGGTAAGTTTTTAGAAAACGGATTGTTTTGAGTAACCAGTTTTTTCTTGAAGTATCTTCCAAACAAAATACCAATAAAAGTTTTGCTTAGTGTTATTTCTCCAAAAGCAGCCCTTATTGGAACCTCGCAATGAGCTATCATTTGCGCCACATCCATTTTTCCCCATAGCGCTTTGCTCTCGGGGTTTAACAAATTTATGCGAGCTATAATCGCTGCGTTATCGGTGGTGTTAAACAGAGTTTTCATTTTATTATTCAAACGCAGCTATTCCGGTAACATCCATTCCGGTAATAAGTAAATGAATATCGTGTGTGCCTTCGTAAGTAATTACGCTTTCTAAATTCATCATGTGGCGCATAATTGGGTATTCGCCCGTGATGCCCATGCCGCCATGTATTTGGCGTGCTTCGCGGGCAATGGTGAGTGCAATATGCACATTGTTTCGTTTCGCCATTGATATTTGAGCGGGCGTGGCCCTGTGCTCGTTTTTTAACACCCCTAAGCGCCAGGTAAGCATTTGCGCTTTTGTAATTTCGGTAATCATTTCCGCTAATTTTTTTTGCGTCAGCTGAAATCCGGCTATTGGTTTTCCAAATTGCACACGCTCTTTAGAATAACGCAAAGCAGAATCGTAACAATCCATGGCAGCGCCTATTGCGCCCCAAGCAATACCATAGCGGGCAGAGTTAAGGCAACTCAATGGCCCTTTTAATCCTTTTATATCCGGAAAAACATTTTCTTTCGGCACAATAACATTATCAAAAACAAGTTCGCCTGTTGCACTTGCTCGCAAGCTCCATTTGCCATGTGTTTCGGGGGTTGTAAATCCTTTCATGCCGCGCTCCACTATCATGCCGCGTATGGCACTTGTTTCATCTTTTGCCCACACTACGGCAATATCAGCAAATGGCGAATTAGAAATCCACATTTTTGCGCCATTTAAAATATAATGGTCGCCTTTATCTTTTATGTTCGATAACATGCCGCTTGGGTTGGAGCCATGGTCGGGTTCGGTTAACCCGAAGCAGCCCATTAGTTCGCCTTTAGCAAGTTTTGGTAAATATTTTTTCTTTTGTGCTTCGGTGCCAAACGTATAAATGGGAAACATTACTAACGAGCTTTGTACCGATGCCGTTGAGCGCAAGCCGCTATCGCCACGCTCTAGCTCTTGCATTATTAAGCCGTAAGAAATTTGGTCTAAACCCGGGCCGCCATATTCTTCAGGTATATATGGCCCAAAAGCGCCAATTTCTGCCAAGCCCTTTATCCATTGTTTCGGAAATTCAGCTTTTTGGCAGGCATCTTCCACTATTGGCGATACTTCTTTTTTAACCCATGCACGTGCAGTATCACGTATCATTTTGTGCTCATCGGTTAGCAACTCATCCATTAAATAGTAATCGGGGTGCTGGTATAAATCGGCTCGTGCCATAGTTTTATTTTTTAGTTGCGCAAAAATAGAAAATAAGCGTTGTTAAAAGCATTTTTTTATCTTTGATAAAACGTATTAATTTTAGCACTATAGTTGTTTTGCAGATGCGCTTAGTTATAAAATCTATTGTTCTTTTTTTGCTTCTGCTTTTATTCTTGGGGCGTGTAATAACGATGTGGATTGTAACACGGTTACCTATTCCGGAACCATTGTTCCTATCATTCAGACCAATTGTTTGGGTTCCGGATGCCATGGCAGCGGCTCATCAAATGACAATTTTACCGTGTATGCCGGAATTAAAACGCAAGCCGATAACGGAAAACTAGAAAACCGTGTGCTGGATAAAAAAGACATGCCGCCCGATGGCTTAAGCCGTAACGAGCGAAATAAAATGCTGGATAGAAGCCGGGGCACCCAATAATTAAATACTCAACCCAAATAAAATAAACCTAACCAAATAAACGAATGAAATAACCCGGTTGCCAAAAACACAAATAACAAAAACTGGTTATTCCATTTGGTAAAAAACAACAAATAAATACAGACAAATGAAAAAAATCATCTTAACCTCTTTGGCTTTTGCAGCTATCACGCTATCGGCATCAGCACAAATTTTAATGGGAAAAACTACCGAAATTAGTTTTTTCTCTACTGCGCCTTTAGAAGATATTACGGCTATTAACAAAACCACTAAACCTGTATTAAACACTGCTACCGGTGATGTTCTTTTTAAAATCAGCATACAGGGCTTTTCGTTCGAGAAAGCATTAATGCAAGAGCATTTTAACGAAAACTACATGGAAAGCGAAAAATTTCCGCATGCCATGTTTAAAGGAAAAATTAACGAGAAAATAGATTATAAAACCAATGGCACTACCAAAGTAACCGTTACCGGAAAACTTACCGTGCATGGTGTGGAAAAAGAGCGCACCATTGAAGGAACTGTAACTGTTAAAGATGGCGCAGTAACCATTGATTGTAAATTTAACATCGCTCTTAAAGATCATAACATAGCAGTACCTGAACTGATGTTCCAAAAAATAGGCGAAGTGGTGGCGGTTACTATTAAAACCACACTTACCGAAGGAGGCAAATAATTTTTTCTTTTATCGCAAACTGCATCCAAACCCATGAGGTGCAGTTTGCGTATTTTTAAAACCAAACAAAACAATAAAGTATGCTAAACAAAAAACTGACGCTCTTTTTTTCGTTCACGCTTTTTGCCGCATTTGCAATGGCGCAAGAAGTAGATTTAGAAAAAATGGTGGATGAAAACGCTCCTAAAGTTGATACACGCGTATCAGCCACATTTAAGGGAACCAAAATAATTAAATCACAATCGCCCGAAACAGTAAAAAAAGGAAATTTAGATTTTAGAGTTGGGCACCGCTTTGGCAACATAGGCACAGGCAGCGGTGGCGGTGGGCACACACTTTATGGTTTAGATAATTCGGAAGATATTCGTATTTCGTTTGATTATGGTATTACCGATAACATTACCATAGGCATTGCGCGCAACAAGCGCATGGAAAACATAGATGGCACTTTTAAATGGCGCTTAATACAGCAAACTACCGATAACAAAAAACCATTCAGCTTAGTACTTTATACCAATGCCGCACTCACGCCCATGCGCGAAGCCGATTTTTATTTGGGAGTAGATAGTACCGTAGTGCGCAAGTTTGCACACCGCATGGCGTATAACACACAATTAATTATTGCCCGCAAGTTTCACTGGCGTTTTTCGTGGGAGCTAATCGCATCTTACCAGCACCGTAATTTTGTGAAAGCATACATTAACCCTGCAAATAATGCAATGGACGAAAACGGAATTTTTTCGGCCGGCACCGCATTTAGGTTTATGTTCACTAAGCGCTTTGGCATTGTGGTTGATTATTTACACAACTTCTCGGCTTTTCGCACCGGTAATACCGATATTGAATACCGCAACCCACTTGGCTTAGGCATAGAGATAGAAACAGGCGGCCACGTGTTTTCATTAAACTTTACCAATGCGCGCGGCATCATCGAAAACGATTTTATACCTAATACCAACGATGATTGGTTACAAGGCGGCTTTAAATTTGGTTTTAACATCTCGCGCATGTTCACTGTTGTGAAACCGAAGAAATAGTTTTTTGGGATAACTACTTTTTTACCCAGTTGCCTTTTGGCATTACTCCATTAATAAATGATTTCTTTTCGGACTTAAGTCCTTGTGGAGTCATTTGGATAGAATAATTTTTTATTTGAATAAATCTATGATAGTCTGAATGGCAAGGAAAGTAAAGAGTACACGAATTTATTTTACCATTAGGATAATGTTTGGCCTTTGTAATAGTCCCAAAAGTAATTCCTTTAGAGTAGTTATATAAGTAGAGTGATTTTAGCAAAAAGCTATCGACCTCATTAATTTTATTAAAGATAGCCTCGCCCTTGCTATTTGTAAACGCTACGTAATCTTTTCCATTCAGCCAGCATACTACCTCTTCGCAAACCAAAGGTTTAATAGGTTTTGTAGGAACCAAAACGGTTTTGCCCTTTATTAAACTAAATTCTGCGTGTGTGCTTTTCCCCCATAAACGAATTATTACTTCGTTTTGATTCTTGTTGTATCCAAAATCGCTGAACGAACCATATGTTTTTTGCAGGTCAAAATATAATAAAAGCTTATTGTTTTTTACCTGCCATTTCCCGTAGCTATTTTGGCAATCAGATGTGTATTCATAGGAGCTATCAGCGTTTATTGTCAAACGATGAATTCTGCAATTAATATTAGTTGTATCAACAAAAACATAAGTGCCAACTACCGAATTGTTCGATTGGCTTTTAGGAACATGGCTCAAAATAGAAAATGAAACAAATAATACAACTACTTTAATCTGAATTAAGTTCATTAATTTTTGCATTAAAATCGCCAATAAAGTTAGGGTTTTAGAGCGGAATTATCTAATTAGCGCAAGAGCACTATCTACGTTTGTTGGATTTATTCCGGTAACATTTATAATTCTATTTTCATTTGTGGTTATCACGCACACACCACCAGAACTAAAATTAACTTTGTTAATTAGCATGCTGCTATCAATATAAGTTCTATCTGATGGAAATTGGCAAATAGAAGCGCCATCGGGAGTTGTAATTACATATACGTTACTCATATTAACAAAATCAGTTATTTTTTTAAGCGATGACTTTTGACAACCAATGCAAGATTGCGATGGTGCAAATAAAAAGTATGCTTTTTCTGCCGGGATTTCTTTTATGGTAAGATGATTAAGATATTTTAAAAATATGGTAGATTCTTTTTCATATTTCTGTTCACCGTTACATGAGCATAAAATCAGAATGGATATGATGGATATGAATTTAAAATTTAAACACATCGTAAATCAGCATTTTGGGTTTGTAATTAGGGTTGTATTCATTGTTTTTAGAAACGATTAATCCTTTAGATGTTACATACACAAAACGATAATCATATTTTAAAGCAGGAAAAGTTACCTCTTTTTCTATATTAAAATTAGAGTCGGCTACAATAATTGACCATGGTCGTTCCATAGATGTATTTACAGTGCCATCTGCGTTTTCATACTTGTACTTGTGTAAGCAAATGCGGTAGTATTTTTTACGAAACTGGTCATATATTAAATTGAAATAAGAAAAATTCTCTAATGAGTATTTCTCTAAACATCCGTAATAATCATCTTTGGGAAAAACACATGGGCAGGTATCGTGGGGTTGATAAAATTTGCTTGACATTGCTTTATTATCTGTCGTCATTGAATTCAAGTCATAAATACTTATTGTGTCTTCGGTTGCAAATGAATAGCAAAATTTTTCATTACAATTAGCTGTGATGTGGGCGGAGGTAGCATTATAGTTGTTAACTAAATATTTACTTGGGAATGCCCCGTACTCATTAACAATTTCGCCACTATCATTTACTGAAATAAAGAGATTACTGCTCATATACTTTTTTCGATTTTTGCCCCCAACATTCCATGTAGGATAAAAACAAATTTGATAGTTATTGTTGTATCTATACATTACATAGAAATAACTAGATGAAATCATATAATCCTTTCCATATGTTCGTGTAACATCTTTCACAATTATTTTATTAATTATAGTATCGGAAGAAATGCAGTATTTATAAATTGTATTTGGTTCGTTAACTAAATATAAAGTATCTATATCCCCTAAATAAAAACTTGAATGCTTGTTTGATTTTAATTTTACTTCTGCAGATAAAAAACTATCGTGTTTAGCTAAATCAAAAAAAATAATTTTTGAAGTGGTGTCCGGCTTATAAAAAATTAAATAATCTTTTTTACTTCTTGTGTCAAAAAAGCTTGCTGTATGTCTTGCTTTGTTTTGTGGAACGGGCAGATTTATTTTTATATTATCAACTATATAGCTGTCGTGTTCGGCAATAATTATACTATTATCTTGTAAGCATGAAGATAATACTATAACTAAAGCAATAAAAACATACAGAAGTTTATTCATCGAATAAAATTACTGAAAAAACAAAGCCACTATTTTTTTTAGTGGCTTTGTTAGATTTAAATAGTGTTAATACGAAGTACACAAAGTAATGCATTGATGCCTGTTGCCAGTACCTTGTAGCGTCTTGCATCCTGCGTTCCTACTTGTACAATATAGTAGTTGCCTGATTGCAATGCTGATAGATGAGAATCGTTTGGACTTTTTGTAAGACCAGGAAATAAATTAGGCCATTGATTTTCATCTAAAAAGAAATCAGCAATATCCTGCGCACCACCCGCTATTGCATCTTCAAAATCTGATAAATAACCAGATGAGCCATCTATCACTACTTCATCAAAACAATCTTTTGCAGGTGTCACACAATCTTCCGCTACGGCATCCCATGTCCAATTTAGCCCCCACGGGGTTAAAGTTTGCGGGTCTTTTGGGTTGCTTCCACCGCTATTGTTATTAGCATTAGCTGGGTTGGTTGCACTTGGCTCGGGTAACTCTTTTGTGCAGCTCACAACAAATATTGCTGCGATAGCTGTAACTGACAAAATAATTTTTCTCTTTTTTTTAGTTTTTAGTTAAACATTTATGAATTAAACACCGCAATACTATACCATGCAAAACCGAAAGTCAAGAGAAAATTATAAAACTGTATAAGCGTTAATTTTGTATACAAAAATAAAGGCCACTCAAGGGCTTGTTATTGCTCATTTCTTAAAAATGAAAAATTTGTGTTTTCACATCGTTTCGTTTTTTTTGTATTATCTAAATCTGCTATGGAGCTTGGTATTGTAGTAAGAGAGCCATTTTTTGGTATTTCGAACAGATATGTAAAGTTTTTTGATTTTAGGTAATATAACCCAGCATCGGTCGTGTATATAATCGTTTACATATAACAGTTTAATTCTTTTTGTGTTTATTAAATATTTCCTGTTTATTCTAAAATAATTTTTGTCTTTAATTATCTTTTCTATTTCTCCTAACTGGCAAACAATTAGCTCCGATTTTTTTCTAAATCGCACTACTCTCACATAATTGCCTATGCCTTCGAACAAGATAGTATTGTGCAAATAGTTTCTATCATTTTTTAATACATCTATCATCTCTGTTTTTGTCATGTCATTTATTTAAGCACTTTAAAACGAATTTAATGAAAAGCCAATTCATGTCTAAAAAGACATGAAAGTTTTTTTATCAACAGTCAAATTTGACTGTGCCAAAGAAGAAAGCAAAACAATCGGATTTACAAATTGCGGGAGTGAACATAAGGCGCATACGCGAGTTGCATAAAATTTCGTGCGCACAATTGGCATTTGAAATAGAAACCACTGAAAAGCAACTAAGCCGCATTGAAAACGGAGAAATAAACAGCGGAATAATGAGTTATATAAAAATTGCTCGTGCTTTAAATATTAACCTGCTCGATTTATTTTCAAAACTTAAATTTTAATATTTTTTCTGCTCGTAATAAAACATTCCTTTCTCGTAATAATCTACTCAGCTACTATATTAACCCTTAGTAACGGAGTTTTTTTATCTATACACGAATGTGATAATAGTTTTAATTTTGCATCGTGCAAAACCAAGCCACCATCTTTAACCCCGATAGTAATTTTTTGCACGGCTTGGTTAATAAGCTGCATGCACAAGATTCGGCACAGGCAGCCCATTATACCGATTCGGTTTTTAATGAAAAAAATTTTTCTTACCAAAAAATAAAAGGAATTACTGCAACACAGCCCGCCAAAGTAGTGCCATCGGTTTTTACGGGCCATGCATTAAAAGCAGAAAACCTGCAGCCAAAACCATCGGGCGTTATTGATAAAACTGCGGTGGCAGTTATAGTATTATTTGTGGTGCTGTGCATTGCCATGGTGCGGCAATATAATAACAGGCGACTTGCGGCACTCATTAATGCTTTTAAGGCAAGCCGTTTTGCATTGCAGCTTCAGCGCCAAGAATACTCCATAAATAACCGTGCTGCCATAACACTATTAATTGCATTTGTAATTACAATTGCCATTTTAAGCATTCATATTATTGATTACTTTATTCCAAATACTTTTCCGGGTAGCTATTTGTTTCGCATCAGTATTTTATCGGGCGTAATAGTGCTGGCATACTCAATAAAAATGCTAAGCATTAATGTGATGGGCTATATTTTTGATAACACCACAGCTGCCAAAGAATATATCTTTAATATTCTGCTTTTTAACCAAGTGGCAGGAGTGTTTTTGTTGCCCGTAGCCATGGTTATGCTTTTCTCATCGCAAATAAGCATAGAAATACCCATTTACCTGGCATTGTTGTTTTTTCTGTTCACGTTTTTCTTCCGTATTGCCCGAACCGTTAGCACCTTGCGTGGCAAACAGCGCATTTCAATCATATACATATTTTTATATCTTTGCACTCTCGAAATTTTACCTGTTCTGTTTATAGCAAAGTATGTGCAATACAATTTTGTGTAAACGCAGTTAAAACCTAAATAGCTAAGGCAATATGGCTTTGAAATTAAAAACTTCTGCTAAAAGCAAGGTAAAACCCGAAAAGGTTAAAAGCATATTGGTTACACAACCAAAGCCCGAAGGCGATAAATCGCCCTACGCTGATTTATCTCAAAAAACCAAAGTACAGATTGATTTCCGCTCGTTTATACACGTAGAAGGCGTTCCGGCTAAAGATTTTAGAGCCGATAGAATAAGTATTTTAGATCACACAGCCGTAATAATGACCAGCCGCATGGCAGTTGACCATTATTTTAGATTGTGTAACGAGATGCGCCTGACTGTGCCCGAAACGATGAAATATTTTTGTATTTCTGAATCCACAGCATATTATTTACAGAAATACGTTCAGTTCAGGAAACGAAAAATTTTTCATGGCAAGCAAACCTTTTTGGATTTGATTGATATGATTAAGAAACACAAAGGCGAAAAGTTTTTGCTTCCGTGCTCGGATATACATAAAGACGAAATTCCGGAAGTGCTTGATAGGCATAACATAGTTTACACCAAAGCGGTAATGTATAAAACCGTGTGTAGCGATTTATCGGATTTGGAAAAAGTGTTTTACGATGTTATTGTTTTTTTCAGCCCTGCCGGAATAACATCGCTATTTAAAAACTTCCCCAAGTTTAAACAAAATAAAACCCGCATAGCCGCTTTTGGCTCCACTACCGCAAAAGCAGTTGAAGAAGCCGGCCTTCGCCTCGATATACAGGCACCGCTGCCCGAAGCTCCATCAATGACTATTGCGCTGGAGAAATACATAAAAGAGGCCAATAAAAAGTAAACGGGCTTTTCTCATTCTTACCAATAATTATGTTAGTAAATTATATGCCTTGGCTGCTAAACTTGCCGCTTGTCATATTTTATTTGTAAACATTAATCTAAACCATTAATTTTAAACAACAATGGAAACACTTTGCAAAGCCGAACGATTAACAGGCAAAGTGCTTTTTGATGAACTGATGAAAAACGGAAACAGCATAAAAGCATTTCCCGTGCGAGTAGTGTGGATGGAAAAAAAATTTGAGAGCGATTTTCCGGCAAAAGCTGCTTTTACGGTGCCCAAGAAAAAATTTGGCAAAGCTGTTGATAGAAATAAACTAAAACGCAGAATGCGCGAAGTGTACAGGAAAAACAAAAACACGTTATACAATAGCATAACCGACAAAAAAATAATATTGATTTTTATATACATAGCTACAGAAATAACAGAATACAAAACAATAGAACAAGCAATAAAAACAACTTTAACAAAAATTGGCAGTAGTAAATAAAATACTTGGCTTTATATTTATGGGTATGATACGCACCTATCAATACACCATATCGCCATTACTAATGCCGGCATGCCGATACACGCCAACATGTTCGCACTATGGCATAGATGCCATAAAAAAACACGGTGCATTTAAGGGCGGCTGGATGGCATTAAAAAGAATTGCCCGATGTAACCCATGGGGCGGCCACGGCCATGACCCTGTGCCTGATAAAATAAGCATTAAAAAATAAAACTAAAAGCGATGAAAAAACCGGCTCAGTATTTACGCAAAAAAACAATGTATGTTTTAATCGTTGTTTTCTCTATCTCATCTTATGCGTTTGTTGATAGTTATTTTGAGATTTCTAAAAACATGGACATTATGAATTCGGTTATGAAAGAACTGAGTTCGTATTATGTGGATGAAATAAAGCCGGGCGATTTAATGAAAAAAGCAATTGACGGAATGTTGCAATCGCTTGATCCGTACACGGAATATTATCCCGAGTCGGAAGTGGAAGATTATAAAGTAATGCTCACAGGCCAATATGGCGGCATAGGTTCGCTTGTTCAGCAAAAAGGTGATTATGTAATGATATCTGAACCTTATGAAGGATTTCCGGCACAAAAAGCCGACTTGCGTGCAGGCGATATTTTATTGGAAGTAAACGGCAACTCGGTGAAAGGAAAAACTACTGCCGATGTGAGTAAACTTTTAAAAGGCCAGCCAAATACTCCTGTAAAACTTTTGATACAACGCGAAGGAGAAAAAAATCCGTTGGAAAAAACATTGGTTCGCGAAGAAATTAAAATTAAAAACGTGCCTTATTTCGGAATGATAAACGATACGGTGGGTTATATAAAACTTACGGGCTTTACTGAAAATGCGGGGAAAGAAGTGAAGGATGCTTTCCTTAATCTAAAAGAAAAACAAGGAATGAAATCGCTCATTTTTGATTTGCGTGGTAATGGTGGCGGGCTTTTGCGCGAGGCAGTAGAAATTGTAAACTTATTTGTGGAGCGCGGCCAGGTTATTGTTACACAAAAAGCAAAAATAAAAGAAATGAATAAAGTGCACACAGCCGATAAGCAACCCATTGATACGCAAATGCCGATAGTAGTGCTGGTTGATAGAGGTTCGGCATCGGCATCAGAAATTGTAACGGGCGCAATTCAGGATTTAGATAGAGGAGTGGTGCTTGGTCAGCGCTCGTTTGGCAAAGGATTAGTGCAACAAACATTGCAATTAGTTTACAATTCGCAAATGAAAGTTACT
This sequence comes from Bacteroidia bacterium, assembly GCA_020054095.1. GTDB lineage: Bacteria > Bacteroidota > Bacteroidia > JADZBD01 > JADZBD01 > JAGVMA01. Next base: position 45,435 of record JAGVMA010000062.1, on the reverse strand, counting down.
ATTGCAAAATACTACACACCAAGTGGCCGATGCATACAAGCGCTCGATTATTTTCACAAAAACCCCGATGGTACGGTAGATAAAGTTGCCGACTCGCTGATGAAAGAATTTAAAACCAAAGCTGGCCGCTCTGTTTTTGATGGCAGCGGAATTTATCCCGATATGGTGATGGATGCAAAAAAATACAGTAACATTTCATCGGCATTAATTTCTAAAAACATAATTTTTGATTATGCCACTCAATACAGGTTATCGCATCCTAACTTGCCGCCTGTAAAACAATTTAACTTTACTGATGCCGATTACGATAGTTTCGTGGCTTTTGTGGGCACTAAAGAATTTGATTATACCACCAAAACAGAAAAAGAAATAGAGGATTTGAAAAAAGTTTTAGAATCGGAAAAATACATTGATGAAGTAAAAGAGCAATTTGAATCATTAAAACAAAAACTCACACACAACAAAACCGATGATTTAAAAAAATACAGAAAAGAAATTCTCGAACTCATAAAGGGCGAAATAGCATCGCGCTATTATTACCAAAACGGCAGATTAGAAATTGGCCTATACAACGATTCGGAAATAATTGAATCAGTAAAACTGCTGCGAAACAATTCACTTTATTCGTCCATTCTAAAAGGCGAAGGGCAATATAAGGTAATTGGCAAGCCGAAAAGCACTAAAAATACCGAAGGCAAAAACGAGCCGCCTACCACTAATAACGAGCCAATAAATAAGAATAACGAGCAACAGCCCGAAAACAAAAAAGAAAAGAAAAATAAAAAGGGATAGTATTTTATCGGCACAATATTTCCCCTTTTTTTACGTTATAACATAAATGCTTTCTTCTGCCCGAGAGAAACTTATTTATGCATACTATTTCGGCTTTGTTTTAATTGCCGTTGGATTACCGCTTTCAAAATTTTTAGTAAGTGTAGGGCAGTTTTTTTTGTTGGGGGCTTGGTTGCTTTCGAGTAACCCACTAGTAAAAATTAAATTGTTTTTTAACAACAAAATTGCACTTGCTTGCGCTTCTTTGTTTCTATTGCACATTACAGGCCTTGCTTATACTACCGATTTTGCAGAAGCAACCAGAGATCTGAGAATAAAAATTCCAATTTTTTTGCTACCACTTATTTTATCATCATCAGCGCATTTAACATCTAATCATATAAAAAAACTAATGTGGGTTTTTTGTGCAGCAGTTTTAACAAAAACATTAATTGCTTTTTATAAAATTAATTTTACTGACATTGTTGATTTAAGACAAGCCACCGGTTCATTATCGCACATACGCTTATCGCTGATGATATGCTTGGCTATTGTTTTTTTGCTCCAGCAGTTTAAAGAGCAGCGTTTGATAAGTGGTGGATTACTAATATGGCTTTTTGCATTTTTATTTATTCTTCAATCCGTAGCCGGATTAATAATAGCGGCTTTGCTTATTATTTGCTACATAAATTATTGGGCGTTTAAAAATAAAAAAACACTTACTTCCTCGCTTGCAGTTTTATTCAATATGGTAATTATCACTGTTCCGTTTTACTTTGTTACCGATGAGTACAAAAAATTTTACACTCCAGTAAATCAGCACGATATAAAATCACTTGAACAATTTACCGTAAACGGAAATAAATATGAGCACGATACAAGCAATAAGGATTTAGAAAACGGACACTACTTGGCAATTTATAATTGTTGGGAAGAAATGGAAAAGCAATGGGACAAGAGAAGCATTATCAAATCAAAAGAGAAAGATAAAAAAGGAAACAGAATTGATTTTACACTTCATCGTTATCTTACATCCAAAGGATTAAGGAAAGATTCGGCAGGCGTAAACGCGCTATCAGCAATAGATGTACAAAATATTGAGAATGGAATTTCAAATATTGCGTATGCAGATATTAAAAACATTAGAAGCCGAATTCACGATATTATTTTTGAGTTCGATAAATTTAAGCAAGGCAAAGACGCAAGCGGACATTCAGTTACACAGCGCGTAGAGTTTTTAAAAACAGCATTTAGTATTATCAGCAAAAATATTTTTATTGGAGTAGGCACAGGCGATATGGCTATCGCTTTTAAGCAAGAATACGAAAATAACGGGACGCTTTTAAAAACCGAGTTTAGATTACGCGCCCACAACCAGTTTGTAACCATGATGGTTAGCTTTGGTATAATAGGATTTGCAATTTTTATTTTTACGATGTATTACCCGTTAACTATAAAACGGGTTAGAGAAAATAAAATGTACTTGGCATTTATAGTGATAATAACCTTTTCGATGCTGAGCGAAGATACCTTTGAAACACAAGCGGGCGTTACCTTTTTCGCTTTCTTTAATTCACTGTATTTGTTTGCCAAACGAGAAGAAGAACAACTTCAATAAAAAACTCTTTACTCCAGCGTTAAAGTTGTGGAACCTATCACTACTTCATCAGTAGTAATTTCAATTAAGTATTTGCCGGGTAAAAAAGCAATTTCAGTTTTAGCCGTATAAACGGTTACATTCATATCAGAGTTTTTATAATCTATTATCGTTTTTGCAGCAAAATAGCCTTTCGAATTATTGAACTTAAATTGATTTGACTCATCAACCGATTTTGTAAGTTCTTTGCCATCGGGCGTTACAATGCGAATGAAAACCGTTCGCTGTCCGGTTTTTGCAATTTTATTTTCGCCTAATTGAAATGTAATTTTTATTTTTTCAACTCTTTTTGCAGATGTAGTTTCGGTTTCTTTTTTTCCGCCCGATTTATATTTAACGCCCAAAACCTTTATGCTACTTGCTTTTAAAACCGATCCCAGTGCTACGGTTGATTTTAATTCTTCTTTCTCTTGTGTAAGTTGATTGGTTTTATCTTTTTCTTGAGTGAGCGCAGTTTCTACTTTTTCTTTTTCGTTACGTATTTCTTTGTTTAATCTGCCAAGCGAATCTAATTGTCCCACAAAATGCTTCATTATTTTACGAAGCGTTTCAGTCTCTTTCTCCAATTTATAAATATAATACGCATCGTTTTTGTGTTTTTCGGCTTCAACTTGCATTTGCTCTATCTGCTTTATTTTTTCATCCAACTCTTTACGCATATTGGCATCAGTAGTTTGCAAGGATTGGTACTCTTCTTTTAACTGCACTAAATCACTTTGTAGTTTATTTGTTTGTTCTACATAAACAATTTTTTCTTTTTCAATCGTTTCAATTTTAGTGCGCTGGTTAAAAAATTGCCAGGTTAGCAGCGCTATAATAATGGTTTCAACACTAATGATGCTGATGTAAAAAAAATTCGATTTCTTTTTTTCCTCTTTGTTATTATCTGCCGTACTCATTTTTTGTAATAGTTCTTTTAACAAAAGTAGCTAATTTAACGGGCGCTAAATAGCCATTGCTGTATTTTATTAACAAGCAAAATGTTAAAAGAACTGCTCTCACTTTTCTTCCCCAATGTTTGCCAATCGTGTGGCAAAGTGCTGTATCATTCTGAAAATTGTATATGTACATCGTGTCGGTATTTTTTGCCACAAACACAATTTCATTTAGATAAAGAAAACGCAGTAGCAAAATTATTTTGGGGGCGAGTAGATATAAATTCTGCTGCAGCATATTATAATTTTAACAAAGGCGGCAGTGTACAAAGATTAATACACCAGCTAAAGTATAAAGGCAAGCGCGAAATAGGAGTAACCATTGGCAAGTTTTATGGAACAGATTTAAAACAAAGTAATTTGTTTAAAGATGTGAACGTGGTGATGCCTGTGCCGCTTCATAAAAGCAAGGAGCGCAAGCGAGGATACAACCAAAGCGAAATGTTTGCGGCTGGAATAGCTCAAGCAATGAATATAGAATTAAGTACCAATAATCTTGTACGGATTGCAGCAACCGAAACGCAAACTAAAAAATCGAGGTATGACAGATGGAAAAACGTGGAAACCGTTTTTGCAATCACAGATAATTTAAAATTAGAAAACAAACATATTTTATTGGTAGATGATGTGATTACAACCGGAGCCACCATTGAAGCATGTGCCCAAAAACTATTAGAAATCGGGAACGTAAAACTTAGCGTTGCTACTATCGCTTACACGCAATATTAAAATTATCTTTGCACACGATGGCCGAAGAATTATCAGTTTCAGGAATTTCAAAAGCAGAACGGTACCAATCGTTGTTACCACAAATAAACGCATTGGTGCAAGGCGAAAACGATTTTATTGCCAATGTTTCTAATATTATGGCAGCATTAAAATATGGAATGAATTTTTTCTGGGTGGGCATTTATTTTGTAAAAGGAAATGAACTAGTGCTTGGCCCTTTCCAGGGAACTATTGCTTGCACACGCATTGCAAAAGGTAAAGGAGTGTGTGGTAAAGCATGGGAAACCGAAAAAATAATTTTAGTGGATGATGTAGATCAATTTTCCGGACACATTGCTTGCAGTTCATCATCAAAATCAGAAATAGTGTTGCCGGGATTTAAAAGCAACAAGGTGAATTTTGTTTTGGATGTGGACAGCGATAAACTTGCCGACTTTGATGAAACTGACAAAAAATATTTGCAACAAATAGTTGCCATTATAGAAACCAAGAGCAATGAGCAAAAATAAATTTCAGTTTTTTTTATTTTTTCTCACAACAATCTTAATTGCATCGTGTGCACAAGTGCTAACGCCTAATGGTGGCGTAAAAGATACCGTGCCGCCACAAGTGATAAAATATATTCCGGATAGCGCTGCTATAAATTTAAAAGTCAAAAAAATCAGCATCAGTTTTAATGAGTACATTCAATTAAATGACATTAATGCCAACTTAGTAATTTCGCCACCTGTAACTAAGCAGCCTAATGTTACATTGCATAAAAGCAAAACAGTGTTGGTTGAATTTAAAGAAGAGCTAAAAGAAAATACAACTTACACCATATCATTTGGTAACGCTATTGCGGATATAACGGAAGGAAATGTGAAATCGGATTTTAAATATGTTTTTTCTACGGGCAGTTATATTGATTCGCTCTGGTTATCGGGGGCGGTGAAATATGCACACGATTTAAAACCCGAAAAAAATGTGCTCGTAATGCTTTACAGCGATTTCGCAGATTCGGCTGCGATGAAACATTTGCCCGATTATTTTACAAAAACACGCCCCGATGGTTCGTTTAAAATCACAAACATTAAAGCCGGCAGCTATAAACTTGTGGCGCTGCTTGACGAAAACAATAACTATTTATACAATCCGCTTGCAGAGTTCATTGCTTTTGCTGATACGGTTTTGAAAATAGAAAATAATGCAACGGCTAATTTGTTTTTGTTTAAAGAAGCAGAAACTAAATTATATGTAAAACGAGAAATTACAGGTTACGGCAGCGTATCGCTTGTTTTCTCAACTCCCATTTTTTCCGAAAAAACAATTGGCTACAACAGTACTAAAGTTTCAAATTTTATTACAGAATACAATGCAGCAAAAGACACAATCACTTATTGGTTTCCTGATTTAACTGATGATTCTATTCAATTTTATTTGGATGTGAACGGCAAGCGATTAGATACTATTAGTATATGCGGTTGCTCGCTGAAGAAAAAGAAAGTGGGTAAAACCAATAAAGTAGAAATCACAACAAATGCGTCCGCCACGCAACTTTTCGATTTAAACAAAAATCTCATTTTGTTTTTTACACATCCCATAAAAAACAGGAATAATGATAAAATTCTTTTCGCAATAGATACGCTTGTCGCGAATGATTACAAAGCACAAACTACGCTGCGCAAAGGAGTTTTCGTGGACAATAAAAATTATTTTGGTTCCGATTCATTATCTGTTAACAATATTAAAACCATGCCCAATGTTTTTCCGGTGGGGTTAGAAAATAAAAAAATAGCTATTACTATTTTGCCCGGTGCGTTTACCGATGTTTTTGGCTACCCGAATGATACTTTTAAAATTAATTTTAAAACAAACGAAGAAAAAATTTATGCTTCGCTAAAAATAAAACCGGTGTTGCCTACAGGTAATTTTGTTTTGCAATTGCTTGATGATAAAGGAAACGTGAAACAAGAATTTTTTAATCCGAAACAAGGCGAAGTAATAGCAGTTAATTATTTACAGCCCGGCTCCTATACTTTGCGACTGATATACGATACTGACAAAAACAAAAAATTTTCAACCGGAGTTTTCATAAAAAGACAACAGCCCGAAAAAATTATTTATTACAAAGAAGCAATTAAGCTCCGCAGCGATTGGGTAACCGAAATAGAGTGGAATGTAAAATAGGGTTACTCAATTGTAAATTTATCAGCATCCATCCAAGCAGGAAAATCTGCTCGCCATTTTTCTAAATCAGATTTATTTAATTCAATAATTGTAATGCTTTCTTGGTGTGGTGTAATGTTTGACATTAACTCGCCTTTAAAATTTATTACAGCGCTGTTACCGCTGTGTGCAATATTGTTTCCATCAAGCCCCACACGGTTAAGCCCTATAACATACGCCTGGTTTTCAATAGCGCGAGCAACTAATAAACTACTCCAGGCATGCACTCTGCGCTCGGGCCAGTTGGCAATGTATAACAGTAAATCATACGCATTATTTTTATTGCGGCTCCACACCGGGAAACGCAAATCGTAACACACAAGCGGATAAATGTTAAAACCTTTTAGCTGAACAATTAATTTCTTTTCACCTGCTGTATAATGTTTTTGCTCATCGCCATAGCGAAACAAATGCCGCTTATCATAAGTAAAATAATTACCATCGGGCTGCATCCAAATTAACCGATTGTAATACTTCCCGTTTTCGTGGCAAGAGATGCTGCCGCACAATACAGCATTTTTTTCGGCTGCTGTTTTTTGCATCCACTCATAAGCACTTCCTTTAAATGGCTCGGCATATTGCTTGGTCTGCATGGTGAAACCGGTGGTAAACATTTCGGGTAATAAAATTAAATCTGCCGGCTCGGTAATGCTGCTGAGTTTTGCGGAAAACGATTTTAAATTTTCATCCACATTTTGCCAATGTAAATGGCTTTGTACTACTGCTATTTTAATTTTTTCCATCGGCACAAATTTGGAAAATCTTTTTGTATTAATTCGTTTTTAAAAATTATCATTGGAATTCAAAGAAGAATCGGGCCGCAAAATAATTTTACCTTTATACGATGCTTTACCAAAAACACATTTTTATATGTAATAATGAGCGCAAAGCTGGCGAGCGCATAAGCTGTGGCGATCAATATGGGCTGGAGTTGGTGGCGGCATTTAAAAAAGAAATTAAAAACCGTAACCTTAATGTAAACATGCGCGCCCAGCGCACGGGCTGCATAGATATATGCGAGGATGGCCCTAATGTGGTAATTTACCCCGAAGCAGTTTTTTATGGCAAAGTGCAATTAGCAGATGTGGCCGAGATAGTAGAAAGCCACTTGCAAAATAATATTCCGGTGGAGCGCCTACGCATAAAGAAATTTACGCGCTAAGTTTTTTTTAATTTTCCTTAAACGATTGAAGCATTGTATCGCACACGGGGCGGTAATAGTTTTCGCCATTTTGTGTCATCGCAAAAATAACTTGATGAAAATTATTTTTTGTTTCGATAACAGTAAGCTTGTAAACCAATTTATTTTCTTTTGCACCGCCTTTAATAATACTCACCCTTGCTGTATATGTATTAATTGTATCGGGGTAAACGCGCGCTTCGTTTCCGCCATCAAGCGCATCGCACAATGCTTTAGCAGTTTTTCTGTAATACGTATTTATATCGTATTTCATGCCATAAGCCCGCATTGTATCTTTCGATTCGGTAACGATCATAAAAATAAAATCGCGCAACGTATCTTCATAATAGCAGGCGTATTGCACATCTTTGGCTTCGGCTTTTGACAGGCAGCTTGCCAAATTGATGCTTATGCCCGGTGCTACTTGCGTAGTGGTATAAGTTATATTGCTGCTGCACGAAATCAAAATGGTGCAAATAGCAGCTATAAAAAAAATCTTGCTTTTTATGTTCATCGTGTAAAAGTAAAAAAGTCCTTTCTATTTTAAGCGAAAGGACTTTTTTACAAATGAAAATATTTATTTTATTTTTTGTCAATAGTATAGTTGTAGCGTTTACCAAAATCTGCTTGAAAAGCATCAAATTCAGCAGAAGCGGCATTTAGCTTTTTGTCAACTTCATCTAATGCTTTGCTATATGCTTCGTCATCGGCATCAGTGCTTTCTTCCACAGGTTTACTTAACACATCAATCATTTTTTTATATTCAACTTCTACTGCAGATTTATATACTTCAAAATATTTTATGGCTGCATCTGCAAGTTCGGTTTTGCCATCAAATTTTGCCATCTTTTTTACTTCTTCAATTGATTTGTTTATTTGGTCGATCATTGCTTTGTGTGCTGCTGCCATTTCATCGGGGCCTTTTTCAAGTGCATCTAATAAGGCGTCTTCTGCAGTAATTACCGGGTCCATTTGACCAATAATGCTGTCGTTATACTTTACTGCCTCATCGGTAGTAGGTCCGCAAGCGGTTAAAAATGTAAAAGCTGTAATTACAGCTGTTGATAATAATTTGTTTCTCATTTTTTAATTTTTAATTGTGTTACGGATGCAATAATACAACATTTGCAATACACGGCATAAACAAGTAAAAACAAAACGGGGTGCGCCTTTAGGCGCACCCCGTTTCTCGACCAGGAAAGGAGGTTTTTATTTGAAAAAAACCTCTTGAAAAAAGTGGTAGCAAATAAAACTTACAGTGCAAATAGCTAAGAAAATGGCTACCGAATCTACTCCTTCGGTTTCATTACGTTTACCTACTGCTCGTAAGTGCGCTTTTGCAATTCTGCGTTTGCCATGCATTTTAACGCGCAAACTCTTTGAGTTTGAATCATCGTTATTAAAAGCTTTTGTTTCCATGTTGTTGTGTATTTATTGTTTAATTCGAGATGTTCGTTTGTCTATTGTGAGGGAGGTCAGTTTTGCCGGCCGGCTTGAACAACATCCCCATCTTGTTGGCCGGCCGGCTAATTGACCTTTGCGCATTTAAGCGCTTTTTGTGTTCTGATTAGTTTCTCCATTTTATCGGTAACTGCCCGCTACCTATATTTAGGAGTGAAAAACCATGAACACGAATCAAAGAACGATATAATGTTAACCTCGATTCAAAAATACATCTGATAATAGGAGTACTAAACCGCTTTCTAATAAGTGGTCGGTTTTTTCTAATAACTGGTCGGTTTTGACCAATAACTGGTAAAATTTTAGCTGGTGAGTTTATTCAGCGCATCTAAAAATTGGTCTTTTTTTCGCCTCGAAACTTCAATTTTAGAGCCATCAGTCATTATTGCGTAGCCGCTATCTTCTTTGAGCATGCGTGCCACATGGTTAATGTTAATGAGGTGGGCGTGGTGTATGCGCATGAATTGCTGGGTAGGTAAAATTTCTTCGTAATGCCCCAGCGATAGCGTAACCAAGTATTCGCGCTTGCCGGTAAGGTAAAAATACGTGTAGCTTGCTTCGGCTTTGCAGCGTATAATATCATTGATGTTAACTATTTCGTAAGCACTGCCTGTGGGTAAAGTTATTTTACTGTAATCGTTATCTTTCTTCTTTAGGTTTTCAATTAGCTGGTGCAGATTATCAAAGCCCGAAGATTTTGAACGCTTTTCAGCGATACGTGCAGCGGCATTTTTTAACTCATCCACTTCATAAGGCTTTAGCAAGTAATCAATAGCACTGTATTTTATTGCTTTAATTGCATATTGATCGTAGGCGGTAGCAAAAATGATATCAAAATTTGCATCGCCTATTTTCTCAAGTACATCAAAACCGGTTCCGTCTGCAAGCTCAATATCTAAAAAAACCAAGTCGGGCTTGTGTTCGCGTATTGCAGCCACAGCATCTTTTACCGATGCTGCATCGGCAACAACTTGCAGTTGCGGACAATTTTTTGCAATCAGTTTTAGCAGCATTTCGCGACTTTTCTTCTCGTCTTCTACAATTATGGTTTTAATCATGGACTGTAAATTTAATCAATAGGTATATATATTTCCACTTTTGTTCCTGTATTTTCCGCTTCCGGCTTTAGGTCGCTTATATTTACACTAAGGTTAGAATTGTGTACGCTGTTTAATAGCTCTAATCTGTCGCGTGTTATGCGCATTGCCAGCGATTTGTGTTTTTTTGATGAGTGCGCTTTTAGTTCTGCCGATTTTTTTCGACCTATGCCATCATCTGTAATTAAACACACCAAGTAATCTTCTTTTCTGGAAATATCAATGCTTAGTTTGCATACATATTCTGCCGGCACCATGCCATGCAGTATGGCGTTTTCTACATAAGGCTGAATAAGCATAGTCGGGATTTCGTAAAATTCTAAATCAGCATTTTCATCATAATTAATGTGATAGGTAAATTTATTTTCAAATCGAAGTAGCTCTAAATCCAAGTAAAGTTTAAGCGAATCAATTTCTTCTTTTATTGAAACAGTAGTTTTTTCAGAGTTATTTAAAATACTGCGGATGAGTTTAGCAAATTTATTGAGGTACTTGGCAGCACCGTTTTCATCGCGGTTTACTACAAAGTGCTGTATGGAGTTTAGTGCATTAAAAATAAAATGCGGATTCATTTGCGCGCGTAGCGCTTTTAGCTCATTGGCAGCGAGCATTACTTTATTGTTTTCGTTTTTTTGTATTTGTGTAATGCGCCACCTAAAGCCGGTGTAAACAAGCGCAAACATTAAAACGAAAATGGTAATGCGAAACCACCACGCTTGCCACCACGGGGTTTTTATGGTAAATGTAAATGTGGCTGGATTTAAATTCCATCGGTTTTCGTTATTACAACTTTTTACTTTAAAGGTATAGGTTCCGGGTTCTAAGTTTGAATAGCCGGCAATATTGTTATGTGTTTCGGGCGACCAATTTTTATCATAACCCTCCAGCATATATGAGTAACGCACTTTGTTAGGATTAGTGAGACAAATGCCAATGAACTGAAACGATATATTGTTTTCGTTGTAAGAAAGTGCAGCATTTTGTGGCAGCAGCGTGTCTTTATAAAAAAGTCGGAAACCGGTAATATCCGTTTTCGATTCCATGTTGTTTAGCAAAAATTCATTGGGCTTATAATGTATTAATCCGTTTACGGTTCCAAACCATATACTTTCATCTTTATCTTTAAATGCTCCATTCGAGTTACACTCTACACCATTAAATCCTTCCTCTTTTCCGTAAGGGATAATTACTTTTCGTCCGCTTCTGCGATATTCTCCTATGTCAATTTTATTTAACCCTTGGTTGGTTCCCGCCCACAGCGTATTATCATAATCATCGAGCAAAAGAAAATAAACTAAATCAGAACTAAGGCCATCGTCTTGACTAAAACGCACATGCGATTTGCCATCGTACATAAATACGCCTTCAAATGTGCCAAAATAAATGTTGCCTGTTTTATCTTTTACTATCGCCAAAAAATCTTCGCCTTTGTAGCCAAACAAATTACTCTCATCAGTGGTTTTATTGCCATCGAATTTTAAGAGGCCTGCTAAATAAGTTCCAATCCAAATATTTTTTTCATGGTCTTCGAGCAGGGCATACACTTCGGCATTTTGCACAATTTTTCCTAACGGAATGCGTTGGCAACTTATTCCATTATATCTGAAAACGCCAAAGCCGGTACCTATCCACAGGTTTTTTTTCGAATCTATCATCAGTGCAAAAACACCACCATCGGGCAGGCCAAGTATTTTTTTCTTTTTAAATGAAATGCCATCGTATTCGCACAATCCGCCATCGGTACCAAAAAGTATATTTTCGTTTTCTAATGTAACACAGGCGTTAATAATATTATGTGGCAAACCATCGGCAGTTGTGTAGTTTATAAACTTGTTGTTGTAATATTTGTAAATACCGCCACTTTCGGTTCCTATCAGCAATTCTTTGTCTTTGTATTTGGTGATGCAATAAATAAAAGTGTTGTCGAGCCCGTTGCTTTCATTATAGGTGATAAAAGTTTCGCCTCTAAATTTATACAATCCGTTTCCGGAACCTATCCATAAATTACTTTCGTAATCGGTGTAAAGGCAGTAAACACCATTGTTGGCAGTTTCGGTACGGAAAATATATTTTTTAAATAATCCGTTTTCGTATTTAAAAAGTGCTGTAGATGTGCCTGCCCACAGTGTTTTTCGTTTGTCAAAACAAATGGTTTTAACCGAGCCGCTTAGCTGTGTGTTTGCAGTAGCTTTTTCAAACGATTGACCGTTATAAATATAAATGCCTTGTTCGGTTGCCATCCATATTTTTCCTGTTTCATCTTGCGCTATACAATTTATAATGCCGCCATTCATTTGGCTTGATAATACATTTGCTGAACTGCCGTAAACATTTTCATGCACAAATTCTCCCTTTTCGTAAATATATATTCCGTTATCAGTGCCAAACCACAAGCGCTTTTGTGCATCTTCAAAAACAGTACGAAACGAACATTCCGTTTCGGCTCCTAATTTTTTGCTCATGTTTACAAGCTGATTGTCATCGTAAAGCATCAATCCTTTATCGGTACAAACCCACATACTTCCGTTACTTTGCCTAAAAACATAATTCACCACATCGCTGTTAAGTCCTGTGCGCGAATCAAATGTTTTAAATTTCTTACTATCAAATATGCTTAGTCCTTTAATTGTTCCCACCCAAATATTTCCTGAGTTGTCTTCGGTAATCGAGTTTACAAAGTGGTTAGCAAGTCCGTTCTTTGGACTGTAATTTTCAAAAGTTTTTCCGTTAAACCTGCTCAAGCCACCGTAACCGCCACTCCACAAATATCCTTTCGTATCCTGATGAATCGTAAACACCTGCACAAATGGCAATCCTTGGTCAACATTGTAATTATGGAAATTATAGTTCTGCGAAAACAAAGTGCAAAAGCTCGACAAAAGTATAGCTGCCGAAAAAAATATCTTTTTTGTTTTCACATTCATTCACTCAAAGTTATTAATTAGTTATATCCTACAAAGGTGCGCTGTTAAATGAATTAAGTATATCTTTAAACCTCAAAATAGTAGTATGATAAAAGTAGGTATATCGCAAGGTGATATTAATGGAATTGGTTGGGAGATTATACTAAAAACTTTTTCTGACCCCACCATGTTAGAACTTTGCACACCCATCATTTTTGGGTCGAATAAAACATGTTCGTATCACCGCAAGGCATTAAATATCGAAGAATTTAATTTTCAGATTATACGCGATGCCGACCAAGCGCAAGCCAAAAAGGTGAATGTACTTAATGTGTATGACGAAGAGGTTTCAATAGAACTTGGAAAAGCAACGCCCCTTGGAGGCAGGTATGCGCTTATGGCACTTGAGGCAGCAACAAAAGCGGTGGTTGAGAAAAAAATTGATGTACTTGTAACAGCCCCTATTAACAAACATACTATTCAATCGGCTGACTTTAAATTTGCCGGACATACAGAATATTTGCAACAAAAATCTGAGACAGGCGAATCGCTTATGCTCATGTGTGCCGATGCACTTAGGGTAGGACTGGTTACAGGCCATGTACCTGTTACTGTAATTGCACAAAACATAAGCACCGATAAAATTATTGCCAAAATAAAACTACTCAACAAAACACTAATTACAGATTTTGGTGTGCGCAAGCCGCGCATTGCAGTGCTGGGTTTAAATCCGCATGCCGGTGATGGCGGTACGCTTGGCAGCGAGGAGCAAAATGTAATAACACCTGCCATTGTAAAAGTTAAAGAGGAAGGCATAATGGTTTACGGCCCTTATCCGGCCGATGGTTTTTTTGGTTCGGGTAATCATTTAAAATTTGATGCAATACTTGCGATGTATCACGACCAAGGTTTGGTGCCTTTTAAAGCACTATCGTTTGGCGAAGGAGTAAATTTTACTGCCGGTCTTTCGTTTGTACGTACTTCGCCCGATCACGGAACGGGTTTCGATATTGCAGGAAAAAATATGGCTTCGCCCGATTCGTTTCGTAAAGCAATTTACATGGCAATAGATGTTTTCCGAAAACGAAACGAGTACAAGCAAATTGCAGCCAATCCGTTACAAGTAACGCAATTAAAAAAAGAACGTGGATGAACAAGCACAAGCTCTTGATTGAATACGACTTTGAATTTGCGTTGCTTGGCATATCGTGCCATGTAAAAGATTATAAACTATGTTGGCTGCTTAACAAAAGTATACAAGTTGAGTTTTCGCAATCAGACCCTATTGAGTTGGCAGCAGGTAAAAAAAAAGTAAATTATAATGTGTTTATGCACGATGACGAAGAGATGTGTACCCAATTTTTTATTATTGCAAATAAATCTGACGGACATTATTTAGTTCCAGAGCAAAAAAATATTGACTATTGGCTAAAAGTAGAAGGCAATTACGATGAAAACGATGTGATGGAATTACAGAAAAAAATAAAACCAATTCCGGGAGTACTCACTGTTTTTCAATTAGAAGTATCAAAACTAAAATCAAAACAAAACTTTATTTTTTAAAATGATAACATTTAATAAAACTAAAATAGTAGCTACCATGGGCCCGGCATCCAGTCCGCCCGATGTGCTTGAGCAAATGATAAAAGCCGGAGTAGATATTTGCCGAATTAATTTTTCGCACGGAAATTACGATGATGTAAAAAACACGATAGCTACCATCAGAGCAATTAATAAAAAGCTAAATACCAATGTGGGCATCTTGGCAGACTTACAAGGCCCAAAATTGCGAATAGGGGAAGTGGAAAATAATGGCGTGGAATTAAAAAACGGAGCCGAAATAATTATCACCACCGAAAAATGTGTGGGCACGGCACAAAAAATATACATCACGTATCAAATGTTTCCGAAAGATGTGGCAGTAGGCGATAACGTGCTGATTGATGATGGAAAATTATTGTTAAAAGTAACCGCAACTAACCGAAACGATGAAGTGAAAGCTACAGTGGTTAATGGTGGCACACTATCATCTAAAAAAGGAGTGAACTTGCCTAACACACGCATCTCACTTCCGTGCTTAACCGAAAAAGATTTAAAAGATTTAGATTTTGCATTGGAAAACGAAGTGGAGTGGATAGGGCTTTCGTTTGTGCGCTCGGTTACCGATATTGTAGATTTAAAAGAAATAATAAAAAACAAAAACAAAAAAGCACGCGTAATTGCAAAAATTGAAAAGCCCGAAGCCATTAAAGAGATAGATAATATTATTGATATGACTGATGCGCTGATGGTTGCTCGTGGCGATTTGGGAGTGGAACTACCGATGGAACAAGTGCCGGTTATTCAAAAAATGCTGGTGAATAAATGCATACATGCATCAAAACCTGTAATTATTGCTACACAAATGATGGAAAGCATGATTACCAATTACACCCCCACGCGCGCAGAAGTGAACGATGTGGCAAATGCTGTGATGGATGGTGCAGATGCCGTTATGCTGAGCGGAGAAACTTCGGTGGGCAAATTTCCGGTTAAGGTAATTGAGTGCATGCAAAAAATTATTTCTGAAGTAGAAAAACAAGAATCTATTTTTCATCGCGATCATGCACCGATGCTAAAAACACAAACATTTATTTCAGATTCTATTTGTTACAATGCTTGTGTAATGGCTGAGCAAGCCGGAGTAACAGCAATTATATCAATGACGAACAGCGGCTACACAGCTTTTAAATTATCGAGCCACAGGCCCAAAGCCAATATTTTTATTTTTACTGATAATCGGTCGTTGCTTACATCATTAAACTTAGTTTGGGGTGTGCGCGGCTTTTATTACGATAAGTACGAAAGCACCGACCAAACGATTGCCGATTTAAAAAACTATATCAAACAAAAAGGTTTTGTTATTGCAGATGATTTGGTGATTAACATAGCAAGTATGCCAATGAAAGAACGAGGCCGAACAAATATGCTAAAGCTATCAAACATCAGTTAATTTCTGGATTGAATTTATAATAGATGAAAAAACATTAAAAAAAGAACAACTTCTAGATTTATTGAAAGAGTCTTGAGAACTTACTGCTATATTTATTGCTTCACGCAAAACATCAAAATTGAAAATATTAAACAATAATAAATAAACAATTATAAGATGAGTATAAACATAAAACTACTAAAGCAAACCTGCGAAATAGCCGGTGCACCAAGCCATGAGCAACGTGTGCGCGAATTTGTTATAAAAGAAATGAAACCTTATGTAGATGAAATTTCGGTTGACAACATGGGCAACGTAGTGTGCTTGCGAAAAGGTAAAAAAAATAAAAAAGTAATGATAGCGGCCCACATGGACGAAATAGGTTTTATGGTTTCGCACATTGATGAAAATGGATTTTTGCGATTTGTACCACTTGGCGGATTTGATCCCAAAACACTTACAGCGCAGCGTGTAATTGTACATGGCAAAAAAGATATTATTGGCGTAATGGGTTGCAAACCAATACATGTAATGACTGCCGAAGAGCGCACAAAACCAGTTCCGCTAACCGATTATTTTATTGACTTGGGAATGCCGAAAAAAGAGGTAGAAAAAATAGTTAGTGTAGGCAATACTGTAACACGCGAACGCGAACTAATTGAAATGGGCAACTGTGTAAATTGTAAATCGTTAGATAATCGTGTTTCGGTTTTTATCCTCATCGAAACGATGAAGAACCTGAAAAATAATCCTTACGATGTGTATGCTGTATTTACCGTGCAAGAAGAAATTGGCATACGAGGTGCAAGCGTATCGGCACTTAAAATACAACCCGATTTTGGATTTGGCTTAGATATCACCATCGCATTTGATGTGCCGGGAGCAAAAGAACACGAAAAAATTACTGAATTAGGTAAAGGCACCGCCATTAAAATTATGGACACATCAGTAGTATGCGATTACCGCATGATAGAATATATGAAACAAACTGCCATTAAACACAAAATAAAATGGCAAACCGAAATATTAACCGGTGGCGGAACCGATACGGCAGGCATTCAGCGCATGACAGCCGGTGGAGCTATATCAGGATGTATTTCTATCCCCACAAGGCACGTGCATCAAGTAATTGAAATGGCCGACAAAGATGATATAGCCGCGAGTATTGATTTGCTACGCAACTGCCTTCAGGATATTGATAAGTATGATTGGAGCTTTAAATAGCTTATTTGCCTGCAAAATTCTATTTAACTTTGCGCCCTCATGGAAATTAATGTTTTAAAATCAAAAATACACCGCGCACGAGTTACCGAAGCCAATTTAGATTACATAGGCAGCGTTACCATTGACGAAAATTTAATGGACGCTGCTAATTTTATAGAAGGCGAACAAGTCCACATTTTTAATTATCGCAATGGCGAGCGCATTATCACCTATGTTATTAAAGGCGAGCGCAACTCCGGTGTGATTTGTTTGAACGGCCCCGCAGCATTAAAATTTGCACCTAACGATGAGGTAATTATTATTTCGTATGCTCAAATGGATTTTGAAAAAGCCAAAACATTTAAGCCATCTATTGTTTTCCCCGATAGCAAAACCAATAAACTAAAAGCATAAAACGCTTTGAATAAAAACGCATCCACAATACTAAAATTTATTCTGTTTTTTGGTATTGGCGTTTTGCTCATCTGGCTTTCGTTGCGAAACTTAACCGCAGAAAATATTGCCGAAATAAAAAATGCACTTTCTCGCGCTAATTATTTTTGGGTAGCAGTTTCAGTAGCAGTAGGCATGCTTAGCCACATCATTCGTGCTGTACGATGGAACATGTTACTCGCTCCTCTTGGGCATAAACCAAAACTAAGCAATACATTTTTTGCAGTAATGATTGGATATTTGGTGAACTATGCTGTTACCCGTTTAGGTGAAGTTTCCCGGTGCGGCATATTGCTTCGCTACGAAAAAATTCCGCTTAACGAATCCGTAGGAACAGTAATTGTAGAACGATTAGTAGATGTGCTTTGTTTTTTTGTACTTGTGCTAATTGTTTTACTGGTGCAATTTGATACACTTTATTCGTTCATTAAATCAAATTTCATTGATAAGCTTGCCGAGAAATATGCAACCAACCCAAACCTCTATATTTTTTCCATCGTTTTTTTGGCTCTAATTGCACTCACAATTTTTTTACTCCGAAAAAAAATAAAATCGGTTTTAGGCGAACGGTATTTTAAATTCATCAAGGGTTTTACAGATGGTTTGCAAACAATCAGAAAATTAAAATCGCCCTGGTTATTTGTGTTCCACTCGTTTTTTATTTGGTTTATCTATTATGCAATGATGCACATCTGCTATTTGGCATTAACCGAAACTGCCGGCTTAAGCGTGGGCTGTGCCCTCACCACTTTATTAATAGGCACACTAACGGTGATGGTAACTCCCGGTGGATTGGGCGCATACCCTCCGGCCATTGCATCGGTACTTTTATTGTACGCTACAAACTTTCAAATTGGTTTAGCCATCGGTTGGCTCGTTTGGCTATCGCAATTTGTAGCCATTGTTTTTTTCGGCTCAGTTTCACTAATTTTATTGCCACTATTAAACAAGCAAAAAAATGCAACCTAATTTATCGAAAGCCGATTTGCTTAAAAATAAAATTGTAACCAAAGAGCAATTGCTTTCGCGATTAACTATTTGCCGTTTGCTTTCAAAAAAAATTGTTTTTACCAATGGTTGTTTTGATTTGTTACATCAAGGACATGTTAAATACTTAGCTGATGCTGCAGATTGCGGAGATTTTTTGATTGTAGCTGTTAATGCCGATGCATCTGTAAAAAAATTAGGCAAAGGAAACTCACGACCTTTGCAGGATGAATATTCTCGGGCGCTTATTATTGCATCGCTTCATATAGTAGATGCCGTAATAATATTTAATGAAGAAACTCCGCTTGATTTAATTAGTTTTATTTTACCTGATGTGCTGGTTAAAGGTGGCGATTGGAAACCCGAACAAATAGTTGGTGCCGATATTGTTTTAAAAAATGGTGGTGAAGTAAAAAACATTCCATTTGTAAACGGATTTTCAACTACAAGTATTGAACAAAAAATTATTCAATCAGCTAAAGAATGACAACCAAATATAAAATGGGTTTGCCACCGGGCTCTATCGTTTATGATGGAGAGCAACATGCCGAACAGGTTGTGATTACGCTCATCGAATATAACGAAACCGAATTTTTTGAAAAACCTTTTTACGATATTGAAGAGTGCTTGATGCACGTTAAACCTAACATGGTGAAATGGATAAATGTAGACGGTGTACACAACGTAAATATTATTGAAAAAATTGGCAAGGCCTTTAACATTCACTCGCTCACACTCGAAGATATAGTGAGCATTAACCAGCGGCCCAAATTTGAAGAATATGAAAACTATGTGGTTTCTATTTTAAAAATGCTCTATTACGATTCTGAATTACATGCCGAGCAACTTTCGGTTGTGCTTTTAGAAAACAATACAGTAATTTCATTTCAGGAAATACATGGTGGTGATGCTTTTGATATTATCAGAACACGCCTTAGGCAAGGAAAAGGCCGAATAAGGAAAATGCAAGCCGATTACCTTTCATATTGTTTGCTCGATGCAGTAGTTGATTGCTACTTTACCATTCTTGAAAAAGTGGGTGATAAAATTGAAATTTTAGAAGAAGAGTTAATCACCTCTCCTTCGCAAGCAACTATGCAAGAGCTCCACCACATGAAACGAGAAATGATTTTTTTGAGAAAAAATGTGTGGCCGCTCCACGAATTAATAAACAATAAAGAGCGCTGCGAAAGCGAACTAATAGCACCAAGCACTGATGTTTTTTTGCGCGATTTATACGACCACACCTTGCGTGTAATGGATACAGTAGAAACCTATCGCGATTTATTATCAGGCATGATGGATCTGTACCTATCAAGTGTAAGTAACAAAATGAATGAAGTAATGAAGGTGCTTACCATCATCACCACCATCTTTGTTCCTGTTACGTTTATTGCCGGTGTTTACGGCATGAATTTCGATAACATGCCCGAACTACATAGTCGCTGGGGATATTGGATAACATGGACTGTTATGCTAACCATCATCATTTCACTACTCATCTATTTCCGAAAAAAGAGATGGATTTAAAACCTTAACCTATGACTAAGTATTTTCTTATCGCAGTTTTTTTTCTTTCACAGCAATTTGCTTTTTCGCAAATAGGCCTGCCAAAGGACACCAACAAAACTGATGCTGCCGGATTAAAACAAGGATTTTGGAAAGAGCAATATCAGTCAACCATCACTTATGGCTATTATGCAAACAACAAAAAAGAAGGAAGCTGGTATGGTTATCATTACGGAACTACACAGCTTCAATCATTGCAGCATTATAAAAACGGCATGAAAAACGGAATAGGCATTCAGATTGACAAAAACGGAAACTATACCAAAGAAGAGTTTTACACCAACGATACGCTTGACGGGTTGCAAAAAGAATATTTTGATAATGCCAAACCCAAATCGGAAACAAACTATAACATGGGCGTGCTTAACGGAAAGAAAAAAATAATGTATAACGATGGAACGATGATGGAAGATGCCAATTACTTAAATGGTAAAAAAGATGGAATTGCGAAATGGTTTTATGGCGGCAGCGCACTTATGAGCGAATACAATTATAAAAATGGTGTACAACAGGGAATCCAGAAAACCTTTTACAAAAAAGGCACCGCATTGCAAACCGAAGTGAATGCCATTGATGGGTTATATGAGGGCGAGTTAAAAGAATACTATGAATCAGGTAAATTAAAATCAACAGTAAAATATGTGAAGGGGAAAAAACAAGGACTTCAAAAAACAACCACCGAAGATGGAAAAGTTACACTAAGAATTGCAAATTACAAAGACGATGAATTAGATGGCGACTACAAAGAATTTTATGAAAGTGGAAAACCAAAGCAGCTTGGCAAGTATAAAATGGGCAAAAAGGAGGGCGAGTGGAAAGAATACGATGCCGATGGAAAGCTTACTATAACGCTGTTTAAGGATGGAGTGCAGGCGCCTAAAAAATAATTTTTTAAAAATATTTGCAGATGTAAAGTTTTTTAATTTACATTTGCCCTCACAAACAATGAACAACTACTCAAATACAATTATTACAACCAGCACAATGTGTATGTGCTGTATGTACATTTAATTGTAGGAGAGCTAATATCATAATTTACCCAAAGGGCTTTCCGTAAAACGAAAGCCCTTTTTATTTTTAAACAAATGAAAACAATAACAACCAAAACAACAATGATTCAAATGTATTGCTGCATGTGTAAAAATCACAGGCGGAAGTGCTGTTATTGATGAATAAGAATATAAATCCATCAAAGCCCCTCCGCAAAAGCCGAGGGGCTTTTTTATGACCTAAAAAAAGTAGAACAAAAAAATATAAAAAATGCAAAGCTTTCAAACAGAAATTGAGAATCCGCTCGTAGAAAAAGACATCATTGAGCTGGAAAGAAAAATTAAACTTTTTCGTGATGGAAAAATTGACGAAGAAAAATTTCGCTCACTCAGATTAGCGAGAGGCGTTTATGGTCAGCGGCAGCAAGGAGTGCAAATGATTCGTATTAAATTACCATTTGGCAAAGTAAGCCCCAAGCAGTTGCGAAAAATTGCCGAGATAAGCGATGAATACTCAACGGGCAATTTGCATCTCACGACCAGGCAAGACATTCAAATACACTACGTGAGCTTAGACAGAACACCTGAACTCTGGGCAAAATTGGAGCAAGATGATATTACTTTGCGCGAGGCGTGCGGCAACACAGTGCGCAATGTTACAGCTTCAGCCGAAGCCGGAATAGATGCAAAAGAACCTTTCGATGTTTCGCCTTATGCACAAGCAGTGTTCAAATATTTTTTGCGAAAACCTTTTTGCCAAGAACTGGGGCGTAAAATCAAAATTGCATTCTCTTCAAATGATGATGATACAGCATACACATTTATGCACGATATTGGGTTTATCCCCAAAGTAAAAATTATTGATGGGAAAATAGTGCGCGGCTTTAAAATACTTGTTGGTGGCGGATTGGGCGCACAACCCTTTTTGGCAAAAACCGCACACGAGTTTTTAGATGTAAATAAAATAATTCCGTTTACCGAGGCAGCGCTGCGTGTTTTCGATAGACATGGTGAGCGCGCAAGCAGGCACAAAGCCAGAATAAAATACCTTATCAATAAAATTGGCATTGACGAATTTTTAAAACTAACTGCTGCAGAAGAAAACGCCTTGCTAAATAAAATAGTTGAAATTAATCCCGATTTTATTCCAACTCACTTACCCGAAACAGTAAACATATTTACCACATTTAAAATTTCGGACACAGATGCGTACAAAGCATGGTACAAAACAAATGTATTTGAACAAAAGCAAAAAGGATATTTTGGTGTTTACTTGCGTGTGTTTTTAGGAAATTTAAATACAGATAACGCCCGCAAACTTGCAACAATAGTTGAAAAATATGCTTCGCAGGATATTAGGATTACAATTAACCAAGGATTTTTGTTAAAGTATGTGCGTCCCGAAGCACTGCCATCGCTTTATACTGAGCTGAACGAAATAGGATTAGCTAATCCCGGGTTTGATAGTGTGGCTGATATTACTGCTTGCCCCGGAACTGATACTTGCAATTTAGGAATATCGAGCAGTACAGGAATTGCCGGTGCGCTCGAAAAAGTTATTAAGGCAGAATTTTCTGATTTGATATATAACCACGATATAAAAATTAAAATTAGTGGTTGCATGAATTCATGCGGCCAGCACAGCTTGGCGCAGATTGGATTTCACGGCAGTTCGTTTAAAGTTGGTGCAGTGGTTGTGCCGGCTTTGCAGGTGTTGCTCGGAGGTGGTGTTTTAGGAAACGGAGGCGGTCGCATTTCCGATAAGGTAATTAAAGTGCCATCAAAAAGAGGCCCTGATGTATTGCGAAAACTACTCCTTGATTTTGAAAACAATGCAGTAGAAGGCGAATACTTTAATAGCTATTACGACAGGCAAGGAAAAAATTATTTTTACAAATTGCTTACGCCAGTTGCAGATACAAGCACAATTTCTCCTGATGAATTGATTGACTGGAATAAAACAGAAAATTTTGAAACGGCAATTGGTGTGGGCGAATGTGCCGGGGTGATGATTGACTTAGTGGCTACACTCCTATTTGAGGCAGAAGAAAAATTACAGTCAGCAGCCGAAACATTAGCCAATCAGTCTTATGGCGACAGTATTTATCACAGCTACGCAACATACATAAGCATTGCAAAGGCGCTGCTTATAGAAAAACAAGTGCATTGCAATACACAACACGGCATCATTAATGATTTTCAGAAATATTTTGTTGATACGCAACTATTCAGTTTCCAAAATACATTCTCCGAAACAGTGTTGCAGATAAATAAAAACGAGCCAGCAGAAAAATTTGCAGAAAACTTTTTTGAAAACGTAAAATCGTTTTATCAAAGCGCATTAAATTATCGCAATACTATAAAACAAGAAAATACCGTTAACCATGAATAGAAAATATTATATCCACATTGTATTTGAATATTGTTGTTGTTGCTGATTAAACCATAAAAGCAATTAATTCACAAACACAAAATTCAAAAAACTTAAAAAATGAAAACAACAAATAATATTCCCCAATTAACAGTAGTGGGAGCCGGTCCGGGCGATGTAGATTTAATTACGGTAAAAGCTATTAATGCACTTGCCGATGCGGATATTGTTTTATACGATGCGCTCGTTAACACTGAGTTATTTAAATACATTCCGCACGGAGTAAAAAAAATATATGTAGGAAAAAGAAATAGCAAACACAGTTATCCGCAAGAGCAAATAAATGCGCTAATTGTAGATTTGGCATTTACGCATGGTCATGTGGTTCGCCTAAAAGGTGGCGACCCATTTGTATTTGGTCGTGGTGCCGAAGAAATCGCTTTTGCCGAATTGTTTAATATTGAAACTGCTTACGTACCCGGCATATCAAGTTCAATAGCCGTTGCCGGATTGCAAGGCATACCTGTTACACAGCGCGGCATCAGCGAAAGCTTTTGGGTAATTACCGGAACCACCAAAGACAATCAATTATCTGCAGATGTAAAACTCGCTGCTCAATCAACCGCTACGGTTGTAATTTTAATGGGCTTAAATAAAATAGCCGAAATTGTTAGCACGTTTAAGCAAAAAGGAAAAGCGGAAACGGCTGTTGCGGTAATTCAAAATGGTTCGCTGCCAACCGAAAATATTGCGCTTGGCACTATTGAAACCATTGAGCAAATTGTGAGCGATGAAAAAATAGGCGCACCGGCAATAATTGTTATTGGCGAAGTAGTGCGCCAGCACAAATTATTTCCGCAAGTATTATCAGATTGGAAATATCTTTTAAATTGAAGTATGAAAAATTTAATTCTATTCTTTTTATTTATTTATTTAACCCTAAACGCTGAAGTGCCAAAACAAGTAAGCAATAATAATCTTACTTGGTTTGGACACTTTGCGAGATATAAATTGAACAAAAAATTATTTTTTCACCTTGATTACGGCTTAAGACGTGCTGATTGGTTACGCGATTGGAGTCAGATTTTAGTTAGACCAGGAATTGGGTACCAACTAAATGACAAATTTTTTTTGGCTTTTGGAGGCGTTTTTTTTATGCATTACCGAACAGACAAGTTTAAACCAGAATACAGACTTTGGCAACAAATTTCATATCAAGCTAAAGCAGGAACTCTAATCATTAATCAAAGGTTAAGGATAGAGCAGCGCTACATTTCATCCCCTGCAGATGAATTTACATACACTAATAGATACAGATATCAGTTAAATTTGCAAGTGCCAATACATAAAAAATCAATAGAGGATAATACTTTTTATTTCACTTTGGCAGACGAAATAATGTTCAACAGCGGAAAATCGGTAGTATGCAATTATTTTGATCAAAACAGGATTTCGACCGGGTTCGGTTATATGTTTAATAAATCATTAAATATTCAGTTGCTATACATGAATCTTGTTCTGAAGCAAAACAGCCCTAACTCGTTTTATGACAACAATACTATTGTTTTAAATTTAATACAGCAACTAAATTAGCCCAATGGCCATCGAGGAACATACAAACACACTATTCCCTGTTTTTCTAAAGTTAGAACAGTTGCGCGTTTTAATTATTGGAGGCGGCAATATTGGCTTGGAAAAAATTACCGCAGTGATACAAAACAGTCCGCAAACAAATGTGAGGCTTGTGGCGATTAAAATTCTTCCCGAAATAAAAGCTATTGCTGAAAAATATTCAAACATCTCGATAGAAGAACGAGCGTATCAAAAATCCGATTTAGAAAACACTGATATAGTTATAGCCGCAACAGGTAATAGAGGTTTTAGTGTGCAGATTAAAAAAGATGCAACTGAAAAAAAAATATTAATAAACGTGGCTGACACTCCCGACTTATGCGATTTCTACCTCGGTTCAATTGTTCAAAAAGGAGATTTGAAAATTGCCATTTCAACAAATGGCAAATCGCCTACGCTTGCTAAACGAGTAAAAGAAGTGCTGAACGAAAATTTACCTACTGATATTCAAACTAATATTGATGGTTTAAATAAATTACGGAATCATCTAAAAGGAGATTTTGCTTATAAAGTAAAAAAGTTGAACGAAATAACTTCTGTGTTGAGTACCAATATGGCATCGCTGCAGCCACATTTGGTGATTGAAGAAAAAGAAAAGCCAAAGTACAAGCAAGTAAAATATTGGCTCGTATATTCATTGGCGTCAATCGCTCTTATGGTAGTTGGGCACATTTTGTTTTCGTTTTTGCCGCTAAATTCTTTCGGCTCACACGCAGCACTTTTTTTTAATTCGCTTGACAAGACGGTCTTAATATTTGTGCTTGGCGGATTTATTGCTCAAATGGTAGATGGCGCATTGGGTATGGCTTATGGAGTAACTGCCACCACATTTTTACTTTCATTCGGTATAACACCCGCAGCAGCAAGTGCAAGCGTGCATGCTTCTGAAATTTTTACAACAGGAGCATCCGGATTAATGCATTTAAAATTTAAAAACGTGAATGCTAAACTATTTCGTCATCTTTTAATTCCGGGAATTATTGGATCAATTGCAGGTGCTTATATTTTATCTTCTTTCCAAGCTTATGGAAGTTTAATAAAACCAATTGTTTCGGTGTACACGCTTTTTTTAGGAATTGTGATTATTGTAAAAGCAATAAGAAAGTTGAGTGAAAAGAAAAAAGTTAAACGAATTGGGGTGCTTGCTTTTTTTGGCGCCTTTCTTGATTCTATTGGCGGAGGCGGATGGGGACCAATAGTTTCATCAACACTTATTGCTCGAGGACGCACGGTACGTTACACAATTGGATCGGTTAATTTGGCAGAATTTTTTATCACGCTCGCAAGTTCCATCACATTCTTTACTGTAATAGGCATCCATCACTGGACAGTTATTTTGGGCTTAGTAATAGGCGGAATGATAGCTGCCCCTATTGCAGCATTTGCAACATCAAAAATTCCTGTAAAGGCAGGGCTTATTGTAGTAGGCATTGTTGTAATCGTTGTAAGTTTGCGTTCCATTTTAATTGCAATTTTATAATTATGAACTTAACAGAATTAAATAAAAAATATTTATCGCTTAGTCCACAGCAGCGAATAAATGAGCTGTATGCAGATTTTTCGCAAGTGCTTCTCACTTCTTCTTTTGGCACTACTGCTGTTTATCTTATTCACCAATTCCAAAAAGCAAATCCCAAGCAAGAGATAGTTTTTTTAGACACTACTTACCATTTTCCGGAAACGCTTGAATACAAAAATTATCTTCGCCAAAAATTTAACTTAAACATTACTGAGCTAAAAGGAGATGAATGGAGGAACAAATTTACAGCGCAAGATAAAACTTGGGCAAAAGATGCCGATTTATGTTGCAGTATAAATAAAGTGGAGCCGTTAGAACAAATAAAACCTAATTATCAGGTGTGGGTATCGGGTCTTATGAAATCGCAAAACGAACACCGCGCTCAATTAAATATTTTTGAAGAGCGAAACGGAATAATAAAATTTTATCCCATTATTGATATTAATGAACAAGAAGTAAATAGTTACATAAAGGAAAATAATTTGCCTGAACATCCGCTTAAAGCACAAGGGTATAACAGTATCGGTTGCACACATTGTACCGGCAAGGGGCAATCGCGTGAGGGCAGATGGATAAATAAATCAAAAACAGAATGCGGATTACATTCATAGCAATTAAATTATGGAAAATAAAAAAATGACAATAGGATTATTTGGCTTTGGTTGTGTAGGCCAAGGATTGTACGATGTTTTAAATCATTCGCAGGGTCTGCAGGCTAACATTGAAAAAATATGTGTAAAGAATGCAAACAAACCGCGCAAAATTGACATGTCGTATTTTACGTACGATAAAACAGAGGTGCTTGGTAAAAACAATTTAGATGTGATTGTAGAATTAATTGATGATTCAGACGAAGCATATAAAATTGTGAGTGAAGCAATGAGCAACGGAGTTAATGTGGTAACAGCAAATAAAAAAATGCTTGCCGAAAATTTCGAATCGCTTTATAAGTTGCAAGAAAAAAATAATATTGCACTTATTTACGAAGGCAGTGCAGGCGGCAGCATTCCCATCATTCGCAATTTGGAAGAATATTATGATAATGAATTACTGAGTTCGTTCAGGGGAATTTTAAACGGCACTTGCAATTATATCCTCACCCGAATGGAATTAGAAAGCAAAAATTACGATGCAATTTTAAACGATGCGCAATCAAGCGGCTTTGCCGAAAGCAATCCTTGGCTCGATGTTGCCGGCTTTGATACGCTTTACAAAACTTGTTTGCTCACCGTTCATTCTTTCGGGATGATATTAAAACCCGAACAAATTTTAAACTTGGGAATACAAAACATAACTTTTGATGACATAGTTTACGCTCGCGAAAAAGGACTGCGAATAAAAATGATAGGTACCGGATATAAAGTGGGCGAAAACGGCAATGGCAAATTCAGGGTATATGCCATGCCGCACTTTGTAATTGCAAAAGATGAATTGTATAATGTAATGTACGAATACAATGGAGTGGAAGTGGAAGGTGCTTTTTCTTGCAAGCAAACTTTCGTAGGCAAAGGTGCGGGCAGCCATCCTACAGGCAGCGCTGTATTGTCAGACATTTCGGCACTTACTTATGATTACAAATACGGCTACAAAAAATTGAAAAAGCAAGCGAGCATAGCCGGTAAATTACCTAATGGTGAATTACTCGATAACGATTTTGAAATTAAAGTGTACATCCGTTTTAAAGATAAAGCCGAGATAAAAGATATCGAAATTATATCTGTTGAGGAAGAATATAAATCTACACGAACAAATTATATTGTTGCAAACGTAAAATTCAAATCGCTATTTGCACTTAAGGGAAATGCAGAAAGCAAAGTTTTTGTTTGTGCAGTTTAATTTTTTTCTACTGCTTCCACACCTGGCAAGGTGCCGCTTTCAATATATTCTAATAGTGCACCACCTCCGGTTGATACGTAACTAACTTTATCTGCAAATTGGTATTTATTTATTGCCGCCACCGAATCGCCACCACCTATTAACGAGTATGCTCCGTTTTTTGTAGCAGCCACAATTGCATCAGCAACAGCTTTAGTACCATGTTCAAAATTACTCATTTCAAAAACACCCATAGGGCCGTTCCATAAAATCGTTTTTGATTTGGAAATAACATCTGCATATATCGTTTCTGTTTTTTCGCCAATATCTAAACCCATATATCCATCATCAATGGTATTTATGTCGCAATATTTTTTATTTGCATCGTTCGCAAAATTATCAGCAGCTATCGCATCGGTGGGAATGTACAAATTCACTCCTTTGGCTTTAGCATCAGCAATTATTTTAAGCGCCACATCTAATTTGTCGTTTTCTACCAACGATTTTCCAATTCTTCCACCTTGCGCTTTTATAAATGTAAAAGCCATGCCGCCACCTATAATAATATTGTTGGCTTTGTTTAGGAGCTGCTCTAAAATTAAAATTTTGTCAGATACTTTAGCGCCACCCATTATTGCGGTAAATGGTTTTTCGGCTTGTGTAAGTACTTTATTAATAGATGCAAGCTCTCCGCTCATCACATATCCAAAACATTTTTTTGAATTAAAATATTTTGCGACTACCGCAGTGGATGCATGTGCGCGGTGCGCTGTACCAAATGCATCGTTTACATAAAAATTGCCGTGTGCAGCTAATTTTTCGGCAAATGCTACATCACCCTTTTCTTCTTCTTTATAAAATCTTAAATTTTCGAGCAACAAAATTTCGCCTGCTTTTAAACTTGCCGATGCGTTAAATGCATCAGCACCCATGCAATCACTTGTAAATTTCACTGGTGCTTTCACAAGCGCTGATAAATGTTTTACAATATGTTTCAATGAATATTTTTCGGTAGGGCCATCTTTCGGTCGGCCAAGGTGCGACATTAATACAACTGCACCGCCATCAGCAATAATTTTTTTTATGGTTGGCAATGCAGCGCGCATTCGCGTATCATCTGCAACATTAAATTTATCATCGAGTGGCACATTAAAATCCACACGTATCAGCGCTCGCTTATTTCCGAAATTATATTTGTCAATAGTGTTCATAAATTATTTTTTTGCAAAAATATATAAATACATAAATCAAAAACTTAAATGTAGCCCATCAGTTTATAGGAAGCATAGCCCACCCATTCGTGCAAAAGCACATTCCATAGCATCAGTGCTTCTGTGCTTGGAATAAACCAATAATCTACATCCCATTTTAAATCACCACTCATTCTGTCAGTGCTAAAAGGAGTTACATTAATTCCTGCACGTTCAAAACATCCAATGCTTCTCGGCATGTGAAATGCCGATGTGATAAGCAATACTTTGGAACTGATTTTTTTTTCTGTGAGAATTTTTTTTGCATTGATGGCATTTTCGTGCGTATTTCTGCTTTCGGTTTCAATAATAATAGCCGAATCGGGAATGCCTATGTTGAGCAAAAAATTGCGAACATACACCGCCTCTTTAAATTCGGGGTGAGCAATGCTGCCCGAGCCCCCGACAAAAAATATTTTTTTTATTTTTTCTTTGTGATATAAATCCACTGCTTGCATTAAACGATCGTTACTTTTAGAAAACTGAATGCGATTAATTTTTGTGTCAACCGAAAGAATGCCCCCCAATATAATTGCCACATCGTGTTTGGCTAATGTTTCAGTGCTAATGGCATCTGTTTCCCACCAATTCATCACCACATTGTAAAGCGCACTATTGCTAAAAAATAGTAGCAGCGCTAACGACCATATTCTGGCTTTTTTTCTTCGCGATTCAATTTTTGTTATGAAAGAATAAATCAAAAGCCCCGCAATCCATACAATGGGCGTAATTAAAAAGCCGAGTATTTTAGAGAGATAAAAAAACACGAGTACACAAACTTAATCTAAAATTCTTCTGGTAAAATATGCTTAGTATTTGTAAATTTGAACGATTGTAAAATACCCTAATCACATGGCTTTAGCAGAAGTAAAAACATATATTTCAAAACACAAGATACGCATAGTAACAGCAGCATCTCTCTTTGATGGGCACGATGCTGCAATTAATATCATGCGAAGAATTATACAGGCGAGTGGTGCAGAGGTAATACATCTCGGCCACGACCGTAGTGTGCAAGAAATTGTAGATTGTGCTATACAAGAAGATGCGAATGCTATTGCCATCACATCATACCAAGGCGGCCACAATGAGTTTTTTAAATACATGTATGATCTACTAAAGGAAAAAGGTTGTTCGCACATTCGCATTTTTGGTGGCGGTGGCGGAACCATTTTGCCTTCCGAAATTGAGGACCTGCATAAATATGGCATAGCCAGAATTTATTCGCCTGACGATGGCAGAGCGATGGGCCTGCAAGGAATGATAAACGATATGCTGGGCAAATGCGATTTTGCAACAGGCGCAAATTTGAATGGCGAACTAAATCACTTTACAAAGCGTGATCATAAATCAATAGCACGTTTAATTTCGGCTGCCGAAAATTTTCCTGAAGAGTCTGCTTCTGTTTTAGATGAAATAAGAAAATTGGCCGTAAAATCAACTACGCCAATTTTAGGAATTACTGGAACAGGTGGTGCCGGAAAATCATCGTTGGTGGATGAATTAGTCCGCAGATTTTTAATTGATTTTAAAGAAAAATCCATAGCCATTATTTCCGTTGACCCATCAAAACGAAAAACAGGCGGAGCATTGCTTGGCGACAGAATACGCATGAACGCTATTAGAAACGAACGAGTATATATGCGTAGCATGGCAACACGCCAAAGCAATTTGGCGCTTAGCAAATATGTGCAAGAAGCCGTTAATATTGCTCGCGCTGCAAATTTTGATTTAGTGATACTCGAAACTTCGGGCATTGGGCAAAGCGATACAGAAATAATTGAGCACAGTAACATGAGCTTGTATGTGATGACTCCGGAATATGGAGCGGCAACTCAGTTAGAAAAAATTGACATGCTCGATTTTGCCGATGTGATAGCACTCAATAAATTTGATAAGCGTGGCGCACAAGATGCTTTGCGCGATGTAAAAAAGCAATACAAGCGCAACCATCAACTATGGGAAACTGATGATGAAAAACTTCCTGTCTTTGGCACCATTGCCTCTCAATTTAACGATCCGGGCATGAACCGATTGTACAAATCAGTGATGGATAAGTTGGTAGAAAAAACAGGGGCGCCACTAAAATCAAGTTTCAATGTTTCGGACGAGATGAGCGAAAAAATTTACATCATTCCTCCGGGCCGAACAAGATACTTGAGCGAAATAGCGGAGAACAATCGTAAATACGATGGATGGGTAATAGAGCAAACTGAATTAGCCCAACAATTATATTCCATCAGTAAATCAATTGAAACTATAGAGCAATCAAAAGTGGATGACAAAGACAGAATTGTAAAAGCACTGCAAGCATCCATGGCTCAACTGGAACTTAGTTTTGATCCGAAGAACAAAAAAATTATTGAAGGATGGCAAGACAAAGTGCAGCAATACAAAAACGAATATTTTATTTTTAAAGTTCGCGATAAAGAAATAAAAATTAAAACGCATTACGAGTCATTATCACACACGCAAGTTCCAAAAGTTTCTACACCGCGCTACAAAGCATGGGGCGATTTGTTAAAATGGAATTTGCAGGAAAATGTTCCGGGAGAATTTCCTTATACAGCCGGAGTGTTTCCGTTTAAACGCGAAGGCGAAGATCCTACGCGAATGTTTGCAGGTGAAGGCGGCCCTGAAAGAACCAATCGCAGGTTTCACTATGTTTCACTTAATATGCCTGCGCACCGCTTGTCAACAGCATTTGATAGTGTAACACTTTATGGTCGCGACCCGGAGCCGCGTCCCGACATTTATGGTAAAATTGGCAATTCGGGAGTTTCTATCTGTTGCCTTGATGATGCAAAAAAATTATACTCGGGATTTAATTTAGCTAACCCGAAAACTTCGGTGAGCATGACTATTAACGGCCCTGCTGCTATGCTTGCTGCATTTTTCATGAATGCTGCCATTGATCAGCAATGCGAACTTTATATAAAAGCAAACGGACTTGAAAAAGAAATAGAGAAAAAAATAGTTGAAATTTATAAAAGCAAAAAAGCTGTGCGCCCAAAATATCAAGGCGATTTGCCCGAAGGTAACGATGGACTTGGCTTAATGCTATTAGGCGTTACCGGAGATCAAGTGCTACCCAAAGAGGTGTACGAGAAAATAAAAACCGAAACTTTATCGGCAGTTAGAGGCACTGTTCAGGCGGATATTTTGAAAGAAGACCAGGCGCAAAATACTTGTATTTTTTCTACTGAGTTTGCGTTGCGACTGATGGGCGATGTGCAACAATATTTTATTGATAAAAAAGTTCGCAATTTTTATTCAGTTTCAATAAGCGGCTATCACATTGCCGAAGCTGGCGCTAACCCAATAACACAACTTGCGTTTACGCTTGCCAACGGATTTACTTTTGTGGAATATTACGTTAGTCGCGGAATGGACATCAATAAATTTGCTCCAAACCTTTCTTTCTTTTTTTCAAATGGTATTGATCCTGAGTATGCAGTGATTGGTCGTGTGGCACGCAGAATTTGGGCTAAAGCCATGAAACTAAAATACAATGCCGATGAACGATCGCAGATGTTGAAATATCATATTCAAACAAGCGGCCGCAGTTTACATGCACAGGAAATTGATTTTAATGATATACGTACAACATTGCAAGCGCTATATGCTATTTACGATAACTGTAATTCACTTCACACCAATGCTTATGATGAGGCAATTACAACACCCACCGAAGAAAGTGTGCGCAGAGCAATGGCAATTCAGTTAATTATTAATCGCGAATTAGGGTTGGCAAAAAATGAAAACCCTATACAGGGTTCGTTTATTATTGAAGAACTTACTGATTTAGTGGAAGAAGCAGTGCTGAGCGAGTTTGATAAAATTACCGAACGTGGTGGAGTTTTAGGTGCAATGGAAACAATGTATCAGCGCGGAAAAATTCAAGAAGAAAGTTTGTATTACGAAACGTTAAAACACACGGGTGAGTTCCCGATAATAGGAGTTAATACTTTCCTTTCCTCTAAAGGGTCGCCCACTATTTTACCAAAAGAAGTGATACGTGCATCGGAAGATGAAAAGCAATATCAAATTTCGATGGTTAATGAGTTACACAAAGCGCATAGCGTAAAAGCCACACAGCTGCTTCGTGATTTACAAGTGGTGGCAGTTCAGAACAAAAATATTTTCGAGAAACTGATGGAAGTTTCTAAATACTGTTCGCTTGGCCAAATAACCGATGCGCTCTTTGAAGTGGGCGGACAGTACAGGCGCAATATGTAAAAACATATCACTATGAAAAACAAAGGCGTAAGTATATCCAGTCCGGCTCGTGCTCCTAAAGCTCATCAGCGAATAGGAAGCTTAATTTATTTTAACCTTGAAAATGAGTTGGCCGATGATGAAAATCTAATGGTTATACACGAGGCGAATAGCTCAGACGAAGACATGAACTCGTTAGCCCCTGATGTAAATGTTTTTGACGAAGATGAAGTGCCTGTTGTTAGTTTTCAGGTTTGCAAGAAAAGCGGATTAAAATTGGAATTAAAAAAACTCAATCAACTATTTGAATACGGTACCGAAGAGGTATTTATTTTTGTTTACAAAGGCGATGCATGGGAATATGAAATAATTGATATTTTTAAATTTACCCCTGATGGCGAAGATTCTAAAAACGCCCACTACAGCGACATTTTAGATATGGAAATTAACGAAGAGCTGGCTTATTAAAACAACATCTGAAAATTTAACATACGCTTGTTTACAAAAAGAAGCACAAACTATTTTGCACTTTTTTTTTATTCCCTTTTTTACGCTGTGAATTTATTACTTCGTTTCTCAACAATTTTAGTTGTTGCAGTATTTCTCTTTTCGTGCAATAATAATCCGGAGGTTGTTGCCAAGCCACCGCCTCACCATTCGATAAAACGAAATAAAATTAATGCGCTTACTGAGGAAGAAAAACTAAAAAAATATCGGCTCGATACACTGTTTAAAAGCAGAGCTATCAATCGTGAGTTTAATGGTTCGGTTTTGGTTGCTCAAAATGGAAAAATACTTTACAAAGCATGTTTCGGCTATTCAGTTTACGAAGATAAAACGCCCATTAAATTTAGTACGCAGTTCCAAATTGCATCCACCTCAAAACCATTTACCGCAACTGCCATTATGTTGCTTAAAGAAAAAGGGCTGCTAAATTATACAGATGATGTAAAAAAATATTTTCCTGATTTTCCATATAGCGGCATAAGTATAAAATTACTTCTTAATCATCGCTCCGGATTGGGCAATTACATTTATTTTATGGAGAATGATTTTCCGGATGAAGGAAAATTTATATCAAACGAAATGGTGTTAAATTATATTTTGAAAAAAAAACCTACACTCTATTCTAAACCCGACAAAAAGTTTGAGTACAACAACACCAACTATGTTTTACTTGCTTTAATTGTAGAAAAAATTTCGGGCAAACCATTTCCGAAGTTTATGAAAGAAGAAATTTTTGACAAATGTGGAATGAAAAACACTTGGGTTAAAACAAGCAGTGACACTATTTTTAAAAGCAATCAAACAATAGGATATTTTAAAAAAGAATGGGAGCGCTATAAGTTAAATTTTGCGGATGGCGTTTATGGCGATAAAAATATTTTTTCTACAGCAGTTGATTTATACCGATTTGAAAATGCAATCAATGACTACATGCTTCTAAAAAAAGAAACACTCGCTGAAGCATACAAGGGTTACAGTACCGAAAAACCGGGGAGTAGAAATTATGGATTTGGTTGGCGAGTTTATCAAATTAATGGCGATACAAAATTTGCCTATCATAATGGCTGGTGGCATGGCTATAACAGCACATTTTTCAGACGATTGTCTGACCACGCAGTAATTATTATTTTGGCAAATAAGTATAACCGAAGTGCCTATCAAATTTATGATGTACTTCAAGTGTTGGACAACTCACAAAACGTAATTGACTTAGAGCAGGATGAGCAGAAGGACGTAGAAAAAAAATAATTACAATTTTTTTAGTACATTATTCATGCTTGCTTTTTCGCTCACTATAGTTGCTAATTGATTAATTACAATTCGTTCTTGTTTCATAGTATCGCGCTCACGAATGGTTACAGTATTGTCTTGGATCGTTTGGTGATCAACGGTTATGCAATAGGGGGTGCCAATTGCATCGTGCCTGCGATAGCGCTTCCCAATCGAATCTTTTTCTTCCATTTGACAAACGTAATCGAACTTAAGTTGGCTGAAAATTTCGTTCGCCTTTTCAGGTAAGCCATCTTTATTTACAAGCGGCAGCACGGCAACTTTTACTGGTGCTAAAAATGGCGGAATGTTTAAAACCACTCGCTCGGTACCATCTTCTAATTTTTCGTTTTTGTATGATGATGCTAAAATGGCAAGAAACATTCGGTCTAACCCGATAGAAGTTTCAACCACATAGGGTACGTAGCTTTGATTTAGCTCGGAGTCAAAGTACTGTAATTTTTTTCCTGAAAATTGTTCGTGTTGTTTTAAATCAAAATCGGTGCGCGAGTGAATGCCTTCTAATTCTTTGAATCCAAAAGGGAATTCAAATTCAATATCACAGGCCGCGTTGGCGTAATGCGCTAATTTTATATGATCGTGAAAACGATACTTGCTTTCGCTGAAACCCATTGCTTTGTGCCAATTCATGCGTGTTTGTTTCCAGCTGTTATACCATTCCATTTCGGTGCCGGGACGCACAAAAAACTGCATTTCCATTTGTTCAAACTCGCGCATGCGGAAAATAAACTGCCGAGCTACAATTTCATTTCTAAATGCTTTTCCGGTTTGTGCAATCCCAAATGGGATTTTCATCCGACCGGTTTTTTGAACATTCAGAAAATTTACAAAAATACCTTGAGCTGTTTCAGGACGCAGGTAAATAACAGACGCATCTTCGCTTACCGAACCCATTGATGTGGAAAACATCAGGTTAAATTGGCGCACATCTGTCCAGTTGCGCGAACCTGAAATAGGGCAAGCAATTTCGCAATCAACAATAATTTGTTTTACTTCTGCCAAATTGTTTTTCTCCATTGCGTTTTTAAAACGCGTATTTATTTCATCTATTTTTTTCTGATTTTCTAGTACACGAGCATTAGTTGAACGAAACATAGTTTCGTCAAACGGATTAAAACGCTCTTTTGCTTTCGCAACCTCTTTGTTTATTTTGGCTTCTATTTTTGCAACGTGTTCTTCAATTAAAACATCAGCGCGATAACGCTTCTTGCTGTCTTTATTATCAATTAATGGGTCGTTAAAGGCGTCTGCGTGCCCGCTTGCCTTCCATGTTGTGGGATGCATAAAAATAGCAGCATCAATACCCACAATATTTTGGTGCATTTGCACCATTGATTTCCACCAAAAATCACGAATGTTTTTTTTTAATTCAACGCCCGCCTGTCCGTAATCGTATACTGCGCTCAAGCCATCATAAATCTCTGATGACTGAAAAATGAATCCATACTCCTTGGAGTGAGAGATTGTGTTCTTAAAAATATCGTCTTGATTTGCCATAACGAGCGCAAAACTACTCGATTTTTTTAAACCATCTTTTAGTTTTTTTAGCCCGATAACATAAATTGGTTATTTTTAACTACAACTTATATGGCGAAACATAAAGCAAATAAAATCACCGCACCATTATTACTGTTTATTGTAATCGGTGCCGGAAATTTATTTGCTCAGAAAAGAGTAATAGACTCGTTGTACAAAATAATTACGCCCGGCTTGCACGATTCTGTAAAAGTAAAATTGTATTGCGAGCTATCAAAAACATACTCATATACTTATTCAATAAAAGCAGATACATTATATAATGGAATTGTAGTCGCTAAGCTGGCAAAAGAATATGCCTTGAAATCTGATAAAAAATATTACGCTGCAGAGGCCTTGTTTCATGCTGGAAACATTTGCTTCAGATTAAATAAACCCGACAATGCACTTGAGTTTTTTTTAGAAGCAGTTAACTATGCTAACGAAATTAAAAGCGATAAACTTTTGGCGCGCATCTATAATAATGCAGGGATGGTACACCAGAACTATTCTAAAAATTATAAAAAATCGCGCGAGTATTTTTTAAAAGCATTAGCGATAAACCAAAAGTTAGGAAACAAAAAACTTATTGGTGGTAATTTGGGAAATATTAGTATGACATATAATAATTCCCCTAAAATGGATTTGGATTCCGCTCTGTATTATTCATTGAAATGTTATGAAGTGCTCTGCGAGTCGGGCGATACGAGCCGTATTGCTATGGCGGCCGGTAACCTGGCAGAAGCATATATTGATATGTTTAAATATGATAAAGCTTTTGAGTACATTCAGATTTCAAAATTTTTTCACCAAAAGTTAGATGAAAGAAGCGGAGTTGCATATAACAATCATAGGTTAGGAAAGTTGTACTGTAAAACGAAAAAATATAACGAAGCCGAACCATTGTTAATACTTAGTTACGAATATGGTAAAAATAGAAAAGATTATATTTTGCAGCAGAGCTCTGCCGAAACACTTTCAGATTTGTATAAGAAAATAAATAAATTGGACAAAGCTCTCTTTTTTCAAAATGAATATTATGTACTAAAGGACACAATTAGCAATCAAGAGAAATTAAATAAAATAGATGAGTTAGAGAGTGATTATACTATAAAGAATATTGAACGGGAAAATGAGATGAGGGAAAAGGTAAGTGCCTTAAAACACGAAGAAGAAAATCAGCGAAAAATGATAATTATTTGGTTCGGAACAGCTATGCTTGCAGTAACTGTGATATTTTCATTTTTTATTTACAATCGTTTTAGGTTAACACAAAAGCAAAAAATGATAATCGAAAATCAGAAGAAAGAAGTGGAGATAAAAAATGAAATTATAGAAGAAAAGCAAAAGGCATTAATAGACAGTATTAATTATGCTAAAAGGATACAAGATAGTTTATTGCCAAAAGAAAAATACATTGAACGAATTATGAAAAAAAACAAATGAAAATGAAACGCATCGCAACATTGTTTTTTTTATTCTGTACTACATTTTTGTACTCGCAGGTGGGTTCTGCAAAAATTGATAGTTTGATAAAACTTACTGCTCTCAAACAATCAGACACGGGTTTGTTTACTGTTTATTTTAAACTAATGGAATTGCATACAGATTTCAATAATATTAAAGCAATGGAGTATGCTCGCAAAACAGATTCATTGTCGAAATTAATTAATCAAAAAGAGCAGTTTGCAAAAGCAAAATATGCGTTAGCAATTTCATACTACAAATTAGATGATTATAATACAGGGTTAAATTATTTTTTTGAGGCACTGTCTTTAGCAGATGAAATTGAAAATAAATACATCCAGCATCGGATCTATAATAACATCGGCAATATTTATATTTTAATGAACCAGCCACAAGTGTCTATTGATTATTTTTTAAAAGCAGCTAAAGTGGCTCGCGATTTAGACGATAAAACAGCAGCAGCAAAGTATTATGTAAATATTGGAACCAACTATAAGCGCCTTGGCAAAAAAGATTTAGCATCAGAATTTTATTACAAAGCATTAAAAATGTTTTCGGATACTAAAAATAAACGCGGGATTATGCAAGCGTATATTAATATTGCAACATTTTATGTAAACGATAGTAATTTAATTGATGCCGAAAAATATACAATCAGTGCACTAAAAACCGCTATGGAGATAAAAGATAATCACTCCATCTCACTTATTTACGACAATCTTGGTGCGCTTGCAGAGATAAACAAAAGGCCTTTAAAGGCAATAGCATTTAACGATTCGGCATATATCTATGCACTGAAAGCAAATTCAATACGAAGGTTGGTTAATGTGTATAAGAATAAATCAATGCTGTTTGCGCAAGTCAAAAAATTTGAATTAGCATTTGAATTTTTCAGCAAATATGCACACATAGCCGATAGCCTTGAAACTGCCGATAATCAGCAGCGCGTTTCAAATGCCGAGCAGAAATATGAATTTTCGCAAAAAGAAAAAGAAATAGAGATATTAAAAAAAGACAATGAAATAAGCGATTTACAAAACAGCAAAAACAAATTCTGGATCATCATATTGCTTTTAATGGTAACACTGGTGGGTGTTATATCCGTTATGTTTTTTAGCCGATACAGAAAAAAATCGAAAGACAATTTATTGTTAATTCGGCAAAAGGAAATTATAGAAGAAAAGCAGAAGGAAATTCTTGACAGCATACATTACGCAAAGCGCATACAAGATAGCCTGCTCACATCCGAAAAGTACATGCTGAAAGAGTTGAAAAAATTAAAAAAGTAAACTATTTGTTCACTAAAAATTTTTCTCTGTGGGGTGCAAGCGTAATGCTACATTTTTTAGCTAACCATTTTTCAAGCGGGTACAGTTCAGGAGTAAATGGCAGCCATTTATTTTTTGATGTGGTTAATTTTTCTAGTAAATTATAAGTTTCTTCATCGTGGTTTTCAAATACGAAACCATTTTTTGCAATGTGTGTAAGCAATTTAATGCAAGCCTTATTCCTATTCAATAAATCTAAGTTGTTGGTAATGCGGTAATATTGTCTGTTTAATTCTGCAATTTGAACATCTGCAAAGTCTAATTGTTTTAGTTCAATGGCGCATTGTATTCTAAGTATTCTAATTGCAACATCCCAGCCGGCCTTATCGGTGCTTATTTCTAATTTTTCGTTTAAAATGCGCTGCGCTTTTTTTGCATCTGTTTGTAAAAGCACATTTGCCATATAATACTTGTATTTGTCAATCCTGAATTTACCATGCGTTAGTTCATTTGCCTTTAACGCCCGATTTATTGTTCTATAAGATGATTTGTAATCACCTGTATAAAATTGTGCCAAGAAAATTTGTTCCACACATATCCAATAGTTGTTACTACTTTCCGCAATATATTTTAGAGATTCACGGCTATGCATTTCCGCCTCAGAGTAATTTTTTAAATAGATGTTGAAATGCGATTTATTAATTAGTGCAACTGCGATACGAACATTTCGTTTTACCGATTTTTCTTTATTTGTAAGCCGGTGTAATTCGTTTGTAGCTTTTAATGCAGTATCATAATCACTCATTAACTCATGGTACGCTATTTCCAGCAATTTGCAGTAATACAATATGCCATTTGATTTACATTGCTTGTAATCTTGCCGAAGTTCATAAATACAATCGCGCAAAAATTTTATTTTTTCTTCTGTATTTGCTGCTGCTATAAAATTGGCATCGGTAGTAAATTTTAAATAATAATCATTGGCCTTATTTTTTGCCTGCTGGCAAAATTCATATTCATTTATTTCTTTATTTATTTCATCCACATATTTATTCCCTTTTTTAAACCCTATCAGGTATTTTTTAAAACGCAATACTTCAAGTAGAACAGAGTAAATCTCAAATAATTTTGCTTTCTTCTCAATATCTGTGATTAGTTGCATAACAAATGGCGTGTTACCTTTTGTGCGATAGATATAATGCAACTGCAACATTTTGTTGTTAAGCGTAAACCAGGCACGGTCTAATTCTTCGGCTGCCGATGATTTGCTGATATTTTGTTGTATTGTAACCGCATCAAGTATTTTTTCCGTGAAACGAATTTTAAACATTCGGCAGGCGCTGCTTGTGCTTCGCTCCAGCACTTCGGCATAAAAAGCTGCATCGGTTATCGGCTTTCGTTTATTCTCTAAAATGTATTTGAATGCTTTAAGGTAAGCGGTTTCGGATTTGCCACTTAGCGTAGATTTAAAATAATTATTTACCGATGTTATTTCGGACGGAGTGAATTTTTTTATCAATTCTGCTAAATCTTGCATGAGCAAATATAAAATTTTTATGTTTAATGGATGTGACATTTTAAAAGTTTAAACATCAGAAAATCAATGTATTATGAAAATATACTTATTTAATGGATGTGACAAACTACCATCATTTGACATTTTTCAAGTCTCGATTATGTTTCACCTTTGAGCAAACAAAAAACAAAAGCCCAATGAAAACAATCATCAAAACAGTATTAGTAGCGTTTATGTTACTCACATCGTTAAATGTTGCAACTGCAAACTTTAATGCTAACCAAGTAGAACAAAAATTAGAAGTTACCTCATCAGATGTGCTTGATTACTTAAAATCTAAAGGATACAGAAATGCTAAAATATTGTATCAAACAGACGAGGGGCACTATATGTGTTCGTCCGATTATGATTATTTAACCATTGTATTTGTAGAAGGTGGATCTATTGTTGGGATGGAGGATATTGACTAATATGACAGATAGTTTTTTAAAAGCAGAGCATAATAATATATTACTTGCCGGAGACGATGAAAGATACTTATACCAGCACCGGTATAAGTTTTGGAAAGCGGGATTAGGTAAAGAGATAGAAGTGGAAACATCGCCTGCCGGCATGTTAAGCAAAATACAAGCCGGTGGTGCAAAGCCAAGCATGGTTATACTTTATGCCTCTACGGCACAAGAGGTAACTAAATATTCTGTAAAGCTAAAAGCTATGCCGGCCACCGCCAATTTACTCACATCGCTGTTGCTTATAATTGGCGGTGCAAATAAAACAACACTTGAAGACATGGCGCAGAAGCAACGCTTGTTTAAAAAAATATTTACACGTGTGCCTCATGTGAATGAATTGCTCGATAAATACTCATTAAACTAATTGCCTTATGATAGTGCTTTTAGAAAAATTTGAAAAAACGCAACATGTGCCTGAAGAGTTAGTAGAGCTAAATTTTTGGCAACAAAATTTTTCAAACCTGTTTATCAAAAAAGAATTGCCAAGCAATGTGCCGCCCATAAAATCGGTGCAAGAGCGCTTAGAAGCGCTTTGGAAATATGCCGATTATTACGACTTGTACATGCGCATAAAATCATTACGAAAACTATATAATCAATAAACTAACATGGACGAGAAACGAAACGACAACATTACCCTAACCGTGCTTTACTTATTTGCCGCTGCCGTAACCACGTTTATATTACTTGCAACAAACATTAAAATATAATTCACCATGGCTAAAGTAATGCCCTTACCACCCAAACTATGGTTGCGTATTGAACCGATAATAAATGCTGAACAAAGAGATGGGCGCGGTCGTTCAGTTGAGAGCATGAATAAGATTGTATCCGCTATAATATGGGTACACCAATACAATATGCCATGGACATCTATTCCGTCCGATTTTGCTCCATCATCAACTTGTAACACAAAATACAGGGCCTGGAAAGCAAACGGAATATGGGACAAAATATTATTTCAAATTGCCGCATTTTTAAAAGAAGAATATGCGATAAACATAAAACGAGTTTTTTACTGGCGCAAATTTGACAGAAGTAAAATGAATCTCGATTTTATCAGAGAAAAATCACTTTATTGTACTGATATGGAAGCTGCAAGGTTACTGGCAATTTTTTTGTATAAATCATCGGCAGACGATCAGTCGCAAACAAAACACGCAGCTTAATTGATGAATAACAAGCGCGATTATACCGGAGTTTTTATTCTGCTTGTTTTAGTGCTCGTTGCTATTTGGTATTTATCGGGTTTGCTGGTAGAATAGTTTAATTTAAAAATTTTAATTCCCCTATGGCAAAAACCATAGGGGATTTTTTTTTCTAATAATTAAAATAAAAAAGGAGGAGACTCACAAAAGAAAAATTAACTCGCACACTTTTAGCCAAGGCTCTGCTGTGGTTTAAAAAGCACCCTCAGTTTAGAGCGCAAATAAAATATTGTTTAACTTTATAAAACCCTAAAAAAATGAAAACAAAAATTAAATTTTTATTTGCCGCGTTAATGCTTTTTTGCATAGCGCAGGTTAATGCACAAAACTCATGTAATAAAGTATGTGCTGTTAGTGCGGGAAGCAACAAAACCATTTGTTGCCCTCCGGGTAGTGTAACAATTGGCGGTAGCCCATGTATAACCTATGGTGGTGGAGGTACAGCTTGCACCTATACATATAGTTGGGTACCAACTACAGGATTAAGTTCAGCCACAGTTTGTAATCCTACAGCAAGCCCTACAGTTACAACAACTTATACATTGTATGTTAATTTTAGCGGGCTATGTTGTTGCGATGGAGGTACCGGCAGTTGCCCAAGTCAAACATGTACAGCAATACAAAGAAGTTCAACTGTAAAAGTAACAGTAAACAATACTTGCTGTAGGTTAATAAGCCCCGACCAGGAAAATGAAAAAGTAAATTCTGAAATTAACTTATTTCCTAATCCCACAGAGGGTAAGTTTAGTTTACAGTTTAATCAATTAGTGGCCGGAACATGTATTGTTATATATGATGCGAATGGTAAACAAGCAATGTTTGAAGCTAATTTAGATGTAAATAAAAAACAATTTGATTATGATTTAACGCAAATGGCAAAAGGGATATATTATGTGAAAGTCATAGAGGGCGAAAGCACATTGTATTTGAAAAAAATAGTATTGCAATAATT
The DNA here is from genome assembly GCA_020054095.1 of Bacteroidia bacterium. Lineage (GTDB taxonomy): Bacteria > Bacteroidota > Bacteroidia > JADZBD01 > JADZBD01 > JAGVMA01. The sequence goes on along the minus strand of JAGVMA010000062.1, from coordinate 1,282 downwards.
AACCAAAAAGCATTTTCTGCCGTTTGCAGAAAATGCTTTTAAAAAAATTATAATCATGAAATATACTCTGCTAAAGAATAGTCTTATTTCGTTTTTGTTTTTTGTATTTACTAATGCAAATGCTCAGATAATTACATTTCAAAAAACATTTCATTATAATGCAGAAGATATAGGTATGGCCATTAGTACTATTGATTCTGGTTATGCGGTTTTGTTAAATTATAACCTGATGCAAACTAACTCTGCAATTTGTTTAATTAAATTAGATAAATATGCCGATACAATATGGGTAAAACATTTTTCTGTACCAAATTGCGAGTTTGACGGCAGTGGCTTGATACAAACTGCTGATAGCGGTTACTTATTTGGCGGCACTGCAATGGGGTCGTGTCTTACCCCCATTGCAATAAAGGCGGATAAAGATGGTAACCTAATGTGGATAAAAGAGGTACCTGTACAAGGAATAAAACAAACATTTGATGGAGGCTATTGTTTTGGGGGCGGAAATTCCATAAAAAAATATGATTCAAACCTAAATTTACAATGGCAATATTGGTACGGAGGTGCTTTAGACAATGGTGTTACTTCTGTATTGAAACAAACATCAGATAGTGGATATATTTCACTGGGCTCTACAAAATCATTTGCTGCCGGTGGCATAAATGATTTTGATTTATACCTTGCACGTGTAGATAAGAATGGGAATTTTCTTTGGGGCAAATCTTACGGTAGCATACAATTAGAAGGAGAATCGGACATTATTCAAACGCCTGATGGAGGTTTTCTGCTTTTAGGAGTAACCTATGGCTTTGGTGCCGGTGGGGGTGATATTTTAATTATTAAAACAGATGCAAATGGCAATATTCAGTGGAATAAAACATATGGCGGCACCTATTTAGATTCGCCCGGACAGGTAATTATATCGGGTGGCTCGTTAGGATATGTTTTTGCCGGATTATCAAATGGGATGGAATCCACTTATTATTTTGGAATAAAAACATTTCTTTTTAAAGTAGATTTTAACGGCAATCATCAATGGGGAAGAATGTATGGCGACTTTGTACAAAATTCTGTTTACGATGAATGGGCTCCACGTCTTTCTGCAACTTCTGATGCCGGATTTTTACTTTCGGGTTTTTCAGCAGCCTTTGGCCAAGGTAATACAAGGGATGTGTGGCTAATTAAAACAGATGCACTTGGTTTTTCGGGTTGTAACGAAACAACAATAGCACCTACTATAACCAATCCAAGTTTAATAGTATCATCAGGCGGCAGCAGGTAT
>JAGVMA010000064.1 GCA_020054095.1 Bacteroidia bacterium | reverse complement strand
TTTAGATATAACCAATGGCGAAATGATTGTTTCGCTTGGACATAAATTGTGGGTAGATGAAAAAAAATATTACAACACAATAGCTAAATATAAAATAACTTATTGATCTTAGTCATGCAAACAATTGACAGTTTTATGACAATTGCACCTTCACAGTTTCGCACATTTGCATACCTAAAAATAGGTATGTGGAACGACTAAAAATTATAGCTTTTACCCATAAAACGGTAGGTGTTGGCGAATTATCGAAATTTAACTTTGACGAGCAAACGCTTCATCAAAAATTAGCGCAATTAAAAAAAAATTTACCAATAAATGAGTTGATGATTTTGTCAACTTGCAACCGTTACGAATTTATAATGGCCACCAATGTTGATATTAGCAAGCAGTTTATTGCCGATTTTTTCTCAACCTACTTTTCCGGAAACGAAAATTTAACCAATTGGGCAGTTTATAATGCCATAGTGATGCAAGGCGAAGCTGCACTTCTTCATCTTTTTAATGTTGCATCATCTGTTGATTCACTTGTTGTAGGCGAGCGCGAAATAATTACGCAAGTGCGCGGTGCTTATGAAGATTATAGCAAACAGAATTTTACCGGAGATTTTATCAGGATGGTGATAAACAAAACAATAGAAGCAGCAAAAGATGTTTACACACAAACCAATATTGCACGCAATCCGGTTTCGATTGTTTCATTGGCATATCGCAAATTAAAATCGCTAAACGTAAAAACAGATGCACGCTTTTTAATTATTGGAGCCGGTGTTACCAATACAGCTATGTGCAAATATTTAAAAAAACATGGCTTTAAAAATTTCGTAGTATTTAACCGCACTTTATCTAATGCTGAAATATTAGCTGCCGATTTAAATGCAAATGCACACACTTTAGCCGATTTAAAAAATTACCAATTGGGTTTTGATGTAATGGTAACCTGCACAGGTGCGCCACACGCCATCATAAACCCCGAAATATACACATCGCTTACGGGCAACGACAAAACAAAAAAAATTGTGATTGATTTAGCGGTACCCAATGATTTGGATGCTGCAATTACTGAAAATTACGATGTAAATATTATTGCAGTTAACAACTTGCAAGAAATTGCCACCGAGAATTTGAGAGAGCGTGAAAAAGAATTAGCACAATGCGAAAAAATTCTTTCGGCAAAAGCCGAAGAATTTAAACTGCTGCTAAAAGAACGCAAAGTGGAACTCGCAATGAGTGAAGTGCCTCGCAAAGTGAAAGAGATACGAGAAATTGCTGTAAACGAAATTTTTGCAAAAGAAATAGAGCAGTTAGATGCACCATCGAAAGAAACACTTGAAAAAATAATTGCCTACCTCGAAAAAAAATACATTAGCGTGCCGATGAAAATGGCAAAAGAAATTTTAATAGAAGAAACCGCTAACAGGTAATTTTATTTGCCGATTTAAAAATGTCTAAAAAAATTATAATAGGTTCAAGGGGAAGTGAACTTGCACTGTGGCAAGCCAATTTTGTTTTGAGTGAATTAAAAAAAATAAAAATTGATGCCGAAATAAAAATCATTCAAACTCAGGGCGATAAAACTCAGGATTTAAGTTTCGACAAGTTAGAAGGCAAAGGATTTTTCACAAAAGAAATTGAAGAGGCACTCCTTAACAAAGAAATAGACTTGGCTGTTCACTCGCACAAAGATTTGCCTACCAAATCGCCAAAAGGATTAATAATAGCAGCCGTATCGGAGCGCGAAGATGCAAACGAATTGCTATTAATTAACAAAAGCAGTGTTGACGAAAAACAAAAATTTAATTTAAAAATTAATGCAAAAGTTGGCACTTCGTCTGCCCGAAGAAAATCACAGCTCATTGCATGGCGACCGGATTTAGCGTTAACCGATTTGCGCGGAAATGTTCCTACGCGAATTAATAAATTGCGAGAAAAAAATTACGATGCTATCTTAATTGCAAAAGCAGGCGTTAGCAGGTTAGAAATTAATTTGGATGAATTTCATTGTGAAGAAATTTCGTGCCACGAACTTATACCGGCACCTGCACAAGGCGCACTGGCTCTTCAAATTCGCGAAACCGATAAAGATTTATTTAATCTACTCCAAAAATTAAACAATGCTGAAGTGAGCGAAGTTATTTCTGTGGAAAGAAAAATATTAAACCTATTTGATGGCGGTTGTCAATTGCCATTAGGCGCCTACTGCGAAAAAACAGAAAACCCTGAAGGCGAAACAGTATTTAAAGTGCGAGTAGCGAAAGCAGAAAACGCAAGTAGCATTCCAAAATATTTTTATTTCGAAACTAAAAACCTAAATGGATTTCCGCAGCGTGCAGTTGAAAAAATAAATTCGCACACAGGTACAGTTCAAAAATTATTTTTGAGCCGTGATGAAAAACGGAATGATTTTTTTAAAAGATGCCTCGAAGCGAATGGATACGAAGTGCATTGCCAATCGCTGATAGAAACAAAACCTATTACTATTAAACGATACACTAAATGCAACTGGGTTTTTTTCTCGAGCAAAAATGCTGTGAAATATTTTTTTGAACAAGCCCCTGATGTGGACGGAGTAAAATTTGGTGCTGTAGGAAAAGCCACTGCCGAAGAAATTCGGAAACATGGTAAGCGTGCTGATTTTATAGGTAACTCGGATGACACACGCATGACCGGAAAAAAGTTTTCTGCATTAGTGGGAAGTCAAACAGTTTTATTTCCGCAAGCAAAAGCAAGCATGAAAACGATTCAGCTGCAGTTGCCAAAAAAGGAAAACGTAATTGACTTAGTGGTTTATGAAACAATAAAAAAAACTGAATTTGATTTTAAAACTTCCGATTTCAATGTGTTGGTTTTTACAAGCCCATCTAATGTGGATACGTTTCATGAAAAATACAGAATAGAACCGCATCAAAAAATAGTGGCGATGGGCGATGCAACTGCACATGCGCTAAAAAAATATTTGGTAAAAATAAATAAGCAACCCGCAAGCTTTGATGACTTAGGATTAGTGCAAGCTGTTTTCGGCATTTAAAATAAAAACTCAAATGATACAACGACCCAGACGATTACGAAAAAACAATATAGTTCGCGAAATGATAGCAGAAACTAAGTTGAATAAAAATAGTTTTATCTACCCCTACTTTGTAACAGCCGGAAAAAAACAAATAAAAAGAATTGGCGCTATGCCAGGTATCCATCATTTTTCGGTAGATGAATTATTGCGCGATGCAGAACGTGGATTAAGATTAGGCGTAAATAAGTTACTGCTATTTGGAGTTGGCGAGAAAAAAACAAAAAATGGCTCATCTTCATTCAGCAACAATTCAATTATAAGCGAAACAATTAAAACATTGAAGAAAGAATTTAAAAATGATGTTTACATAATTACCGATGTGTGTGTGTGTGCCTACACTAATCACGGACACTGCGGCATTTTGCATGATGATTATGTGCATAACGATGCATCGGTTACACTACTTGCGAAAATGGCACTTAGCCATGCACAAGCAGGAGCTGATATGGTAGCGCCAAGCGATATGATGGACGGAAGAATTGGTGCAATGCGAAACTTATTAGATAAAAATGGTTTTGAAAACACAGGCATCATGTCGTATGCAATAAAATTTGCATCGGCTTATTACGGCCCGTTTCGCGAAGCAGCCGATTCAAATCCGCAAAAAGGCGATAGAAAAACATACCAAATGGATTTCAGAAATGGAAGAGAGGCACTCAAGGAAGCAATGATTGATGAGCAAGAAGGTGCTGATATTTTAATGGTAAAACCTGCATTGGCTTATATGGATGTGATTACAAATTTACGCGCGAATACACTTTTGCCTGTTGCCTGTTATAATGTGAGTGGCGAATATGCAATGGTAAAAGCTGCGGCACAAAAAGGATGGATAGACGAGCGTAATGTGGTGATGGAAACCATGACCGGATTTGCACGAGCGGGTGCAGATATTATTATCAGCTATCACACACGCGATATTTTTGAAAAAAACTGGTTGTGATATTTTGTTAATTGTAAAGCGCAATATCGTGTTACATTTGTTTTAGCAAGATGAACGAAAACTTAAATCCCGATTCAGAAAACCTTAATCCTACAGAAAAAGAAATTGAGCGCGTATTGCGTCCTTCCGATTTTTCTGATTTCAGCGGACAGGATGCAGTAGTTGAAAATTTAAAAGTATTTGTACAAGCCGCCAAACAAAGAACAGAATCGCTCGACCATGTTCTATTACATGGCCCTCCGGGTTTAGGAAAAACAACATTAGCAAATATTATTGCTGCCGAACTGGGGGTGAATATTAAAATTACTTCGGGTCCGGTTTTAGATAAGCCGGGCGATTTAGCCGGACTGCTTACCAATTTAGAACCTAACGATGTTTTATTTATTGATGAAATTCATCGGCTTAGCCCAATTGTGGAAGAATACTTGTATTCGGCAATGGAAGATTACCGCATAGACATAATGATTGATACCGGGCCAAACGCCCGCAGTGTGCAAATTAAATTAAACCCTTTTACTTTAGTTGGTGCCACCACTCGCAGTGGCTTGCTTACATCACCACTACGTGCGCGTTTTGGTATTAATTCCAGGTTAAGTTATTACGATTCAAAATTGCTGCAAAAAATAATAACACGTTCATCGGCAATTTTAAATATTGAAATTGCTGATGATGCTGCTTTTGAAATTGCACGCAGAAGTCGAGGCACGCCACGTATTGCTAATGCGCTATTACGCAGAGTGCGCGATTTTGCTCAGATAAAAGGCAGCGGAAAAATTGACATGGACATTACACCTTATGCATTAAACGCACTAAATGTTGATAAGCACGGATTGGATGAGATGGACAACCGAATTCTATCAGCCATTATAGAAAAATTTAAAGGTGGTCCTGTGGGCATCACTACCATTTCTACTGCTGTGGGCGAAGAAGCCGGAACAATTGAAGAAGTGTACGAACCATTTTTAATACAAGAAGGATATTTGGCACGCACACCACGCGGTCGCGAAGCAACCGAAAAAGCTTACAAGCATTTAGGAAAAATACCAAACAAAAATAGCGGTGGTTTGTTTGAGTCTGAGTGATTATCGCAATCCCAAAAACTCCCTCAAGCACTCAGGAGTTATATAATAATCGTAATCGGTGCGGTATAATTCAAAGCCAAGTGATTTGTTTAGGTTTATCATTGGTTCGTTAGCTGTAAAACATTCTGTTTTTATTTGATTAACATCTGTAAAATCGTTTTTAATTTTTCTGAGCATTTCGCATTTCAGCCATTTTGCCAATCCTTTTCCGCGCCCATGACTAAGCACACCTGTAATGCGTTGGTTAACCAATTGCGGCAACTTAGCAGAAATTGCAACCACGCTCATGCCTATAATTTTATTTTCCTCGTCAAACAGCATGAGGTGATAAGTAGCATTGCCCGTTTTTTTATTCAAGGCAATATCATCGCGTAATTGTTCGGCAGTGAAATTAAAACCGAGATGAATATCCTCGCGTTTCATATCGTTAATTAAAATATTGGCTACCTCCGCAACATTTTCTATTAAATTATCTGGCACATATTTATGGAACTCGGTACGCAAGTTATGTTTGGCAATAATTTCAGGGTTCGCAAACTCAAGCAGCTCAGCATCACTCACATTTGCCGGATTTAAACGAAACCAAGCTGCCGAATTTGATTTTAAATCAGAAATTTTGCGGATGAGCGAAATTGTTTCGGGCTGCGTTCCGCGCCAAATACATTTGTAATGAAATTTATTTTCCATGCACTTTAGCAGTGCATTTGCAAGGCAAGTTTCTAATTTGCCAGAAAAATATTCTTCCAAAATAATTGCTTGCACCATATTATTTTGTGCTTGCAAATAATAGCGCAAGTAGCCAATCATTTTATCGTTGTGATAAATGATGTAAATAGCCAATCTGTTTTTTTGAATACTTGCCGAATTACTTTCTTTAAATGCATCTAACGGAACGGGCACAAACAAATCATCATATCTGCTGTAAAGTAGTTCGCGCAAGGCATAATACTGCTGCCATTGTGCATCAGTAAATGTTTCCGGATTTACTTGTTCTGCTTTTATCATTTAATGAAAAAACCCTCAGGGTGTGTGCCAAGAGGGTTTTAATTTTTAAAAAATTAATTTTTTACTCAGCTAAAACTATCATTTTATTATTCAGCACTTCCACTACACCACCTTTAATTTCAAAATTTTGCACAGCTTGATTTTGCTCTGTAACTTTTACTGTACCCTTTTTGAGCGATGCAATGATAGGAGCGTGGTTATTCAATACTCCAAAAGAGCCATCGGTGCCGGGCAGTTTTACAGATTTCACTTCTCCGCTGAACAATTTTTTATCGGGTGTTACTATCTCTAAGTGCATGATTATTATTTATTTTCAGCTAACATTTTTTTGCCTTTTTCTATCGCATCTTCTATTGTTCCCACAAGGTTAAATGCCGCTTCAGGATATTCATCTACTTTACCATCCATAATCATATTAAATCCTTTGATGGTATCTTCAATAGAAACAAACACGCCTTTTAATCCTGTAAATTGCTCAGCAACGTGGAATGGCTGTGATAAGAAACGCTGCACGCGTCTGGCGCGATGTACTACTAATTTATCCTCTTCGCTCAACTCATCCATTCCAAGAATAGCGATAATGTCTTGTAATTCTTTGTAACGCTGCAATAACATTTTCACACGTTGTGCGCAATTGTAATGCTCATCGCCCAAAATAGCCGGAGTTAAAATTCGTGAAGTAGAATCTAATGGATCTACTGCAGGGTAAATGCCAAGCTCGGCAATTTTACGACTTAATACGGTAGTTGCATCTAAATGAGCGAATGTAGTTGCCGGTGCCGGATCTGTTAAGTCATCGGCCGGAACGTAAACTGCTTGCACCGATGTGATTGAACCACGCTTGGTTGATGTAATGCGCTCTTGCATGGTTCCCATTTCAGTAGCAAGCGTAGGTTGGTAACCCACAGCCGATGGCATACGGCCTAATAATGCCGATACTTCAGAACCTGCTTGTGTGAAACGGAAAATATTATCAATAAAGAAAAGGATATCTCTTCCGCCCGATTTTTCATCGCCATCGCGGAAATATTCTGCTAATGTTAAACCTGATAAAGCAACACGTGCACGAGCGCCCGGAGGTTCATTCATTTGTCCGAACACGAATGTAGCTTGTGATTTTTCTAATTCTTTTTTATCCACTTTATCTAAATCCCAGCCGCCTTGCTCCATTGAGTGTTTAAATGCATCGCCATATTTTACAATGCCCGATTCTATCATCTCGCGCAACAAATCGTTTCCTTCGCGCGAACGCTCGCCCACTCCTGCAAATACGGAAAAGCCCGAATATCCTTTAGCAATGTTATTAATCAACTCTTGAATTAAAACCGTTTTGCCCACACCTGCTCCACCAAACAAACCAATTTTTCCGCCTTTTGCATAGGGCTCAATAAGGTCAATTACTTTAATGCCTGTAAATAGTACTTCTGTAGCTGTAGAAAGGTCTTCGTATTTAGGCGATTCGCGGTGAATGGCATAACCGTTTTTGTTATCACACTCGCCAAGGCCATCAATAGCTTCGCCCACCACATTAAACAGGCGGCCGTTAATTTGATTTCCCACCGGCATTTTAATAGCCGAGCCAAGTGCAATAGCTTCGTTACCGCGGCTTAATCCATCGGTAGAATCCATTGCAACGGTGCGCACTGTTTCTTCACCTGTGTGTTGTTGTACTTCTAAAATAACTTTTTGCCCGTTAGGTTTTATAACCTGCAGCGCATCTAAAATATTAGGAAGTTGTCCGCCATCAGTATTAAAACTAACATCCACTACCGGACCGATGATTTGAGTGATTTTACCTTTTAATTGAGCCATTTTTATTGCAACTATTTATATGTTGATTTTTCAATATTTCGGGTGCGAAAGTAGCATATTTTGATAAATACAATACGAATTTCAAAAAAAATGTTTTACACATTTCGCGCCTATATGTTAATTGATTTTGATGGCTGCAAATAAGGTGTTTGTCGGTAAAAAAAGTTGGTCGGTTAGTGGTTCAAAGTTTAAATTACTTTTGTAGTTCTATTATGCAAATCCATGAGGGCTTAAGTGCCGAATTAGTAATTAATAATCCGGTGGTAACTACCGGCACTTTTGATGGCGTGCACCTTGGGCATCAGAAAATAATAAATCGGCTTAACCAAATTGCCGATGGAATGGGTGGCGAATCGGTATTGCTTAGTTTTTATCCCCACCCGCGCATGGTTCTTTTTCCGGATGATAATGAAATGAAGTTGTTGAACACACAAGATGAAAAAGCTGCTTTATTAGAAAAGTACGGCATAAAGCACCTTTTTATTATACCGTTTACAAAAGAATTTTCACGTACAAGTTCGCTCGATTTTGTGCGCGATGTTATCATCAATAAAATTGGTACTAAAAAATTGGTAATTGGGTACAATCATCATTTTGGTCGTAACAGGCAAGGTAGTTTTGAGCAGCTTAATGAGCTTGCACCACTTTATGGTTTTGAAGTGGAAGAAATACCTGCCATAGATGTAGATAGCATTGAAGTGAGTTCGACAAAAATAAGAAACGCGCTTTTGCAAGGCGATATAAAAAATGCCACCACTTACCTCGGTCATCATTTTACAATTAGCGGCAAAGTGGTAAAGGGCAAGCAATTAGGCCGAACGCTAAACATGCCCACTGCTAATATTGAGGTTGCAGATAAATACAAATTAATTCCGGCAAAAGGAATTTATGCCGTTACTGTTAAGCTGAAAAACGAACTATTGAAAGGCGTGATGAGCATAGGAAATAACCCAACAGTGAATGGCAAGGCGCAAACAATAGAGGTAAATATTTTTGATTTTGATAAAGATATTTATAACGATTACTTGGAAGTAAACTTAGTGGAGCGATTGCGCGATGAGTTAAAATTTGATTCTATAGAAGAATTGAAAACGCAAATGCAGAAAGATAAAGAGCAGGCACAAAAATTATTGGCATAATTTTTTAGTTTTATAGCAACTATTCGGCTGCATATAACGACTTACTGATATAAAGGATGAAGAAATATAAAAAATACATTGTTGCTTTTGCTTCTGCTCTGTGCTTTTACTTAAGCAGCCAAGCCCAGTTGCTCGATTCGGCAGCATTGTCGCAAGCGCCAGTTTTTGAAAACATAACCGATGCGATGGTAAATCCGACAGTGGTTTATCGGCTCGATTTAACCAAGCAAAAACTAACCGAAATACCTAAAGAAGTGTGGCTTTTGCCAAATTTACAAGAGCTTATTTTGGCAAAAAACAAAATAAAATCTGTGCCCGACAGTATTGGCAAGCTAACCAAATTGCAAATACTTAATTTATCGAAAAACGATTTAACCGAAGTGCCGGGCAGCATCGGCCAGCTAATTAATTTGCGCGTATTGGTAATAAATCAAAATAACTTGGAAGCGCTGCCGGGGCAAATTGGCAATTTGGTAAACTTAGTTTACCTCGATTTATGGAGTAATAACATTGGGTTTTGGCCCGAGCAGCTTAGCAGTTTAAAAAAACTTCGCACCATGGATGTTCGCGTAATCCAAATTCCGATTGAAAAACAAATGCACATTCAGGAGTTACTCCCGCACACTAAAGTATATTTTTCGCCCGATTGTAAATGTGGAGGGCAATAAGTTTACGTAATTAATTCACGTAAGTGTATTCCTCTTTTCTAATCACTTTTCCGGCACGCCATATTGTGGCTCTTGTAATTCGATTTTGAGCATCGTAAGAAAATTCGGTTATCTCGGCCGGCTTACCCGATTGCTCAAATTTTATTTTCACAATTTTATTTTCTTTAATCGTAAATTTTGAGCCACCGTAAAATCCCTTGGAATTAAAATCAATTTTGCCGGCATATCTGCCTATGCTATCATAAACCACCTCGTAACCCGATGCGTTATAAAGATTTTCTACTTTATTAAGCTTGCCGTCATTATTATAGGTAAACATAATTTTGAATTTGTAACTCTTCACAGATTTTGTGTAATCTTTAAACTTGCCTTGCCGATAAACCAAATTGCTGCCTTTGTATTTGTTACTGTAAGTCCACATTTCGGTTGGCTCGTTGGCTTGGTCGTACTTAACATTTTTGGTAACGGTGCCTTTGTTATCAAAATATAAAACGGCTGTAGATTTTGTGGTATCGTTTTGATAATAGACGGCAGTTTCAACACGCACTTTTTTTGCTCCTTTCGGATCTAAGTATTCCGATTGAGCAACGGCAGAAAAACTAATTGAAAAGATTTGGGCAGCAAAAATAAATCGTTTCATATCTTGGTCAAGTTTCGCCAAACGTACAGCAGATTTTTTAAAAATCAAATTTTTATTTCACTGTTTTTAATCTAAATTCGACCGAACAATACATAATATTGCCCAATTATAGAATAAAAATGAAAGACAACAATAGTTTCAGGCTGCAATTTGGCATAAAACATGCCCCTTTATTTTTAAATTACAGGCATACTATTCTGGCTTTGGGCAGTTGTTTTGCACAAGAAATGGGGCAAATGTTACAAAACAGGCATTTCAATATTAATCTAAATCCGCACGGAATACTATTTAACCCCACAAGTATTAAGATTGCTTTACAGGATTATATAAGTAATAAAAAGTATGATGAACGCGAACTTATTTTTCATCAAAATTTATGGCACAGTTTAAACCACAGCGGTAAATTTTCTGATACCGATAAAACCAACTGTCTCGTCAGTATTAACGAAGCAATAAACAATACGCATCAAAAATTAAAAACACTCGACTGGCTTATTGTAAGCTTTGGCAGCACCTCTGTTTATCATCACGAAAGTGAAAAGCAAATAGTTGCAAATTGCCATAAATTACCTCAACAGCAATTCACAAAAAAATTACTGAAGCTCGAAACCATTTTAGCCGAATGGAATACAGTAATTACTCAGCTACAAGTTGAAAACAAAAATTTGAAAATTATTTTCACGGTTAGCCCTGTGCGTTATGTGCGCGATGGTGTGGTGGAAAATAACATCAGTAAATCAATACTAATACAAGCAGTGCACGAGTTAGTAAACAGCAACAATAACTGTTTTTACTTTCCGGCTTACGAGTTAGTGATAGATGATTTGCGCGATTACCGGTTTTACAAAGATGATTTTGTACACCCAAACGAAACAGCTGTAAATTATGTGTGGCAAAAATTTTCTGAATACGTTTTTGATGAGGAAACAAAAAAATTTGAAACTGAAATGAGTGCTTACAATGCACTTCTTAATCATCGCCCATTAAAAAAGCAAACAGGCGAGTTGCACCAAACTAAAATTAAGACTACAAAAGAGATGCTAACTGAAAAGTATAAGCATATAACGCTTTAGCTTTGCTTTATTCCTAAGCTTTCAAATTGTTTTAACACATTAGCAAATGTATCAACGGGTGTTTTGCTTTTCCAGATAGTGCTGTAAAATGCAATGCCGTAAAATCCCAATTCACTTGCTTTCGCAATTCTCGACTCATCCATTCCGCCACGTGCCACCACATTGTGTGGTGTTTTTGCAAGTGCTTCTTTTAAACTAAACTCGTTAAATCCCGATTGATATTTGCCACTTAAGCTGTCGAAAATGGGGCTTAAAAAAACATAGGTTTGCTTGTGTTCCTCTTCATACAAGCTGCCAATTTTTCTGAACGAAGTGCTTATCACAATTTGCTTTCTGCGTAATCGAATACGTTGCATGGTAATCCACTGCCTTGCCCTTCGCTGCTTGTGCACACGTGTAAGATGTATACCTTTTAAATTATAACGTGCCGCCAAAATATGATGTGAGTGAATAACGATTCGGCCATGAAAATGTGCCGGTATTTCGTCTATGAGCTGCTTAAGTTGCTTGGTGCTGTATTTGGGTTTTCGCAAATGGTAATTTTGCAAACCCATTTCAAACATTTGAGTAACCATTTCGGCTTCTTTGTCAACTTTGCCCGATGCTGATATTACAACTAATTTCATTTTGTATTTAACGCTTTAATGGCACTTGCAATTTCGCTGATCAAATTTATATTTTTTTCAACAGCATTCCCCACCACTATTAAATCGGCACCTGCCGCAGCAATTTCTTTTGCAGATTTCGGGCTGCTTATACCGCCACCAACTATAAGTGGCAAATTTATGTTGCGCTTTATTTGCTTAATAATTTTTGCCGATATGTTTTTTTTTGCACCGCTACCGGCCTCTAAATATATTGCTTGCATACCAATAAGTGCAGCTGCTTGTGCGGTGGCTAAAATTAGATTGCTATTTTTTTCAGCAATAGGTTCCGTGTTTGATATTTTTGAAGTTGCAGATTCAGCTGTATCGCCCACCAAAATATAACCCGTAGAAATTGTCTCGATTTTAGATTTTACAATTGCAGGTGCCGCAAGCACATGTTTGCCAATTAAATAATCAGGGTTGCGCCCCGAAATAAGCGAGAGCAAGAGCAAAGCATCGGCTTTACTGCTTAATTGATTTTCATCTCCCGGAAAAATTATAACCGGAATTTTTGATTTCCCCTTGGTGTAATTTATGCAGTTTTCAAAATCCTGCTTGGCAACAGTGCTGCCGCCAATAAATATAAATTCCACCTTACATTTATTGCAATGATCAATCACAGTTGGGTTAAACTTATCAGGGTCAATTAAAACTGCAAACTGCTTTTTGCCTTTTTGTACATTGCTTAGAATTGAGCTATATGTGCTTTTTTTTGTCAACTAATTTGTTTCAAGGTATACACAAGCATAAAATCGCCAATAGTTTCAGCAGCTAATAAGTATTTTTTTTCGATATTACTAACGGCTAACATGGCTTTAAAAGTAAAATAGTTTTTAAACATGAACGGTGAAACCAGTATATTATCTTTAAAAATGAGTTCTTTCTTTCCATATAATTTATAAAGCGATTCTTTAGCGCACCAATAAACATAATATGCCTGCTCATTATTGCTATCAACTTGAGCAAGTTCGGTATCGTTCATGAATTTTTTTGAAATTAGCTTTGCCTTGCCTTTCATCAGCTCAATATCTATACCTGTTTCTTCATTTGTATTAACCACCACAGCCACCGTGTTATAAGAATGTGACACAGAAATGTGAGCGGATGAATTAACCAAAAAGGGTTTGTTGTATTTGTCATAATTTATTTCGTTCTCAATTCCTATTGCCTGAAGCAAAAGTCGGGTACACATCCATTGCAACTGTTGGTTCTTAGTGCTTAGGTATGTAGGCACTTGCCATTTATTGCCGAACGTATCAAAAAACAAAGCATCATCATTTTCGACTATTTGCCATATTGCTACCGTAAGGTTGTCGTTAATCTGTTTTTCGGATAAAAGAGGCATTAAAGCAATATGTTATCGATTAAACGAACATCGCCAAGCCACGCAGCCACACAAGCTACAGTGGGGTTCTCTTTGATTAAAACTGGTTGCAATGTTTCGGCATCGGCCATTTCAAAATATTCGAGTTTAAAAGCAGCGTGTTTATTTATTTCATTAGCGGCCATTTTCTTTATCTCATCTATTGTTGCCGATTGCCATAACTGTTTTGCCTTAAAAAGCACCTGGGATAAAACAGCAGCCGTTTCACGATTTTCATTTAATATACGCCTGTTTCGCGAACTCATAGCCAAGCCATCTGCTTCACGCAAAGTGGGACACGCCACAATCTTTATGGGATATTTCATTTGCTTTGCCATGGTACGTATAACCGCCAACTGCTGAAAATCCTTTTGTCCAAAATAAGCATTGGTGGGTTTCACAATATCAAACAACTTACTCACCACTTGCATAACACCCGCAAAGTGCCCGGGCCTATGTTCGCCTTCCATCACGGTTTCAATTATGCCTAAGTTCACGCTATCGGTTTTTGATGGAGTTTTTCCATTCAATTCATCCTCGGTGTACATTTCGTTCAAAAAAGGAATAAACACTGCATCGCAGCCTGCGTTTTCAAGCATTGACTTATCTGCGTCTACAGTTCGAGGATATTTTTCTAAATCTTGTTTATTGTTAAATTGGGTGGGATTAACAAAAATACTTGCAATGGTTACATTGTTCTCCAATTTACTTTGGGTAATTAAAGAAATATGCCCTTCGTGAAGCGCACCCATGGTTGGCACAAAACCAATTTTTGCTCCTTTTTCAGCTAATAAATACTCATTTAATTGATTTTTTGTATTAAAAACTTCCATTTTTTACACTTTCAGCTCTTTTGTCAAAACTACATTTATTTGTTTTATATCTCGGTTTTTTTTATTTACTTTTGCATGCTTATTTAAAGTGTCAATATTCATTTAAATAAGTAGTTCGACCAGGAGTACTAACCCATAATAAACACAATGAAAAAAGCAAGAGTTCTTTTTGTATCGCAAGACATTACCCCTTATCTTGACGAAACGCCAATGGGCCACATTGCCCGCTACTTACCACAAGGGATACAAGAACAAGGGAAAGAAATTCGCACATTTATGCCGCGCTACGGCAGCATTAACGAGCGCAGACATCAGTTGCACGAAGTTATTCGCCTTTCGGGGATGAATTTGATTATTGATGACAGCGACCATCCGCTAATTATTAAAGTAGCATCAATACAAGCAGCCCGCATGCAAGTGTATTTTATTGACAACGAAGATTATTTCCAACGTAAGCAAACCGTTACTGACGCAAAAGGAAATATGTTTGCCGATAACGATGAGCGTAGCATTTTCTTTTGCCGCGGAGTTATTGAAACCGTTAAAAAATTAGGTTGGGCACCTGACATTGTACATTGTCACGGCTGGTTTACCGGTTTAATGCCAATGTACTTAAAACGCAGCTTCCGCGAAGACCCTTTATTTTCTGATACGCGCGTAGTTACATCTATCTATAACGATGAATTTAGCGGTTCGCTAAATAAAAACATGGCTAAAAAAGCTATTTGGGAAAACGTAGAAAAAGGAGATGTGGAGCATTTAAAAAACCCAACTTATGCCAATGTTTTAAAAACTGCCGTTGACTTTTCAGATGCAGTAATAAAAGGTTCGCAAAAAATAAACAGCGATGTGGAGAAATACATTAAAAAAGAAGGCAAACCCATGTTGGATTATAAATCTCCGGAAGAATATATAGATGCATATCACGAATTTTATGATGAAGTTTTGGAGATGGAGCCCGTTTATGCCGATTAAAAATATGCACATAAGCACAATAAAGTTTAATTTTTTCAGTTTGCCCCTTATGAACGGGGCAAACTTTTTTCTTACCATAGCCATCAGCGCTACAATTTTATTTTCGGCTTCCTGTAAAAAAGACAAGAACGACATTGGATTAAACTTAGTGGAAGACGATCAACTTAACGCTGCTTTTACTGATTCTATTACACTTATTACACGCACTATTGCTTATGATAGTGTAAAAACAAGTATTCCCTCATCGCTTATATGCGGCAATTTTACCGACTCTTATTTTGGCAGCACCACTGCTTCGTTTTTTACCGAAGTTTTCCCAAATGTTTACAACATCACATTTGGTACTAATCCGGTTATAGATTCGTGCGTTTTATCACTTGTTTACAAAGGATTTTACGGAACACCTGCACCAATAAATTTTAAAGTACATCAGTTAACCGAACGTATTTACAAAGACACCATTTACTACTCTAACCAAACAAAAACTTTTAATAGTACACCCATTGCCGATTTTACAACCGAACCAAACACGGAAGATTCGGTGAACGTGGGCGGCACTAATCGAGCACCTCAACTCCGGTTAAAAATAACCAATACTGCATTTTTAAGCTCATTACTCAATTCTGCAAACTATACCAATCAGGAAACATTTTTAACATTCATGAATGGGCTTTACATTACCGCTAACGGCACACCATTAAGCAGTAGCCGATGTGCCTATTATTTCAACTCATCGGATGCATACACACGACTTACGCTTTACTACAAAAATGACGAAAACGGCACCACACAACAATCATTTGTATATAACATGGGCGGTAATACTGCGCGCTTTAATCAATTTTTGCATAACTACAATGCTGCACCACAAATAACAACACAAACAGCTTTTGACGATACGGTTTCTACTCAAAATTTCGACTTTATATATTTACAAGGATTAGGCGGACTGAAAGCAAAAATAAATATGCCAAACCTGAAAAGCTATTTTGCGAATAAAAACGTATTTATCAATAAAGCCGAACTCGTAATAAAAGCCGACCAAAGCACAATTAACAGCTTTTTTTCTGTACCTGCATCCATTGCAGTAGTAGGCATAGATAGCGAAGGAGTGGAAACAATAATTCCCGATCAGCTACTTGGCTCATCGTATTACGGAGGACAATATGATGCAAGCAAAAAACAATACGTGTTTAACATTGCTCGCTACATACAGCAAGTTTTAACCGGAGACATTACTGATAGAGGACTTTACATTGTACCCATAGGCGGTGCTGTGTTTGGAAACAGAGTTGTGCTTGGTGGTGGCAGCAATCCTACTGCATTAAAAATGCGATTAAAAATAACATACACAAAAATATAACGCCCCATGTGTGGAATTGTAGCTTACATTGGCGATAGAAAAGCCTACCCCATTCTTGTAAAAGGTTTGCACCGATTAGAATATCGCGGATATGACAGTGCCGGTGTTGCCATGCTTAACGGAAATTTGAACGTATATAAATGCAAAGGAAAAGTTTCTGATTTAGAAAAATTTATTGGCGATGGCACTACCGATGGTACCATAGGCATCGGGCACACACGCTGGGCAACACATGGTGTGCCTAACGATGTAAATGCACATCCGCATTACAGCGAGAGCAAAAATTTGGTTATCATCCACAATGGCATTATTGAAAATTATGCTGCCATAAAAGCCGAATTAAAAAAACGCGGACATACTTTTTTAAGCGATACAGATACCGAAGTGCTGATACACTTGATAGAAGAGATTCAGAAAAACGATAGTTTAAAATTAGGCGAAGCTGTGCGCCAAGCATTAAACCAAGTAGTGGGTGCTTATGCAATTGTGGTGATGAGCAAAAGTAATCCGGATGAATTAGTGGCAGCAAAAAAAGGCAGCCCAATGGTAATTGGCATTGGTAAAGGTGAATTTTTTATTGCATCGGATGCTACGCCTATTGTGGAATACACTAAAAATGTGGTTTACCTCGAAGATGAAGAAATTGCTTTTATACCTCGCAATGGTGAGTTAAAAATTAAAACGATTAAAAACAGACCTAAAACACCTTCGGTGCAGGCGCTGGAATTAAATTTAGAAGCGATTGAAAAAGGTGGTTACGACCATTTTATGCTTAAAGAAATTTATGAGCAGCCTCGTTCCATAAAAGACAGTATGCGTGGGCGCCTCAATGCTGAAAAAGGCATTGTAAACCTGGGCGGTATTGCAGAGTACGAGCAAAAATTTTTAAATGCAAAACGCATCATATTTATAGCATGTGGTACATCGTGGCATGCCGGGCTGGTGGGCGAATATCTTTTTGAAGACTTAACACGCATACCTGTTGAAGTGGAATACGCCTCTGAATTCAGATACCGAAACCCAATTATTTATGAAGACGATGTGGTGATTGCCATATCACAATCGGGCGAAACGGCAGATACACTTGCAGCTATTGAATTAGCAAAATCTAAAGGAGCCACAATAGTGGGAATATGTAATGTAGTTGGCTCATCCATTGCACGCGCCACACATGCGGGTTCTTACACACATGCCGGCCCCGAAATAGGTGTAGCATCTACAAAAGCATTTACTGCACAAGTAACTGTTTTAACACTTATGGCATTAAGAATTGCACAGCGCAAAGGAACTATTTCAAGTACGCGCTTCCATCAGTTGTTAAGTGAATTAGAATCTATTCCGGCTAAAATTGAAAAAGTTTTGAAGCTTAACGAGCAAATAAAAACGATTGCATCTAAATACAAAGATTCATCAAACGCACTTTACCTTGGCAGAGGATTTACATTTCCGGTTGCATTAGAAGGCGCCTTAAAGCTGAAAGAAATTTCATACATACATGCCGAAGGTTATCCGGCTGCGGAAATGAAGCATGGCCCTATTGCACTTATTGATGAAGAGATGCCCGTTTTTGTAATTGCTACTAAAGGCGGTTCGTACGAAAAGGTGGTGAGCAACATACAAGAAGTGAAAGCCAGAAAAGGAAAAATTATTGCAATAGTAAGCGAAGGCGATGAGCATGTGAAAGAGATGGCAGATTACACTATTGAGATACCTGAAACGGATGAAATATTAGTGCCGCTTGTATCGGTAGTTCCGCTGCAACTTTTATCTTATCACGTAGCTGTGATGCGTGGCTGTAATGTTGACCAACCACGCAACTTGGCAAAATCGGTTACGGTAGAGTAATTTTAATTTACCCACATCAGTACTTTAGGATTGTTTTGAAAAGATTCAAATGTTTCTGAATCGGAGAAAATGATGGTGCAAAAATCTATAAACGGTATTATTCCAAAGCAACCACCAATGGTTGCGATATAAACAACCGGCACATAAGGTTTGGTGCCCATGTATATTCGGTGCAAACCTACAACGCCAAAAACTGGAAACGCTAAAACTGCTGCCACCAGCTTTTTTCGCTCACCTACATTTTTATTAATCCAGTTTACAGTTTTAATCTTCCATGTTTTTTCTGATACTTCTATTTGGTGCATTTCAATAAAGTCTGCTCCGCTATTTAGTAGAGCTGTATCGCCAATGCTAAAATGGTTATGCATTTCATTGGATACGGCTTGGTTAACAGCTATAGATAAAACGAAAAATAAAACGAGCGCACGCATATTAAAAAAAACGTTCGCTTTTAGGGCGGACGTTCATTATATAAAACAAGTATTAAAATTTAACATTTAACCCAAACAAGCCAAAATAAGATGGCCCGATGGCTAACTCGAAATTAAAACCGATTAAATCAGTAAAGAAATAACGGGCGCCTACTAATGCTTGGAAACGAGGACGACCAACAAATAAGTCATCAAAATCTTCTATCGTGTTGTTAGTAGTTGTGGTATAATTCCAAAGTGTATAAGACAAACGTGCTCCAAAATAGGTGTCTAAATCCTCGTTATCTCCAAAATGGAAAAGTGGGCGAATACCTATATTTTGTCTTGTAATTTTATCTTTGAAGTTCCCATAATAGGTGATAGTGTCTTTTACATAGTTATCGTATTCAGCACTCAACGATTGGTAAGTGTAAGAAAGACCAACGCTGAATTTTTCAGAAATTCCAAAATCGTAAGCTCCCATAATAACCGGAATGTTTTTCATTTTTACGGTTGTGTTCGACTTAATGGCATCTGCAAATGCAGTACCAATTATACCCACTAAACTATAACCTACGCCCGCTGTAATTACAGATTGTCCTTTTTCTTTTTGTGCTTTAACTTGCGATACGTTAAAAAGAATACAAAGCGCTATAAAAGCTGATGTTATTGTATTTAACTTGTTTTTCATGTTTTATATGTTTTAGGTTTTGGTAAATTTTTACTTAGCATTAGCTAATCGCTTGCCAACTTCATCCCAGTTAACTATGTTCCAAAATGCGCCTATATAATCGGGTCTACGGTTTTGGTAATTAAGATAGTATGCGTGTTCCCACACATCTAAACCTAAAATGGGCGTACCTTTAACTTCAGCTACGTCCATTAGTGGGTTATCTTGGTTTGGAGTTGATGAAACTACCAACTTCCCACTTGCCACTACCAACCAAGCCCAACCGGAGCCAAATCGTGTAGCACCCGCATTTGCAAATTGTGTTTTAAAATTATCGTAAGATGTAAAAGCGGCATTAATCGCATCGGCTAAAGCACCACTTGGAGCAACACCTCCGTTTTGCTTCATTATTTGCCAAAACAACGAATGATTGTAATGGCCACCGCCATTGTTACGAACTGCTGCCGAAAATTTTGAAACATTTTTACAAATGTCTTCTATCGTCATTTTCTCTGCATCGGTTCCGGCTACTGCATTGTTTAAATTGGTAACGTAAGCGTTGTGATGCTTGCCGTGATGTATTTCCATTGTTTTTGCATCAATATGCGGTTCAAGGGCATTTAATGCATAAGGTAATTTAGGTAATTCAAAAGCCATAACTTGTTTTTATTGTGGTTAATTATTTTTTCAAATCATTTCAAAGATAAAAAAATACGAACGCAAAAAAATTTAATTTTGCTAAAACATTTTTAACAATGAAAAAGATAACAACAGCATTTTTATTTTCAGCAAGTATCCTAATTGCATCATGCGGTGGCGGCATGACACCCGAAGAGAAAGAAAAACTAAAACAAGATTCGGCCGCTGCTATAAACGAGATAGATGCGCTGATGAAAAAAGCAAGCCATGCCGTTACGGATAGCACAACTTCTTCCGACTCAGTAACTAAATAGGATTTCTGCAAATCACGTTTAGCGCTTTTCTAAGCGTGCTATCGCCTGCATTAAAAATGGGGTAAAACCCTTCGTTGCTCCACAGGTTACGCGCAATGCTTGATTTTAAATATTTTTTGAGCAGCAAATCGGAGTGCTTTTCTTGCACTGCATTTTTCTTTATCCCTTTTTTCTCAGCAAAGTCGGTAAACAGTTTTATTAATTCCGGACTAACATCATAATCGGTAATAAATGATTTTATGCCGGCAGCCATCAGTTCTGCTCTGTGCTTATCTGCATATTCAAAACAAAAATCAGTGATGATGCCATTGTAATATATTTCGTTTAAATACTTGCTTCTTCCCATTGTGTCAAGTGGCACAAAAACATCGGGCATTATTCCACCACCACCATAAACTACTTTGCCTTTAGGGGTTTTAAATTTTAATGAATCTGCAAAATGAATGCTGTCTTTATTCAATAGTTCTCCGCTTTCGTAACGATCTTCTTCATCTTTGTAATACTCTTCGGTGCCTTTATCATAAGGTTTTTGTATGCATCGGCCGGTGGGCGTATAATAGCGCGCAATGGTTAATCTAATTGCCGATCCATCGGGCAAATCGAGTTGATGCTGAACTAATCCTTTTCCAAATGATCTGCGACCAACTATGGTTGCTCTATCATTATCTTGCAAGCATCCTGCTAAAATTTCGCTTGCCGATGCCGAGTTTTCGTCAATTAAAATTACGAGTGGCAAATTTTCATACTGTCCTTTTTTAGTGGCATTATAATTTTTCGTTGCAGTAGATTTTCCTTTTGTGTAAACAATTAATTTTTCGTTTTCTAAAAATTCATCGGCAATTTGCACGGCTATATCAAGTAATCCGCCACCATTACCACGCAAATCAAAAATGAGCTGTTGCATACCAACACGTTTTAATTTGGCGGTTGCTTGCATAAATTCTTCGTATGAAGTTTCGGCAAAGCGCGATAATTTTATATATCCCGTTTTAGCATCAAGCATGTAAGAAATATCTACACTATAAAGAGGAATTTCGCCACGGGTTATTGCATATTCGGTTAATTGTTTTTGATTGTTGCGCATTATCAAAACGCGCACTTTGGTTCCTCCATCGCCTCGTAGTCTTTTGGTTACATCTTTACTTTTAATTTTTACTCCGGCCACATTTTCACCATCTACTTTAATAATTTTATCGCCTGCCATAATTCCTACATCTGCAGCAGGGCCTCCGGCAATTACAGTAACTACTCTAATTGTATCATCAAAAATATTGTATTCAATCCCCACACCTTGAAAGTTTCCTTCCAGTCCTTCGTTCACTTCTTTTAATTCTTTGGCGCTAATGTAGGTGGAATGCGGGTCTAAATTTTGGAGTAAATCGTTTACTGTTTTTTCGGTTAGTTCGTCATTATTTATCGAATCAACATATTCCGTGTTTACATATTTTAATACTTGTCCTATTTTTTTGTAGGCATCTTCAGCGGTAATTTCTGCGCCATCGCTATCGGCATAATTTGTATTAAAATCTAACGACTGACCGATATACATGCCCACAATTAAAAGCAGTGCAAATACTATTGGCATATAAATATAGGAACGTCCGGAGGGCTGATTCATAAGTAATTTTTTATAAAACGAAGATACAAATGTTGAGATGAATTGCGTGAGCTATTTTTTGTAGTGCTCCACTTGCACACCAAATTTCCTTAAAAACTCCACGCCTTCGTCCACCGCAATAGCTTTGTATTCGGCATACGAATCTTTGTAAAAAACTTTTTTTATGCCTGTTGTATATATGACTCTGGCGCAAGCTATGCATGGCGATAGTGTTACATATAAAGTAGCACCTTCAACAGATACATTATTTTTTGAAGCATATAAAATTGCGTTTTGCTCGGCATGTAAAGCGAGCGAGCAACTGCCTTTACTGTCTTTCGGGCAGCCTTCGCCCGGCCATTCCACATCACAATTATGTGTGCCTGCCGGTGGGCCATTGTAACCCAAAGAAACAATGCGTGTATCTTTAGTTAAAACTGCGCCAACTTGCGCTCGCACACAATGCGAACGCTTAGCCAAGCTAATGGCTAATTCCATATAAATTTCATCAAAACTTGGCTTTGTCATATATCTTTTAAAAAAAACAGAAAGGCGAATTTATGAAATATTAGAGAATGATGTTGAGCTAAGAAATATATCGGATGTTACTGCTATCTCTTTGCCCTATCTTCCATTTTCAAATCAGTATCAAATGGGCTTTGCATAAATGGATGAACCATTTGCTTTAAATACCCTTTAGGATAGTTTGCTTCGTGCAAACCGGTTCCTTCCGGCCAAATGTTTTTGGGTAAATAGTAAGTTCCAAAAAGGCGATCAATAAATGGAAATATGGTAGCAAAATTTTTACCATAATACTTAGGGTCTTCGCAATGATGCCAATGATGATATTGCGGAGTGGCAATGATGTATTTCAAAAATCCAAAATTGATTCGTGTATTCGAGTGGATAAGCACAGCATGTATTGCCATGAATAAGATGTAAATATTAAATACCATTGGCGAAAATCCAAATACATAAATAGGTGCAAAGGCAGCGCATCGGGTTACAAAAATATCTACAAAATGTGTTCTGCTTCCTGCAAGCCAATCCATGTTTTTGGTGGAATGATGAATGGAATGAAATCTCCAGAAATAGGCATAAGAATGAAAAAAGCGATGCGCCCAATATTGGCAAAAATCTGCTGTAAAAAATGCCAATAACAATTGAACTGCAAAAGGTAAAGATTGAATCCAAGTGTGTAAACCCGATAGCCCGAATCCGCTAAATGTTTTAGTAACTGTGGATGCAACAATGACGCTAAAAAATTGAATAAACAAATGGCTTACTGCAAAGTACACTAAATCAGTCCGCCACTCTTCGTGAAAGCGATTTTGTTCGGCATTTTTAGGCCAAACCATTTCAATTGGCACAAATATTATTGCCATCAATAATAAATCTAACAGAAACCAATCTAAACCCAAATACCATTTGCTTTCACCAACAACTTGATTTGGGTCCACCCTTAACCCTCCAATAAAAACAGTACCTATGATTATAATCATTCCAATGAGAGCGTACGATTTTTTATGGCTTAAAATAAAACTGAAAATGGCAAAAATAAATGAAGCGATTATTGTTCCTATCAGCAAGAGTTTCATTTGCTCACCGGTATATATCTCTCTAAATTCTGGTGATGTAAATACCCTTGGGTATTTAAAACAAAAAACAGCTAAAAAAGTTAAGCTCGCAAGAAAGATGGAAACATAGCCGCTTATTTTTCCTTCACCTATTTTTAGCCGATTTGACATAATTTTTTTTATTCAAATGTATAAAATTCGAATGATAGATTTGGTTATTGAGCGAAAAAGTATGTACGAAAAAAAAGCAGAACTTTTTTTGAAGTCCTGCTTTTGTACAGCGGGTTGGACGGTTGTCGTACCAACTAACTGATTCACTCCGCATTTACGAGCAATTTAGGACAACAAAACGCAGAAACGGACAAGTTTGATTTCAACATTGAAATTACGGTTTGAATCCTATCCGTTTTCGAGGAGGTAATTCCGGATTCAGTAATCGTTTAAGTGCTTTAAAAATTATCTGAATTTCATCTTCATGCTTCTTATGTCGATCGTCCTGTTTCAGGATTTTTCTTTCAAGGTTTTCAAGCTTTAGCAAGATATCTTTTTGTGTAACCAGCATTTCCCGCATTTTAGTGAATATTCTTATGATTTGAATATTCACGTCAATTGCAGTATCGCTATAGGACACTTGAAAGCATTGCAACTCCCTGCTCCGTAAAAACGAATGGCATTTTACGCACTCCACCCCAACCAGAATCTTTGTCTGAACTTGATATCACAATTTGTGATATCCAAATTAGCTGTTTAGTTTGGATTTCTTTTTTGGCGACATTTTTTCGAACTGTCCTCGCAACATTTTCCGCCATCTCATCGCTCATGTTTTCCCGGCCGGGCATACTTTTTACTTTTTGAGGTGTGACTCTTAGGTCTTCCTCCGTTTTATGATTCATAGTAGATTATTTGATTCAAAGTTCGATTGCGACATGTTAGGCATAATTTAATGAAGACTAACATGTTTTTGTGATTTACTTCTCTTGATACAAAATTTTCCATTAATTCTGAATATCCATTTTATGGTCTTTCTTCTTTCTCCCCAATCTCCTTCAACTTGTGTCTTTGATTTCGCTTTGTAAACAACTTTTCCATTTTCATTCCACTTAATTTCTGTTGTTCTAATGTCCCATTTTTTTTGGTGATTCGTTTTAACACGTTGATATGATTTCTTTTTACAATTGGAAGAATAAAAACTTTCTGTAAGCACAATATTGTTTGATTTTGTTTCTATAAGTGTATCGCAAGTCTGCCCTGAAACCTTAAAACTCAATGATAATATGAAAAGGATGAAAACTTTTCTCATTTTTATCAGATTAGTTAAACTTTATATATGACAATAAGAGTTCTTTCTTTTTCAAAATTTCATTTGATGGCTGGCTACTTTTTTGATTGGTGTTAGATTTTGAATTTACATATTCCCAATTCAATAATTCCCCGTTTTTAAAACTGAGGGAATATTGCTCTGTAAAATACCTAAGAGACATTTGTCCATTTAACTCATCTTTAATATGAATCCCATCTCTTTCGAACTTAGAGTTATAACAGTGGTTACAATATGTGCTATCAAGAATTCCGTTCATAAATTCGTCTCTTGGAATTGTGCTTCCAAAGGAAAAAGCGTATGACAACCCAATTAGATTTCCTGTATTGTTAAAATGATAAAAGACATAGTATTTATGTTTATCAAATTGCTGATAATACATCAGTATATTTCCAGAGTTATCACATTCAAATACCTCAATAATATCATCGTTTAAATAATTAAATATTTGATAAGTCTCTAAAGCAAATCCAAAAGTGTTCATTGATAATCCATTTCTCATTCCATTTTTAAAAG
The DNA here is from genome assembly GCA_020054095.1 of Bacteroidia bacterium. Classification (GTDB taxonomy): domain Bacteria; phylum Bacteroidota; class Bacteroidia; order JADZBD01; family JADZBD01; genus JAGVMA01. The sequence goes on along the minus strand of JAGVMA010000064.1, from coordinate 41,806 downwards.
TCGCTTTTTGAACACTAACGCTATCTATAAATATTTCATATAAGCCATCTTTTATGTCTTTTCTAAATTCATAATAAGGCACCGCATCAACTTCACCCATGTCTCCGCTAAAACCAGTACTCAAAATTATATACATTGAATCTACATAATTCTGAAAGCGATATTCAGAAGCTGTTTCACTATTAACCAATTTGAAAGGGACATTGGTGATTTCCATTTTTGTCGTCCTTAAATAAATTTTATTTACCTGTGCTGAAATGTTGAAAGCAATGAATAAAATAAATGCTGTAAAATAAAATCTCATTTCTTACTTTTAAAATTAACTCAAATATGAACCTGTATTTTATATTAAATACACCCAATGACCAATCTGGTTCGAAGAAAAAATTAACAATTTAGAAGAATGGCCAAGTAGCTGTCGAACCAAAAACAATTCTTTAATCCATCAAAAACCAACATTTTCAAACAAAAAATGGCGGAAGACTACGTCAACCGCCATTAAGTTCGAACTAAAGTTCGACAGTACCCGAAGCCGGGGTCGAACCGGCATGATATTGCTATCACTGGTGTTTGAGACCAGCGCGTCTACCAATTCCGCCATCCGGGCATGCTTTTAAAGAACATTTAAAGGACTGCGAAATTATATTTTTTTTTCGATAAGCAAAATGTTTTAATAATGGTGGTATCAATTGCTTAAGTAAATTTGTAGTGTGAGACTATTTTACTTCCTATTATTAATTAGCGTATGCTTTTCGTGCGGGCAATCAGGTGAAGAGAAAAATACGACCGTAGTAGTTAGCGCTCCTGAAGAAGTAAACCCGTCTGTTACAAAAAACTTAAGCGAAAAATTATCAGCCGCACAATTACTTGTTGTGAGTGGTGATAGCTTGTTATGTTCCGAAAATTTAAAATCGTTTTACAAAAAAAATAATTACACTGCTATTTGGAGCAACGATGGAATTTTCGACCACCGCTTTTTTGTTCTTCAAAATATTATTCGCCATGCGCGCACTTATGGTTTGTACCCAAAGGATTATCACTCACAAAAAATAGACAGTTTGAGCAAAGATGTTATAGATAGTTTACTTACGGGCTTTGATGTAAATAAAATTGCGGCCATTGAGCTACTTGCAACTGATGCGTTTTTTGTTTTGGCCAACCATTTACACCATGGCCGAGTAAAAATTGATAGCATGATTACCCGAGTGTGGACTCCTGAAAAACTGCCTGTCAATACTGATAGCTTTTTGCTTGCAGCATATAGCAACAATACAATCAGGCAATCGTTAGAAATGATGGAACCGAAATTTGAGCAATATTTTTTGTTGAAACGAGAATTGAAAGAATATATAGCCGAGCATAAAAATGAGCATTGGCGAGAAATGCCTGACATAGAAAAAGACACTGCCGCATACCTTGTAGCAGTAAAAAAAAGAATGATAGAAATGGGATTTTATGATAGTACAGCTACTATTTCCGATTCACTAAAACTATCTAAGGCATTAGTGAAATTTCAAAGAAAATGCCGCCTTACTACCGATGGAAAAGTGGGGAAGGAAATGATTAAGGCACTTTCATATACGATAGAAAAGCGAATCAGGCAAATTGAATTAAATATTGAAAGATGGCGAGTAGAACCACCGCCAACCGAAAAAAGATATACTTGGGTAAACTTACCGGGCTTTAATTTACGTGTTTCCGAAGATGATACACTGGTATTAGAATCGCGCATTATTTGTGGCGACTATAAGCACCCTACGCCTTTGCTAATTAGTAAAATTTTAAATATTTTGGTTTATCCTTATTGGAATGTGCCTTATAAAATTGCATCAAAAGAAATTTTGCCGCGCATAAAATGGGACACAAATTATCTGAGAAAACAAAAATTTGATGTTTTAGACTGGACAGGAAAGGTGGTTGATTACCGAAAAATAAATTGGAAAAAATACTCCGAAAAAACACTGCCTTACAAATTCAGGCAAAACATTGGCGAAGACAACTCGCTGGGCGTGATGAAGTTTAATTTTTACAATAAATACGATGTTTATATACATGATACTAATGCCCCAAAATTATTTGGCAGAGAAGTGCGTGCAATGAGCCACGGCTGTATGCGACTGGATAAATATTTTGAATTCGCCTCGTTTTTAATACGCGATGACAGTTTACACTATCGGCCCGATTCTTTAAATGCTTACATTGAACGACAGGAACAAAAAAAAATAAACCTCATAAAACCGCTTTTGCTATATGTAAAATATTTTTCCTGCGAAGTGATAAACAATAAACTTTTGCTTTATCAGGATATTTACAACAAGGACGAAGAAATGGAAAAACTACTTTATAACTAATTATGCAGGTAAAAGAAATAATATCGGAAATAGAAAAAATTGCACCACTTAGCTTGCAGGAAATTTATGACAATGCCGGTTTAATAGTAGGCGATGCTGATATGGAAGCAACGGGCGCTCTTTTGTGCTTGGATAGTATTGAAGAAGTAATCCAAGAGGCGATTGAAAGAAAACTGAATTTGGTAATAGCACACCACCCCATTATTTTTTCTGGCCTAAAAAAAATTAACGGAAAAAATTATGTGGAGCGCGCCATTATAAAAGCAATAAAAAATAATATTGCCATATATGCCGCACACACCAACTTAGATAACATACACAATGGTGTAAATAAAAAAATTGCAGAAAAATAGGACTGATAAATTGTAGCATTCTTTCACCCAAAACTAAGCTGCTCAGAAAATTAGTTACCTATTGCCCAACAAAAAATGCGGATAAACTACGTGAAGCACTTTTTGAAAATGGTGCAGGCACAATTGGGAATTATGACAATTGTAGTTTTAACATTAGTGGAACCGGAACTTTTAGAGCAGGTGAAAATACAAATCCGCATGTAGGTAAAAAAAATGAAATTCATCATGAAGAAGAAATTCGAATCGAGGTTATTTTCGAATCGCACATGGAATCGAAAATAGTAGCTACATTAATTTCTGCTCATCCTTATGAAGAGGTTGCCTATGATATTTATATGCTCGGAAACAGTAGCCCGAAAATTGGCGCAGGCATGACAGGAGAACTGAAATCAGAAATGACCGAAGCGGAGTTTTTATCACATGTAAAAAATGTTTTGAAATGCGATGTACTTCGCCACACAAAAAAACTGAACAAAAAAATTAAGCGCGTTGCAATTTGTGGTGGCTCGGGTAGTTTTTTATTAAAAAATGCCATTTCGTCAAAAGCCGATGCCTACATAAGTGCCGATTTTAAGTACCACGAATTTTTTGATGCCGATGGCAAAATACTGGCTGTTGACACCGGACACTTTGAAAATGAGCAGTTTACGCAAGAGATATTTTATGATTTGTTAACCGAAAAATTTCCTAAATTCGCAATCCGTTTTACGGAAATAAAAACTAACCCGGTAAACTACTTATAACATGGCCGCAAAAGCAAAAACCGCAGAAAAACAAGATGTATCAGTTGAAGAAAAACTAAGAGCACTTTTTCAATTACAAACCATTGATTCACAAATTGACAAACTACGCACAGTGCGTGGCGAATTACCATTAGAAGTAAATGATTTGGAAGATGCTGTAGCCGGCTTGGAAACTCGTCTAAAAAACTACAACGATGAGTTAGAGGGTTACGAAAACGAAATTAGTGATCGTAAAAACAAAGCGAAAGAAGCTGCTGCACTTATTAAGAAATATGAATCGCAGCAAAATAAAGTCCGTAATAATCGCGAGTACGATTCTATCACCAAGGAAATTGAGTTCCAAACATTAGAAATTCAATTAGCCGAAAAGAAAACCAAAGAAGCCAAAGCACAAATTGCAGCAAAAAAAGAAATTGTAGAGCAAAGCGAAGAAGAGTTGAAAGAGCGTACTAAAATTTTGAAAGCTAAAAAAGCAGAGTTAGATGATATCATCGCTGAAACGCAAAAAGAAGAGGATGCATTATTGAAAAAGTCGAAAAATGCCGAAACCGTTATTGAAGATCGCTTGTTAAACGCTTACAAACGTGTGAGACAAAATGTGAAAAACGGCTTAGCGGTTGTTATTGTTGAGCGCGATGCGTGTGGCGGATGCTTCAATAAAATTCCACCTCAGCGCCAACTTGACATCCGTCTGCACAAAAAAATATTAGTGTGCGAACATTGCGGACGTATTTTAGTTGATGCATCGTTCGCTGACGAAAAATAGTTCAATCGTTATAATGACATATTTATTTAAAAAAGGGATTTCAAAAAACGGAATCCCTTTTTTGATAGCATTATTATTTACCAATAATTGTTTTGCCGATTTTAGCTGCGATATTAATTACCAAAACGCTCACTCTGAACTTCTTGAATTAGATTACAAATCGGCAGATGTATTTATAAAGCTAGGCAAAAAAATTAATGCGGAAAACAAACTATATGTTTTGCTTGACAGTTATACACAATTTTTAAAATGTGTTACTGCAGATGACAATAACAGTTATTTGAATTTTAAACAATACAAGAAAGTTAACTTATCAGCAGTAGCTGATGATACCTCAAGTAGTATTTGGAAAACCTATTCACTTGCCGAAATTCATTTGCAGTATGCATTTTGCGAAGCAAAATTTGGTAGCTATTTAGATGCAGTATCAGACATTAATAAGGCGTATGACTATTTGTTGAAAATAAAAAATCGTAATCCGGAATTTATTCCGGCTAAAAAATGCCTTGGTTTACTTTTGGCATTAATAGGTAATGTACCCGATGATTACAAATGGGCTACTAATGCGCTTGGATTAAAAGGCGATGTTACTATTGGGCTAAAAATATTAGGAGAAGCCTACTTAGCTACTCAGCAAAAAAAAGAATGGAATTATATTGAAGCGGAAACACTTTTCTATTACGCATTTGCTACACTTAATTTAAGTAGCAACGAAACGGAACTTGAAAAAACATATTCATCAGTTAAACAAAAGGCAAGCACAAATCCTCTACTTTGCTATGCAGCATCGAGCATTGCGCTAAAGAGCGGCAAAAACAACGATGCACTATTTTTCCTTAATTGTGATGAAGCGAAAACTCATTACACACAATTTCCATATTTAATTTATTTGAATGGCTTAGCACATCTCAATAAACTTGATACCACTGCCACCAGTCTTTTTAAAAATTATTTATCAGCGTACAAAGGGCAGAATTATATAAAAGCTGCTTACCGAAACATTGCCTGGTGTTATAAAGTAAATAACGCAAACGAACTGTATGCGGAAACTATGCAAGAAGTTTTAAAACACGGCTCGGCAAAAACAGATGAAGACAAGCAAGCAGAAAAAGATGCAAAAAGTACAAACGTAATTAATATTCAATTATTAAAAGCTCGTTTGTTATTTGATGGAGGGTATTATTCTAAAGCGCTTAATGCTTTAATAGAGAAACCACCTGCAAATAATTTAAAAACACATAAAGATTTAATGGAATTTGAATACCGTCTTGCTCGCATTTACCACAAAATGAATTTAACAAACAAAGCAATAGAATTGTATCAATATGTTTACACATCGTGTAAAAATTATCCCTACTACTTTGCGGCAAATGCTGCTCTCAACTTAGGGCTGATACATGAGCAGGAAAAGAATTTTGAAAAAGCAGCATACTATTATCAACTTGCAATTGAGCTAAAAAACTACGAGTACAAAAACAGTATTCAACTAAAAGCAAAAGCGGGCTTGAGCAGGGTACAAAAAAAATAGTCGGCTATTATGTGCCGACTATATAAGTTGAGAAAGTATTTCTTAAAACCTAAACCCGAGTGTAAACATAAAGTTAGATGATGTGGTAATATTGGTAGCTGCATCAACCAAATTTGCATCGTATAAATAATATCCTTGTTTGCTTTTGCTATAAACATAAGCTAAGTCAATATAAAAATCGTCTTCGCGGAAACCTAAGCCGGCTGTGTAACTTGTTGTGGAAGCATCGTTAATATTATTTTTAAACGGACTACCATATAAAGCATAACCTGCTCTGATGCTGAACGGATTTACTTTTAGCTCACCACCTACACGAATATTTGATGCAGCGCCATAACTCTTTTTTATTGCATTGTTTTCGCTTGCATAAGCATAACCACCGCCAAAACCATTGCCACCGCCTCTGCGTAAGCGTGCTGTTGCGTAATCTATAAACTCATAGTCGGCACTTATTAAACCATATTTTTTTATCACAATAGCAATGCTACCAATTGCGCGAGCAGGTGTAGTTAAACTATAATCGTAATTACCCGTAGGTGATTGAGCGCTGTATGTTCCACCTTGAAAATAGGAGTTCATTGAAGCTGACCACGAATCCTTTAAATTATAATATGTAGGCGTGTGAACTGCAAAGCCCAAGCGAACTGCATCAAGCGGGCGGTAAATAAGACCGAACTTTGCATTAAATCCACGACCTGTTGTGTACAAGTCGTAATTATAATCGTAGCGTTTAAAGCCATACATCGTATCGTTTTCGAGCGACTCAGTGTAAGTATATTCTTCGCTGTAATTAATTCTTGGAAAACCAAGTGTGCCACCTATGTACAACTTGTCTTTATAACTACCTGCAAATGAAAAAACCATTTCGTTAACGGCTCCTCTTGTTTCCACAGATTTAGTTTGCGTTTGTCCATAATTAGGTAATACGCTGTAATAAGTTCCATTGTTCACGCTATCAATTAACCAAGTATCGAAAGCGAGTTGTGCACCAAACTGATCTAAATTATCGTAGCTACTACCTTGCGATTGAGCGAGAAAAACATCGAGCATAGAACTCGTTTTATTTTCTCCCGAAATAAAAATGCGGTTATGAAAATTTGCCAATCGGTTATATCCAAAGCCAAGTGAGATCCCTTTCCAAGTTGCTTTTTCAGATTCATCTCTGCCGGTTAAAACAAATCCGGCATTTCCAAAATTGAAATTTAGTTTATCATCGCCTGTGCTTGTACCATTATAAGATGAACTAGTAGCGCTGTAAAAAACTGAAGGCGAAAACGAAACTTCACTTTTACGGTACATGCCAAGTCCGGCCGGATTAAAACTGAGTGTAGAAAAATCAGAACCCAAAGCCCCGTAAGCACCTGCCATTGAATTAAAGCGCGCTGTGCCTCCAAATCCCAACTGCGAGTATCTTAACGCATCAACTTGGTTTTGAGAGTATGCAACAGTAGCTAAAGCTAACGCTGCAATAAGTGTTAGATTATTTTTCATTTTTTTAAAAGAATGTTTGTTGGTTTTAAAGAATTGGCGCATTGCTACGCCAACTCTTTATTGGGGATGTTGATTAAAAAATTATCTGCGTTTTCCACCACCACCAGAAGATGGTTTACTACCACCTCCACCTCCGGAGTATCCGCTTTTATAGCCACCTCCTCCGCCATTATTTTTTGGAGCATTATAGTTGCCGCCACCATTATTCTTAGGCGTGTTATAATTATTATTGCCGCCATTATTCTTGGGCGTGTTATAATTTTTATTCGGCTTATTATAGCTATCGTTGTTATTAGGCGTGTTATAATTATTATTGCCTCCGTTATTTTTAGGCGTGTTGTAATTATTATTCGGCTTACTATAACTATCGTTATTCTTAGGCATGTTATAATTATTGTTCGGTTGATTTACGTTTGGGCTATTATTGTTATTATCATTGCCTTTAGTGTAACCACCACCATTGTTATTTGGGTTATAATAATCATCGTTAGATGTGTTGTTTTTAGGAGTAGGTAAATTATTACCGTTACTATTATAACCTCCGTTAGATGGTGTATTTACATTACCATTCGTTACCGAATTGTTTTTAGGATTTATAGTAACATTGCCGCCACCGTTGTTTAAATTTCCTTTCGAGTCTGTTTTACCCTGCACTGTAGTGTTTGGTAAGTCCGGATTACTGAAACTATTCGAGTTTAAACCACTGTTATTTGAAGCTGTGAGCTCTTGATAACGTCCGCCCCAAGGCTTATAAGGCGAACTTGTAGAACCACTTGTGCTTGTGCGCGGACCATAGTAATGATCGTTGTTATCATAACTGTTATAATAGTAATTATCATAAAGTCCGTTGTTGTAACCATTCCAGTAGCCAGCCCAGTAGCCATTGTTATGGCCATTCCAACCACCACCCCAACTATTCCATCCCCAATTGTTCCAACCGCCACATCCCCAATTATTCCAACCCCAGCAGCTGCCCAAACCCCAGTAAAAACCGGGATTATAGCTATAGTTATAATAGTTTGGACCCCACCAATTATAACCCCAATAAACGCTAATTCCACTATAATATGGATTTCCAGTGTACCAGTAAGCATTAGTGTACCATGGGTCGTAGTAGCCATTGCCACCCCATCCGCCACCGTAAAATCTGCGAATGCGAGTTGAGTATGCATAATCGTAATAATCATCATATGAGAAATCATCGTTGTAATTATTATTTGCATATCCGTTACCATTACCATTATTATTAGTGGTATTGGTGTTTTCGGGCTGTGGCGTGTATTTGCCATTCCCGTTGCTATTCACATAATCATCCTGTTGCTGATTTGTGGTGTTGGTAGTTGTTTGCTCTTTTGGCGTCTTTTTGTCTGATGATGAGTAGTAATTATCATCATCGTTGTGCGTTTTTCCAAGTTGCAAATTTGATGAACAAGCCGTAGCAAGCATTACTACCGCTGATAGTAGAAAAATTGTTTTTTTCATGTTAACCTCCATTTTTATGCTGTTTATACAGTTTTAAATTTGTTTTGGGGATGAGGTTGTATTGAACTCATATTTACAAATACTATACCAAAAATATAAAATTTAACCATGTATGTCAATTTATATTGAATAATTTTTTGAACCATACTCCATACCAATATTAAAAAAAGCTGGCTGGTTTTTTTTAACTTCGCATCCTATGTCGAAAAACAATGTAACGCTTGAGGAAAATTACTCGGAATGGTATAATAATATAGTAATTAAAGCCAATTTAGCCGATCATTCGGCTGTGCGCGGATGCATGGTTATAAAGCCCTACGGTTATGCAATATGGGAACTTATGCAGCAGGCCCTGGATACTATGTTTAAAGATACGGGACACGTAAATGCCTATTTTCCTCTGTTTATTCCAAAATCGTTTTTCAGTAAAGAGGCCAGCCATGTGGATGGTTTTGCCAAAGAATGTGCCGTGGTTACACATTACCGCCTAAAAAATGCATCGGATGGCAGTGGAATAGTGGTGGATGAAGATGCAAAGCTCGAAGAAGAACTAATTGTGCGCCCAACATCGGAAACCATAATATGGAATACCTATAAAAGCTGGATACAATCATACAGAGATTTGCCATTACTTGTAAACCAATGGGCTAATGTGGTGAGATGGGAAATGCGAACGCGTTTGTTCTTACGAACGGCCGAGTTTCTTTGGCAAGAAGGACACACCGCACACGCCACTGCACAAGAAGCAATTACAGAAACCGAAAAAATGCTTGATGTGTATGCCGATTTTGTAGAAAACTGGATGGCTGTGCCCGTTATAAAAGGGATAAAAACAGCTAACGAGCGCTTTGCCGGTGCAATTGAAACCTATTGTATAGAGGCTCTTATGCAAGATGGCAAAGCATTACAAGCAGGCACTTCGCATTTTTTAGGGCAAAATTTCGCTAAAGCCTTTGATGTGAAATTTGCAACTGCCGAGAGTAAGCAAGAGTATGTGTGGGCAACATCTTGGGGTGTTTCCACGCGATTAATGGGGGCACTCATTATGGCTCACAGTGATAACCAGGGATTAGTTTTACCTCCAAAACTAGCACCCACACAGGTTGTAATTGTGCCCATTTATAAAACCGAAGATGAGCTTAAAGCTATATCCCTAAAGGCAAACGAGCTTGTGCAAGAGCTGAAAAAATTAGGCATTAGGGTAAAATTTGATAATGACGATAAGCAACGCCCGGGCTGGAAATTTGCCGAATATGAATTTAAAGGTGTGCCATTGCGTGTAGCTATTGGCGCCCGCGATATGCAAAACGGAACTGCCGAACTTGCGCGCAGAGATACAAAAAGTAAAGAGGCGGTGAAGCAAGATGAGTTAGTATCTAAAATAGAAACTTTGCTTACAGAAATTCAAAGCAATTTATTTATAAAAGCAAAAAATTTCAGAGACAATAGCATACACCATGTTGACAGGTGGGATGTTTTCGTGAAAACTCTTGATGAAAAAGGCGGCTTTATTTCAGCTCACTGGGATGGCACTGCTGAAACAGAACAAAAGATTAAAGAAGAAACAAAAGCTACTATTCGTTGTATTCCTTTAAATAATGAAAATGAGGAAGGCAAATGTATTTTAACAGGCAAACCATCTACACAGCGTGTGCTATTTGCACGAGCTTACTAAAGCAAACACCATGGCGAAAAACAAAAAAGAACAAAGCAAACGCGAACAAATAATAAAATTACTTGAGCAAAAAGCTACACTAAAGCAAGACGTGTTTTATAACACCATCAGGCAGTTTAATGAGTTAAAGGAAATGCTTCACAAAACATCGCAAGAGCTAAATGAGCATATAAAAAAAATTGACAAGCGCGTAATGGTCGAATACAAAGAACGATCTGACAATGAAGTGGAATTGCGGGTGGCTGGCGATGTAATGATTTTTCACATGCATACCAATGTGTTCGAGTTTGATAATACGCACCCAATCTGGAAAACATCTTATGTAAAAGAAGATGAAAGTCGCTCGTATTGCGGGATGATTGTGGTTTACAATTTTTTGTCCGATTCATTTAAGTATAACCGCGTAAATGATATTGGCTATATGATAGCTCGCATTTTTATTAATAACGACAACCATTATTTTGTGGAAGGCAAGCGCCAACTTGGCTTTTTGTATAACGATTTCGTGAACCATCAATTCAACAGAGAAGCTATGATGGCAATAATAGAGTCAACAGTTTTGTATGCTTTAGATTTCGATTTGTTTACACCGCCATTTGATTCGGTGAACCAAATTACGGTTAACGAAATACAAGAAGCTGCCAACTCTACAAAAATTGCTACCGGCAAACGCTTAGGGTTTCGTTTTCAGGCGGATAGCGATGGAATTCAATAAGCAATTATTATTTTGTAGGATATAAAAAAATTCTATTTTTGCACCCTCAAAATTTGAGGCCCGTTCGTCTAGGGGTTAGGACGCCAGGTTTTCATCCTGGAAACAGGGGTTCGATTCCCCTACGGGCTACAGAAAAAGTTTAAAACAAAAAATCCTTGCTAAACGGCAAGGATTTTTTTGTTTAATAGGTACAAAATTAGTTTATCACAGCAGCGCATTCATCAGTTCGGGTTTTGCGTTTAAATATTCATAGGCAATATTTTTAACATGCAAGCGTTGCTTAATAAATTCAAAATCGTTTTTATTTTTTTAGTTCAATGTCAATTACAGCTGGGCCTTTTTCGCGGCTATTTTTTTTCGAATATTCAAAATAAGTAATATCATCATCTGGCCCCAGCACATCTGATACAAATTCTTTTAGCGCACCTGCACGTTGTGAAAACGGAACTATGAAATAATGTTTCAATCCTTCATGCAATAAAGATCGCTCTTTAATTTCTTCTGTTCTGGTAATGTCATTATTACTTCCGCTCACAATGCAAACTATGGTTTTGCCTTTTATCTCATCTTTAAATTGATCGAGTGAGCAACCATCCCTCGTCAAATCCTTTTTCCTTTGCATCAATAGTAGCAAGTATAGAATTAATGTAATGGCCATTTACTTTTGCTTCCACAATTATTGATTTAGGATTAGGTCGCTGGTATTTTGAAATTGAAACTCGCAGCATTTTATCGCCAAAATAATTTCCCCATTCCCAAGCACATATCATCAGGTTTGCTTTACTTGGTTTATTCAAGTTCATGTTCGGGTCGCAATACACAAGCGGAGGGATGTATGCATCACTTAACTTGTTTTGCAATAGCAATTCGTAAGTAGTCATTTCTAACTCATTAACATTATAATCAAATGGAATGTGTACCAATTCGCACGAGCGCTTCAATCGTTCGAAATGTTCTTTTGCTTTAAAAACTTTTACTCCATTTGATGTGGAGTATGCGCGGATACCTTCAAACACTCCGTAACCATAATGTAGCGTTTGTCCGTAAAGGTTAACTGTAGCTTTTGAAGCTTTCAAAAATTTGCCGTTATTGAATAAAACTGTTTTTTTGTTGTAGTACATTTTGTTTTTCTGTTTTTTTGATTTGTTAGTTGAAGTATAAATAAAAAGCCCTTCTCGTTTTGGGTGAGAAGGGCTTGCATTTTTTACGTGCTCATCCGCCTCACCCGGAAGGATAAATAATAAATTTCACCACATAAAAATTCAGTAATATGTTTTTCATTTTTTGAGCTTTTACACTTTTAGTTTGGTACAAATGTAAAGCGCCACTCTTTTGGGGAGTGGCGCTTCAGACATTTTATGTTTTTTCGCACACTCCCTTATACGGCAATAATAATCACCACAAAAGTGATTAGTGCATAAGTAAATGTGTAGAATTTTTTCATTTTTTGTTTCGTTTTAACGGCACGAATGTAGGACAAATAATTAAGCGACAAAAATTATTTTTAAATGTGGTGTAGAAATTTACTGTTTTCCTTAGTAGTCAACAACTAAGTTAAAATCACAGAACCCTTATCTGCTGGCCCACACGGAGGTATAAATATTTGCTTTGAGAAGCGTTAAGTTCTTTCAATTTTTTAGTGGTGGTATTATACTGCTTAGCAATAAGTGAAAGTTTATCACCTTTTTGCACTGTGTACATAGTTGCCGTTATCGGAAAAGCAGATAAACCCCACTTTGTTTTCTTCAACTCAACTGTGCTGCCTAACAGCTCCTCCGATTTAAATGAAATTAGAAAACGTGGGTTAATGGGTAATCCTTTTAAACGTATTTCGAAATGCAGATGGCTGCCGGTGCTGTGACCGGTACTGCCGCCTAAACCTATAAGTTGCCCGGCTTTTACAATATCGCCCGGCTTAACTTTTATTTTCCAAAGGTGGGCATACACTGTTTCCAAGCCATTGTAGTGCCTTATTATTACTACGTTTCCAAAACCGCCTTCGCGTTTTGCAATGCGCACTTTGCCATCAAATGCTGCTACCACAGGGTCGCCTCTATTTAAGTCTATATCAATACCATTATGGTTTGCACTATCGCGCCAGCCAAATTCTGAAGTAACAAGTCCGGAAAATGGGTGAAAATATTTTCCGGTAATGCCTTGCGATAAATCAAGTATAAACGAAGTATCGTGCTTGGGCAATAGATCATCTATCGGAAAAATATGTTTTGTATCCCACACGGTGTAATAGTTTGCCGATGGAAAGGAATCGGAATAGTATTTTGTATTTTCTACAACGGGTTGACGGTTCTTAACAACTTTGGTAATTTCCGAAACCAAATCGTAAGGGATAGAATCGAGTTCAAAAAGATAATCAATCAAATTAACCAATTGTGAATCGCTCATTTTATTGATGAGTGATTTGCGCTCATACATTTTGGCAGGTCCTAACTTTACAATCGTTTTTGGGCTCACTGTATCGGCAGCATTGTTGGTGCCTTCTCCTCCGGCAAAAACTTTTGCCGAAAAGAGAAAGCAACATGCAAGCGCATACAATTTATATGTGCAGATCCTGGTCAAAGGATGTTTTTGAGGACAGCTAAACTAATAAATTATAAATGGTATGCAAGTTTTTAAACGTCAAAAATTAGACCTTGATGGGGATAATAAGTACATTTGCCGACAAGTTAAATCTCTAAAAAAATTATAATGAAATTTTTAAAAAAAATTTTAATTGGCTTAGTAATTTTTATTGCGCTGTATTTTATTGTTGCATTGTTTTTGCCCGGCAATATGTACATCGAACGCAGCACATTTATAGCCACAAACAGTTCAAAAGCATTTACTGAAGTAAACAATTTCAAGACATGGAAAAACTGGTCGTATTGGGATAATATAGATAGCGCCATACAAAGTAGTTATGAAGGCCCCGAAACAGGCGTGGGTTCAAAGCACATTTGGAAAAGCACACATAAAAATGTAGGTAATGGTTCAATGATAATTACAAGTGTTCAGGAAAATAAACTTATAGAAACAGAATTGCAAATGGAAGACTGGACTCCCAATAAAGGCGGATGGAAATTTGCGGACTCGGCTAACGGAACTAATGTTTCTATTTTCATTAACATGGACATTATGCTGCCTTTTCGCCCGCTAATGCTTGTAATGGGATTTGATAAAATGATGAATGAAGATTTTGATAAAACATTAGCCGGACTTAAAAAACACTGCGAAAGCATGCCTAGAAAGCCGGAGATAAGAGTTGAAGAACGAAATGTAACTGCCATGCAAGTACTTACCATACGCGATACGGTTACTAACATGAGCGAAATTGGTGCTCGACTTGGCGAACTTTACGGAGAAATAGGTGCATTTATCGGCAAAGAAAATTTGCAAATGGCAGGCCCTGTTTTTTGTATTTATCACACGGTGGAAGATGGAAAAATGTTTGACATGGAAGCCGGAATAATTGTAAATAAAAAACCGGCAAAAACCGAAGGCCGAATAAAATCGTGGGAAACAAAACCGGGCGCAGCTATAGTTGCACTTCACTACGGCCCTTATGAAGAAACGATGGAAGCGTATGCACTGCTGCAAAAATGGGCTGCGGATAACGGAAAAAAATTATCTGGGCCAAGTTGGGATGTTTATATCACTGATCCTGCTACGGTAAAAAATCCGTACGAAATTTTAACTGAAGTTTGGAATTACGTTGAATAAAAAAGTGAACATAGAACAAGTTATTGTAGAAAAGCGCAGCTTGCGTTTTTCTACTGTTACTTTACGCACCGATGGTTTAATGCATTTTGATTTTAAATCAAACTCTACACTTGAAGTAGATGATATTAAGGAGGTGGTAGAGGCTGTTAAAGAAATTGGCAAAGGCAAGTTATTTGCCAATTTAATAACAGCCGGAGAATATGTTACGCTTGGGCCCGGTGTACGTGAGTATTCGGCATCAGAATATGCTAATGCACAAACTATTGCCGATGCATTTGTGGTAAGTTCGCTTCCCGAAAAACTATTGGCCAATTTTTATATTAAAATAAATAAGCCACCCAAACCCACTCGGATGTTTACCGATAAAAACAAGGCGATTGCATGGCTACTGCAAAAGCAAAAGGAATTTTACCAATAATTTTTTTCAACTGTTTGTAAAAATGAATAGGATTAAGTTTTTTTATGGCTTAATTTTAATCCTGTGCAAAATCAAGATGACAAAAAATATTTTACCGGACGCGGCTCACAAATAAATACCGCCAATAAATATTTAAAGCAAGTATATGTTCAAGAACATTTAGAAGTTTTAGACGAAGAACTGCTGATCAATTCGCGAACGCAATATTTTACTGAAAGTCCGAAAAAAATAATAAATAAAGTTGTGAGTGCCGATATTGGTTCGGTTTATAGCATGAACCCTTACCAAGGTTGTGAGCACGGTTGCATTTACTGCTATGCACGTAATGTACACGAGTACTGGGGATTTAGTGCAGGATTAGATTTTGAGCAAAAAATAATTATCAAACGTAATGCTGCACAATTAATGGAAAAACAATTCATGGGCAAAAATTGGGAAGTGCGTCCTATTATGCTATCAGGAAATACTGATTGTTATCAGCCAATAGAACGTGTAGAAAGAATTACTCGCAGTACGCTCGAAGTGTTATTGCGGTTTAAGCACCCTGTTAGTATCATCACAAAAAATGCACTTATACTTCGCGATATTGATTTGCTTTCGGAATTAGCAAAACTAAAATTGGTTCACGTAATGATTTCCATAACCTCGCTCAATGAAGATTTACGTCAAAAAATGGAACCACGAACTGTAACTGCAAAAAGGCGACTAAAAGTAATTGAAGAGCTGAGCAAAAAAAATATTCCCACTGGAATAATGACAGCACCAATTGTTCCGGGATTGAACAACATGGAAATTCCGGCACTAATAAAAGCGGCTGCAGAGCATGGTGCTAGCGCAGCCGGCTATACCATTGTGAGGTTAAATGGCGCAATAGGGCAAATTTTTACCGATTGGCTAAACAAGGCTTTCCCCGATGCTGCAAATAAAATTCTGAATCAGATAAAAGAATGTCATGGCGGAAATTTAAACGACAGTCGTTTGGGAAAACGCATGAGTGGCGAAGGCAAAGTGGCTGAAGCAATAAAGCAGCTTCATAAAACTGCCGTGAAAAAATATTTATCTAATCGTAACCGCTTTGATTATGATTTAACTGCGTTTAGTAAACCTAAAACAGATAATGCTCAGCTTGATTTGTTCTCATAAAAAAACTCCGAAATTGCTTTCGGAGTTTTTCAAGAATTATTGAATTTTATTTTTTCATCTGCTTTACTTTATCACGCATCACTGTTACCAGCTGAGAAATTGCTTTCTCTTTTATTCGAGTGTGAATTGCTGATGGAATATTATTTTGAGTAATTACCGGTGTAATGTGTTGGTCGTACATTGCGTTAGCTTGCGAATTAAGCTGAGTGTCAAGTTCTTGGTTGCCTAAATTTTTCAGTTCGTCTTTTGCAGGGCTGTTTTTACCTTGTTGAACTAAATCTTTTACAAGCGAACCTACATAGGCAGCTTTAATGGCATCGCCTACTAATGGAGCATTGCCAAATGTGTTAAAAAGCATTTTAATCATGGGCTGTAGTTTTTAATTGTTTGAACTTTAAAGGTAATCTTTTTTCTTTAAGTTAGCCATGAAATATTCTCTGTTAAGTCGTGCAATATTTTCGATCGAAATTTCTTTCGGACACTCAGCTTCGCAAGCACCTGTGTTGGTGCAGCTACCAAACCCTTCGGCATCCATTTGGCTCACCATATTTAAAACGCGTGTTTCGCGCTCTATTTGCCCTTGAGGCAACAAAGCCAGCTGCGAAACTTTTGCTGATACAAAAAGCATTGCCGATGCATTTTTACAAGCAGCCACACAAGCACCACAGCCAATGCAGGCAGCAGCAGCAAATGCTTTATCTGCATCATCTTTTGGAACAGGTATATTGTTCGCATCTTTTGCGTTTCCGGTGTTAACCGACACAAATCCTCCAGATGCAATAATTCTATCAAACGCAGTTCTGTCAACAGTTAAATCTTTTATTACAGGAAATCCCTTTGCGCGCCATGGTTCTATGGTAATTGTTTCTCCATCGTTAAATGCGCGCATGTGTAATTGGCAAGTGGTTGTTCCTTGCCATGGGCCATGGGCACGACCATTAATATACATGCTACACATTCCGCAAATTCCTTCGCGGCAATCGTGATCAAATGCTACGGGTTCATCGCCAGCATTTATTAAATGCTCGTTAAGCACGTCTATCATTTCTAAAAACGACATATCAGCAGAAATGTCACTCACTTTATAAGAAACAAAGTTGCCGGCTTCTTTACTGTTTTTTTGTCGCCAAATTTTTAAGGTCAGATTTAAGTTTTTATGTTCCATACTATTGCTTTATATCGTTTTGTAATTTTTGTATTCACCGGGCCGCCAGCCCCATTTTTTTTCATCCAGTAAAATATTTTTTGTTTGGCAGAACTAAAGTTTTTTCTTTTTTCATCGAGCGTTATTTTCCAGTCGGCTTTTTCAATTCTGTTTTGCATCATCAACGGATGAGTTTCTGTAAACTTGGCTACTGAGTCAATTTGATTGAACACGAATGCTATGCCTTTGTTTTTGGTTTTATTTTCCTGCTCATAGTTTTGCTGTTCATCATTATTGCGCCACCATTTACCTATATCCGTTTGTTTCTGAAACATGCTTACCGGATTCTTTACCCATCCGTAATGAAAAATAAATGCATCAATCAATTTCACTTTTAGTTTATTTCCATTTTTCCTGAATCCTTGCGCATCTTTATAGGATACTATGTTTTTATCGTTTCGGATGATTCGTATTTCTTTATCATACCATTTCACTCCATCTGCATAGTAATTGTAGCTTCCGTAAAAGTGTTTGTAGTTAAACAAAAGTCCTTCTACATTTTCATCATCGGCATAATTTTGCATGGCGTTTTTTATGGACTGATAATGTTTTTCGTGAATCAGTTCATCGGATTGCAAATAGATTAGCCAAGTGCTTTCTGTGCTAACGTGTGCTTTTGCTTTGTTGGTTTCTGTTGCAAGCACCGCACCGCCTTCGCGCAAAGTTTCGTCCCAAGTGGTTTCAACTATTTTTATTTTACTGTCATTAATAGAAAGAACATTTTTTAATGTATCGTCTTCGCTGTTGCCTACTGCTACTATCAACTCATCTACAAGCGGCAGCAACGATTTTATTGATTCAACAAATGGGTAATCGTATTTTACTCCGTTTCGGATAAAAGTGAAACCGCTTACTTGCATTTACTTGTAGCTGCGTTGGCTTGGGTGCACTATCTCAAAGTTCAATTCTTCTTTGTGCAATTCCCAATTGTTATTGCCTTTGTTTTCCCAAGCTGCTACGTATGCAAAGTTATCGTCATCGCGTTTTGCTTCACCATCTTCTGTTTGCGATTCTTCACGGAAGTGCCCACCACAACTTTCTTTTCTGTTAAGAGCGTCCATGCACATTAATTCGCCCAGCTCCAGAAAATCGGCAACTCTGCCGGCTTTTTCTAACTCTAAATTAAATTCGTTTTGCAATCCGGGGATGCGCACATCATTCCAAAACTCCTCGCGCAATGTGCGTATTTCTGCTACTGCTTCTTTTAGTCCTTGTTCGTTTCGAGCCATGCCGCATTTATCCCACATTATTTTTCCTAACTTTTTATGAAAGTGGTCAACCGATTTTGTTCCTTTAATGTTCATCAGTCTGTCTAATTGGTCTTGCACTTTTTTCTCTGCGCTCACAAATGCCTCGTGGTCGGTAGGTATTGCCTTGGTTCTAATGTCTTGCGAAAGGTACGAGCCAATAGTATAAGGAATTACAAAATATCCATCGGCCAAGCCCTGCATGAGTGCCGAAGCGCCTAATCGGTTAGCGCCATGGTCGCTAAAATTAGCTTCGCCAAGTGCATATAATCCGGGCACGGTAGTCATCAACTCATAATCAACCCAAAGGCCGCCCATAGTATAATGCACGGCAGGATAAATTCGCATTGGTGTTTCGTAAGGGTTTTCGCCAGTGATTTTGGCGTACATATCAAACAGGTTTCCGTATTTTTCTTTTACTACTTCTTTACCTAATTCAATTATTTTTTCTTTTGATGGATTGTGAAGGTTTAATTTATTTGCTTGTACATTTCCGTAACGCTCAATGGCTGCTGCATAATCCAGATACACTGCCATTTTAGATGTGCCCACTCCATAACCTGCATCGCAACGCTCTTTGGCTGCACGCGAAGCTACATCGCGCGGAACTAAATTACCGAATGCCGGATACCTGCGTTCTAAATAATAATCTCTTTCTTCTTCCGGAATTTCGTTTGCTTTACGCTTGTCATCTTTTTGTTTCGGCACCCATATTCTGCCATCGTTACGTAACGATTCTGACATCAATGTAAGTTTTGATTGGTGATCGCCCGAAACGGGAATACAAGTTGGGTGAATTTGTGTGAAGCATGGGTTGCCAAAAAATGCACCTTGCTTGTGCGCTTTCCAAGCAGCAGTTACGTTACTGCCCATGGCATTGGTCGAAAGAAAAAATACGTTTCCATATCCGCCTGTGCATAATAAAACTGCGTGCCCAAAGTGTCTTTCTAATTTTCCTGAAATTAAATCGCGTGCAATAATGCCTCGTGCTTTACCATCTATCATCACTATTTCCAGCATCTCGTGGCGCGAATACATTTTAACTGTGCCTAGTCCTACTTGTCTTTCCAAAGCAGAATAAGCACCTAATAATAATTGTTGCCCGGTTTGTCCGGCTGCGTAAAACGTGCGTTGCACTTGAGTGCCACCGAACGAACGATTACTTAAATAGCCGCCATACTCACGCGCGAATGGCACGCCTTGCGCCACACATTGGTCAATAATATTTGCCGAAACATCGGCCAAGCGGTAAACATTTGCTTCGCGGGCACGATAATCACCGCCTTTTACAGTATCATAAAACAAGCGGAAAACACTATCGCCATCGTTCTGATAATTTTTGGCAGCATTAATGCCGCCTTGCGCTGCAATGGAATGTGCTCTGCGCGGAGAGTCTTGGAAACAAAAGCATTTTACTTTGTAACCTAATTCGGCTAACGAGGCGGCTGCAGATGCACCGGCTAAACCGGAACCTACCACTATCACTTCGATACTGCGCTTGTTTGCAGGGTTAACGAGCGGAACAGTTGATTTGTATTTTGTCCACTTAGTTTCTAATGGTCCTTCGGGTATTTTTGAATTTAATTTGCTCATATCTTATTGTGAAAAGATTATTTTAAAAATTAGTTAAATCCAGCCCATGTAAATTGCAATGGGCATAGCTGCAAATGTTAACGGTACTATAATTGAAAAAGCTATGCCTGCGTTTCTGATAAGCGGAGTGTATTTATTATTGTTTAATCCAATGGTTTGGAAAGCTGAATAAAATCCATGAACAAGGTGATATGCCAATGAAATCATGGCAAAAATATATAACACTACCACCCACAGGTGCTGAAATTCTTCCTGCATATCGTTATAAAGCGTGTGGTGCTCGTTATGCGAATTAGTGAAGCGGCTATAGAACCAAAATTTTAAATGGAGGATTAAGAACATTAAAATAAGTGTGCCTAATAAACCCATAGAACGGCTATACCACTTGCTATTAGAGCTTGCTGCATTTACCGCATATTTTACCGGGCGGGCTTTGTTGTTTTCCATTGTAATTAAAAGTGCTTGGTAAATGTGAAGTACTAAACCTACAAAAAGCACTACTTCCATTGTACGGATAATAGGATTAGTGCCCATAAAGTGAGCTGCAGCAACAAATGTTTCGCCACCATCGTTATAAAAAATGAGTGCGTTAATGCCACAATGCACTATTAAAAATGAAATTAGAAACAAGCCGGTAACGGCCATCACTGTTTTTTTGCCTATTGATGATAAAAGGAATTTATTCATAAGTAATTAGGATATTTTTATCTATAACCGCACAAATGTATATACGAGCAAGGTACTAAGCAACTAATATTTTAAAAACTTTTCCTCGAAAAAAAGGGGGTTTTCTCTGCCAATTTATAGTTTTTATTCGGTAATAAAATATTACAATTTATTAAGCAAAATCAAAGTATTTATGGGATTAATAGAAATTTGCTCACGTAAGAAAATGAGCATTTCTGTTTTTACAATAAAACAAAACGGGTAACCTTTGTTTCATCAAACTAAAATTAAAACCAAACACCATGAAAACAATTAACTACATCAAAAAAGCAATAGTGCCATTTTTATTTATTGCGCTGTTAAGCACTAACAGTTTTGCTCAAAACTGCTCGGCATCATTCACATTTACCGTTAATGGGCAAACTGTGAGCACAACCAACACTTCTACAGGAACGAGCCAAAACACAGCTTATTATTGGAGTTTTGGAGATAACACTGGATACTTTACAAATCAAAATGAGGTTCACAATTACACTTATGGTGGGTATTATACCATTTGCTTGTCAATTATTGATTCACTTGCAAGTTGCTATAGTTATGTTTGCGATAGTGTTTATATTAATGGCCCCATGCCGCCTTGCATCGCTAATTTTTATTATTACGACATGGGCAATCAATCTGTAAATTTTTATAATCAATCGAGCAACACCACGCCAAATACTACTTACTCGTGGTCGTTTGGTGACAATACAAGCGGCAGCCAGCAATTTACCTCTCACACTTATGCGAATGGGGGTTCTTACACAGTTTGCTTATACATTACTGATCAAACTACCAACTGCTACGATTCAATTTGTCAAAATGTGTATGTGCAAGGAAACAGCAATTGCAATGCTAATTATACATTCACTGTTAATGGGCAAACGCTAATTGTTACTGATGCGTCTACAGGTACTACAGTAAACACAAATTATTTATGGGACTTTGGCGATGGTAATTGGAGTTATAATCAAAACGATTCGCATACTTATCAGTGGGGAGGAACCTATCTTGTTTGTTTAGATATTTATGATTCGCTAAATTGGTGCTACGATACGTATTGTCAAAACATTACAATACAAGGCCCACCGCAACCGTGCAATGCCATGTTTTACATTTGGCAAGATTCATTAAACATCAGCAACTACTGGGCATGGGATGCTTCTTCGGGCGGAACACAGCCTTATTCGTATAGCTGGTGCTGGGGCGATAATACTCCGTGCGACCTTACTCAATACCCATCGCACACTTACACGCAACCCGGCCTATACCCTATTTGCTTAACTATTACCGATGCCAATGGTTGCTCATCTACTTATTGCGATTCGCTACTTGCGGTGCGCTTGCAAAGCGCTGCACTATCGGTGCCAATAACTGTGAATGTGGTTAATCCATTAAGTGTAACTGAAAACAATAGCAGCTTTGAATTTTCGCTTTACCCTAATCCGGCAAACGAAGCAATTTATTTTACGGGCGCAAGCAGCAGATACAATTATGTGATTATGAATATTGTAGGCAGCACGGTAAAAAGCGGCATTAGCACCAATAGCTCAATAGAAGTAGGAAGTCTTGCACAAGGCACTTACATTATTCAGCTAACGGATGATAATGGCAAAACAGGAACAAAGCGATTTATAAAAAAGTAAAAGCTGCTTAATTTTTCGGGGAGCAGTATTATTAAACGGGCGCACAATCGGGGAGCGCCCGTTTTTTATTTTCTGCCGTGCCGTTTGTCAAATGCTTGAATCATGGTTTCAATAATATCCTGCTGTATGTTTATAATCTCATTTATTTGCTCGCGCCTTAACAAACTGAAATCAACAAATGTTTTTACTTCAAAAAAATCTTTTTTTTCGTGGTAAACACCTAAGCCAACACCTCCATATAAAGGAGTAAAAACTTGCACGTGTCCGTTTTCGAGTTCAGTGGCACTTGGTATCATGTATAAGTTTTTCTTGAAAAAATATTTTATAAGCTCGTCTGTTTTCTCAATAGTCAACTTTAATCGTTCGCGAAAGCGCTGAAAAAAATGAGTGTTAAACTGCATAACTGCAAGCGGGCTTAGCTCGGCTGTAATATGCACTGCAGCAATGCCCCGATTAGTTTCGATGCACAAATAAGGCAGAATGTGTACCGATGTTTTTGTGCAGTGCACCACAATGCGCCATTTGTTTTTTGTTGTGGTTAAATAGGTAATCGTTTCAATGCAATCTTTTTTATTATTGAGCAACCACTTGCGCTTATAAGTTATATGTAGTGCATTAATAAGTGGCCGTAGTTGCAAATCATAATCGTGCATTACTGCTTTTTTAATTTCGGCAAATGTCATTCCCTTAATTATCATGCCTCTGTTTTTAAACTCTTTTTACGGCAAATTACGCTTGCTTGTTTCGGTAAAACGGAGAAATAGATAAAAAATTTTGTGTAGGTTTGATAATTAAATAGCACCAAATTATGAAATACAATCAGATTAATCCTGCTCTATTCATTGAAAATCGTAAGCGTTTTTCAAAGCAAATGAAATCGAACGCAATTGCAATTTTCAATTCAAATGATATAATGCCAACGAGTGCTGATGGAACAATGAAATTTATTCAGAACACTGATATCTTTCATTTGAGCGGAATTGATCAAGAAGAAAGTGTTTTATTGATTTATCCGGATGCGAAAAATGCCGATTACCGGGAAATACTTTTTTTGAAGGAAACCAACGAGCACATTGCCGTGTGGGAAGGACATAAATATACAAAAGCAGAAGCCTCGGCAATATCAGGCGTAAAAACAATAATGTGGTTAAGCAGTTTTAAAAGTATGTTGCATTTGCTAATGGGCGAATGTGAAACCGTTTACCTAAACAGCAATGAACATGCACGTGCCGTAGTAGAAGTAGAAACTCGCGATGCGCGTTTTGTAAAATGGTGCATAAAAAATTATCCGCTTCACAAATACAAGCGCAGCGCACCCATTATGCAAAATATACGCGCCATCAAACTTAACCTCGAAGTGGAGCTTGTACAAGAAGCGTGTAACATCACCGAAAAAGGATTTAGAAGATTACTCGGTTTTGTAAAACCCGGAGTGTGGGAATACGAAATTGAAGCCGAACTTGTTCATGAATTTATTCGCAATCGGTCGCGAGGTTTTGCATATAGCCCCATCATTGCAAGTGGCGCCAACGCATGTGTATTGCATTATAATGATAATAACAAACAATGCAAAGCGGGCGATGTAATATTACTTGATGTGGCAGCGGAATATGGCAACTATGCAAGCGATTTAACAAGAAGCATTCCCGTAAGCGGGAAATTTACAAAACGACAACGCAATGTTTACGATGCAGTTTTAAGAGTGATGCGTGGCGCAATTGCTATGCTAAAACCAGGCAATGTTTTAGTTGACTACCACAAAGCTGTGGGCGAATTAATGGAAGCCGAATTGGTAAAACTTAGGTTGCTGAAATTATCAGATATAAAAAAGCAGAATCCTTTAATGCCGGCTTATAAAAAATATTTTATGCACGGCACTTCACATCATTTAGGTTTAGATGTGCACGATGTAGGCGATAAGCACCGCAAGTTTGAAGCCGGAATGTTATTTACCTGTGAGCCCGGCATATATATTCCACATGAGAACTTAGGAATACGATTAGAAGATGATATTTTAATTACCAAAAGGGAACCAAAAAATTTAATGGCGAACATCCCTATTGATGCCGAAGAAATAGAGGCATTAATGAACAAATAGTTTACCTTAAACTGCTTGAAATTGTTACTTTTGCAGCCCCGCTATGCAAAAAAAATTTGTAACCAATTTAGCGCTGCTGCTTTTTCTAAATCTGCTGATAAAACCCTATTGGATTTTAGGAATAGACCGAGAAGTACAAAAAGCAGTGGGTACCGAAAACTTCGGGGTTTATTTTGCACTTTTTAATTTTACTTTTTTGTTGAATATACTATTGGATTTAGGCATTACTAATTTCAACAATAAAAACATAGCCCAAAACAATCACTTACTTACTAAGCACTTCAGCAGTTTATTCGTGCTGAAAATATTACTTGCAATTGTTTACATAGCTGTTACTATCATTGTTGGATATACTGTGGGTTACGATACACGTTATTTAAAACTTGTTATCCTACTCGGCTTTAATCAATTTT
Source organism: Bacteroidia bacterium (assembly GCA_020054095.1). GTDB lineage: Bacteria > Bacteroidota > Bacteroidia > JADZBD01 > JADZBD01 > JAGVMA01. Next base: position 16,518 of record JAGVMA010000064.1, on the reverse strand, counting down.
TAATTTACCTCATATTATACTTGCGTTCCAATATTGCCGGCCTGCATCAATTTAAAACCGATAGTTTAATTTCTGTTTTAGACAGAAGTATAATGATTGGCATTTGCCTTTATTTACTTTACGGCAACTTTGTTCAGCCGGGCGAACAGTTAGATATTATGCACTATGTGTATGCCCAAACAGTTGCCTATCTGCTTACTGCCATCACTGCATTTTTAGTGGTGATGAGCAAAACAGATAAACTAAAACTAAATTTCAATTATCGTTTTTCTATCATGATATTGAAAAAAAGTTTGCCCTATGCTATTTTGGTTTTGCTTATGACTTTCTACAATCGTATAGATGCCGTGATGCTCGAGCGCATGCTTCCCAATGGTGAAGAGCAATCTGGCATCTACGCACAGGGCTATCGTTTATTAGATGCCACAAATATGATTGCATTTTTATTTTCGGGATTACTTTTACCCATGTTTTCGAAGATGCTGAAACATAAAGAAGATGTGCAGCAATTAGTAAAACTTGCTTATACCATTTTAATTGCCCCTGCCATTATGATTGCCATTGGCTGCTTATTTTATAGCAACGATTTAATGACCATGCTCTATTTTGATAAGAAAAACGAAGCGGAATCATTGGCACATATTGGCATGAGCGCCCCCGTTTTTGCACTACTCATGTGTTGTTTCACCGCCATATCTACCACTTATATTTTCGGCACATTGCTAACTGCTAATGGAAATATGCGAGAATTAAACATGATGGCAGCAAGCGGAATGCTTGTGAATATATTATTAAACATTATTCTAATTCCGCAATACGAAGCACTTGGTGCAGCTTTATCAAGTTTAATTACCCAAATGCTAACTGCAGCTATGCAAGTGTTCATCGCACAATACAATTTCAAGTTTAAGTTAAATGTGAAATTATTACTCAAATTATTTTTATTTACACTTGGCGTAATCACCATTAATTATATTTCTATTAACTGGCATTATTCAGCAAAAACCTGGATTTACAATTTTGTATTCATGGTTATTGCCTGCGGAATTTGGGCATTTGCCATTGGGCTTATCAGCATAAAAGGTGCTATGCGTATTATGAAATACGGATAAGAAAATACAGTAGTATGACAGTTGGCTCTCCTCTTATCTATAATTTTGCTCAAGAAAAATAACACTATGCGTTTACTTTTATTAGTCAGTTTACTTACCATTATTTGCACTTCATTTACAAATACTAATGTTTCAGAAAAACATTTAAAAAACATAACGCAATTAACTTATGGTGGCAATAATGCCGAGGCCTATTTTAGTTATAATGGGAAAATGCTTACGCTACAAAGCGATTACAAAAAATGGGGCGCATCGTGCGACCAGATATATGTTATGCAAATAGCAAAAGCTGCCGCTGATAGCAATTATGTGCCCAACTCTATAAGCAATAACAAAGGCCGAACCACTTGCTCGTATTTTTTAAAAGACAATAAACATATACTGTTTGCAAGCACAAGGCAAGGCGGAGATGATTGCCCGCTAACAGGTGATTTACGAAAAGGAGGAAAATATTTATGGCCATTGTTTCCTACTTATGATATATATATAAGCGACTTAAAAGGAGCCATCAAAAAACAACTTACTACTGCTAATGGTTATGACGCAGAGGCAACTGTATCGCCCGATGGAAAAAAAATAGTTTTCACATCCACACGAAGTGGCGACATAGAACTATGGACGATGGATATAGATGGAAGCAATCAGAAACAAGTCACATCAGCACTAGGTTATGATGGCGGTGCTTTTTTTTCGCCCGATGGGAACAAATTGATTTTCAGAGCATCACGCCCAAAAACAGATGAGGAAATAAGAGAATACAAAGAGTTACTCGCGCAAAATTTAGTAGCACCAACAAATATGGAATTGTTTATTTGCAATGTGGACGGAACTCAATTGAAGCAACTAACTAACTTAGGAAAAGCAAACTGGGCTCCGTTTTTTCACCCGTCCGGCAAAAAAATAATTTTTTCATCTAACCATGCTTCAACCAAAGGATTTAACTTTCAGTTATATATGATAGATATTGATGGAGCAGGGCTGGAGCAAATTACAACCGAAAGTATTTTTAACTCATTTGCCATGTTTTCGCCCGATGGAAAAAAGTTGGTATTTTCATCTAACAGAAATAACCACGGCACACACGACACCAATGTATTTATTGCTGACTGGCAAGATTAATTTTAAAACTTAAATAGCTCGATAATGAAAAACATATCATTCGGTTTTCTTTTTTTAATTCTCACAAATTTTTGCGCAGCGCAGCAAACAAGCATTGATATAAATAATATTAAAAAGCATGTTGAATATCTCTCGTCAGATAAAATGATGGGGCGCGGAACTTCGGGCGAAGGCGAGCGCTTAGCGGGGACATATATTGTTAAGCAATTCAAATCGCTCAACCTTATTCCTAAAGGCGAGTCTGATACATATTATCAGCAAATAAAATTCAAGTACAACCCTATGCCCGATTCGGTTGGAGTAGAACCTGCCGACAGAACTGCTAACAATATAATTGGTTATTTAGATAATGGAGCAGCGCACACTATAGTTATTGGCGCACATTACGATCATTTAGGATTGGGCTTTGATGGAAATTCGCTTGATGCAAACCCACAAAACAAAATTCACAATGGTGCTGATGATAATGCATCGGGCATTGCCGGAGTTTTAGAACTTGCAAATTTCTATTCAAAAAACAACCGAAAAGAAAACTACAACTTTCTTTTTATTTGTTTCTCAGCCGAAGAATTGGGACTGTACGGCTCAAAAAAATTCTGCGAAAAACCAACTATTGATTTGTTGAATGTAAACTACATGATAAACATGGATATGATTGGCCGATTGAATGATTCAACAAAAAAGATGGTGATTTACGGTGTGGGCACAGCTCCCGATTTTGTTCCGATAATAAACAATACGCCATCTGTATTGCAGATAAAACAAGATAGTTCAGGAATTGGTCCATCTGACCAAACTTCGTTTTACTTAAAAAACATTCCTGTGTTGCATTTCTTTACCGGCCAGCACAAAGATTATCACAAGCCCAGCGATGATGCTGATAAAATAAATTATGCAGGTGAAAAATTAGTGCTCGAGTATATTGTGCAAGTTATAGAACAAACAGAAAAATTACCAAAGCTTAAATTTTTAACGACCAGAACACCTTCCTCTGATAGTCACAAGTACAAAGTTACTTTGGGCGTGATGCCCGATTATACTTATGAAGGCGGAAACGGAATGCGCATAGATGGTGTTACAGATGGCAAACCGGCATCCAAAGCAGGTATTCAAAAAGGCGATGTAATTATGCAACTTGCTGACGATAAAATTACGGATGTAATGAGCTACATGAAAGCACTATCAAAACACAAAAAGGGCGACACAGTAACCGTTAAGATATTGCGCGATGGAAAAGAAACCGAATTAAAAGTTACGTTCTGATGAAGAAAAAAATTATAAACGCAAAAATTGTAAACGAGGGTGAAATTTTTACAGGTGAAATTTTAATTGAAGATGAGTTCATTGCAAAAGTTTCTGAAACGGAAATTAAAAACAATGCGGATGAAATTATTGATGCAGCTGGCAACTACGTTTTGCCGGGGGTTATTGATGACCAAGTACATTTCCGCGAACCGGGATTAACCCACAAAGCCGAAATATATACTGAAGCAAAAGCGGCTGTTGCTGGTGGCATTACATCGTTCATGGAAATGCCCAACACAGTTCCAAATACACTCACACAAAATCTTTTAGAAGAAAAATATAAACGAGCCGCAGAAGTATCATTAGCAAATTTTTCTTTTTTCATGGGCGCATCTAACGATAATATTGACGAAGTTCTGAAAACAGATGCACGTAATGTTTGTGGTGTAAAAATCTTTATGGGCGCATCTACCGGCAATATGTTAGTGGATAATGTGCAAACACTTGAAAATATTTTCTCGAAAAGCAAACTGCTAATTGCTACACATTGCGAAGACGAAGAAACAATTAGAAAAAATACTGAAGAATTTAAAAATAAGTATGGTGAAAATATACGCATAGAACATCATCCGCATATACGGAATGAAGAAGCATGCTACAAATCATCATCGCTAGCGGTTTCATTAGCAAAAAAACACAATACACGTTTACACGTATTACATATTTCTACTGCAAAAGAGTTAGAATTGTTCAGCAATAATATTCCGCTAAAAGAAAAACGAATTACTGCCGAAGCATGTATACATCATTTGTGGTTTAATGATGAAGATTATAAAACAAAAGGCAATCTCATAAAATGGAATCCGGCAGTAAAAACAGCCGCTGACAGAGATGCTATTTTGCAAGCAGTGATTGACAACAAAATAGATGTAATAGCGACCGACCACGCTCCTCATACATTAGAAGAAAAATTACAAAACTATTTTAAAGCACCTTCAGGCGGACCATTAGTACAACATTCATTAATCGCAATGTTTGAATTGTATCACCAAAACAAAATAAGCGTAGAAAAAATTGCAGAGAAAATGAGCCACGCTGTTGCCGATTGTTTTCAGATTGAAAAGCGCGGATATATAAGAGAGGGATATTTCGCAGATTTAGTTATTGTAAATGCAAATAGAAAAGAAACTGTTACTAAAAACAACATCTTATACAAATGCGGATGGTCGCCTTTTGAGGGTTTCACGTTCAAATCTTCTATTGCCAATACAATTGTTAGCGGGTACCATTGCTTTAATAATGGTAAATTTGACGAGTCGAAAAAGGGACATCGTTTATTATTTAACCGTTAAAACAAGTGTTATACTATTTTTTAAAAATTCTAACATCTATATTTTATCGTGTTTTTTATTCGATAGAGGAAAAAAATGCCGAAAAAGTAAATAGTATAAAAGGTGCTGTAGTATTAGCCCCCAATCATTCCAATGCATTTATTGATCCAATCATAGTTGGGATTTTGTTAAAACAAAAAGTTCGGTTTTTTGCGCGTGGCGATGTGTTTAAAAGTAATTTTTCAAAATGGATATTAAATATTTTAAATGTATCGCCCATTTACCGAATGAGCGAAGGCGGTATTAGCGCAGTTAAAAAAAACGATGCAACTATTGAAGAATGTAAAATGCGCATTGCCCGAAAAGAAACAATCATGCTTTTTCCGGAGGGTATATGTATTCAGCAAAAACGGATTACGCCACTAAGAAAAGGACTTGCAAAAATTGTTTTTGCCGCTGCTGAAGAAACTGATTTCAATGATGAAATAATGATTGTTCCGGTGGGAATAAATTATACTGCTGCATCAAAATTCAGAAGCAAAGTATTAATTGAATTTGGCGATACCATCAGTATAAAAAATTACAAAGAAAAATATGTAGCTGATAAAGCCCGAACAATAAACGAATTCACAGCTCAGCTGCAGCCAAAATTAGAAGAAGTGAATATTGTAATTAACCAAACTGAAAACGAAAAGCTGGCAGAAGAAATTGTGGAAATAAGGCGACATGATTTTATCAGTAATCGTTTCCCGTTTAAGACAATAAAAGCGACTGACGAAGTGATGCTATGGAGAAATGTTGCAAAAAAAATAAACGAGTTAGCTACGTCAAACACTGAACTATTTGAAAAACTCCGAAATGGAGTAAATACATACATTGCCGAATTGCACAGAATGAATTTGCGCGACCATTTGTTTAGAAAAGAAAACGTGGAGCGAACAAATATCTTTTCCGTTTTTATCGAGTTGTTTTTTGTTTTTGTTTTCCTACCCCTTTATTGGGTGGGAGTTTTTTTTAATTACCCACCTTACTATATCGCAAAAAAAATAGCTGATAAAAAAGCTAAGCAAAAAGAATTTTATGCAAGCGTTTATTGCAATGCTGCAATGCTATTGTGGCTATTGTGGCAAATGGCGTGTGTAATTACATTTTTACTAATTACTCATAGCAGTATTGGCGCTATAATTTTTGCAATGTCATTTAAACTAACCGGAATTTTTGCCATTCGATTTCTACCGGTTATGAAAAAAGCATTTGGCAGGCTACGGTTACTTAATTATGTTCGTAAACAACGTGAGAAAATTGAAGACATGTTTTTGATGCGCGAAATGATTATTGATTTATTAAACAACAATAAATTTTAAAAAATGGGATACTATTTATTGCTGCCGCTTACTTATTTAGTTTCAATTTTGCCGCCATTCTTGCTTAATGGAGTTGCCGATTTTTTTTACATATTGATTTATTATGTATTTGGCTACCGGAAAAAAGTAGTAACCGAAAATTTAAAAAAATCCTTCCCCAAGAAATCAGAGGCAGAGATAAAAGCAATAAGGCGAAAATTCTACCGCTATTTTTGTGATTTAATATTAGAAGTGTTTAAAACATTAACTATTTCAAAAAAGAAAATGCTTGACTACTGTGAAATGGATAAAAATGCGCTTACACTTTTTGAAAAATATTATTCTCAAAACAAAAACATAATAATAGTAATGGGGCATTATGGCAACTGGGAATGGGCCGGAAATAGTTTTACGCTTATGTGTAATTATCAGTTGCATGTAATTTACCACCCATTGCAAAACAAAAAATTTAATGATTTAATAGTGAATATGCGAACTCGCTTTGGGACGAAACTTATTGAAATGAAAAACACCTATAAAGACATGTTGAAAAACAAAACAAAAATTAACGCAACGGCATTTATTGCCGACCAAACCCCTCATCCAGATAAAGCATATTGGACAAAATTTCTTAATCAAGACACTCCGATATTTCAAGGCACAGGTATAATTGCAAAAAAATTAAATTATCCGATTATATATGTTAGTGTGAAACGAATAAAGCGTGGTAAGTATAAAATTTATGCCGAACCATTAACCGACAATCCATCATCACTTACAGAAAACGAAATATCGGAATTACACACGCAGCGATTAGAGAAGGATATTATTGCCCAGCCCGAAATATGGTTGTGGACACATCGCAGGTGGAAGCACAAACGACCAAACTAATATTTGTTTATTTTAGCCGACATAATGAGGCATGGTAAAGAATTAATTTTAGCTACTCGCCCTTATGCAAAAGAAATAAGGTGGAAGAGTTGGTATTTTACTGCGTCAACTTATTTGCTACTCATAGGTCTTTTAACTACAATTGCATTATTACAAAACATATTCGCAAAAATTGGGTGTAGTATTTTTACCGGATTTGTAATCGTTCGTCTATTTGTAATTTATCACGATTATCAGCATCACGCAATATTGCAAAAATCAATTGTAGCAAAAATAATTTTCAGATTATTTGGGCTTTTCATTTTAGCGCCCGAAAGCATTTGGAAACGATCGCACGATTATCATCATAATCATAATTCAAAACTATTTAGTGCAAGCATTGGCTCATTTCCTATTTACACGAAAGAGAAATTCATGAAATCTTCTTCGGCAGAAAAAAAAGAGTATTTATTTGTGCGCCACCCACTCACAGTTATGTTCGGATTTGTAATTATGTTTTTTTACGGAATGTGTGTTCAATCTTTCATCAGTAGCCCACGCAGGCATTGGGACTCAATGCTTGCAATGGTTTTACATTTAACTGCTGCTGTGTTGTTTTTTTATTTCGGAGGTTGGGTAATGTGGCTTTTGGTTTGGTTTGTTCCATTTTTAATAGCTTGTGGTTTGGGCTCCTATTTATTTTATGCACAACATAATTTTCCGGGTGTAACTTTTAAAAACAATGTAGAGTGGAGCTATGAGCACGCAGCTTTAGAATCTTCGAGCTACATGAAAATGAATTTTTTTTGGCGATGGGTAACTGCGAATATTGGCTATCATCACATTCACCACATTAATTCACGTATTCCTTTTTATCGTCTGCCTGAAGTAATGTCGATTTTTCCGGAGATGCAAAAAGCGAAAACAACCACATTGTATCCAAAAGATATTATTGCATGTTTTAAACTAAAAGTGTGGGATCCGGAAAAAAACGAGATGATTCCTGTTTAAATTTTTATTCCAATTACCAATACATCGTCCACTTGTTCATGAGTTGCTTTCCACTCAGCAAATTCGTTTTCGAGTAATTACTTCTGCTCTGCCACAGTTTTGTTTGCTATTGTCAATAAAAATTCTTTGAATCGTTTATATAAATATTTTTTGCCTTTCTCTCCACCAAACTGATCGGGGTATCCATCGCTAAAAATGTAAATCATATCATCTTTTTGCACATCAATTGTTTGGCTGGTGAATGGTTTAAGTTGATCGCCATAAACTCCCACTGGCTGCTTGTTCCCTTTGTATTCAGATAGCTCGCCATTACGAATAAAATACAACGGATTATTAGCACCGGCAAAAGAAATTTTATTTTTAGGAAGACTAAGATTACAAAGCACCATGTCCATTCCGTCCTTGCTTTCTTGGTCGCTACTTTGCTGTTTTAAAACGGCAATCAGTTTCTCGCGAAGTGTGTCCATGATTTTAGATGGCTCGGTAATATTGGTTTCACTAACTACTTCGTTTAAAAGAGATGTTCCTATTATACTCATAAATGCGCCAGGCACACCATGCCCTGTGCAATCACATGCGGCAATATATACGTTTTCGTTTTTCTGATTAAACCAATAAAAATCACCACTCACCACATCTCTTGGCTTAAAAAGTATAAAGTATTGAGGTATTGAATTTTTTATTTCTGCTTCAAGTGGCAAGATGGCTTGCTGTATTCTTTTAGCATAATTAATACTGTCTTTAATTTCGGTGTATGCTACAGACAAACTGCTGTTTGCTGTTTTTAATTCAGCTGTACGCTCGGTTACTTTGTCTTCTAATATTTTTTTCTCTTTTGCTAACTGTGCGGTACGATAGTTAATAAAACCAACTATTGCGCCTATTGCTACTATAGCGCAAATAGTGTAAAACCACCATGTTTGCCAAAATGGTGGGCTTATGCTAAATTCAAAAATTGCTTCTTCCTTGCTCCAAAAGCCATCGCTATTTAATGCTTTAACTAAAAAGCGGTAATTTTTCCCGGGAGGAATATTGGTGTAAACGGCTTCGGTATTAGTTGTAAGTGGCGACCATTCATCTCCCGAACCTTCTAACTTAAATTGGTATTTTACATTATCGGTAGTTAGTGCCTGAAACGAAAATGTGAGGTGATTTTCTTTATAAGAAAAAACCGGATTAATTCCGAGTTTGGTGACCTTATCAGTACTATCGGCATATTTTAACCAATCTACCACTTGGTAATTCATTCTGATATCATTGATTACAATCTTTGGTGGCGTGCTATTCACGTAATCGTAAGCAGGATTATATTTAGTTAATCCATTATTGGTTGCTATCCATAGTTGATTGTTTTCGCCAAATAAAAACCCATTTTGGCTTACTTCAATTCCTTTTAAACCATTTGCATCACCATAATATTTTATGTTTTTTATGTTAAACAGTTCATCTAACGATAGGACATTTAGCCCCTTATCTGTACCAACCCAAACTCGGTTTTTATTATCGCACTCTACTGAATAAACTAAGTTGGATGCCAAGCCATTATCTGCAGTAATTGCTTTAAAATTTTTGCCATCGAAGCACACTAAACCATTCTCGCTTGTACCGATAAACAAATTACCTTTTGAATTTTCGGCAATTGACCATACTGAATTATCGCCAAGGCCATCTTCTTTTTTATAGGTTGTAAATTTTTCTCCGTCAAATTTTTGGAGGCCACCTTTTAAGGTTCCCACCCATAAATTGTTTTTACTATCAACAAAGGCTGTATAAAGCTCATTTGTTGTTAGACCGTTATCTGTATTAAAAGTGGTGAAATTTCCATCTTTATATGCGAAAAGACCTGCGCCATAAGTAGCAATCCAAACAACTCCATTTTTGTCACCTACAATTTTTCCTACTGTTTTAATCTCAAAGCCATTAATTGACTGAATTTTTTGCGAAAGCACATATTTGTTATTTTTCTTTTCCAGAACTATAATTCCATCATTACTCGATTCAGAACCAATCCAAATTTTATCATCGTTATGATGATAAATGGTATAAATAATTGACTGAGATAATTCAGGAATATCCAAATATTCAATCCTTCCATCTATGTAACAATTTAACCCTGAACCGCTTGTGCCTATTACAAAATCTTTTGTGTTAATAGGGCATATAGTTGTTACTTTATTACTCGATAAGTTTTCTTTCGTTGTATAAGTAACGAATGATTCGTTTTTAAACATTGATACTCCGGAATTAGATGTAACCCATATATTGTCTTCATAATCTGGGCAAACAGAATATATGTAACTCGCAATAAGGCCGTGGTTTTCTTTAAATATTTTTAATTTTTCGTTTTCAAACTTAAGCAACCCGTGCTCAGTAGCAACCCATATAAATCCATGTGAGTCTTGTGTTATTTGAAAAATTACATCGGTTTCAAATCCGGGTACATTTACTTTTTCGAATGTGTTATTCACGTATTTGCATAGTCCGCCTGCAGTAGTACCTATCCACATTACTCCTGCTTTATCAATAAATAAAGATAGAATGGAATTATGTGATAATCCATCTTTGGTTGTATAAGTGTAAAAAAAACTGCCATTGTATTTAACTAATCCTTTTCCGCGCGATCCAAACCATAAATTTCCTGTCTTGTCTTCGGTAATACTAAAAAATTCATCACCAGGCAATCCATCTTTAGATGTAATAGTAGTAAGTTTATTCTGTGCGTACTTGGAAATCCCTCCTCCTCTGGTTGCAAACCAAATGTTATTTTTAGTGTCGGTATAAATTTGGCGTACATTATTATTGCCAAGCCCATTCGACTCATCAAAAATCTGAAATGAATTGCCATCAAACTTACACACACCAAAACCATTTGTGGCAATCCAAATATTACCCTCTTTATCTTCGGCAGCAAAAGTTATATCATTTCCGGGTAGTCCTTGCTTTGTTGTGTAGTTGTAAAATGTTTTGCCATCAAACCTGCTGAGGCCTCCTTGGGTAGAAAACCATAAATATCCTTTACTATCAATAAACGCATGATTAACAATAGAGTTGGCTAACCCACTTTTTGTAGAGTAATTTTTAATGTTGTATTGTTGCGAATTAACATTCGTAAATAAAAACAGAAAAGCTATTAATCTAATGTCTCGCATAAAAAAATGTCTCGCTATAATATAGCGAGACAAATTTAACAGAATAACAGTAATAAAAAGGGCTACTGAATCACCAATTTTTTGTTGATTTTTCCTTTAACATTTTCAATTGAAACATGATAAACACCTTGTCTGAGATGGGTAAGGTTAATATCAAAATTTGAAACAGTGCTGTTAGCAGCATTTTTTGAAACAAAAACAATTTTACCGATCGCATCATAAACAGTAATATTATAGCCATCGGAACTATAGGGACATGAAATTGTTATTGCTCCTTTTGTAGGATTTGGATACAGATTAAAATCTGTTGCAATCAAACTGCTTTCATTAACCCCTACTGTACTTATCATGTTTTTAATGTTAGAATTAGAATTGTTTATTGCTGCCAATAAATTAACCGGACTATCGTATCTGTTTCCGTTAGTGCTACAAGTAAAATCGGTAACGGCCACAACCTTGTAAGCGTAAGTATTGGTTGGTGGATTTAAATCAGTATAAGATGTTAAATTGTTAGGCACGCTATCAATTAAAGCCCATCCGCCCGATTGTGTGTAGCGATAAATATTGTATTGGTTAAACGCAAAACCTTCGTAATGATCCCAAATTAAATTATAGGTATTGTTAATTCCTGAATTTACATTTAAGTGAATGGTTTTATGCTCACCGCTTAAATACGATTCGTTTCCGCAGTTGTCTAACACGGCCACTTTATAGCGCCACGAGCGTATAGCGGAGTTAGATAAACTATCTGTCCAAATAGCGGTGCTGTTAAATGGCACATGGCGTATTAAAAAATACAATCCGCTGATGGTGCTTTCTTTGTAAATATTAAATCCGGCAATGCCTACTGCTAATGTATCTTTATTGAAAATACATTTATTCATTCCGGTTAATGTATCTACAGTAACCATGCATATTGATGTTTCAGTTGGAATTTCTTTTTCAACTTTCACTTGTTTTATTGATTTACATCCGCCATTACTTGTTACTTCCACAGTGTAAGTTCCCACATTCACATTCATTAAATTTTGAGTGGTAGCGCCTGTTGACCAAGAGTAGGTATAAGGCGAATTACCTAACACAGGGCGAATGTAGATGGATGCTAAATTGCTACCACAACCGGTTCCGGTAATGGAGTCAACTAAAATTACAGCGCTGTTTGATTCGTTAACCGAAACGGTATTTGTGTAAATACAACCTTTCACATCCACAACAGTTATTGTGTAAATGCCTAATCCTAAAAAATAAGCTGTGGGGTTTACATCGCCATTAGACCAAATGTAGTTGTAAGGAGAAGTAGAACCATTAACCGAAACAGTTGCAGTGCCATCGGTTTGTGAGCAGGTAGTGCTTGTTGATGACATAGACAAGATAACTTCAGGTGGCTGGGTTACTAAAATACTTTTTGTTGATTTACACCCGTTAACATCGGTAACTTCTAATTCATAAGGCCCGGCTTTTAACTGCAGAATGTCTTGCGTGGTGGCTCCATTACTCCATAAGTATGTGTATGGTCCGCTATTGCCGATAATATTTATATCTATGGCGCCATTTGAGCCGCCATAACACGATACATCAACCACGGTGGGAACTGTAATAACAGGTGCCTGAATATCGCTAACTGTGGCAATAGAAAAATTAGAACAACCGCGTGTATCAGTTATTGTAACCACATAAATACCTGAAGTTAAACTATCTGCTAAGAAAGTGGAATTGCTGTTTGACCACTGATAAGTATAGGGAGCATTTCCGCCATTCACAATTGCAATTGCCTTTCCATCATTAACTCCGCAGTTTGAGGATACGGTATTGGTCGCTATCCCAATTAGTGAGGGAGGAACTTCAACCGATACATTAGCATAAGCAAAATTACCGCACGAGTTAGTTATTTTACAAACCACATTATAAATTCCCGGGTTAGCATACGCATGGTTAACTGCCTGGAATGTGGAATAGGTAACAAGCGTTCCTGATCCATCGCCAAAATCCCACTCATATTGCGAACCTCCAAATGAAAAGAAACTTATGTCTTTTTCTTGACAAAATGGCTTTGTTTCATCTGCAAAAACAAGGGCCTCAACTATTGATGAGTTTGTTCTTATCTCAATTGTAGCGGTTTTTACAAATGAATTACCGCACGAATTGGTGTAAGTACATGTGTATGTAAACATACCCGTTGAAAGATATGCGTGCTTAACGATGATGTATTGTGTGCCATTTACGTTAATTATTTGGTTAGCTAAAGCAGAAGTATTATCGCCAAATGTCCAGCTAACAGTGCCTGATGATCCATAAGGACCAAATACAAATATAACCGAATCACCGGGGCAAGCGGGCTGTGATTGCCCCTGTGGACCTGGTGAGGCAACTGCAAAATATTCTGTTTCGCGAGGAATAACATTAGTACCTACAAATACTTGTGTAATTAACGTAGTGTTACTTCCACAATCATTGGTAAGATACAATGTAACAGAATAAGTTCCTGCATTAGTATATGTATGCGAAACTTGCCTATCAAAAGAAACCGGACTGCCATCACCAAAATCCCATTTGAAGCCCAGCGTTTCGGCTTCATTGCTACCAAGATTAGTTTTGAAAAATATTGCACCGCCCGGGCAAACCGAATCGTTTTGCACTTGTATAGAAGCATTAGGAACGGGTATGTTGTTCACTACTCTAACGGTATCAAAAATGGTATCGGCATAGCCACAGCCATTTGCCACCACCACATATATTGGATAATTACCTACAGCAGTAAAAGTATGTTGGGGAAAAATATCTTGCGAAAAATTATTATTACCAAAGTTCCAGTTGTAAGTGGCGTAATACGATGGATTAGGATAAAAATTAACCACCGAGCCAGGACAAACAGAATCGGGCATACTTATTCCCGAACCAGACAAGTTAATACTGTTACTTGTTGAAATAGTAACTGTTGTTGACAGTGTTAAAGAATTGCCGCACCCATTAAAATAAGTTATCTGAGGGGCATAAGCTCCCGGGCTGGTGTAAATATGAGTAGTAGTTGTTGTTGAAAAATTGCCATCGCCAAAATCAATAATATAGTTAGGATATATGCTGGAAGTTGAGAAATAAAAATTATCACCCGGACAGCCCGATTCTGCCGATCCATTAAAATAAATATAATTATTTGAAGCAAAATTACCGGAATTAGATACATTTATTATTTGATTACGTGTAACTGTTCCACAACTTGTGCTGAATGTGGATGTAACAGTATATGTACCTACGTTTTGGTATTTATGTTGAATTCCCTCATAGTTTGTGTTTGTATAAATCGGGCTGCCATCGCCAAAATCCCAACTTATGTTGAATGGGTTTACAGATGGAGACAACTCAAAAACAACTATCTCGTTCACACATGGATTATAGTTTGAAGTGCTTATAGAATCAGCAGCGCCATCAACTGATACCTGATAGTTGAGTGTAGCTATTAAGGTAGTTTGGGTATTATCCCACACTTCCACCACGCCATAGTAAGGGTAAGTGCGGGGGTTTGTGTACACGTAATTTCGGTTAGGACCTACAAATCCTGTAAAATTCCCATCGCCTTCAAAATCCCAACGGTACCAATTTCCACCTGTGGCAGTAAAGTTAACCGAGTGTGGTGCACAACCCGATGAAGCGGATGGTGTAACCGATTGAGCATTGAGCGTTACAATTGTCGATAAAAAACAAATTAATAGTGTAGCTGTTTTTTTCATGATTGAGGTTTTGTAAAACGAAAAGCACCTCCCGCAGAGATGCTTTTCGTGATTATTGTTTTATTTAATTATTTCTGAATTACTAATTTTTTAGTGATAGTGTTTCCGTTTATCACTACTTGCACGTAGTAAACTCCATTTGCCATCGAGCTAATATCAACCGAAGTGGTATACCAAGCTCCGTTTTTATTTGCTCCCATGTTTTGGTTGTAAATCACTTGTCCCACTGCATCAAATATTTTTACTTCGCTGTTTTTCACGCTTCTGTCCTTAAACGTAATTTGGAATTGTCCGTTATTAGGATTAGGGTAAAGCGATAAGCCAAAGTAATTTTCCCAATCGCCAATTGATAAATTTGGATCGAAGAATAAATTTTTGATGTTAGAGTTTGAATTATTGATGGCTGCCATTATGCTATTGTTACCTCCACCCATTCTCAAAGTAGGGTTACACACGGTTTGCCAATCAACACCTAAAACGTAACGTAACGTGTTAGGGTTACTTGATGGGTTGTTATCCGTATAAACAGCATTCATACCCGGTACAGAGTCCAACAAAATAAGTGGTCCGCTTCCTGTTGTGTCGCGGAAGATATAATATTGGTCAACTGTATTCCCTTCGTATGTGCTTCCAACCCAATTTAAGTTAACTACACCACCCACGCCTTGGTTGGCTTGTAAGAAAATAGTACGGTGATGCTCGCTTAGCGCACTTTCATTTCCGCAAGTATCAACTGCCGATATTTTATAGCGATAGCTTGTATTGTTCGGGTCAGCAATCGGAACATAAACTGAATCGACATAAATACTTAATGAATCGTAATGTACCGAACCGATGTGAACAAACTGGTTGCCAATTTCGCGATACACACGGAACGAATCTAACTGTGTAGTTACTGGTTTGTCCCACATAATGTTATTGAACGATGAGTTGGTATTAACTGTAACCATACAAATGTTTAATCCCGGAACGGTATCAACTGTTATAACTGTGGTTGACATGGCACCTGTTCCGCATGCATTGGTAGGAACTACTGATATATTGCCTGATTGTGCTCCGATAGAATAATCAACTGTAATTGAGTTAGTATTATTTCCGTTCACAATTGTTGCTCCGTTAGGCACTGTCCAGTTATAACCCGTAGCATTTGCCACTGGAAGAATTGTATATACTACACCCACTTGTATTGATGGACATAATCCTATTGCACTATCGCCCACTATTACTCCTGCTGCATCCGGTAGCGGATTAACTGTAACCATGAATGAATCTACATCCAAGCCATCGCCACAAATATTACCACCTATTACGGTAACATAGCCCGATTGTGCTGAATTAGAAAAATCAACTGTAATGCTATTTGTAAAGTTACCTGTAACTATCGAAGCTCCTGATGGAACGGTCCAAGAATAATCTGATGCATTATTTATTGTTGGAACTGAATAAGCAACGCCCAGTTGTCCTTGGCAAACTGTATCGGTACCAACTATTGTACCTGCCGAATCAGGAAGAGGATTTACTGTTACGCTTAATGATGAGCTTGCTCCATCTCCACAAGCATTTGTACCGTAAACCGAAATGGTGCCTGATTGTGCTGTTGGCGAAAGTGCCAC
>JAGVMA010000010.1 GCA_020054095.1 Bacteroidia bacterium | reverse complement strand
TTTTAGAAAATTTCAATGAAATATTTCCATTCGAAGGATTTGGGAATATAGATACATCTGCATTTTCTACCAATGGAGTACTTTCGGGGTTAATCAATCTGCATCCCGTGCTGTTTACGGTAACTTTCATTATATCATTTCTAACAACTGTCCCATTACATGGATTTGCTGTACCTGAACCGCACGTAGTTCCACCACATCCATCGCAGCAACAATTAACACCACCAGATGTGCCACATGTAAATGTTACATAGAGCGTATAATTTGTAGTAACTGTGGGGCAAACAGTGGGTGTACAAGTAGTCATTCCACCTGGTGCCCAAGAGTACGTTTTTGAATTAGTACACGGTGCAAACGGATCTGCAGTTCCACACGCAGTTACTCCAATTGATACACAATTACCAGGGCAAGTACTTGTTTTGTCTGCGCCAGCATCCGCACCGCATACTTTTGTACAAGCATTTTGTGCATTAGCCTCCGCTAAGCAAAAGAGCATTAGCGCAGCAAATAAAAATTTAATTTTTGTTTTCATTTTTTTAGGGTTTTACAAAGTTAAACAATATTAATTACGGCAGTAAGTTACAACAGCAAATAAATTATGCAAGAAAATAAACTTCAGTTCTAAAAACTTTATTTCTTGCTTTTCTCGTTTCTTTTTCTTATCTTATTGTATTATTTCTGTATACAGAAATAATTTTTTTATGATACTTTGCAAAGCCAAGCCCATTGTGCTGCGCACTAAAATATGTTAAAAATAAAATAGTATGAAACTCATCAACAAAAAAACTCCCGAGCAATGCCATGCCACGCATTGCAACGGGAGTTGTTCTGCAAACCAACCGCGCTACCTAAATTATTTGAGTAACTGCAATGCTCACCACATCGCTCATTTGCCCCACTTGTTCATCTTCAATAATGTAAATGGCTTTGTAGCTCCACACTTTTGATTCCACACCTGCGGGCAGCAAGTGCGTATCTATGCTATCGGGTGTGCTGTCAATGGTTAAGAAAATAAATCCATTGCCATCGTGCCTGTCAACATAAATTTTAATTGAATCGGCCACACCTTTTTTCCATTTAATTACTGGCTTGCCTGCTTCTATTATCAGAGCAAGTTCGGGCTTTAGTGTGCTAAAATCCACTACAATTTCTGAACCTATTATTTCAAGGTCGTGCCCGATGGCGGGGTTATAATTGTTGTGATTTTTTATGCGCGCTATTAAGCGCCCTAAGCGTGCAAACAAGCCGCTGCCTGCTGTGGCGCCTGCAGGTGGTGCGGGCGGCACTGGCGATGCAGGTATGCTTATGGGCTGGTACTCTTCGCCACGGTTAAGCATTTGCTTGTAGCTTACTCGCTCGGCAAGTTCGGCTCTAAAAAACTCTACACTTGCAACCGACCAAGCGAAGATAAGTGCATCATTTTGTACAGATGTAATTTCGGCACCTGTTAATCCGAATGTGGTTTGATAGCCGGGCAACTTTGTGCTAAAGTTGTTGAGCCACACTACTCTCTCAGAATCTGAACCCGGCAGAAATGATTTTCTGCTCATTGTTTTTGATTTTTTTATTTGTTATTGGGGATGAGAGTAGATGTGCTGCATGCCTTATATAGCGTGGTTTTTAAATTTAACTGTGTAACGATGCTAAACGCAAAAAGGTTACAGTTATTGTAATTTATTTTTGTTAAAATCTGTTAAATAACTGTAAAATGCAGTAATTCAGGCATTTTCATTTTTCGCTTCGGCTTTTGCGAGCTTCGCATAACGCTTTGCGATGACCGCAAAACACTTTGCGAGCTTCGCAAAATGCAATGTACTGCCCGCAAAAACAAATGCGGAAAGCGCATAAACAAAAAAATTGCTTGCAATGGTTAATGATTTACTTGCATAATTTAATGAGGGCAATGCATAATCATAAAAACTGTTTGCATACTATTATGCAAGTCTCTCACTTACAAAAAAAACACTTGCATAAATTAATGCAGGCAGTGCATAAATAAAAAAACAGTCTGCATAATGTATTGCAAGCAAATCATAAACAGAAAAAGAAAGTGCAAAACAATGATATATAAATTGCTATACATTTGCACTACCAGCAATTAAAAAAGCGTGTTATGAAAAAAATTATTACTTCAAAAAATGCACCGGCACCCATTGGCCCTTATAGTCATGGTGTGATGATGGGCAATACTTTATATGTATCGGGCCAAGTGGGTAAGCACCCCCAAACAGGTGAGTTAATGCTTACTGATATTAAAACCGAAACTACGCGTGTTATGGAAAACATAAAAGGCATTTTAACTGATGCCGGCATGGATTTTACACATGTAGTTAAAACCACTATTTTTTTAAAAGACTTAAATAATTTTAGTGCAGTAAACGAAACCTATGGTACTTATTTTTCGGGCGATTACCCTGCCCGCGAAACCGTGCAAGTATCTCGCCTGCCGCTTGATGTGAATGTGGAAATATCGGTGGTAGCGATAAAATAAAGTTTAAAAAAAGACTAAAGCACCATTTCAAATTCTGCTTCAGTAATCGCATCCCAATGTGCAGAAAAATTGTGGAGCATATCGTGTATCAATAATTTTTCGGGATAAGTATTGGCGGTTATATGATGCACCATTTTTTTATTGCCCACCATTTGCACTTCAGTAAAATTAGTGGCAGAAATAATTTTAAAATACGATTTACCATTTTTGTATTTGCGGTAAACCGGGAAGTTTAATTCAGTTGTCATGCTTGCACAATATTAAGTTAAAGATACAAACCACTCTGCATTTTTTTATTAGTTTTAAAGCATGCAACCTTTTTTAGAACAAGTTATTGACCAGTTACTTGCCAAGTATGGCAATGCGGTTGCCGATACCTGCATTGTAATACCCAACCGAAGAGGCGCGCTGTTTATCAGAAAATACATTGCCGAAAAAATAAAGCAGCCCATTTTTTTACCCGCCATTTTTTCTATCGAAGATTTTATTTTTAAGCTAAGCGGCTATAAAAAAGCCGACCAGCTTTATTTGCTTTTTGAATTATATGAAGTGTACAAAAACCAAATGGGTGCTGATGCCGATAGTTTTGATGAATTTGTAAAATGGGCACAAATACTATTATCCGATTTTAATGAGATAGATAAATACCTGGCAGATGCCAATGCAATTTTTGGCAACCTGAGCGAAATAAAATACATCGAGAATTGGAGTTTGACCGAAAACAATCTCACTGAGTTTCAGCAGCAGTATTTAAAATTCTATGCATCGCTTGGCAGCTTGTATAAAGGATTGCAACAAAAATTAACTGCTGTGAATATTGCTTATGATGGTATGGCTTACCGCGAAGTAGTAAATACAATTAACGAAAAAGCTGACACAATAGCCTACTCCAAAATAATATTTGCCGGGTTTAACGCACTTAATGCTGCCGAAGAAAAAATAATGATGCACCTCTACAGAGCTAATAAAGCTGACATGTACTGGGATGCTGACGACTATTATCTGCAAGACGAACAACAAGAAGCCGGAAAATTTTTGCGGCAATGGATAAACCAATTTACTCGTTCCGAGAAAGATAAAAGTGAAGTGATAAAAGGCAATTTACTTACCGGTGAAAAAAACATTTTCATAATCGGGACGCCAAAAAATATTGGGCAAACTTACTTAGCACACGATGCCTTATCTGCATTGCAGGAAAAAGATACGAGCTTAAAAAGCACGGCACTTGTTTTGGCCGATGAAAGTATATTAATTCCTGCGCTTTATGCCTTGCCAAAAAATGTAACTGCCGCCAATGTTACCATGGGCTATCCGTTAAAAAACACGCCCATTGCATCGCTCATTACAATTTTATTCGATTTGCATGAAAATGCACGAAAAGCGAAAAGCGCTCGCAATGATTCATCGTTGCGGTTTTATCACAAGGATTTGCTGCGACTTATTCGCCATCCTTATTTTATTGCCATATATGGCACCACGATTGAGGCAAATCAACTAACCGAAAAAATTATTCGTAAAAACTACATCTATATTTCCAAGCACGATTTAGAAAAAATAACCGATATAAAACCACTTGATTCCGTTTCGTTTTTACTAACTAACTGGAACACGCCACTCGATACGCTAAACTGTTTGCAGCAAATAACCCAAGCACTTACTCAAAATAAAACGCACACAATTAATGATTTGGAAACCGAATTCCTGTTCACGTTTTCAAAAATTATAAAGCGCGTGAGTTCGCTCGTGAGCGGATACACTTCCATCAGCGAGATAAAAACGCTTCGTGTTTTTATAAAACAAATGCTGGCTGCCGAAACCATTCCGTTTTATGGCGAACCACTAAGCGGATTGCAAGTAATGGGAATATTAGAAACGCGCACGCTCGATTTTGAAAATATCATTTTGCTTTCGGCAAATGAAAACGTGCTGCCTTCTGCAAAAGCCCAAAGCACTTTTATACCTATTGATTTAAAAAAATATTTTGGCCTACCTATATATTCAGATAAAGATGCGCTTTATGCTTACCATTTTTACCGATTGATACAGCGTGCAAAAAACATTTACCTGATATATAACACCGAATCCGATGAAATGGGCAAAGGTGAGCGCAGCCGTTTTATTGAACAATTAATTTATGAATTGCCTAAAAAAAACAAGCAAGTAAAAATCACGCAGCAAATTGCTGTTCCACAAAACCAAACAGGAAAAACAGATGAAGCAATTACTGTTACAAAAACAGCAGCTATATCTGAAAAAATAAAAGAAAAATTCCTGTCGGGCATCTCACCATCGGCATTAAACAGCTATATACTTTGTCCGTTACAGTTTTATTTCAGGCACATTGAGAAAATTTACGAGCCAGATAATGTAGAAGAAGACATAGGCGCAGATGTGCTTGGCAACGCCATACACGATGCTTTAGAAAAACTTTACAAACCGCATGAGGGAAAAATTATTACCGCAAATGAAATAAAAAAAATGCTCGAAGATGCAGAGTTGACAGTTGAAGATGGTTTTACCAAATACTACGAATCGAGTGAAATGAAATTCGGGAAAAACCTACTTACCCTAAAAGCGGCTGTTAGGTTTACCAAAAATTTTCTTGCGGCTGAAAAAAATTTCATAGAAAAACTCAATAACGAAAATAAAACTTGCACCATTTTACAAACTGAAAAAGAATTAAAGAAAACAATTACCGTTGACAATCAAACGGTATTGCTTTCCGGCAAAACCGACAGAATAGACCTAACTGACAATTGTGTGAGAATTATTGATTACAAAACAGGCAAAGTTGAAAAAAAAGAATTGAACAAAATTGTGATGGATGAAATAGCGCTCGGCCCTCAAAAAGGCAAGGCGTTTCAGGTGATGTTTTATGCCTATTTATTTAAGAAAGCGGGAGATGCTTCAATTCAAAACCAAAATATAAAATCAGGAATTATCTCGCTCCGGAACATTGATGAGTTTTATATGGCCATAAATAACCATACACTTTCTGATACAGATATTGATGAGTTTGAAACGGCACTATCCCAACTTCTATCTGAAATTATGAACGCAAATGAAACATTTTACCAAACCGATGACGTAAAAGCATGTGAGTACTGTTCGTTTAAAACAATATGTAATAAATAGCTTGTATCTTTTTTCACTCGGATGTATTATGACTAAAAATTATTTGCCTGAATAAGCATCACAAAACTGCAACCGACATTGCAAAAGAAGCAACCGAAATAGATGCCGCAAAAATAAACGCGGACAAATTTGCCGTGCTTTACGAGCGTTATTATAAAGTAATTTTTGTTTTCGTTTGGAAAAGAACATTAAACGAAACCATAACAGCCGACATCACATCGCAAGTATTTTTAAAAGCCATGATTAACCTGAAAAACTACAAGCATCGCAATTTGCCATTTTCTGCTTGGCTTTTTAGAATAGCACTTAGCGAGTTAATGCTCCATTTCCGAAAAAACAAATTAACGCAAGTAGTTTCGGCAGATGACAACCACTTATTACATTTGATTGACGAATGTAAATTAAACGAAGAAAAAGAAAAGCAAGAATTAATTGTAAGAGCCATGCAGGAGCTAACCGAAACCGAAATGCAGCTCATCCAATTGCGCTTTTTTGATGAGAACTCATTTGCAGAAGTGGCGAACATATTGGGCATTACTGAAAACAATGCAAAAGTTAAAACTTACCGAACTATTGACAAATTAAAAGCTTGGTGCATAAAAAACAACATTCAACAATAGCTGCAATGGACAAATTCAAAATAAATAGAGAGAAAATTAATATCCCGGAAGGAGCTATTGAGCGCAATAAGAATTTTAAAAAACTTAAAGCTAATTACGATGATGCAGTGAAACCGCTTTACAAAAAGCCATTGTACAAAGACAAGAAAGCATTTTTGGTGATACTCATCATTCTCCTTCTCGCATATATTATCTCTGAAGTAACCGATGCCGAATCAACAGAAAAAAACAAAAACAATGGGCAAGATTCTGTTACTTCCAATACCACAATTAACAAATAGCTGTTTGTAATTTCAAACGGACTAAGTTTTACTCGCCCCCATTTCAAATAGTTTTGCTTGAAACAAGGTGTTTGTTTTATTCAAAATTTTTATCGTATTTTTATTGTGGTTAATCTAAATTTAATCACAATAAATCGCAAAAAAATGAGAACAACAGTTTTACTCGCGGCTTTTATGCTATCACTAACCACAATCGTTAGCGGGCAGGAGCAAACACCCCAAAATGGCGGAAAAAATTTACCATCTATAACCCTCGGAGCGGGCCTCACCACCTTTAATGGCGATGTAGGCAAATCAAACAACATTAGTTCGCTAAGCACAATCAGAAATGCATTTTCCCTTGATATTGAGCAACGCTTTGCCAATACGATGGGCATTTCTCTGTATGGCGTTTACGGAAAAGTAGCGCGCGATGAGCGCGATTCGGTGATAACGATAAACAATAACTTTCAATCGTCAATCATGCAGTTCGGAATTAACTTCTCGTTTCACTTTGATAACGGATGGTTGCTGAAAGAAGAATTTCCGGTTGCGCCCTATATTTTTACGGGCTTTAGTTACTTGATGTTTAACCCATATGGTGACAAAGTAGATAAAAATGGAAAAGATTATTACTACTGGAGTGATGGAAGCATCCGCGATTTGCCTGAGTTAAATCAAAACCAATTCACATCAGTTAATCTCGTTCGCGATTACGATTACGAAACGCAATTAACTGACAGCTCAGCTAATTACAAGCGTAGCACATTTGCACTTCCTATCGGATTTGGATTAAAATTTAAAATCTCTGAATCAATTGTTGCTTCAATGAACGCATCTTATACGTTAACTTTTAGCGATTATTTAGATAACATCAAAAAAGGAAGTTCGGATAAATATTTCTACGGCAATTTCGGAATCACTTATCGCTTAGGCAGAAACACAAAAGAAAAGGATCGTTACAGCGAAGTGGACTTTACTCAAATTGACAATTACGATTTTGATGGCGATGGCGTAAAAGATTTTGATGATGAATGTGGTGGAACTCCTAAAGGCATAAAGGTTGACTCAAAAGGTTGTCCTGAAGATGATGACAAGGATGGAATACCTAACTATAAAGACAAAGAAGCGAACTCAAAAAAAGGAGTGAGTGTAGATACCAATGGTGTGATGCTTACCGATGCATTAATTAAAAAAATGCAGCAAGAAAAAGATTCGCTCGTTACAGAACGACAGGACATCTTCACTTCTAATCCAAGTAACGAAACTCTTAAGAAGATTGACGAAAATATTCAGCAAACGAAAAAAGAAAATTCTACTGTGCCTAATAACCCAACTAATACCAGCGAATTGCCTGCAGAGTTTAAACCTGCAGACTTGAATAAAGATGGGGTTATTTCATCACAGGAAATATCAGCAGCTATTGATGCCTTTTTTGACGGTTCGGGCGACTACACCGTTGAGAAATTGCATAAGCTGATAGACTTTTTCTTCGAGCAGTAGCATAAGGTTTTATTGGCTTAGTGCCTAAGAGACGCTGCTGCCACCGAAAAAGTGGAACAATAGCGGCACCGGGTACGAAACCAATAAAAACCATATATGCTCAAATATTTTGTGCTATTATTTAACATGATTGGATTATACTTTTTCCAATCTATTCTTGTAGATGACATATCGGCAACCATCAGTGCTCCTAACAAAGTAAAACCAGGCGAAGATTTCACTGTAGAAATTACTGTAAAAAAAGGTACGCTAAGCGGCTTCGCGCAAGTGAAGCTCGATTTGCCCGAAGGGCTAACTGCTGCTCCCGCTGCTGACCAATCGTCCGGCTCGGAATACAAAGTAACCGCACAAACCATTCGTTTTACTTGGACATCGCTACCGGGTGATGCTGAACTTAAACTTTCTTTTAAAGTAAAAGCCGCCACAGATGCATCAGGCACAAAAACTATTGCCGGCAAATTTTCATACCTCAATAACGGAAACAAAACTGCAATTGAAACCAATAAGATGGATGTGATGGTAGGTGAAGAGCAGCCTGTAACAACTACTACTAATAATACCGAAAATAATACGACTACTACAAATACAAACACCGATAATACAACTACTCCACCCGACAACACATCTAATAATAAATCGGCACCGGTAAATGTAACTGCAAGCAGAAAAGTTACACACAACGCAAAGCCGGGAGATGAATTCACTGTTGAAATTTCAATCTTTAAGGGAAATCTGAAAGGATTTTCTCGTTTTCAGGATGTGATACCCGAAGGGCTTACTGCCACCGAAGGAGAATCGAAAGGCGGAACATTTAGTTTTATTGATCAGAAAGCAAAAATTGTGTGGGACAATGTACCCAACGATGAACAATTTACCATCACCTATAAAGTTAAAGTAGCAAATAATGCAGCAGGCGATTTAAATTTTGATGGTTTGTTTTCTTATGTAGAAAGTGATGAACCCAAGAAAGTAATATTGGCGGTATCCCTCATTACAGTGGAGCGCCCCGAAATTGTGGATAATACAACTACCAACACAACAACTCAAGACAATACTACCACAACACAAAACAATAACACCAATACAACTCAGAATAACACTACTAATACAACACAAGACAATACACCTAATAACAGTACAACAAACACAACCGACAATACGAACACAACCACGAGTACCAATACAAAAACAGATAACAGTAGTTCAAACAATAATCAAGACAATACGGTAACGAATGTTACACCGCCAAGCACCGGAATTAGTTACAGAGTGCAAATATGCGCCTCACATTCTGAGCCGGTGGGCAGTTGGTATTTTTCATCCATGTATGGAATACAAGATAATGTGAAAGTGGAAACACACGAGGGTT
The DNA here is from genome assembly GCA_020054095.1 of Bacteroidia bacterium. Taxonomy (GTDB): domain Bacteria; phylum Bacteroidota; class Bacteroidia; order JADZBD01; family JADZBD01; genus JAGVMA01. The sequence goes on along the minus strand of JAGVMA010000010.1, from coordinate 11,847 downwards.
GGAATAAATACACAGTTGGCAAATACAACCAATACAAAGAAGCTCGCGATTACAGAGAAGTGATGAGAGGCAAAGGCGTGAGCGGTGCATTTGTTACAGCTTACAACCAAGGCACAAGAGTAACCGTGCAAGAAGCGCTAATGACAAGTGGGCAACAATGGTATAAATAATCGGATAATTTATTTCCGACTCCGTTAACTGAAAAATTAACGGAGTTTCTTATTTTTGTAACGAATGGTAAAAAAGGGATTGAGCATATTTTTTTTGATTGCAGCAATTTGCAGTTCTGCACTTGCTCAGCAAAGCCCTGACACAACTACCGTTAACCCAAACGATACACAGCAGCCCGATTCCAATCAACTGCCAAAAGAATTTGTATTAAAACCTATCGTTGGTTTGGGTGTGGGCATGTTCACATTTTATGGCGATATAAATAACCAGAAGTTAGTATTACCACAAACAAGCCGACTTGGCTACGAATTAAGTATATCTCAAAATCTAAACAGCTTTTTAAATCTGAGATTTTATGTTTTATTCGGTCAATTAGGCGCCAATGAAAGAAGCGCAACCGATCGAAACCTTAATATTCAATCGGAAATACGAATGGGGGGCTTAAATATTTCGTACAATTTTGATCACATACTTCCAAAGAAAAGAATAATAGAACCCTATTTCACGCTTGGCTTCGAATCGTTTGAATATTTATCAAAAACGGATTTATATGATCAAAACGGAAATCAATATTATTACTGGTCAGATGGCTCGATAAAAAACATGGCTGAGAATGACCCAAATGCTGCAAATGCAATTTATTTAATACGCGATTACACGTATGAGTCCGATATCAGAGAATTAAACATTGATGGATTTGGCAAATATCCTGAGCGCTCTTTTGCTTACACTATTGGTGGTGGAGCCACCATGATTCTGCACAAGCAAGTTACTTTCCGCATTGGCACTGCAATGCACTATACTATGACAGATTTTATTGATGGCGTTACCGAAAACAGTACCGGCCTAAGAAAAGGCGATTCCAAAAACGATAAATTTTTGATGAGTTCGTTTTCTATTCACTATGAGTTTAAAGAGCGCAAAAAGAAAACAGGAAAAGATACTACCAACTTTAGAGATGTAGATTTTTTTGCACTCGACTTAGAAGACAAAGATGGCGATGGAGTAAAAGATTTTTCTGATTCGTGTCAAGGCACGCCTAACGGTGTGGCAGTAGATGTAAAAGGTTGCCCGCTTGATGGCGATAATGACTTGGTTCCTGATTACAGAGATGACGAACAAAATTCGGCACCAAATGCATTTGTAGATGAGCGCGGAGTTACGCTAAGTGATTCGGCAATTGCAATGAATTACAGAATTTACATTGATTCTGTTGGTGAATTTAACGATGTAATCATTTTGCCCGTTGTATCGGCCGGAGGGAATTATAGCACTGCACCTAAAATGGAATACACCGTTTTGCTTGCAAAATTCACTTCCGGTGTTCCACCCGATGTGATGGACAAACTTTTAACAATAGATGATGTTACAAGCACATCCTTAAAAGATTCATCAACCGCTTACACGGCAGGTAAATTTACAAAGCTAAGCGATGCAATAAACTATGCCATGAAAATGCGAGCGCAAGGTTTTGCCGATGCTAAAGTTGTTGCGCTCAGGAAAAACGATATTGAAGAAATAAAAACTAATGCTTTTGATGGTGGAAATAATAACTCTTCCACTAATACGAATAATAATAACTCAACAAATAACAACAGTACCACTAACAATAATTCAAACAATAACAACACGAATAATAACAACAACAATAGTTCAAACACAAACAATAATTCAACAAATAACAATACGAACGCGAATAATAATACCACAACTAATAACAGTAATTCTAACAACAATATTACCTCAAACAATAACAGCAACAATAACAATTCGAACACAAACACAAATAACTCCAACAATAACTCAACAAACACAAGCACCGATGGTTTAGTTTTCCGGGTGCAAGTGGGAGCATTTAAAACCAAAATACCTAAAGGTGTATTCGCACAAGTGCCTTCGTTAATAGAAATAAAAACAGAAAACGGATTGTATAAATATGTTTCAGGTTCGTATAAAAACATGGACGATGCTCTTAAGCATCGAAAAGATTTGAGACTGTTGGGTTATGACGATGCATTTGTGGTAGCATATAAAAATGGTAAGCGTGTTTCTCTCAATGACTTAGGACTGACTAACAATACAACAACAAGCAACAACGAACCATCTGACAAAGACTTTGTGAATTTTAAAATACAAATTGGCGTGTTTAAGGGCACACCACCTGATGACAAAAAAGATTTAATAAGCAAAGTTCCAAACCTTACTACTGAAACCATGCCCGATGGTTCAACAAAATATGTGGCCGGTAATTATAAAAACTACGAACAAGCGCAAGCTGCAAAAAAAGAAATTGTTTCCACTTATGGTATTACTGATGCCTTTATTCAGGCCTATTTCAAAGGCAATCCCATTTCTATTCAAGAGGCGCTTGATATACTAAAACAGTAAGAATTACGACAATTGGGTTTTGCCAAATGTATGCTCGTAAGTATTTTTGGATGAGAATGTAATTGGCACTATATTTGTATTATAAATAAAAAAGCAAAATGAAAAAAATTACAACAATAGCCCTGTTTTTAACCTTTGGTTTATTTGCTACCGATGCAGTTGCACAAAACAATCCGCAATCGGGCGAAACAAAAACTACAACCGTTACCCCAACTACCGGAACTAAAACGGAAACTATTAAACCAAACACCAATAAACAAAACGAAAACAATTCCGGCACCAAAACTAACAATGGTACCAGCAATAAAATGGCAGTTAACGAAGAGGGTGTTACTGAAGAAAAACAAGGGACAAAAAACACTACTACCAATACCAAAATTACTCCTAAATAATTCAACTACATGAAAAACTATAAATACATTTTAGCATTTGTTTTATTTGTTTTTTCGATGAATGTTATTGCCGCACAAAATAATGTCGGTAATATCTATAACAGCGTTAAAACCAAACGAAATAAACTAAAAGATATTAAAGAAGACATTGCTCCAAAAGATAACAACGAGCAAACAAGCAACACCACTCCTTCTGATACAGCTGATAAAAACAACCCAAAACAAAAAAAGAATTTAGCTGTGGGTGATGAAGGCGTAACGGAAGATAAGCAGAATGGCAATAAAGATAATACCAAGAAAAACCAAGTAAAAGGGTTTGTTAAGTCGGGTGGGGATAACACGACTGGGACGAAGAACAACTTAGCTGTTGGTGACCAAGGTGTAACTGAAGACCAAGAAAAAAAAGGTAACAATAAAACTAACAACACACAAATAACACCAAAGTAAACTCGCATATATAATTTTATAAAAAAGGGCGGAAAAATTTCCGTCCTTTTTTATTGGTGCAAGTAATGCGATGCTAATTTATATAATCCGAGAATGGCAATAACTGCAATTAAAATAAGATACACTTTTTTGTAATAAACGCGTGTCGTGTTTCTATCAGATAAATAGGCCCACACCATAACTATTGCAAATGTGATTACAAATGCAATTGCGAAAATAATTTGTCCTTTTGAAAATGGCATTTTTGTTTTTTTTAAGTCCCTATAATAAATACAGTCGGTCGTTTATTTATATCTGAATTATAGTTTTTCCAATCGCTGATAGAAGCAGTAATAATTTTTTCGCTATTAAGTGTTATATCTACTGCTACACAAAGCATTGTTGCGGGTGAGCAGATATACTTTAAATCATCTAAAAGCTGCATGTTACGATAAGGTGTTTCTATAAAAATTTGGCTTTGTTTTTTTATGTTTGCTAAGCGTTCAAGTTCCTTAATTTTATTTATTCGCTCAGTTTTATCTTTTGGCAAATAGCCGTTAAAAGCAAAATTTTGTCCGTTAAAGCCCGAAGCCATTAACGCAAGCAAAATAGATGATGGCCCTACCAATGGAATTACTTTTATATTCTTTTTGTGTGCTAACTTTACAATTTCGCTGCCAGGGTCAGCAACTGAAGGGCAGCCCGCTTCTGATAGCAAACCAATATTTTTTCCATCTACTATTTCATTTAAGTAATTTGATACAGTATTCAAATCGGTGTGCTCATTTAACGTCCGGAACTGTAAATCATCTATCGGTTTTAGAATTCCGGCTTTTTTCAAAAACCTACGAGCCGTTTTTATCTCTTCTACTATGTAAATATCGGTGCTGTTTATTACCGAATTTACTAGCGATGGAATTACATCAGCTACAGCCGAATCGCCCAAAGTGCAAGGGATGAGATATAAATTACCCTTTTTCATTTTCGGAGGCTATGGTGCTTGCAATAATTTCGCATGCATTATTAAGTAGCGTAAATACGTTTTCAAATCCTTGCTCACCGCCATAATACGGATCAGGAACAGACATATTTGAATCGGGGTATAAGCTGTTAAGGATAAGTTGAACTTTATTTCGATCTTCAGCAGTTTTAGCTAAAGCAACTACATCATTGTAGTTAGAACTATCCATCACATATATTAAATCAAAATCACTAAAATCATTTGTCGTAAACTGCCTTGCTTTTAATTTCGAGATATCTACTCTGTTTTTTTTAGCATTTTCTGCCGATCGCCTGTCGGGATGCTCACCAATATGATAATTAGATGTTCCCGCAGAATCAATAAATAAATTAAGGCCTTTATCTGAAGCTTTTTTTCGCATAATACCTTCTGCTACGGGCGAACGACAAATATTGCCAAGGCAAACCATTAGTATTTTTTTAGTGTATCGCACTGTAAACAAAAATAGGAATTAGATTTCTCCAATTCCTATTTGATTGAGGTTATTATTAACTGTTTATTGTAAGCTCATCTTTTTTTCTAATTCTTCAATGTATGCCCTAAAGCGTTTGTCAGTTTCCATTAAATTATTAACTGTGCGGCAAGCGTGCAAAACAGTAGCGTGGTCTTTACCTCCGCAATGCATTCCAATAGTAGCTAATGATGATTTTGTTAAACTTTTGGCAAAATACATCGCAATTTGGCGTGCCTGAACTATTTCGCGTTTGCGTGTTTTCGATTTCAGCATTTCTAACGGCAAATCAAAATAATCACACACTACTTTTTGTATAAAATCAATAGATACTTCGCGAGCTGTGTTTTTCACGAACTTATCTATCATTTGTTTTGCTAATTCAAGCGTTATTGCTTTTTTATTTAACGATGCCTGTGCAAGAAGTGAAATTAATGCGCCTTCTAACTCACGAACATTGCTCGTAATGCTGTAAGCTAAATAATCAACCACTTCTTTGGGCAAATCAATACCTTGTGTGTATGTTTTTTTATTTAAAATTGCAATTCTGGTTTCCAAATCAGGCATTTGCACATCGGCAGCCAAGCCCCATTTGAAACGCGATAGTAAGCGTTGTTCAATTCCTTGCAAATCTACAGGTGCTTTATCCGATGTTAAAACAATTTGTTTTCCGGTTTGGTGCAAGTGGTTAAAAATGGAGAAGAAAACATCTTGCGTTTTATCTTTACCGGCCAATGAATGTACATCGTCAATAATCAACATGTCAATCATTTGATAAAAATGAACAAAATCATTTGCCTGATTGTTACGAACAGATTCTATAAACTGAAGCGTGAATTTTTCGGCAGATACATATAAAACAGTTTTGTTCGGGAAATTTTCTTTTGCCTGAATACCAATGGCTTGTGCCAAATGCGATTTACCAAGACCAGAAGCTCCATAGATAAACAAAGGATTAAACGCAGTTCCGCCCGGCTTATTTGCAACTGCAAAACCTGCTGAGCGAGCCAAACGGTTGCAATCGCCTTCCACAAAATTTTCAAATGAATACGCAGGGTTAAGTTGCGACTCTACATTTACTTTCTTTAAACCCGGAATAATGAAAGGGTTACGGATAGTAGTATTGTTTATCTCAATAGGAAGTGCTACCGAAGGATTTTTTAATTCTTTTTTATTAGTAGTAGGGACTCTTACAGTTACGGGTTTAGCACCATAAGGATTTTCCATAATAATGGAATATTCCAAACGACCTTCTTTGCCTAATTCTTTTTTTACTGCTTTGGTAAGTAAAGTAATGTAATGTTCCTCTAACCATTCATAAAAAAACTGACTTGGTACCTGTATAGTAAGTACGTTATTTGAAACTTTTAAAGATTTTATCGGTTCGAACCAGGTTTTAAAACTTTGAGTACTTACGTTGGCTTTTATTATTTCTAAACATTTGTCCCAAATTTTTGTGTGATCTTTAACCATGGTTGTAATTCAATTTTTTTATTAATATGTTGAACAGCTTGATTTTACTGCGTTTTCCTTGTTTCGTTGTGCTAAAATAAACAAGATTTTCAATTATCATAATATTTTTTTAACAATTATTATTGAAAAATAATTTTATTTATGGTGCACATCTAAAAAATTTTTATAGCAGTACCTTTTGCATGTTTTTTCTTGAAAATATTTTTTTTCTTATCAAAAAGAAAATCTATTTTGCCCAATCGCACACCTGCCCAACCTACTTGTGCAACCAACACTTCTTTACCATCACTGTTTTTATAAGACAGCGGCTTAGCCAGTAAAGTGTGGGTGTGGCCGCCAATTATCAAATCAATATTTTTTGATTGCTGTGCCAGAATAACATCACTCACTTTGTTTTCTTGGTACTTATATCCTAAATGCGAAAGACAAATTATCAGGTCGCATTTTTCTTCTTCTTTTAAAAACTTGGTATAATAAGCAGCTTTCTCAAGCGGATTGATGTAAATAGTATTACCATACAAATTTTTATCTACCAATCCTTTTAGTTCTATGCCAATGCCAAACACGCCAACTCTTACTCCATCTTTCTTAAATACTTTGTAAGGTTGTGTTTTATCTTTCAGCACAGTGTCTGAAAAATCGTAATTGGTACAGAGAAAGGGGAATTTAGCGTTGGGCATTTGCTGGAGCAAGCCGTTCATGCCATTATCAAAATCATGATTACCGATGGTGGTTGCATCGTAGCCCATTTCGCTCATTAGTTTTAATTCCAACTCACCACCGTACATATTAAAGTAAGGCGTTCCTTGAAATATATCGCCTGCATCCAAGAGCAAAACATTTTTTTCGGTTGCTCTAATTTTTTTTACCAATGCGGCCCGTTGTGCTGCTCCGCCCAAGCCGCCAAATTTTGGGTCGTTAGCCGGAAATGGCTCTATGCGACTATGCACATCATTGGTATGAAGAATGGTAATTTTAACTAAATCATCTGCAGCTAAAACATCAAACGGAAATGCGCTTAGAGCCAAAACTCCTGCCGATGCAGAAAGGGATTGTATTAAAAATTCGCGCCTGTTAATTTTACTCATTATATATGCGTCCGTCTGTTTTAACTGTTAGGGTATTGCCTTTGGCTTTTTCTGCTTTCAGGTAATCAATAATTGCATCGCGCAATTTGTAATTGAGTAGTTCTTTAGCAACACCTTGGGTTAAGAATTCGAGTTTATCTCCTCCATTTGCCAAATAATCTGATGTTACGAGTTTGTACGTTTTATTTTCATCAAAAGATACATTATTGATTAAAACATTTATTGGTAAATTGTTTTTTATACCCAATTTTATTCCTGAAAGTGGGCAGCCGTTTCGCTCGGCAATAAATGCTAAAAGTTTTTTCACTTTATCACCGCTAAGGGTGAGCACCACCATTTCGTTTTCAAATGGCATAAGCTCAAATACTTTGCCCATAGTAATTTCGCCTTTGGGCAAAGCCGAGCGCAAGCCACCATTATTAAGTACGCAAAAATCTACAGCGCCATTAGTATATTTTTTATTCGCCATGCTGAGCGTTATATCAGCAACTAAATTTCCAAGTGCGCCTTCGGGTTCGCCTTTAACAAGTGGCTGGTTACTCACAATAAGCACTTCGTTCATCTTCTTATCCATTTCGGTTTTATAGGGGGCAATAATTTTCCAAACTGTGCTATCAACCGGAGGATTGTCTTTCGCATTAAGCTCCACCGAGCTTGGCTCAACAGATTTTAAAACATACCGATGCCCGCAAGCAACGATTAGCGTTAAAATGAGTACATATATATAGGTATGTTTAAAATTCAATCTCGGGGTAATTTTGTGCAATTATAATTTTTTGGTTTTAAGTATTTGTAAATAAAATTATCAGAATGCAATAATTTTATAAGTCGGTTGTTAAATTAATTAATGTATATTTTTGCAATCACAATATGTATGTATCCGAAACAAAAATAAGAGTGCGTTATGGCGAAACCGACCAAATGGGTTATGTGTATTACGGCAACTATGCACAGTATTTTGAAGTTGGTCGTGTAGAAGCGCTAAGACAACTTGGAATGAGTTACCGCGAATTAGAAGAACGCGGCATTATGCTTCCGGTTTACACTTTCAGCATTAAATATTTAAAACCTGCTTTTTACGATGATGAAATAACGGTGAAGACTACGATCACGCAACTACCAACGGCTCGCATCCATTTTAAATATGAATGTACTAATAACGCTGGCGAAATTTTAAACACTGGCGAAACCACACTTGTTTTTATTGATAAAGAAACCAAGCGGCCTTGTGGCGCTCCCTGCTATTTTATTGATGCAATAAAAAAACATTTCGGATGATTTATTTCGTAATCGGCATAACCGCTTTACTTTCATCGTTACTCACTTTTTTTTCGGGATTTGGATTAGGAACTATTTTAACGCCTGTGTTCATTCTATTTTTCCCCACCGAAATTGCAATTGCATTAACCGGAATAGTACATTTACTAAATAATATTTTTAAAGCAGCACTAACCGGCCGAAACATAAACCCATCGGTTTTTTTTCGCTTTGGAATTCCATCCATCATTGCTGCTTTTGCCGGAGCATATATTTTATTGCAGTTACAAAACACAGTTCCGCTTCATACCTATTATATAGGAGAAAAAGAATGTAACATCACATCCGTAAAATTAGTAGTGAGTTTGCTCATGATATTTTTCTCTTTTGCCGATATTTCTCCGTGCATCATTAACCTGAAAATAAATAAGAACACCAATTTAATTGGCGGTCTGTTCAGTGGTTTTTTCGGAGGCATATCGGGGCACCAAGGTGCACTAAGAGCTATTTTTTTAATTAAATCGGGATTGAGTAAAGAATCGTTTATTGCAACAGGAGTAGCAATTGGCTGCTTGGTAGATTTAACTCGGCTGCCGGTTTATTTCTCCAATTTCAGCACATCGCTGTTAGCGGATAATTTGCTTTTAATTTCGTGCGCCACCTTGTGTGCATTTGCCGGTGCTGTTGTAGGTAACAGTTTGCTAAAAAAAGTAACGCTTCCATTTATGCAAAAATTAGTAGCTGTGCTCATTATCTTTTTATCGCTCGCACTTGGTGCGGGTATAATTTAATGGAAACCAATGCGGCTATATTTTGGAGTGGCGGAAAAGATTCATCACTCGCTCTCTATAAAATTTTACAAGCCAAAAATTACAAGGTGCGTTATTTGGTTTCTACCATTAACAGCAATTACAATCGCCTCTCGATGCATGGCATTAGGCAAGAATTAATTGAAGAACAAGCAGCACTAATAGGTATTCCGTTAATAAAGATGTATGTGAGTGAGGGTACAAATGTCGAATACGAAGAAAAACTGAAGCAAATTTTTAGGCAACTGAAAAAACAAAACATACATCACATTATATATGGCGATATTTTTTTAGAAGATTTAAAACAATACCGCGATAAAATTTTAGAACAAAACGGCATGCAAGGCGTTTATCCACTTTGGCAAGAAAACACAGCACAGCTTGTTCGCGAATTTATATCGCTTGGCTTCCGCACTATGGTGTGCAGCGTTAACGGTAATTATTTAAGCCAAGAAAATGTGGGAAAAGAACTAACCGAAAGCTACCTAAGCAGCTTAAATAAAAATATTGACCCTTGTGGCGAAAACGGAGAATTTCACACCTTTTGTTTTGCAGGCCCTATTTTTAAAAACAAAATAAACATAGAGATAGGCGAAACCGTTTTGCGACCAGTAAATGGAATTTCGTTTTGGTATTCAGATTTTTTGTTGAAAAGTAAAACACAATAATCTTTTGCTTTTTTCGTTTGCTTTTTTAATTTTGATAATCATGAGATTTAACAGTTCGCAATTCGCAGTTCGCAGTTCGCAGGAGCGTTAGCGGGTTTAATTTTCTTACTTATTTTTTTACTGTTGTGCCTTGCGCTTATTCCGCAGGGCATTATTTTTTTTGCGTTCGTGCCGTTTTTATTTCCGGTGGTGCCATCGGTAAAAAAATTGGCGGCTACGCTTTTACGGTTAGTTCCAACGCAATTTCCGCAGGTGCCTATGCTTTTTCGGTTGTGCCCCGCGCTTTTACCGTTGGTGCCAACGCAACCACTGTTAGCCCTTTTTTATTTCACAAAAACCTAATAATCAATTAACTATAATATAAACCTTAAAAAACAAAACATCATGAAAACAAAAGAAAGGAGGCAAAATGCAATAAAAAAAATTGTTAACAATAAAAATATAAATCAATTTTAATTTAATCTAAAAACTTAAAAACATGAAAACAAAAGTAATTATTCTATCATCTCTAATCATTAGCGTTGTATCGTTAATGATCTGTTGTTCAAAATTAAATGAACCAAATGTAGCAGGCGTTGATAGTCCATCATTTGGTTCGTCTTTAAAGGCTGGTTCAAACGCAAAACCAATTATTAGATTTAAGTGGAGCGGAATTGAGTCGGGCCCTAACAATTCATGTAAAGGCGGAGATTGTGGCAAATGCCCTGGAATATGTATTATATTTGGATGGGAAACATTGGCAGCAGGTACAAATTTAACATTTGAACAAAGAAGTGAAGGTTTAGGAACTGGCGATGTAAAATTATCTGGAAACAATTTATTCTTGGAGCCTGATACATATTGTGATAATGGGAACGGAACAGTAACAATAGTAGATGATTTTAATATAGGAGCATTTGCATCTGCCCTTGGAAAAAATAATATAATTATAAAAAAGGGGACTTATACAATTCACTATAGTACAGATAAACCATTCGGCAAAATAAAATTCGATGTCGTTGTGAATTAAAAGAATGTTTAAATTACCTAGTTTTAAAAAATTGTTTTATGAAGACAAGCGTATTTTTATTTCTATTATTCTTTAGCAGCTGTGCCCGCATATTAATTGGTATAAAGCCATACAAAATGTATGATAGTGAAACAGTTATTCGTAAATCTAAAAAGCTACTAATTAACGAAAATGCAATTTACTTTCTAAACTCTAACTACCTGGAAATAGAAAAAGATGCAAAACAATGCAACCAAGGAATATTAAAAAATCTTATCCAACCTTTGCAAGTACGAGCATTTGATAAAACAGGGAAGATGGTGGGTTTTATTTGTAATTGCATGGTTGGAGGTTTCCCCAATTTAAATTGGGGTAATTATGGCAGATTGGATTCGGTTCCACCATTTAAAAACAGCATGCCGGATACAGTTATTTATTTTGAGAAGGATTTTAAAAATTATAAAAATAGTAATGGCGAAACTCCTGATATAAATAAATATACAGATTCGGATTACAACATTGTTGTTTTTTATACGCTATTTATGCATAGGCAAACAAAACTATTAGTAAATAAGGTAAAGGAGTATGTTGCGCGTAATTCTTCTTTGAAAATAAATGTGATTTACGTTAACGCAGAAGTACTTTATAGGAAGTCAGCAATTTTTTAATCGAAAAAAGCCCCGCCAGTGGCGGGGGCTTTTTTATAAAGCGATGT
>JAGVMA010000066.1 GCA_020054095.1 Bacteroidia bacterium | reverse complement strand
GGGCCTAATTGCCAATGAATAATAAATCTGCTATGATCATCAAGCACCGTGCTTAAATAATACCAACCCCATCCAATTATTTTAAAGTACGTAAAATCACGGCAACCTGATTGATGACGGCCTTGAAGTGATCTAAAAAGCACCAAAATACTATGAATCAAAGGATACGGTCGCCAAGCAGAGGATAGTGAGTTCAATCTATCCCCAAAAGTTGGTTTTTGCAGATTCAGAGTATCGAACTCCAAAAGCTTTAAATGTTATCAGCCTACTTTGCCGATTTAGCAAGGGGTTGGAGAAAAAAGAAGGAGGGAAGAAATCTGAATTTTCAGAATCTTCCCTCCGAGTGGTGTTGGAGGGAATTGAACCCCCGACACAAGGATTTTCAGTCCTTTGCTCTACCAACTGAGCTACAACACCTTCTTAATTGGTCGGCAAATATACATTTTTTTGTTTCTGACAAAACTAATTTTCTATTGCCCGTATAATTAATTATTTTTGAGAATTGACCATAGCTATTGATATAGGAAACACACGCATAAAACTTGGCGCTTTTGAGCACGGGAAGCTCGCGGAGGCATTTGTTTTTGATACTGAAAAGGATTTGGAATCGTGTTCTTATCTGCAAAATAAAGATATAACAGGCATCATCATCTCTACCGTAAAGGAAACTTTTCCTGCATTTTTAGCTGAGCTTACAGTAAAAAATATAATCCAATTTTCATCGGCTACTCGTCTGCCCATCAAGAACAATTACAAAACGGCAAGCACACTTGGTAGCGACAGAATACCGCCTGTTATAGCTGCCGCAGCTACTCATCCGGCTAAAAAAATTTTAGTGATAGATGTCGGCACATGCATAAAGTATAATTTTGCTAATGCTGCGGCTGAGTATTGCGGTGGGGCAATTTCGCCCGGGTTGCAAATGCGTTTTAAAGCGTTACACAATTTTACAGCCCGTTTGCCGTTAATAGATGTGGATATGAATTACGATAAATTAATTGGCGAAAGCACACCGGAATCTATTTTGTCGGGTGTGATAAATGGCACCGTTGCCGAAATAGATGGCATTATTGATTTGTATCGAGCAAAACACGATAATTTGTTGGTTTACATTACTGGTGGCGATAGCGATTTTTTTGCCAAACGCTTAAAAAATAGCATCTTTACCGACCCATTTTTAGTACTAAAAGGATTAAACGATATACTGCTTTACAATTTAAAACAACAATAAAGGTGAACACAATTTTGAGGAGATTTTTTTCAGGTATTTTTTTATTGATTACCATTTCGACTTTTGCACAAACGAGTACTAACTCGCCTTACTCGCGTTATGGCTTGGGCGAATTGCAAACCAGCGGCTTTGCTCAGCAAAATGCAATGGGCACAGCGGGTTTCGCTTTGCAAAACGATTCGGCCACACCCCATTTTATTAATCCAATTAATCCGGCTTCTTATTCATCTCTAAAATTAACTACCATAGAAATTGGCGCTTTTGATACCTATTCTGTCTTACAAAACAAAACACAAGGCACCAGTTCCAATAAAGCCGGACTTGCATATTTTGCATTGGGAATTCCGCTCACGCAGCCAGGTAAACCTTTTTCATGGGGCACCGGCTTGGGCATTGTTCCGTTCAGCAATGTGGGTTACGATATAAGTAATCAATCTACCATTGATAGTATAGGCCAAGTAAATTATAGCTACGAGGGAAAAGGAGGCATTAACGAATTATTTTGGTCGCACGGATTTTCTTACAAAGGCATATCAATGGGCATTAATGCGTCTTATTTGTTTGGAAATATGTCTTTCATCAGTCGCGATTCGTTTGCCGATTTACTTAACGCATTTGGTTCGCGCTACACAAAACAAATTCAGTACAACGATTTATACTTTAAAACCGGATTGCAGTACAAAGTAAAACTTGATAGCAATTATACCTTAGGATTTGGTTTTACAATGAATTTGCCAGCCAGCATTAATGCCAATACCACCACACTTGGCCAAACCATTACTTACAAAGGCACAACAGAGATTAACAATGATACTGTTCTATATTCGCCCGATGTAAAATCTACCTATAAATTACCTGCTATGTATGGCTTTGGATTTATGTTTTTAATTAAAGACAAACTAACGATTACAGCAGATTATGGCATACAAAACTGGACGAATTTTGATACCTCGCAAAACAATAAAGGACTATTTGGCAATAGCAACAAAGTAGCATTAGGTTTTCAGTTTTACAACAAATCGCTTACCGATAAATCGAGTTACATTAAACGTATGTCGTATCGCTTTGGTGCATTTTTTGGCAATTCTTATTTGCAGCTAAAAGGACCCGAACCCATTACTGATATGGGTTTTACTGTTGGTTTTGGTTTTCCGTTGCGAAGCAGCAAATCGGGCGAAGATGTACGCAAAGGTCATGTTAACTTATCACTAATAGCCGGCCAGCGTGGTACAATAGAAAACAATTTAGTTAAAGAAAATTATTTTCGTTTTGTGATTGGTTTCACATTAAACGAAAAATGGTTTAATCGTTACAAATACAATTAGCATTGCTAATGATTAATAAAAGAATCGTTTTACCATTTTTATTTTTTATTGCATTTTTAGTCGCCTGCGAAAACGATATAAAAACCATTCGGCTACTCACTTCACCCGAAAACGCTCCGGTAGAAACATCGGTAAACAACGAATTACTTTACAGCGATTCGGCTCAGTTGAAAATAAAACTAATAGCCCCGCTCATGAACAGATTTGAGAGCGACCATAATTACTTGGAGCTACCCAAAGGCGTTGACGTTACTTTTTATAACGATACCATGGGCGTTAGCTCGCGGCTAACAGCAAATTACGCCATCAGATATTTGGATAACGGAACAATGGAAGCACGTAATAATGTGGTGGTAACCAATGTGAATGGCGACCGACTAAACACCGAACATTTGATATGGGACGAAGTGCAACAGAAAATTTACACCAATGCAAAAGTTGTAATTACCACTGCCGATGAAGTTTTAAAAGGAGAAGGATTAGAATCTAACCGCGATTTTTCAGTTTACAAAATATTAAAACCAACAGGCAGTTTTTCAGTTGCCGATAGCACCAATACCGACCAAGATGGAAACGATGATTAAAATTTTGCGCTTTTTCTGGATAGGAATAGCAGCACTCACGTTTATAAGTTCTATTTTCTTTTTTGTGGTGGGCGCTTGGCGCGATGGCTTATCGTTTTTGGCACTTGCACTCATTAGCTGCGTAATGATATGGTTAAATAAAAAACGCGAAAAATTGTATGTTAAAAAGAATGTGCAGCCCGATAAAAAAACAAAGAAGAACTAATTGTATTTTTGATTTAAGATGAGTACCGAATGGTTAATGGTTATTTTCTCGATGATTGCCTGCGCTTTTTTTTCGGGCTTAGAAATTGCGTTTCTCACGTCCAATAAATTGCGTATTGAGTTAGAAAGTAAGCAAGGTGCTATCTCAGGAAAAATATTGGCGTATTTTATCAAGAAGCAATCTAACTACATTGCCACCATGTTAGTAGGCAATAGCATATCGTTGGTTATTTTCGGTCTTTATATGTCGGCAATATTAACACCCCTAGTAGCACGCCATGTACATTCACATGTTTTGGTTTTAATCATACAAACTTTTTTATCTACCATGTTTATTTTGATAACAGCCGAGTTTATCCCCAAAAATTTATTTCGTATAAACCCGAATGGAGTACTTAATTTTTTTGCACTTCCGCTCATAATTGCTTATTGGTTACTCAGCCCGGTGGTTTTTTTATCTATTGGCATTTCTCATTTTTTTTTGGAAAAAGTGATGCGCGTTAAAACAACCAATGATGAAATTGCTTTCGGCAGAATTGATTTAGATAACCTTGTTCGCGAAAGCACATCACGCATCACCGAAAAGCAGGAACTGGAACACGAAGTGCAAATATTTAAAAACGCACTTGGTTTTTCTGAAATAAGAGTACGCGAATGCATGATACCGCGCACCGAAATTGTTGCCACAGAAGTAAACGATAGCATTGAAAAGCTTAATGCGCGCTTTGTAGAAACCAGATTATCAAAAATTTTAGTGTACGAACAAACCATTGATCACATCATCGGCTATACACACTCTTACGAGTTGTTTAAAAAACCACAAACAATAAGAGAAATATTGCGCCCCGTTTTAATTGTGCCCGAAACAATGCCGGTGAACGAAGTGCTAACGCTATTTATTCAACAGCATAAAAGTATTGCCATAGTGGTTGATGAATTTGGAGGCACATCTGGTATGCTTGCTATGGAAGATGTGATGGAGGAAATTTTTGGAGAAATTGATGATGAGCATGATAAAGAAGAATTGATTGACAAAAAAATAACTGATAAAGAATTTTATTTTTCTGCCCGCCTCGAAGTAGATTACTTAAACACAAAATATCATTTCAATCTGCCAGTAGGCGAAGACCATGAAACACTTGGCGGTGTTATACTGAACAACCTGGGGAGTATTCCGCGCAAAAACGATGTTATCCGTGTAGGAAAATTTGTTTTTAAAATTGTGAGCGTTGCTAATACAAAAATAGAGCAAGTGATAATGAAAGTTGAAGATTAAGCTACTTGTAGTTTTCAATTTTAATTTGCTCGTTACAAAAACTAAATTCTTCTTGTTGATTATTAGAACAAACTACTACTGTTCTGCCGGTTGCGTATTGGTTAATAGCATTTTTATACCAATCAATTGCAGCTACATCTAAATTAGCACAAGGCTCATCTAAAAGTAAAAGTGGCGTATCACTATAAATTGCAAGTGCAAGGCGCAGGCGCTGTTTCATACCTGATGAAAAATACCTAACTTGTTTGCTTTTAAACTCATTTAGTCCGCAAAGTTTGGCTATATCTGTTGCTAACAAACCTGCTATTGGTTTTTTAAATTCAAAGTGCATGGCTATTGCATCGCTCAAAGTAAACTCTTCGGATAATTCGAGATAAGGCGATGCATAAGAAACATAACGGTAAAGCGTTTCTATTTCAATTTTTTTTTGATTCAGTTCGTAAGCTATTTCGCCTTTTGATGGAGTAATGTTTCCGGCAATAAGTTGCAACAAAGTAGATTTACCAGAGCCATTAGCGCCAAGCACAGCATAAGAATTACCTTGCTTTAATTCCAAATTAATAGTGTTCAATATCCAATTGGCATTAAAGCGTTTGCCTGCATTTTTAAAGACAACATTCATCAGTCGGTGGCTTTTTTATTAAAGATAATATATCCGAAATGAAACATAAAAGTAAACGGCTCATCTTCTTGCGAATAGTAATTTGCACTAACCGCAACAGGTCCAATAGGTGAATGAATTACGAATGCTGCCATAGCAATGTAGAAACGCTCTTTAAATGGATCGGAAAATCCTGCCTTCAAACCCGGTGCGCGTATTATTCGCTGGTAGGGTTGATAAATATATCCTTCAAATCGTAAATCAAAAATTTTGCGAATGGTGAATATGTTTTTTATTCCACCTGCAACGTATTTATGCGCTCTGTATTTTTCCTGAAAAAGCGTTTTACTTTCAGGCAATGGCTGAAATGCAGGGGCTGAAAGAATACTTGACGTGAAATTATTAAACAGCGTTTGAGTTGAATAAACTCCTTCAAAATACAAGCCAAGTTTATATGATTTTTTTGATTTAAAATAGTTGTCATAAACAAGTTTAAATACCACCCACTCGTGTAATCGCCTAAACTTTAATGGGTCAAGCGAAGTAGATCCCGGTCGATAATATTCCTCGCCTTGTATGTACTGAAATTTTGCTAAAAAATTTCGACCCTGCGATGCGTATTGTTTTCTGTTAAGCGTATTCGATTCGTAATAAGCGTGGGCGTTATATAAATTAAAATCAGTTAAATCCGTAGTGTCTGCCTGCGAAAAAATATCTGTTTGGTAATACTCATCGGTGAGCCATGCTAAGCCGGTTCCGGTAACAAGTTTGCCTTTTTTACCCATCGGGAAACCTAAATCCCCATAAAGGTATTGCTCGTACTGAACTAAAAATGATGGACGCACATCGGTTATAAACTCCGCACTGCTCTTAAAAAAATCCCATTTGTTTACTGTAAAGTTTGATTCAATATAAAACGGAATTTTCCATGGCACGTCCATTCTAATTTTTACTTGGCCGGATGCGTACAACTTTCCGAAATACGCATTAGCACTTACATCACCGGCAATGGGGCCTAAATAATTGTATTGCACTCCTACAAAACCACCGGAAATAGGGCGGTTAGAAAAATTGCCACCAAACTGCGTAACAATTTCTTTTTCCTTTTTCACTTTTAAATACAAATCATAAAAGCCGGTTTGCTTATTAAGTTTTGCGTACGGGAAAATGCTTTTTATTTTATCATCAGCAGCCAATTTAAAATACTCGGGCTTTAATCTTACAATGTTAAACTGCCTTGATTTTTTACGCAGCACACGCTCCACGTATTTCGATTGGTTACGCTTTAATCCTTCCACATACACATCTTTAAATATAACGGGTACTTTTTTATTGTTAAAGTTTTCGCGTTTGTTTTTTACTTGTTCGGGGCTTGTAGTACGTGAAACATAAAATTTTATGGCACTTATTTTTTTCTTTGCTGCAGCGTATCCCTCGTTAATTAACGGCTGCACATTATCAAAATTGAAGGTAGAAACATTGTTAACCATCGGTTCGATGATGATACCGTTTTGGCAAATAATATCGAAATTGGTTTTGGTGAGCAGCATTGTTTTAAGCTGCGATATTAAATTGTCTTCGCTAGGTGGTGGTTCATTTCCCGATACATTGCTCCCGATAATAATATCAGGGAAAAAATCATGGTACATTATATTGGATGGGAAATTATTATAAATGCCGCCATCAAATAAAAGTTTGCCTTCAAAGGTTACAGGCTTTAAGTAAAACGGGTAAGCCATGGATGCACGTATGGCTGTTCCTAAATCTCCATCTTTAAACACCACCGATTTTTTTGCTTCTATATCTGATGCCAAGCAACGAAACGGCACAAACAAACTATCGAATTTATTATTTGCCGAAGCGATTGCTGACGCTGTGTACTCCATCAAAGCAAAATCTACAGGAATGGGCGAAACTAAATTAGTTGGCAATGTAGTTTCGAGAGTAGAATCGAGCGCAAGTTTAAAAGTTACCCACGATGCGTTATCATCTTTCTTTTTAAAGTAGTAGGTATATTTTGCATCAATTTTTCCGTAAGCCAAATTCTGAAACTCCTCTGAAACAGCAATTTTTTCCATTTCGGCAGGCGAATAGCCAACTGCATAAAGGGCGCCTATTAATGCGCCAATTGATGTGCCTGTAATGTAATCAATGGGAATACTGTCTTCTTCAAGAGCCTTTATAACACCAATATGAGCCAGTCCGCCTGCGCCACCACCGCTCAAAACGAGTCCTACCTTTTGTGCAGAAACAAGTTTAAAACTAAAAATGAAAATAAAAATATATGCTAAAACCGATTTATTCATTTTGCTTAACAAAGCTAACAATTTGTTGCTTTTGCTCTGACTATACAAACGTAAAAAGGTTAAGCTAATTGTGAAATTATTTCCTGAAAATAGGCAGGTGCATGCTTAAGCCGAGAGCCATACCAGGAAAAAAGTTCGCCATCTACTATCATCACTTTTGCTTCGGGGCAAATTTCCTGTAGCTCGCTAACGTGCTTCTCTTTAAACGGATAAGGTTCAGAAGACAGTAAGATAACTTGTGGCGATAGTTTTTGTAACACAGCCGCATCAATTTCCGGATAACGCAAAAATGGCTCACGCTGAAACACATTTATTAGTCCGCAGCGTTTTAGCATATCGTTAATAAACGTATTAGCGCCCGCCACCATATAAGGTTTGTTCCAAATAAAATAAGCACAAGTTTTATTAAGCAGATTAGTTTCTGATGCAAGTTTATTGAACAGATATTCCGTTTCAATTTTTAAAAGTCCCGCTTCGTTTTCTTTTCCGGTTACAGCCCCCAATCTTGTAATCATATCAAATGTATGATGCAGATTGTAAATATCACTCATCCAGACAGTATATAATTTCATTAAGTCTTCTATTTGCCCTTGCTCGTTTTCTTCTTTGTTGCCAATTATTAAATCGGGTTTTAGTGCGGCAATTTTTTCAAAGTTTAATTTTTTTGTTCCGCCTATTCGCACCTTTGTTCTAAACCAATTTTCGGGATGCACACAAAACTTTGTGATACCTACAACTTCGGCACCCAAGCCCAAATCGTAAAGCAATTCGGTTTGCGATGGCACTAACGAAATAATCCTTGACGGTTTTTGGTCAAGGATTATTTTTCGATTCAGTTGGTCAACAAATACCGACATTCTTATTTTGTGAGCGCATTAATTATATCGTGCCGAGTGATAATAAATGTTTCATCGGTTTTAAAATCGCGCACAAGCACCGCAGTGTTATCGCCCGTTATCATTTGTGATAACGAATCAATAGGCGCAGAAATATCAACAAACGGAAAGGCGGGTTGCATAATTTTTTCTATCGGTTGCGATTTCACATCCGGATTTTTTACAACCTGAGCATATAAATGTTTTTCGCTAAGCGAGCCCACCACGCGTTTATCATTTGTAACAGCTATTTGTGAAAAATCGTTAGCTAACATTAATTTAACTGCCGCCTCCACCGTTTCCTTTACATCTATGGCAATTAGTTTTCCTTTTTGTGCTGATACTAAATCTTTTGCTGTTAAACCTTTTTTATCAAAAAATCCTTTTTCACGCATCCACTCATCGTTAAACATTTTACCCAAGTAGCGCGTGCCGTGGTCGTGAAAAATAACTACTACCACATCACCAGGTTTAAATTTATCTTTCAGTTGCAATAGTCCGGCCATGGCCGAACCAGCAGAGTTGCCAACAAATATTCCTTCTTTGCGCGCAATCTCCCTTGTCATTAGTGCTGCATCTTTATCGGTAACTTTTTCAAATGCATCTATCAAATCAAAATTTACGTTTTGCGGCAAAAAGTCTTCACCAATGCCCTCGGTTATGTAAGGGTAAATTTCATTCTTGTCAAAAACACCTGTCTCTTTATATTTTTTAAATACCGAGCCATAAGTATCAATTCCCCACACTTTAATATTTGAATTTTTTTCTTTTAAATACTTTGCAGTACCGCATATTGTTCCGCCTGTGCCCACACCCACAACCAAATGGTCAATTTTACCATCTGTTTGTTCCCACAATTCGGGGCCGGTAGTTTCGTAGTGCGCCTGTGCATTTGATGGGTTATCGTATTGATTGGGTTTCCACGAATTAGGCACTTCGTTTATCAAGCGTGATGAAACCGAATAGTACGAGCGAGCATCTTCCGGCTCCACGTTAGTTGGGCAAACAATAACATCGGCACCAAAAGCACGCAATGCATCAAATTTTTCTTTCGATTGTTTATCCGTAGAAGTAAAAATGCACTTGTAACCTTTTATAACTGCGGCTATTGCCAAGCCCATACCCGTGTTGCCCGATGTGCCTTCTATTATTGTTCCTCCCGGTTTTAAGCGACCGTCTTTCTCAGCATCTTCAATCATTTTTATCGCCATGCGATCTTTTATAGAATTGCCCGGATTGAAAGTCTCTACCTTTGCAAGCACAGTAAAAGGCATATCTTTGGTAATGTTATTTATCTTAACCAGTGGTGTGTAACCGATGGCTTCTAAAATATTATCGCAAATTTTTTTACGCATTTTCTTGTTTTTTTATAGTGTGGCGAAGGTAATAAAATAGCGGCATAATTATTTTAGCACAATACATATTCTTACATTTTATAATGTTTAGTTTTGTGAAAATTTATTGAAATGGAAATTAAAGTAAGAAAAGGATACAAGGAAGATTTGCCGGCTGTTTTAAGTTTGGTAAAAGAATTGGCGGCATATGAAAAAGCCCCCGATGATGTGGTGGTAACACTTGATGACATGGAGCGCGATGGATTTGGTGATAATTCTATTTTTAAATTTTATGTAGCCGAAATAGATGGGGTAATTGCGGGCATGGCATTGTATTACGTTAAATATTCTACATGGAAAGGGCGCTGTATTTTTTTGGAAGATATTATTGTACGAGAACAATACAGGCGCTATAAATTAGGTCAGAAATTATTTAACGAAATAATAAAAGCTGCTAAAAAAATGAAAGCCAGAAGAATAGAGTGGCAAGTGCTCGACTGGAATACTCCAGCCATAAAATTTTACGAAAAATACGATGCGCAGTTTTTAAAAGAATGGGTTAACTGCCGCTTAACCGAAGAGCAGATAAATAATTTTAATGATAGCATATAGCGATGAAGATTTTTAAGTTTGGCGGAGCATCTGTAAAAGATGCTGAGGCAGTAAAAAATGTAGCAGAAATACTTAGACGATTTCCTGACGAGAAAACACTAATTGTTATTTCCGCAATGGGCAAAATTACTAATGCACTTGAGCGACTAACCGATGCATTTTTTTATAAAAAAGAAAACGCTGCCGATGTGTTTGCTGAAATAAAAAAATATCATTTCGATATTATTGAAAAATTATTTGATGATAAATCTCATGAAGTGTATAGCGATATGCACAATACATTTGTAGAATTGGAATGGGCAATAGAAGAAAGTCCAACGCATAGCTACGACCATGAATACGACCAAATAGTATCTATGGGCGAAATTATTTCTACAAAAATTGTAAGCGCCTATCTTAACAAGGCGGGAATAAAAAATCAATGGCTTGATGTGAGAGATATTGTGAAAACCGACAACACTTACCGTGAAGGAAAAGTACTTTGGGAGAGTACAGAAGAATTGGTGAGATCTTATTTTAATTCAACTAAAGCTTCAATTACAATTACGCAAGGTTTTTTAGGAGCTACTTCTGAAAACTTTACCACCACGCTTGGCCGCGAAGGGAGCGATTACACCGCTGCAATTTTAGCGTATTGCACCGATGCCGAAAATGTAACCATCTGGAAAGATGTGCCCGGTGTTTTAAATGCCGACCCCAAATGGTTTGACCAAACTAAATTGATTGACCAACTTTCGTTTCAAGATGCTATAGAGCTAAGTTACTATGGTGCTACGGTGATACATCCAAAAACCATAAAGCCGTTGCAGAACAAAAACATTACGCTGCATGTAAAATCATTTATAAAACCGGATGAAAAGGGAACTGTGATTAATAACTTACAATCGCAATTGCCAATACCGTGCTTTATTTTTAAAATTAATCAGGTGCTTGTTTCTATATCGCCAAAAGACTTTTCATTTATCGTTGAAGAAAATTTGAGCGAAATTTTTAATACGTTTTTCGAGCAAGGTGTGAAAATTAATACTATGCTTAATTCGGCAATTAGTTTTTCAATTTGTGTTGATAACAACGAACGAAAGATTCCGGAATTAATAAAAGAACTGCAAAAAAAATACCGTGTACTCTATAACGATAATGTGGAAATGGTTACCATACGCTATTACGACCAAGCAACTATTGATAGAGTAACAATAGGCAAAAATGTGCTGCTCGATGTTAGAAGCCGTTACACCGTGCAAATGGTAATGAAAAACAAATGATGAAACTCGCACTAAAAAAGATAAATGCCATCAGCTATCAAATACATGTTGGCTATAATGTAGCCAACGAAATTAGTACGCTGCTGAAAAAAATGGCAAGCAACCATTCCTCGGTTTTTATTTTGGTTGACGAAAATTCAGAAAAATACTGTCTGCCTAAAATCAATATTAAATCCTATGTAGTAATAAAAATAGCAAGTGGCGAAACAAATAAAAACCTTGATACGTGCAGGCAAATATGGCAAACTTTGCTGGATAATAAGGCGGACAGAAATTCGTTGCTCATTAACATAGGCGGTGGTGTGGTTACAGATATTGGTGGATTTTGTGCATCGGTTTACAAGCGCGGAATAAAATTTATAAATGTCCCCACTACCCTCTTAGCTCAGGTTGATGCATCAGTAGGTGGCAAAACCGGAATTGATTTTAACGAATACAAAAATGAAATTGGAACTTTTTCGGTGCCGGTTGCAGTTTTTATTGATACAAAGTTTACCGAAACATTGCCTATGCGCGAAATTGTTTCGGCATATTCCGAGATTATAAAACACGGCCTGATAAACGATAAAGAATATTTTAAAAATTTGGCCGATAATTTTTTCGGAAACAAAAACAATTTGGTGATTAATAGCTTAGTACAAAAATCTATTGTAATAAAAAACAAAATTGTGCAATCAGATTTTTCTGAAAAATCGCACAGGAAGCTGCTAAATTTTGGGCACACTATTGGCCATGCCATCGAATCGTTTTATTTGCACAGCCCTAAGCCGCTATTGCATGGCGAAGCAATTGCAATTGGCATGATTGCAGAGTCATATCTATCATATAAAAAGAAATACATCAGTAAAGACGAACTTGAATTTATTGTTAATGTAATAGATCACCTGTTTCATTATTTGAAAATTGATAAATTTGATGAGGATACACTGATTAGATTAATGCAGAATGATAAAAAAAACAGTGGCGGTAAAATTAATTTCACGCTGCTGAAAAAAATTGGATCAGGAATTATAAATCAATCGGCAGATAAAAAACTAATTGCTGAATCGTTAAACTACTATCTGAGTACAAGATTATAAAAGAATATGAGTTACAAGCTAAGAGCAAATAATAAAAACATAAGTGGCGAAATAAAGCTTACATCGTCAAAGAGCATTAGCAATAGGTTGCTTATTATACAAGCACTCTGTAACGAAAATTTTGCAATTGAGAATTTATCTGACTCGGCCGATACATCAACATTATGCTCTATTCTTGCGAAAGAGAAAAACATTCAATCAGGTGAAAAAACTTACGATGTAGGCGCTGCCGGAACTACCATGCGATTTCTAACAGCACTTTTTGCCATAAAACCCGGTGTTAGAATTTTAACCGGCAGCGATAGAATGAAGAAACGCCCGTTGCGTGTTTTAGTTAATGCGTTAAAACAACTTGGTGCCGAAATTGAATATTTAGAATCGGATGGATTTCCTCCAATAAAAATTACAGGCAAAGAGTTAAAAGGTGGTGAAATAGAAGTGGATGGCAGCATCAGCAGCCAATACATTTCTGCACTACTAATGATTGCCCCCGTTTTGCCTCTCGGTATGGTTATAAAATTTACGGGTGTAATTACCTCGCGCCCGTATATAAATATGACACTTAAAGTGATGGAAACCTTTGGTGTAACCGGAATGTGGGATGGCGACCAGGTTTCTGTTAGTCCGCAGCGCTACACTGCACCCGAATCAAAAACATTTAAAGTAGAATCGGATTGGAGCGCTGCTTCGTATTGGTATGCTATGGCAGCTTTTAGCGATACTGCCGACATTATATTGAATGGCCTGCACAAGCAAAGCATACAAGGCGATGCTGTGTTACCCGATTTGTTTAACTTTTTTGGTGTGCGCACCGAGTTTGTAGATAACGGAATTAAAATTACAAAAGCAGGAGTGGTTACTGAATTTTTCGGATTTGATTTTAATGATTGCCCTGATATAGCGCAAACAATTGGTGTAGTTTCATCAGCACTTGATGTACCAGCGCTTTGCAAAGGACTTTCTACACTAAAAATAAAAGAAACCGACCGTGCACTTGCCTTAAAAAACGAGCTTGCTAAAATCAATTCTGATTTGCAGATAAAAAGCGATGATGCCGCTTTCATCGTTCCCGGAAAAATTACACCACCTTCTTCTCCAATCAAAACTTATGATGATCATCGCATGGCTATGGCATTTTCTACATTAGTTTTCAAGTTTGGCGAAATAATTATCGAAGAACCATCGGTTGTTAAAAAATCATATCCCGATTTTTGGAATCACTTAAGGCAAATAGGTGTAACTATCGAAGAGTAACCTCTAATTTTCTTTATAATATTTACACGATTATATTGACTGAAAAACACGATTGAAAACTTTATAAAACAGTGAAGTGTTATCTATCATCACTTCAGCAATACCCTCCATGTTTGCTTTATATTCTAGCTTTTTACCATAAGTAGAGGTCAACCCCGTGGTATTAAACCAAACTTCAATAAAATAAACATCGTTATCCGGAACAAGCGATATAGCGTGGATAGTGCCAGTCAACATACCATACTCCTGATAGGGATAGTCTTTTAATTTAATATTTACACGCTGGCCTACTTTTATTTTGGCAGAATTTGTAGTGGGTAAAAACAATTTTGCTACCATTTTTTCTTTATTAAATGGTACAATGTTAAGAATAGGATCGCCAAGCAAAATAGTTGTATTTTTATTCCATGATGCAAACAAAGATAGTCTTCCGTCAATAGGTGATTGAATAACATGCTTATCTCTCCAAGCAGAAATATCTGATTTTAATTTTTGCTTAAAGTAACTTATTTGCTGAATATGTTTATTGTATTGCTGCTTATTCTCTAATTCTAATTGAGTTACACTTTGATTCAACTTATATATTGTGATAGTATTATTAATCGCATTAGTCCTCATTGATTCTAAAATTCTTTGTGATGATATATAACCCTTTTCAATCTGCTCAATTGAGCTACTTGAAATAGTTTTTTCGCTATATAGTAACAAATGTCTATGATAATCTTTTTCAATCAACTGGTGTTCTTTTTTATATAGAGTTACTTGATTTTCAAGTGTTAACTGAAGTTGATCATACTGCGCGATCTCTTTTTTAATATAGTTAATTTTTATTTCAAAAAAATTATCATTTTTAAATTGCTGGAACTCGTTACACTCTTGAATAAGTGAAATATAGGATGTAGTAATATCACCCAAAATCAATGTGTCGATTTGAGAAAAAATTGATGAACAAGATGCGGTTTCTGGAAAATCAATTAATCTAGATACAAATTGAATATGATTATAATTGGCAGTGCTTTCAATTACAAGTAGCACATCGCCTTTCTTTACGACATCCCCACTTTTGATATTTACGTCAATAATTTTGCCAGATTGTTTTGCATAAATTTTAATTGCTGGATTGTAACTTGATAAAGTAACTTTTGCAGAAAGAACAGTAGGATATGTAATTAAAAAAGTAAAAATAATAACTGCTATTAGTAATAGCAGCACAATTGAGTTACCGAAGCGAAAAAGGTGATTTGGTTTGTCATTCAACAATTCGGAGAAAGATTCAGAAATTTGCTCTGTTGATTTAGTCATTTGTTATGTGTAAAATTCCAATTGATTATTAATTAAATTAAAATAGTGCCCTCTTTTACTAACCAAGTCCTTATGATTACCAGATTCAATCAAATCTCCTTTATCAAGAACGATAATATTATCTGCGTATTTAACCGTGCTTAACCGATGTGCAATTATTACAACTGTTCTATTTTTGAAAAAATCATATAATTTCTCTACTATCATTTTCTCATTGTTTGCATCCAATGAACTGGTGGCCTCGTCAAAAAAAAGAAACTTAGGATTCTTATAGATGGCTCTTGCAATTAATATTCTTTGCTTTTGCCCTGCACTTATTCCAATCCCTTCAATACCAATTTTAGTATAAACACCTTGAGGAAAAAGTTCAATTTCGTCTTTAATATTAGCCATATTCATAGAATAATTAAGCCGCTCTTTGTCAATAATGTGCTCGCTAAGTGTAATATTATTTGATACTGTATCTGAGAATATAAAGCCCTCTTGCAATACTGCACCGCATGTGCTTCGCCAAGTATCGTTAGTTATATTTTTTAAATTTTGAGTGCCAATACGAATATCGCCTGAAGAAGGCTCATAAAACTTCAGAAGCAACTTCATTAATGTGGTTTTGCCGCTACCACTCGATCCAACAATTGCAGTAATTTTATTGTTTGGAATGATTAATGATAAATTTTTTAAAACAGGGTTATTGTTATTATGATAAGTAAAAGAAATATTATTCAAGGTTAAATTCGCAGTTGTATCAATATCTTCATTCGTATCAGATATACTTTCTTCTTTTAAATTGTGTACCTCGCTTATTCTAATCAGACTGAGTTTGGCATCTTGAAACGACTGAACAAATCCAACAAGCTGTAGAATTGGTCCATTGAGTTGTCCTATAATATAACTTATAGAAAGCATCATCCCTAATGTAATTTCACCCTGAATCACAAGTTGGGCACTATAAAATGAAATAAAAATATTTTTTAATTCGTTAATTAAACTCGATCCCGATGTTTGAAATTGTTCTAAAATCAATGCTTTCCTGTTTGTATTGTAAAGTTTAACTTGTATTGATTCCCATTCCCATCTTTTTTTACGTTCGGCATTATTTAACTTAATTTCCTGCATCCCCTCAACTAACTCTATTATTTTGCTATTACTTGCAGAATTCTGACTGAATCTTTTATAGTCTAAATCTGCTCGTTTTTTCATAAAAAAAAGTATCCAAACGAAATACAAAATGGTGCAAAATAAAAGAATGAAAAATATGTTTATATCGTAACATGCTAAAACTATTGAAAAAGCAAAAAAGTTAATGAAAGAAAACAATATCATCAGTGAAGATGATGTAAGAAAACTTTCTATCCTATAGTGATCGTTTATTTTTTGTAAAATATCTCCTGTGATTTTTGAATCAAAAAAGGAAATCGGAAGTTTCATAATTTTTATTAAGAAATCGGAAACTAGTGAAATACTTACTCTACTGCTTATATGCATTAAAATCCACCCCCGCATTATATCAACGGTACTTTTCCCAATAAAAATAAGTAGTTGTGAAGCAAGAATAAGATATATAAAACCCATATTGCTATTTACCACTCCAATATCTATTATACTTTGGGTTAAAAAAGGAAATATTAACTGAAGTATGCTCCCAGCAATTAAACCTAGTATCAGTTGTAATATTGCCCTATTATGTTTTTTAAAATGTGCTATAATTATATCATGATAATTTGATTTATTGGGATCTGCTACTTCTGTTTTATCATTATAGAACGAGATTGATGTGTCGAATAACAAGACTATTCCCTCAATAGAATTTTGGCACCAGTTTTTTATAAATTCTTGTTTAGTATATGTGATTATACCGTGAGCAGGATCAGCTATTTCTATTTTTTTAGTTGAAATCTTGTAGATGACAATAAAATGATTTGAGTTCCAGTGTGCAATACACGGTAACGGGGCATTCATTAAATCTTGGTATGAAATTTTAGCAGCCAATGTTTTTAGTCCTAGCTTTTCTGCTGCTAATCTTAATCCATGTAAACTCGTTCCCTCTCTGCTACCCATCGATAGCTCACTCAATTTGCCAATATCAACATTCTTTCCATAAAAAGAAAAAATCATCTTTAAGCACGTTGGGCCACAATCCTTTGTGTCGGTTTGGCGATAGAAAGGAAGTTTCATGACTTATTTACACATTTGATAGTGTGCTAAATATTGCTCTAAACTTTCCATACCGTATTTTTTTCTATACATATTTACTTTTTTCATACTTACGATAGGGCACAACTCATCGCAATTTTTCAAATCGTTATACTTCACCTGTGTTCCAAACTTTTGCTTTTTACCTTCCATTACTTTTATGCGATCCCACATATACGCATAATGGGCTTTTTTTATTTTGTTTGATTTTGCCAACTTTTTTATATCCGGCAGGTATTGTTTTTGAACACTCAACGGTGAATGAAGTAGCACCAAAAAAATAGTATTTCTACTGTATTCCGTCAACATTAAATCAGTGGGGTAGCCGTATGTTTTTATCAACTGCTTCACTGTAATTAAATTTAGTGAATCTATTAGAGCCATACATTTTAATATAGAATCGATTTTTACTGATTTCGCACCATATTCTTGAGAATAATTAAAATGCAGTTGTCTTATATATTGATCGCTTTGTAATACTTTATAAAGCGTATAGTTTAGATAACCCGGTTTATCTGGGTGTGTCAGTTGTTCAAATTCAACTAGTTTTTTTTCAATCTTTAAAAAAGCAGGCGTAGTAAATAGTTGCTGCAAATTAGGATCGGAAAGAACAGCAGCTACATCACTCTTATTTAACGATAGTCCTTGCAGTAAAAAAAAACACGCACTATCGTACTGTTGCGTTTTGCTGTAACAAAATGCCATTTGCTGATAATTATACAAATACCATGGATATTTATTTATCTCGCCTTTTATTAGCTTTATAGCATTCGTATAATTTTTAGAGTTGAAGGCAATTTCATGAGGAGCTATAACGCGCTTCCAAATAGTATCCGAGCCAGCTTTTAAAGGAAGAAAATATGGGTTGGAACTAAATGCTGCTTTGTCACTGTAAATTGTATCTCCATTTAATAAAATAAGTTTATAAAGTTTTTTCTCACTTTTTTGTGCAGGTGCTTTAAACACAAAAAGCATCAATACGCATATAATTACATTTCCCTTTTTTATCATCATACATTTCTTTATTTAATACTTATTTCAACTCGTCTGTTTTTATTTTTTCCTTCAAAAGTGGTATTATCAGCTATTGGATATAATGCCCCAAATCCTGTTGCCGTAATCCTTTGTGCTTGAATGCCTTTTTGTATCAAATATTTTTTTACTGCATTTGCTCTGTTGGTTGATAAAGTTTTATTTTTAGTACTATCACCGGTATTATCCGTATGCCCTTCGATTAAAATGGTTAGCTTGGGATTTTCATTTAAGTAATCAGCCATGCTGTTTAATTGCGCATATGAGTAGGGCAATATCCGGAAGCTATCGGTACTAAAATACAACTGATTAAGTATGATTATGCTACCTTTTTTTAATTCATTAAAATTGATAGTATCTGTCGGTATCACATACACATCATCAATGTAGTATGCTGCATAAGCATACCGTCCTGTCTTTATGTGATTTTTGTTAATTTGCCTGTATGGATTATAAGATGTGTAAAAATTCCCGATAGTTAAATACTCTTCTCCTCCCTTGGCAGTATATTCAAAACCAATATGAACCCAATTCGATGTATCGCAAATAAAACTATCCTTGGGGCAAATGAATTGTGGCTTCACCCATTGCTTATTTTCTTTAATGTATCCGCCACCACCACTTGTATTAACATTTTGATAGCATCTTTTTTCCGAAAGATAAATACCGAAATTAGAAATTGCATGGCTCGATATTTCAGCAAGCGAAACATAATAGCCCACGCTGTATTTTTCACCTTCATTTAACGGGTATTTTAATTTACAAATAAAATAAACGCCCGGACGGGGCTCATATCTGCCTTCTGGATGAAAAAACAAATTTACATACCCTTTTCCCGTTCTAGCATTTTGGTATCCATATCTATTGGATGGAACTAAGCTACTATCACAATCAGCGTTAAAATAACAGCCCGATACAACAAACGTTGTTTCCCATCCAGTATTTTTTAAACAGTTTTGATAACTTGCAAAATGATAGTTCGGAGGACATTCATTAAATATTTCGAAACTGCCATTAGGAACCAAATTCTGTCCTTTACAGTTAAAAAACAGGAGTAGTGCAATAACTTTAATTAACTTTTCCATTCGCCTTTGTACGGGTTATATGAACACGGGGTTTCATAGTAATAATATCCCGAAGAGCTTTTCATCGGTATTCTCGGGTCAGTACACATGTATCTGTATTCGCAATCTTTACACGTTTTAACTATATCCTTTTTTACATTGTACAAGTAATTATAAGCTTTTGAATTAATAATTCGCTTGATGTGTTGATGGGTTTCATTTTTATTTAGTTTTCCATGTTTTTGCGCAAAAACAGAATTGCGCACGTTCCCATATCTATCAATGTAAATTTTTCGATTATAAAAAGTATTAAATTTCTGAGCTTCTGTAAAGTGGCTTATATTTACAGTAAACGAAGGGATATGAGTAGCTGGTAACTTCTTGGTCAGTGCTTTTGTGATTAATTTAATCCTGCCATCATTAGAATATCTAAGCACATCATCCGCTGGAGCATTATAGCAAACAACATTTAATATATAATGGAGCTTTGTAATTTCGTTAATGATTTTATCACTCAAAATAGTATGTGGAATGGCAATAGACAAACTGTACAAATCTGAATTACGAAAAGAATTAATAGTTTCTATGAATGCAGCAGTGCTTATATCATTATGGAAATTTAATGAAAAAAAATAACAATTGAATTTTTGTAATTCCAAAATATAATGGTGTAAATTTTTAAAATTACGGTTATCAACCTCTATAGTCGCGTTGGCTATCGTTGAAGGCACATCCCAGTTTAATGGCAACTTCGGAAACATCTCTTTTTCGTTTTTGGTGCATAAAAAACCAAGTTCGTTTTTTATTAAAAAATTTACGTACTCTTTTGCTGTTTTCTTATCCTTTGCATCAAGGTCTGCAATAACTTCTGATAAGCTTTTCAATGAGCAGCGTTGCAGAACTTTTAACAAATCATTAGGTACTATTTTGTAAGAACAACGTCCTAAATCATAAATTATACTACGTACGCTGCCTTTAACTGCAATACAGTCGGCAAATAATTGCAAATAGAGGTGTTCATCTGCACTATTCATAAATAATTATTTTATAGTATCGCTTATAAAAAGTAGGGCGTAGTGAATTATATAAAACACTTTTCTCATTTCTGGTTACCTGAACATACCTTATTAAAAAGGGCAAATGTCTCATTACTCTTCTCTTTTTAAAAAAAGTGTTATTTTTTTTCATATTCAGCTATTGATTTGGCAATCGTTTTTTCGATATAATAATTGCAAGGTTTTGAAACCATTCCAAATTGTCCAACAGGATTTACTTCTAAAAAACAATATTCATTTTTATTTGTATAAACCATGTCTACTGAACCTGTTGTTAATCTTAGTTTGTTTACCAATAATTTTATTTTTAATAAAACAGATAGTGGCAGGTTAAACGGAACCATTCTGTTTGGCCTATCCCAGTTGTAGTTCCGGAAATCCACTTTAGTTTTTTTATCAAGTTGCGAAAATATGGCCATTGCATAAAAGTAGGTATTAAAAAAAAATATTCGCAATTCAAATTTTTTAGTAATGTTCTCCTGGAATAAACTCGGAAAAAAGGACTCTCCATCAAGCATGTCTTTTTTCTTTACCATGTTAGTAGCACTAAAAAATGACTGATTAATAGTTGCAAAAGCAACGGACTCATTGATGCCTTTTGTGATAATGCTTTTGTATTTTTTGAATTTTTTGGTTGCAGTAGCTGCATTATTGGTAATGATGGTTTTAGGAATCATTAATCCTACTTCTGTAGCTACTCTTAACTGGATTAATTTATTTCTATTTAGCTCTTCTCGGCTTCCTATATATTTTTTACGAAGAATAACATCATCTAAAAACTCTTTTATGGCTTTTGTTTCGCTCTTTAAATATGATTTAAGTCCGTTACTAATCGCAATATTATTTTCGTAAACATTATGATTGATTCCGTAATCAGAAATGAAGCCATAATCACCTCTTCTGTAATAACAATATGTGATTTTGTCGCTATCTACAAATTCTTTTGAGGCGTGGTTGTAAAGTATAAATTTTATTTTTTTATTCGATACCTCTATTTCCATAACATCAAGCGGGTGTTGATCTGTTATAAGGCAATAGCGCTTGTTAAAATACTTAAGCCAGCGACAAATTTCGTTTGCTGTATAATCAATATGTTCGCAAAAAATTATAATCATGCGAAATCTCCTTTAACAATTTAATTGTTAAAGGAGATTTTTTTAATTAACTATAGGTTATAGTAATCCTTATATGCAACGCCAGATCCATGTTGTGTCCAATACCAACTCTGTGTGTCACTTCCACCTCCAGTAAACTGATCTGTTTGTTGACCTCCCGCATTACCAGTATACCCATTACCACCGATAATTTTATGCGATGCCTTTACTTCGTTGGCCTTAAAATCATCTAAGTGTTTTTTCTTTAGTTTTTCTAATTTTTTCATGATATATGTTTTAAATGTTCATAGCAAAAATAAATACAAGGAATAGTTTTTTATCATTTTCGTTATTATAATTTATTATTTTTGAGTTATAATATATAACTATGAATTATACTATTGGCTACAAAATCAAAAAAATCAGGGAAATAAAAAACATATCTCAAGATTATGTTGCAAAACACTTAGGAATAACACAAACTGCCTATTCCAACATTGAAAATGGGAAAACTAAAGTAGATGATATTAAACTAAAAAAAATAGCATCTGCACTTAATGTTGATTCAAGTATTATAGAAGGTTTTAACGAGCAAATTATATTTAACTCCTGTTCTCAATCAGGGCTTAATAACACTTACAATTCTTTTGATGCTGAAACTATAAAGAATCTGTATGAAAAATTATTGGAGGAGAAGAATATGCGCATCCAACAACTCGAATATATTATCTCAACTAAAAAGTGATGAAGCAAGTCGGAAAGGTTGCGGATAGTAAACATTATTAAAGTGGGTATAACAATTGAAGAGTTAAAATAATTTAAAAACTCGCCTTTCAAATCCTATATAAAATCCGTTTTCATTTATATTTAGCGGATAAGTATCCACATAACTTGCTGTGTTTCCGGCACGGCTTCTGCCGGTTTTTAAATCAAAGCCATAGCGGTGGAGCGGGCAAACTATAATGTCATCATCGGTGCAAATACCTTTGCCTAAGGAAAACCCGTTATGAGGGCATCTGTCATTTACTGCAAAAAAACCATTTATGTTTTTTGCCAAGCACACCTTTTTTCCTGCTACAGTTTTTGTTAATGTCTTTCCGTTTGAAATAGATTGTTCGGCTTCTGCTAACGATTCAAAAACTTTATACCAATGTATTTCTGTTTTAAAAAACATTACATCGTTTTAGAAAAATGCCTGCGTAAAATATCGCGTAATTTATTTTCTAATTGTGAAGTTTCACTTGAAACTTTGTACGGAATAATTACTCTGCCTGAGTTAGCAATTGCAGATACTATTGCAAAGCTGTATTTGCCTGATGCAAAATTTGGGATTTTAATAAGCGATGGTTGCAAATGTTCGCAATCATCATAATAAAGCAATAAGCGCGCTTGTTCATCTTCATTTTTTGGGAAATAAACATCCATGCTGTCTTTAATTTCAGCTATTTTATATTTCTCGTAAATTTTAGATAGCGTTTGTTCATTAGCTTTTAGTGCAGATTTTATTTGCTTGTCCGTCCATTTTGCATAAGCGTTAATCGTTAAAATATATTTCATTTTAACTACACCATTTTGCGGAACATCGCCCGAAACCATTTCATCCGTGTTATTAAAATTGGCTACCGTAAAAACCGAATCGGTTTTTGAAATAACTACACCTTGCTTTGTAAGCAAAGCTGTGTAGCCCGATGGCAAACTATCTTTTACCAGTTTATATACCAAAGTGTCATCAGTAGTTTGTGCCTGCAAAAAATTGCCGAGTACTGTGAGAAGAAAAACAATTTTAATTTTCATTCAATTAATTATTCAAAAAGTTTAAAATATTTTTTTCTATACGATTTAAAACATCGGCACTTGATGTAGCTTTTTCAAATTTATCGCCCGTTACACTTTCGTATAGTTCCACGTATCTGTCAGATATCATGCCAACAATTTCAGGTGTCATTTCGGGCACTTGCTGTCCATCTTTCCCTTGGAAACCATTCGCCATTAACCACTCGCGCACAAATTCTTTCGATAGTTGTTTTTGCGCTTCACCTTTTGCTTGGCGTTCGGCATAACCTTGCTTGTAAAAATAGCGCGATGAATCGGGTGTGTGAATTTCATCTATCAAATAAATCCGTCCGCTTTTTTTGCCAAATTCATATTTTGTATCAACCAATATTAGTCCCATTTTATCGGCAATTTCAGTGCCACGCTTATAAAGCGCTCGTGTATATTCTTCCAATTTAATGTACTCGGTTTCCGAAACAATACCACGTTTTATAATTTCTTCGCGCGAAATATCTTCATCGTGCCCAACGGATGCTTTAGTGGTGGGCGTAATAATGGGCTCAGGGAATTTATCGTTCTCTTTCATTCCTTCGGGCATAGTAACACCGCATAAAACGCGCCCACCGCTTTTATAAGTTCGCCAAGCGTGGCCACTCAAATAGCCGCGTATTACCATTTCAACTTTAAATGGCTCGCACAAATGCCCGATGGTAACCATAGGATCGGGTACGGCAACTGTCCAGTTAGGTAAAATATCTTCAGTAGCTTTTAAATATTTTGCTGCTATTTGATTTAGTACTTGGCCTTTATATGGTATGCCTTTGGGCAGAACTACATCAAATGCCGAAATTCTATCGCTCACAATCATCACCAAATAGTTATCCGAGATATTGTAAACATCGCGCACTTTTCCTTTGTAAAAATTTTTTTGATTAGGCAGATTAAACTTTGTTTCTGTAATGGCGTTCATGGTCGTTATTTTTCTACTACGTGATATGCTTGAATAATTGATTTTACCAATCGGTGGCGAATCACATCGCTTTCATCGAGCATAATTATATCTATTCCTTTTACACCTTTTAGTAAATCTAATGCTTGAATAAGTCCGCTTGGCTGGTTGCGCGGTAAATCTATTTGCGTAACATCGCCTGTGATAATAAATTTTGCCGATGCACCCATGCGTGTTAAAAACATTTTCAACTGGCTTTGTGTGGAGTTTTGCGCTTCATCCAAAATTACAAATGCATTATCTAATGTGCGGCCACGCATAAAAGCAAGTGGAGCAATTTCTATCACACGATTTTCGATGTAGTGCTCTAATTTATCGGACGGAATCATATCGTGCAGCGCATCGTAAAGCGGCTGCAAATAAGGATCGAGTTTTTCTTTTAAGTCACCGGGCAAAAAACCCAAGTTTTCTCCTGCTTCCACAGCAGGGCGAGTAAGCACAATGCGTTTTACTTCTTTATTTTTTAATGCCCTAACTGCTAACGCAACTGCTGTATAGGTTTTTCCTGTTCCAGCCGGACCAACTGCAAAAAGCATATCGTTTTTCACTACACTTTCCACCATTTTGCGCTGGTTAGCCGTGCGAGCTTTTACTATGTGCCCATTGTTTCCGAAAACAAGTACATCGTTATTGTCTTTCACAATTTCTTCCACCGCTTTTTTGCCGCCATATAAAATATGCTGCACATCGCCTTCGGTTATTTTTCCATACTTATCGTGATAATCGAGCATCACGTTAAATATCATCTCAAAATGTGCCATGTCTTCATCGCTGCCGGCTATTTTAAGCGTATCGCCACGAGCTACTATTTTTAAGCGGGTAAAATGGCGTTTTAGTAATTCAATGTTAATATCATTTACACCATATATTTCTGCAACATTGGCGTTTTCTGTTTTTATAATTCTTTCGCTCATTAAATGTTAAAGTAAGATTTTAATTACTTTTATCGCTGATTAAAGCAGCCCGAAGTTAGGTTTTTTAAATTTTTAAAATTGGCGTGATTTAATCACAAAATACTAACAATGGCAATTATTACATTAACTACAGATTTGGGCACGAGCGACTACTATGTGGCGGCTGTAAAAGCAACCATATTAAAGCAATTGCCTGCTGTTACAATAGTTGACATTACGCACGATATTAAAAAATTTGACATACAACATGCCGCTTTTGTTTTGCGAAACGCTTACCAATCTTTTCCGGAAGGCACGGTGCACATTGTAGGCGTTAATACCGAAACTACTGTGGATACGGCTCATATAGGTTTAAAAGTTTCGGGGCATTATTTTATAGGTGCCGATAACGGTGTGTTTTCGTTTATTTTTGATAAAGTGCCCGATACTATTGTGGAGTTAAATATAAAACAAGATACCGATGTGCTTACGTTTCCTACGCGCGATGTTTTTTGTACTGCTGCCTGCCACTTAGCGCGTGGCGGAACTTTAGAAGTAATTGGCAAGCGCAAAGACAATATTCGCAAAGTAATTGGATCAGTGCCCGCTTATGATAAAAATAGCATAAGAGGAAGCGTTGCTTATGTGGATACTTATGGAAATGTGATTACGAATATTAGTCGTAAAATATTTTACGATGTAGGACGCAATAGAAACTTCAATATTTTGTTTAAAAGTTACACTGGCGAAAAAATTCACAAAAGCTATTCAGACATGGGGCAAGAAGGTGAAATAGTGGCACTATTTAATTCATCGGGCTTGCTTGAAATTGCACAGTATAAAGCTAATCTTGGCAAATTGCTTAGTGTACGAATTAACGAAATGCTTACCATCCAGTTCGAAGAATGATTACACGCATTGTAAAAATGACTTTTATGCCCGATCGCATTGATGATTTCAAAAAAATATTTGATGAAAACAAAAATGCAATTCGCAATTTTAAGGGCTGCACTCATTTAGATTTATTGCAAGATGTAAACAACCCTGCCATTTTTTTCACTTACAGTTATTGGAACACCGAAAATGATTTATTGACTTACCGAGAATCGGAGTTATTTAATAAAGTGTGGGCAAAAACCAACATTCTCTTTGCCGAAAAAGCCGAGGCATGGAGCACATCACTTATTCACCGCTTAAATTAACATATACTATAAATGAAAAACATAACACGTTATTCCGTTGCACTATTTTCGGCATTGCTTTTTTACAATTTTAAATGCACCAAAGAGAAAGCCACAAAATATGTTTTCGGGGAAGATGTGATTATACAACTAAGCAATAGCGAAGGGATGACAGGCAACTTCATTAACGCATTAATAGTAGGTAGCAAAAGCCATATCAGTTATAAAAACAATTTAGGCGAAGATAATTTTGAATTTAATGTTGATGAGAAAAAAATGAAAGCGTTGATTGATGTATTTCTTGACAACAATTTCCCTACAATAAAAACAACGCAGAAAAAGGTGTACGACCGTGGCGGCAACACTATTACCGTGCGTTACCGCGACACTACAATTATCATTAGCGATGCTGGTGGAAGTTTTGTTGCTGATGAAGACCTCCAACGATTTAATAACTGTGTGAATGCAATCACAAAAATTACTACCGAAGAAATAAACAAACTAACCACCACCGTTTACCTAAACTTTGACGAGCAGTTTACCGACATGACTCATTTTGCCAATGTCAGTTTTAGCTCCTCATTTATTTTTGTTACTGATACTGTGCAAGCCGGAAAGTATTATGCCGTAAAACTTAACAAAGGCACGTTTGATGTTTATATAGATTACTTTAAGCGACTGAGCAAACAAAATGTAACCACGCTCAGTAAAAAAATAAACATTTGCGGTGGCGATACATTTTTTTTTGGCAGAGATGGAACCGAGCTTACATTATCGCAAAAACCTGAATGTGCAAAGGATGAAAGGTAGCCACGCTACTCCTTGTTTTTCGAGTCAATAATTATTGTTACGGGACCATCGTTAAGCAAACTAATTTTCATATCAGTGCCAAAAACACCTGTTTGTATTTTTGAACCCAAATCTGTTTCAATTTGTTTTATTGCCAGTTGGTAAACTGGTATGGCAATTTCCGGTTTAGCTGAGCGAAAAAAAGATGGCCGATTGCCTTTTTGGGTGGATGCAAACAATGTAAACTGTGATACGAGCATAATTTCAGCACCAATATCTTTCACACTTAAATTCATTTTTCCTTCCGCATCAGAAAAAACACGCATGTTCACTATTTTTTGCGAAAGCCATAAAACATCATCTGTTGTATCTGCTTCCTCAATTCCGATTAAAACAAGTAAACCTGTACCGATTGAAGAATGTATTTTGCCATCAATAGTTACTGATGCATTTTTTACTCGTTGCAAAACTGCTCTCATCAGTCGTTGTACTCTTTTACAGTTTCTTCGCCACTGATAATGCTCAAGTAACTTGCGTACCTCGATTCGGCAATTACACCATTTTCTACAGCTTGTATTACGGCACATTCTGGTTCATTAATATGCAGACACGAACCGTATTTACATTTGCTGCTTAGTTTAAAAATTTCGGGATAATAATGCGATATTTCGTGCTTCTCCATTTCTACAATACTTAATTCTTTAATGCCGGGCGTATCAATAATAAATCCGCCAAATTTAAGTGGGTGCATTTCGGCAAATGTGGTGGTATGCATTCCTTTTAAATGCGTGCCTGATATTTCGGCAGTTTTAAGTTCAAGTTCGGGCTGCAATGTGTTTATAAGCGTAGATTTTCCAACACCCGAATGGCCAGTGAATAAATTTACTTTGTCTTTCAGCAAGGCTTTTAAATCACTCACATCGCGCTTATTGTGTGCCGAAATAAAATGCGAATCGTAGCCGATGCGTTTGTATAATTGCCTAATACGCTCTACCTCTTTTAAATCGGCAACATCATAAATATCTTTTTTATTAAAAATTAAATTTGCTTTAATGCTATAAGCTTCGCAGGTAGCCAAAAACCTATCAATAAAACCAAGCGATGTTTTAGGAGCAGCTAATGTAACCAGCAAATATGCATAATCCACATTAGCAGCTATAATGTGTATTTGCTTTGATAAATTTTTCGATTTCCTGATAAGGTAATTTTTCCGCTCAAGCACTTCGGTTATCACGCCATCGTGTTTTTCTTTAGTATCCTCATCTTCAACAAATGTTATCGAAACCCTATCGCCTACTGCAATTGGGTTGGTTGCTTTCAATCCTTTTATTCTGAAAATTCCTTTCATTCGGCAAAGCAATGTGGTTTTATCGTCCACCAAAACTTCGTACCAACTGCCTGTAGATTTAATTACCGTTCCTTTCATTTTGTAAAGTTAAAAAATCATAAAAGCGATGCTGATATTATTTTCATTTGTAAATTAGTGCCATGTCTATTAAAGCAGAAAATCTCACAAAAATTTACGGCAAACAAAAAGCACTTGATGATGTTTCGTTTGAAATTAAAACAGGCGAAGTAGTTGGATTTTTAGGCCCTAACGGTGCGGGCAAATCTACTACCATGAAAATTTTAACCTGCTTTATTCCGCAAACACAAGGCAGCGCTTATGTGTGTGGCCACGATGT
Organism: Bacteroidia bacterium; assembly: GCA_020054095.1. Taxonomy (GTDB): domain Bacteria; phylum Bacteroidota; class Bacteroidia; order JADZBD01; family JADZBD01; genus JAGVMA01. Next base: position 14,588 of record JAGVMA010000066.1, on the reverse strand, counting down.
AACGGAACAAAGCATAGATGTGCGAAAAAATGTGGGCTATCTGCCGGAGCATAATCCGCTTTACTTAGATATGTATGTAAAAGAATATTTAGAATTTATTGGCGGCATACATAAAGTAGGTAATTTACAACATCGTGTAAACGAAATGATAGAAATTACAGGACTTGGCTTGGAGCAAAACAAAAAAATAGGGGCGCTTTCAAAAGGATACAGACAGCGTGTGGGCTTGGCACAAGCAATGATTCATAACCCGCAAGTTTTAATTTTAGATGAACCTACATCGGGGCTCGACCCCAATCAGTTGGCAGAAATAAGGCAACTGATTATAAACATAGGAAAAGAAAAAACGGTGATGCTATCTACACACATTATGCAAGAAGTGGAAGCCATGTGTGGCCGTGTGATAATAATTAACCGCGGCAAAATAGTTGCAGATGATTCTACCGCCAATATGCAAACCGCAGGTGGTGAGCGCCAATTAATAACTGTGGAGTTTGACAAGCAAACAACTCACCAGGCGCTAATGAATATTAGCGGAGTTATAGAAACAAAAGAAATTGGCAATAATACCTGGCAACTCACTTGCACAACCGATAAAGATTTACGCTCCGATATATTTCAATTTGCCGTGGCTAACGCACTTGCAGTGCTAACCCTGCAACGCGAAGAAATAAAACTAGAAGATGTGTTTAAGGAACTAACGAAGAAGAAGTAGACCTCATTTTAAATGTAATAAACAGAAACCAATCAAAAGGAATGAACCTTACTTGTGGATAATCATATTGAGAAAAATAAAGAGACTATTCAAGAAGTGCCAAATGAATTGGTTCGGACAAGGAGGCAAAAAAAGGACTGTTTGGCAAATTATTACCGATTGGTTTTGGGATATGTTTATGTATAGCAAATAAAACACATATTACTATTACTTTAAAGTTTATAAAGTGAATTTTATTAGTTTAGCTCATGTAGCTAAAGCGCAAAAAATTAGTACGCTTTTACAAATGGCATATTCTGCTGAAAAAGCTGCTGCTTTGCATATCAAGGCCATGCCCATCAGTAAAAAGTAAGGATGAAAAAGGGGCGATAATGCAAATTGAGGACGATGAGTGGTATCACAGAAAAGAGGTGCTGTGAATTATGAATCAATATTCAATTCCGGTTTCTAAGTGGTTTGAGTTTAGGTTTACAATAAATAATTCCTGATAGGAAAAATAATTCCTGGTGCTTGCTATGTAATTGGGTGGTTTATGCCATTTTTTTTTGCAGTAAGATTAGAAAGCGGAAACGTGTGTTAATACTTTAGGATGAAACAACATTTTAACTCACTTGGAATATGCGAACACGATAAATTGCTTTATGATATGGGAATGAAAGTAAAAGAGCACAGGTTTATTTTTTAGAGCAAAAAAAAGCTGCTTCCTTTTTTGAAAAATATTTTAACTGGAGAAATAAAAACATTAAAGTTTTGTTTTGCAGTGTTAGTTACAGTTAGTGTAGTTTTTATAGTATCGGTATTGGAAGATGATTCGCTAATAGTTTCTGTTAGCTCCTCATCAGATGCACATGCTGCAAAACAGATGACTATCAATACTATTTTTTTTCATAAGCTAAAGATAAATAATTGTAATTATAAAAAATAGCTCTTTTTTTTGGAGATTGCCCTCCCGCTTTAGCGGGACGCATGACGAAAAAATAAAAAGCACGGTATTGTGAGGGTGGAATGGACAAAGCCTATTTGAGACAGGCGTGCTTTTTTCAGATTTTTCACTTCGCCACGCCTTTGGCGCGGCAGGTTCAGAATGACAATGGAACTTTTATTATTGACTCACCTCAAAAGCTCCATCAGCTTCAATAAATTCTTTTTGTTTTCGGCATCGTGTATGGAGTTGAGTACTTTTTCTTTTTCACGATTGGTAAGATGCCAACTCAGCGAAATATTATCGGATTTTTCGTTTTGCAATTCAAAGTTTAGCACCTCTATCGGCACGTCTATCACATCGGTAATCATTTCTAACATTCGGTTTTGATTAAAATCTTGTACGCTAAAAATATTTCCGTAAAAACTATTCATCGGTTTTGTAAATGATTGTATCAAGGTAGGATTAGGATTTTCTTCAATAGGCCGCTGCTTGTGCTTGTCTCTTATTTGTAAAATAATAATGCCGCTTGTTTCTTGTTCTATCCACTTTTTAAAGACTTCTATATATTTAACGGTTGTAAAAAGCCCGTAATTATCAATCATACCTGCATCCATTACTTCAATAACCGGATTACTTGGCAGCCTAACAATAGGCGATATGTAAGGAAATGTTGCATTCATGCGCAACACGCTTGTAAATTTCGTATTCATTGCATCTTGCGCATCAAACAGGCGTGTAAACTCCACAGCAGGTGTAAGCGGAATTTCTAAATTACAGTTAATAATATTGCGTGTTAAAAACGAAACCGGTTGTGATGAAATAAGCAACTGTCTGCCATCGTTGGCAATGCTTGGCGCAAATATCATCATCGGAATTTTTGCATTTTGTTCGGGCGCTATGTAGTCGGCAAGGCGTTTATCTAGTAAGAACGATGTGTTTTCGTTCAACTGCTTTTCATAGGAATATGCACGGTCTTTAGGATACGTGTAATTGCCATCAGTAAATTTCGGAATGCCCAAAAACAATTCGTTAGTGGCAATGCTAAATGCCACCGGGTTTAAAATATCTTTTGAAATATTGTGGATATAACTATCGCTGTAAATATTTAAAGCACCTTCTTTCTGTTTTTGCCAATATAATTCGCGCAAATAAGCAGCGCCAATCATTCCGCCCGATGAGCCAGTGATTAAGTGAATGTGTTTTAACAAATCGCCATGCGATAAACTATCGGCATATTGCAACACATAAAAAGTCCATAGCGATGAGCGCAAACCACCACCGCTTGTATTTACAAAAACGAGTTTAGGTCTTGTGGATGATTGTAAAGAGTAGCCCAAGTTTACATATTTCCATTTTTGGAGAATAGAAATTTGATGTGCCGTGTCGGCATTGTGCTTTTCTTCATCGGTGGCAAATCTGCTTAATGTGTTGTAAGAATATTCTGCCGGCTGGCAATTATAATTTAGGCCATACGCTTTGTTGCGTGTGCCTGTAAAATCGGTTTTAAAAAAGTAGTTAAGTGTAAGAAAAAGTAAAATTAAAACCACACTCGCCCACCCTCTAAAATAACCGTAAAGAAAACTCGATAACATTAAAAACATGGTGAACAACAGCAATACACTTGCACCGGCCGGAATCATAAACAAATCATACTCTTGAAACAACCCAAGTAAAACCAAACTAACTAATGCAGTTAAACCAAATTTAGCAGCGTTGCGGTGGTTTTGCTTAAACACACTGCGTATCATCTCGCGCTTGTAATGATTAACGGGACGCACCATTTTAAATTTCAAATAACTGCCCACATATGTTTCCACGTACCAATCACGCGATTCTTTTATAAGAAGCGGATTACGCCACACCAATCGTTTTGATTTGCGCGGCTTAGCAATTGCTTCTTGGGTGCTTTTGCCGTGCAGCTTGTATATATCTTTATTTGTGCGCTGAAAATAAAATACCGAAAGCATAACAAACAATAACAAGCCGCCAATAAAACCAAGCAGCATAATTAAAATTTGAGCAGTGGTGAATATTTTTTCGGCCATTAAAAACGAGTAGCAATTACAGCAGTAAACAATTACAAACAATAGAGGTATAGCTGCATTGTTTACACAAAATTTCCCGAACGGGTTAACCACCGTTGCCAAAAACGGAAACCGAAAACCATTCATCACATAACTTGTAATGTTATAGGCCATTATAAAACCACCGGAAGCAAATCCCATAATAAAATACGATAGTGGGCTTACTTCGTTCAAGTATTCGGGTTCTAAAAAGAGGAAAGGTGCACCGTATTTTGCTGCAATGTTTTGAGTTATGATTCCTAAAAGTATTAACCAAAAAATTAAATGCGTATGATTCTTTTTTAATTGTACTAAAAACAATTGCACAGGAAAAAAAAAGACTACTCTCCTCACCCACACTATTTGCATTAACTTGTTAAACATTGTTTTTCGTCTATTTGCTTATTTAACGCAAATTACCGCAAAAAGTTTTACTTACAGGATGAGTTGCTCTATTTTATATATTAAATGAGCGAATTGCCACACTAAAAAAATAACCATAACAATTATTTAAACGGTAAACCAATTAGCAAACTATTTTTTTACCTTTATATTATGCTTAGCAGAAAATTAAAAATTATTGTTGTGATGATGTTATTTGCGGTGATTACACGCGCTAATTATATTTTAATTCCGATGGATGCATCGCAAAAAAATCACCTGAAAGCGTATGGCATTGCTTATTGGATTTTAACATTTGAAATGGATGTGCAATGGCTGCTGAATTACCAAGGCGGCAGTTTTATGTTTAAGTACGATAAAAAATTTGAAAACGAATGTTTGATAAGAGGTGTATCGTATCAGTTAATTGCCGATGCAAAATCGAGCGCTATTTTATCGGAAATAGCCGACCCGGAAGCAAACATGGATGCCGTGAAGTTAGAAAAACCACCCAAAGTTGCGGTGTATTCACCAAAATCTAAACAACCGTGGGACGATGCCGTTACACTTGTTTTAAAATTTGCCGAAATACCTTATGAAGTAGTTTATGATGAAGAACTGATGGCTGATGCACTTTTAAAATACGATTGGCTGCATTTGCATCACGAAGATTTTACGGGGCAATATGGCCGATTTTGGTCGCAGTATAAAAACGCGGGCTGGTATCAAAACCAGGTGAAAGACGAAGAAGCACGCGCGCAAGCACTTGGTTTTAATAAAGTATCGGAATTAAAATTAGCAGTTGCCAAAAAAGTGCGCGATTTTGTAGCCGGAGGCGGATTTATGTTTGCTATGTGCTCTGCCACCGATTCGTATGACATCGCATTAAGCTGCGAAGGCTTTGATATATGTGAAAGTATGTTTGATGGCGATGGAGCAGATCCTAACATGAACAAAAAAATAGATTACTCAAAAGGATTTGCGTTTTATAATTACCAGTTAAGTACTAATGCTTACGAATATGAATTTTCTACCATTGATACTTACCAGCAAAGGCAAAGTCAATGGGGAATACAAGAAAAAGATGATTACTTCACACTGTTTGATTTTTCTGCAAAATGGGATCCTATACCCACCATGCTTTGCCAAAATCACGAGCAACGCATAAAAGGTTTTTGGGGACAAACAATTGGTTTCCATAAAAAATACATAAAACCCGATGTATTGGTGATGGGCGAATACAAAGCATATAACGAAGCCCGTTATATACATGGCGATTACGGCAAAGGCACCTGGACTTTTTATGGCGGCCACGATCCTGAGGATTATCAGCACCGTGTGGAAGACCCGCCTACCGATTTGGCATTGCACCCTAATTCTCCCGGCTACCGACTGATTCTTAATAATATTTTATTTCCGGCAGCAAAAAAGAAAAAGCAAAAAACGTAATTCAATACTTAATGTATTTTTGCCGTCTTAATTTCCGGACTTGAAAAAAATAAACCTTTTAGCTGTTTTTCTTTTGATGTGCTTATACGTAAGCGCACAAAACAAATTGCAGCTTAGTATTAAAAAAGCTACCGGAAAAATTGTGGTAGATGGTTTCCCCGATGAAGCAGATTGGCTTTCGGCAGATGTGGCAAAAGATTTTTTTCAGAATTACCCTTTTGATTCATCGTTTGCAATTACTAAAACCGAAGCACGTGTAACTTACGATGATATTTTTTTTTACATATCTGCCGTTTGTTACGATGATTTGGAAGGCGATTATGTGATTCAATCGCTTAAGCGCGATTTCTCTTACCCCATTAACGATGCGTTTGCTGTTTACATAGATCCATTTAATGATAAAACAAACGGATTTAATTTCACCGTAAACCCGCTTGGCGTGCAGCGCGAAGGGCTGCTTTCAAATGGTGGCGGCTTTGGTGTTTCCACCGATTGGGATAATAAATGGTATTGCAAAACACAAAAAGGCCATAAAAAATGGACAGTAGAAATGGCTATCCCATTTAAAACTTTGCGTTACAGTTCCACAATAAATACGTGGGGCATCAATTTTTCGCGTAACGATTTAAAGCGTAACGAAAATTCATCGTGGGGTCCTGTACCCCGAAATTTTAACGTAGGTACACTTGCCTTTACCGGAAAACTAATTTGGGATGCTGCACCTAAAAAAGCAGGTTCAAATATCTCAGTTATTCCTTACGGAATTTTTTCTGTGAGCGAAGATTATATTGCCGATTCGGTGATGCGCTATAAACCAAACGGAGGCGTGGATGCAAAAGTAGGCATCACTTCATCATTAAATTTAGATATAACCGTTAACCCCGATTTTTCGCAAGTGGAAGTAGATAACCAAGTAACTAACTTAACAAGATTTAGTATTTTTTTTCCGGAGCGAAGAAATTTTTTTATTGAGAACAGCGATTTATTCGACCGATTTGGCTTTAGGCAAATACGTCCGTTCTTTTCACGAAACATTGGTTTGAAAAACGGAACCATTATACCAATATATGCAGGCGCACGGCTAAGCGGAAGAATAAACCAAAACTGGCGCATAGGTGTAATGAACATGCAAACATCAGCAAAAGATGCATTGGGAATCAACAGCGAAAACTTTATAGTTGCTGCCCTACAACGCAATGTTTTTAAGCGCTCGAACATTGCAGCCATTTTCGTAAACCGGCAAGGATTTAAAAACAAAGAATACATTGTAAACGATTATAATCGTATTGCCGGATTAGATTTTAATTTGGCAACTACAAACAACCGCTTGATTGGTAAAGCATTTTATCATTACAGTTTTAATACAATCAGCACCAAAAATAATTATGCACACGCCAGTTTTTTGCGATACGATAATGGATTTTTGGCACTTGATTGGAATCACGAATACGTAGGCGAAAATTATTTTGCCGATGTGGGTTTTGTTCCGCGTGTTAATTTATTTAATCCGGAAACAGGTTTATATCGCAATTCATATTGGCGGCTTGAAGACAATGTGAGTTATTTCTTTTTCCCGAAAAACAGTGCTGTAAACAAGCACGGACCCATGATTGCATACAGTCATTATTTAGACGATAATTTTAAAAACAACGAATTGCTTTTAACTTACCAGTATCAGATAAAATTTTTGAATACCGATCAACTTGATTTTTATGTTTACAACCATGCAGTAAAACTTACACAACTCACCGATGTTTCATTTTACGGTAATGACGATACTTTACCCGCTGCAACTTATAAATACACCAATGCCGAAATTGCTTATAAGATGAATGAACGGAGAAAATTTTTTGGCACAGCAAAAATAAATTATGGCGAATATTTTACGGGCAATAAAATAACTTACAGCGTTGACTTTAGTTACCGCACACAACCATGGGGCGTGTTTACATTGTCAGCATCGCGCGATGAAATTTACATGCCAAGTCCATTGCCTAATGCTTCCATTACACTTATAAGAACGAAAGTAGAATTGCTGTTTTCTAAAAACTTATTCTTCACCACATTTGCTCAATACAATACACAGGCAAATAATTTCAATATTAATAGCCGCTTGCAATGGCGCTTTAAACCCATGTCGGATTTATACATTGTGTACACCGATAATTATGCCTCAACAGATTTTACTAAGAAAAACAAAGCATTGGTCGTAAAATTAATTTATTGGTTTAGCATTTAATTATATTAGCGCCATGATAAAAAAGATCACATTTATTTTCTTTTTGGCTTGCAGCCAATTAGTGATTGCACAAAATGCCGATAGCATTATGCTCAAAAAAATTTCTGATAATGTAATGCTCAAAGGTGAGTGTTATAAAAACTTAGAATACCTGTGCAAAAAAATAGGCAATAGAATAAGCGGCTCAGAAAATGCTCAAAAAGCCGTTGACTACACATTTAAACTTTTAAAAGATGCCGGTGCTGATACTGTTTATTTGCAAGAATGTATGGTTCCGCAATGGGTGCGTGGTAAAAACGAAATTGCAAAAATTACCACCGGCAATACCGAAACAGTTTTAAAAATTACTGCACTTGGTGGTTCAGTGGGCACACCTAATGGCGGCATAAAAGGCCAAGTGGTGGAAGTAAAAGATTTTGATGAATTAAAAAAATTAGGAAAAGACGGATTGCTGAAAGGCAAAATGGTTTTTTACAATCATCCCTTTAATCAAACCAATGTGGAAACATTTAAATCGTATGGCGAAGGTGTAAAATACCGCTACATGGGGCCAAGCGAAGCTGCGCGATATGGAGCCATTGCATCTATTGTTCGTAGCGTGGGTTCATCTTACGATGATTTTCCGCACACGGGCGTTATGAAATACAACGATTCGCTTCCGCAAATACCTTGTGTTGCTATTTCTACTGTTGGTGCCGATGTGCTGAGCCAAAAATTAAATCTAAAAATTATAAGCACGTTTTATTTGCAATTAGAATGTAAAACATTGCCCGATGTAAAATCATATAACGTGATAGGCGAAATAAAAGGAACTGAATTTCCGAAAGAATACATAACAGTGGGCGGCCACTTAGATTCTTGGGACATTGGAGAGGGAGCACACGATGATGGCGCAGGTTGCGTACAAAGCATAGAAGTGCTACGCACCATAAAATCGTTGGGTATAAAACTGAAACGCACGTTGCGTGTGGTAATGTTCATGAACGAAGAAAGTGCAGGTCGTGGCGGTGAAATATATTTTGAAACAGCTAAGTCAAAAAACGAAAAACATATTTTGGCAATTGAATCGGATGCGGGTGGTTTTTCGCCCAGAGGATTTTCGTCAACAGCTACAGAACAACAAAAAAATAAAATAAAACAGTGGGCTAAATTATTCATGCCCTATGGCGTTTATGATTTTGATAATAATGGTGGCGGAGCAGATATTGAAGATTTAAATAAACTTGGCGCAGCACTTTTAGGCCTTCTACCCGATTCGCAGCGCTATTTTTCTCTTCACCATACCGATGCCGATGTGTTTGAAGCAGTAAATGAACGAGAGTTAAAATTAGGTGCAGCCGTGATGACAATGATGGTTTTTCTGGCCGACCAATACGGACTTAACTGATTTCGATATCTAATATAAATCAATAATAATTATGTTTTAAAATGCTTTTCAGCTAAATTTGTGAAATGAATTGGAAAACCATATTTTCAGTAGCACTACTTTTTAGCACAAGTATCGGCTATAGCCAATTCATCGTTAATGCCGGTACCGATTATTCAATATGCCTTGGCGATACAGCTTATTTGGGCGGCTCGCCCACTGCAACGGGTGGCGATCAGCCCTATACTTATACATGGACTCCCACACAAGGATTAAACAATGCCAATGCAGCCAATCCTTTTGCGCAACCAACAGCCACTACACAATACACGGTAGTTGTTCGCGATGATTCTAACAGAGTAAAAACAGATATAATAGTGATTTCCGTTAACGAGCCGCCTACAATTAGTGCCGGAAACGATGTTACCATTTACACCGGGCAGTCAACTCAATTGCAAGGCACAGGAGGCGTTAGCTATGTTTGGTGGCCTAATAGCGGTTTGTCTTCTAACAATGTTTCCAATCCATCTGCATTCCCTAATACTACTACAACCTATTATGTGGCCGGGTTTGATGCCAATGGTTGCGTTGGTTTTGATAATGTGGTGATAACAGTAATTGAAACCGACTCGCTGTTCACCTACAACGCATTTTCGCCTAATGCCGATGGCGATAACGATTTTTGGATTATAGGCAACATTGAAAAGTTTCCCGAAAACTCATTGTTCATTTACAATCGCTATGGCAGAGAAGTTTATCGCGCCAAGCCCTATATTAATAATTGGAGTGGCCGCTCACAAGGCGAAGAAGTTCCGGCAGGAACATACTATTATATAATTGATACAGGAACAGGCAAAGCACTGAGATATGGTTCGGTAACCATTGTAAGATGAGAAATAAATTGACCATATTTTGTTTTTTTGCCTGCACGTTTATTACAGTAGCCCAACAATTACCTTATTACTCACAATACAAAGCATTTTCAATAGCACTAAACCCTGCCGTTACAGGCACCAAACGCTTGCTTGATGTGAGAGCAAATTACCGCAAGCAATGGGTTAATTTTGATAATGCGCCCACTACGCAAAACTTGCAGGTAAACTCGCGCCTTTTTAAAGGATTGATGGGTTTTGGTTTGGGATTTATGCGCGATAATTTATCGGTTACATCGCGCAACTATTATTCTTTTTCATACGCATTTCACATTCGCTATCCGGATATTGAATTATCAATGGGCTTATCGGCTAACTTGATTAACTACCGAATAGATTATTCAAAACTTAATTTTTTTAGCGGCTACGATCAAGTGATACAACAAGGCATGATGCTGAAAGATAATTCGTTTGATATGGGTGCCGGGCTTTTACTTTATAACGATCGATTTCACTTTGGATTTAGTGCACTTGATTTAGTAGGGGGCAAAGGCAAGTTCCACGACCCTGCTGCTGATAGTATTTCGCGAGGCACCCTAAAAAATGTGCCGCACACATTTGTGAGTGTAGGTTATAATTGGGATATGAACCGAATGTTTATTTGGGAAAACACGATACTTGCCAATTTGGTAGAATCGGCACCGCTACAAATAGAATATAACTTGCGCTTGCACTATAAACAAGCATTTTTTCTTAGCGGTTCCATCCGCAGGAAAGATGCAATAGGAGTTGGTTGCGGCTATACTTTTAAAGACCAACTGCAAATTGGCTACACTTACGATATTGGCACAAGCCAGCTAAAATTGTTTCACAGCAATACACACGAAATAACAATTGTGTTCAGCAGCAACTTAGAAAAATACAAACGCTACGGTTCCAACAAAGGATTTAAGCGGCAGAAGTATGGTTATATGTTTTAACATTTGTTAACAGAAGATAGAAAAACCATTCCTAATTTCAGTTCCGTATATCTTTAAAATTATAAAAATGAAATAGTCATGTACCTCCGTCATTTATACCGATATGAATATATGGCGTATCCCATCTGACAAGCAGAAACCTAAAAATTATATACAGATGAAAACTTCATTTAAAGTTTTAGCAGCTGCAGCGACAGTTATTTTAGTTACCATTGCTTGCACACAAACACAAATCGAAACCAAAAAAACAAACCCAACTATGCCTGAAATAAACACAAGCGATAGAACTAAATACGATACTGCCACATTTGGTGCCGGCTGTTTTTGGTGTGTGGAAGCGCAGTTCCAAATGCTTAATGGTGTAATTTCTGTTGCTTCGGGTTATTCGGGTGGGGCTGTAAAAAACCCATCGTATAAAGAAGTGTGCAATGGTACCACGGGCCATGCCGAAGTGTGCCAAATAGTTTTTGATCCAAGCATAATTACTTATGATGAAATGCTTGCTGCATTTTGGCAAACCCACGACCCTACTCAACTTAACCGCCAAGGCAATGACATTGGCACACAGTATCGCTCGGTAATATATTACCATAACGATGCGCAAAAGCAATTAGCCGAAAAATACAAAGCCGACTTGAATAAGGAAGGTGCTTACGATAAACCGGTGGTTACCGAGATTAGTGCTTTCTCAGTATTTTATAAGGCCGAAGATTATCACCAAAACTATTTCAACGAAAATGGTGAGCAGCCTTATTGCCAATTTGTAGTGCAGCCAAAGGTTGAGAAATTTAAAAAAGTATTTAAGAACAAGCTTAAAAAATAATTGGCTTTAACCTATTATCAGTAGCTATTTTGCTGTATGTTTGCGTCCCTTTTTAAGGTATGCAGCACAGCAGAATAACACTTTACACAGCCACTTCTATTGTAATTGCAAATATGATTGGCACCGGAGTTTTTACCAGCTTAGGATTTCAGGCAATGGGATTGCACAGTGGGTTTTCTATTCTCTTTTTGTGGTTTGTGGGCGGCATTGCAGCATTGTGCGGTGCACTTTGTTATGGCGAAATAGGCGCAATGTTTCCGCGCTCAGGTGGCGAATATCATTACTTGACAAAAATATATCACCCATCTATAGGTTTTGTTTCCGGCTGGGTATCGGCAACGGTAGGTTTTGCTGCACCCGTAGCCGCAGCAGCCATTGCACTGGGCGAATATTTAAACAATGTTTTTCCGGCACTTGATGCTAAGTATGCAGCAGCAGCCACTGTAATTGGCATTTCGGTGGTGCATGCCACAAGCGTAAAGCTGGGAAGTATTTTTCAAGACATATCTACTACCGTGAAAGTGGCGATGATAATTGCCATTATTTTTTGTGGTTTTATGGCAGGCGGCAAAGGCGATTTTTCATTTACACCATCCGAACAAGCGTGGACAGAAATTACAAGCTCTTCGTTTGCTATTTCGTTTTTCTTTGTAACACTTGCTTATTCCGGATGGAATGCTGCAGGCTATATTGCATCGGAATTAAAAGATGCGCAACGTAATTTGCCAAAAGCACTTTTGCGCGGCACTGCACTGGTAATGGCGCTTTACATCGGGCTTAATTTTATTTTTATGTACACCACGCCCATTGCACAAATGAGCACTGCCAATGGCCCAGTGGTAGATATTGCAGGCGTTGCAGCGTCAAATATATTTGGCACAACGGGTGGCGTTATAATGAGTGGCATAATTGCCGTGCTGTTGCTATCAACCATAAGTGCAATGGTTATAGCAGGCCCGCGCGTGTTGCAAATGATGGGCGAAGACTACAGTATTTTTAAAATAATGGGCAAAAAAAACAGTAAAGAAATTCCGGCTATGGCAATAGTGCTGCAAAGCTTGGTGAGTTTAATTTTTATTTTCACTGCCTCGTTCAGTAATGTAATTACCTATATTTCTTTTTCGCTTAGCTTGTTTACTTTTTTAACCGTACTTGGTTTGTTCATCATGCGAATAAGAGAACCAAATTTAAGCAGGCCATATAAAACATTCGGCTATCCTATTGTTCCACTTTTGTTTTTATTTATTTGCGGATACCTTTTGTATTATGGTTTCACCAACAAAACAGCCGAATCGCTATGGGGCCTCGGAACAGCATTGGCAGGTTTGATTTTTTATGTAATTGACAAATACCTTTTAAAGAAAAGAGCAGCACAGTTATGATTAAGAATGGATTACAATTAATTGGATTTACAATTTCATTGATTTTGTTAACCGCTTGTGGCAGCGGAACTGATAATGCACCCAAAAAAAACAATAACGATAGTGTAAAAAAAGACACCCTTATCATTGATACTTTACCTAAGCAGGTAGATATAAAAAACTACAACCGAATTTTTAATGATGTGGCAAGGTACATAGCCGGAATGAGCGCTGAAACAAATTGTGCCTTAGACAGTACGCTGCTAAAAAATACCGACTGGAAACAATACGCAACCAATGCCGAAAAAAAGTGGCACGAGTTTGATTCGACACGCATACAAGTGCTGCGAAAATGGAGTGCAGAAGAACTGGGAACCATCAATAAAAAAGGATTGAATTTGTTTTATCCATTTTCGGGGCCCGATGTGCTGCACGCCAATTGTTTTTTTGCAAATGCAGATACTACTGTGATGGTTGGGCTTGAACCAGTGGGCACTGCACCATTTGTTAACGGAACAGAACAAGACACGCTTTCAAAATATTTCAGAACGGTGAACAACTCGCTGTATGCCATTCTTAATTTTAGCTTTTTTAGAACAGTAGCCATGAAAGCCGATTTAAGAAATGAGCAAGTGAACGGTACCACACAACTCATGATGATTTTTTTGGCAAGAACCGGAAACCGAGTGCTGGATGTGAAACCAATACATATTGATACTAACGGAACAATAGCTGCCAATGAAAGTGAGAAGAATTATAAAATGCCCGGAGTAGAAATTACGTATTGCAATGCCGATACTAATTTTTTATCGCGCGTGTTTTACTTTTCGTGCGATTTATCAAACGGTGGAATAGATGGAACAATAAAACCATTTTATGTTTTTTTAGATAAGCTTCCCAAGCACAGCACTTATTTAAAATCGGCATCGTATCTCATGCACGATAAATATTTTTCTGTCATCCGCGATTTAGTGATAAATAAAAGCGATGTAGTGCTGCAAGATGACTCGGGTATTCCGCACAAGTATTTTACTAACTACTCCCATACTTATTATGGAGTTTACACAGGTGTAATAGGTTTGTTTAAAGGTTGCGGACAAAAAGATTTAGACAGCTTGTATAAATTGCCTGCCAGTGAGCCTAAACCACTTGGCTTTGGTATTGGCTATAAATGGCACAAAGGCGAATCTAATTTGGTGTTGTATAAAAAACGATAAGTAAGTTTACTTACTTACCACACTAAAGTAATTGCACTTTTCTTTAGCATAGCCATTTTCAATCCTATTTCGTTTTTTACTTGAGTTTTAACTATTTCGTTAATCCTTAACAACTCTAATTTTAATTGAATTTACTTGCATTTTGTGTATTTGAAGTATGTAAAAAGTACGACACAAAAAAGAATGAACGATTGCTC
>JAGVMA010000052.1 GCA_020054095.1 Bacteroidia bacterium | reverse complement strand
TCGGCAGCAACTGATATTGCTTTTTTAAACGGAGAAATGTATGTAGGTGGAGGATTTACATTGATTGGGAACGATACTATTAACTATATAGCCAAATGGGCAGGTAATATAGTTGATACGTGTGGCAACTCAACAAGTATAAATGAAACTAATGCAGAGAAGTTGCATTTTAGTTTATTTCCCAACCCAAGCACCGGTATTTTCACATTGCAAAAAGAAACAGATGCAAAGGCAACGGTGGTGGTTTATGATGTGTTGGGTAATTGTTGCCTCTCCCTAAACCTCTCCCAAGGCGAGGCAACTAAGCGAATAGATATGAGTAGTTTCGCAAAAGGGATTTATCACCTGCAATTAACGGAGGGAGATAAAGTGTATTCGCAAAAGATAGTAATACAGTAAACGTAATTATTATTTGCACCCTTCGACTGCGCTCAGGGTGCGTTAAGTTTATAGGATTGAAAGTTACTTCACTATCAAAATCTCAACCCTGCGGTTAAGCTGGCGGTTGGTTATGTTGGTGTTTGGCACAAAAGGTTTGGTTTCGCCAAAGTATTGAATGCTGATACGGTTTTCGTTCACGCCTTTTTTAATTAAATAATTTTTAACGGCAGCCGAGCGTTTTTCGGATAGTAGTTGGTTGTAGTTTCCGCTTCCTTTTGAATCGGTGTGGCCGCCTAATTCAATTTTAATGTTAGGTTTTTTGCTCATGTAGTCGGCAAGCGAATCGAGTTCGTGCTTGTGAACAGTGCGGATGGCGGACTTATCAAAATCGAAAAGTACATTTTTAAAGAAAACTGTTTTGGGAATTACATCAGTAGAAGAGGTGAGTACAAAATCTTTTTTGAGTTCGGAATAATTGTCTTGTGTTTTACTTTCGGGTGTGGTGAGGTAGTTACTATAAATATTAAGTTGGTCTTTACCTTCGGTGCCAGAAGTAAGAGCGGCAATATCATAAAATGCATTTTGCACATACATGCCGGCAGTAGTTTTTCCGGTATTGGCATCGGTAGTTTTAGTAAGACTAATTTTCTGAAACAAATCGTAAGCATCGCATTGCTTAGGGATGAAAACGGTGGTATCAAAACTTGTGTTTTTATCTAAAACAAATTTAAAGTTGTAAGCAGTTTCGGGCGATAATTCTAGTGCATAAGAGCCATCGGCCTTAGGTGATGTGATAAGCACTTTGCTTTTGCCAAGTGGGTTAGTTACTTGTATTCGCAGTGTGGTATCGTTACAGATTCCTTTAACAATTGTTAACGGCAAGTTTTTGCAGTTGTAGTTTATTTCATAAATATCTAAATCGGAATAATTGTTTTTACGATTGCGCGATGAAGAGTAAAAACATTTGTCGTTTTTAAAATTGATGATGAAATAAATATCATCGCCTTCACTATTAATAGGATAGCCCATGTTTTGTGGTGCAGCCCATTTATTATCAGTGAGTTTTGATTTAAAAATATCAAAACCGCCCATGCTATTGTGGCCTGTAGATGAGAAATAAAGCAATTGCCCATCTTGGCTTAAAAATGGCGCATCTTCATCGTAGGCCGTGTTTACACTTGGCCCTAAGTTTTCAGGGTCGCCCCACGAACCATCAGCAGTTTTAGTTGAAACATAAATATCGCGCCCACCAAAGCCACCTTTTCTGTTGCTTACAAAATATATTTTTTTATCGCCATCGGTAATGTAAGTTGATGTTTCCCACGAGCCGACATTTATTTTGTCTGACTTATCGAGCTTCAATGGTTTTGTCCATGCGTTGTTTTCAAAAGTAGTGGTGTAAATGGTGCCTAAGTCTTTGCCACGATAGATATAAACTTTTTTGCCATCGGCAGATATAAAATTCACCGCTTCGTGGTCGTTGGTATTAATAAGTTCGTTCATGCGCTGAGCAGGTTCCCACCCATCGTTACGTATTACAGAGTAATATACGTCTTCTTTAAATTTTTCATCGTACCAGTCGGTTTTGTTTAGCGAACTGCCCACTCTTCGTGATGTGAAAATAAGCATCGAATCGGTGGGGAGAATAATGCCACTGTAATCGTCTTGCAATGAGTTTACGTTGCTATCTAAATCAACTACATTTAGGTATTGTATTTTATTATTTATTTCAAATTTTCGCAAAGGAGTTTTGGTTAATGCAATTGCATTGTTACACATTTCAATTCTGCGGTTAACTTCGGTTAAAATTTCGGTTTGTTCTTTTTCATCCACATAAGTGCCATTGGTGTTTACTTCGTTTTTGTATTTCTCAAACGAGCTGATGGCATCTGCGTATTTAGCTTGCAAGTGGTAACAAATTCCTAAAAAGAAATATGCTTCGCCTATAATGTTGCCATTGGCATTTTGCAATGAGCGCTCAAAAAATGGAACAGCTTGCACTTTAATGTTATCCATATTAAAGTAGGTGAGTGCCAATTCGTAGTTGTAAATACGGTTTAGCGAATCGGTTTTTAGCAATGCTAAATATTTATCTTTTGCTTTTATGTATTTGCTGCTGTTAAAATACCTGCGTGCTTTGCGCAAATCTTTTCGTGGGCCTGATGCAAAACTATCTGTACTTGAAAATATAATGAGAGTAAGTAAAAATAAGCGCAACGCTATTTTCATCTGTATGTTTTTATAAGTTTTACTGTCAGATGGAATGTCCATGATATTGATTTAGGATTGCGACTTTTGAATCATGCACATTTCATAAATGAATGTTGAGGTGATTTATTACATCGGATACAATGGCTTTCTTTGCATCGTCATTAGTAGTGTTGTGTTGCATAAGCGTGGCAATACACTCATTAATTAATTTGGCTTCAAATGGGCCTTGCATTTCTTCAATTACGTTATAAATATCAAGTGTGGTTTCTAAATCTGAAAAAGGAATGTGTGATACAAAAAAGGGAAGGTAGGCACTAAAGTCGTTTCCGCTTTCCCAGCAGGCAGTGAAAAGCACACGTTTTGTATTGTTGTCGGTACTGTACTCTATAGCTTCTATCAGCAATTCGCGGCCTTTTGCTCCTTTAAGTTCTTTAAGGGTATCGTGCTTAAATTCTTTGTTTTGCGGCAGCGTTAAAAGCGCAGTTAAATTGGCAATTACGTCATCGCTGTTGGCATTTTTCTTGCCAATACTATTTTTGTATACAGAATTATTTTTCTCGCTCATAAAAACTTGGCGAAGATAATATAAAACATAATAACTGATAGTGCCGATAGTTAAGTATAGTTCGGATATTAATTCGGGCTCATTTTCATACTTTTTGGTTAAAAAGAATATACTACATTTGCTATCCTTAAAAAAATAACAAGAACAATATGAAAAATTACATTTTACTTTCGGCATTTGCTGTTTTAGGCGGATTATCCTTAACAAATGCACAGGACAATGGAAACAAAGTATTAATGACCGTGGGCGGTGATAAAGTAACGCTTAACGAGTTTGAAAACGTGTATTATAAAAACAATACCAACAAAACCAACGACCCAAAGTCGTTGCAAGAGTATTTGGATTTATACACCAATTTTAGATTGAAAGTAAAAGAGGCAAAAGACATAGGCTTAGATACATCTGCTGCATTTAGAAACGAGTTGATGGGTTATCGTAAACAATTGTCGCAACCCTATTTAACAGATACTGTTATAAACGATAAACTATTAATGGAATCGTATGATAGAATGAAATGGGATGTGCGAGCCTATCATATTTTAGTGAAATGCGATGCCGATGCATTGCCAAAAGATACATTGATAGCTTACAATAAAGCACTAAAAATAAGAGACAGAATATTGAAAGGCGAAGATTTTGGCAAAGTTGCCAACGTAACCACTGACGATACTTACGGCAGAACAAACGGTGGCGACTTAGGTTATTTTACCGCGCTAATTGGTTTTGTTTATCCGTTTGAGTCGGCTGCTTATAATTTAAAAATTGGCGATTTATCAATGCCGGTTCGCACCCAATTTGGTTACCACATTATTAAAGTAACCGAAAAAGTGGAGCACGTAGATTTACTTACAGCCCACATTATGATAAAATTTAATAAAGGCATGAGCGCTGCCGATTCAACTGCAGCGGTGAAAAAAATGGAAGATATTTACAATCAGTTGAAAAAAGGTGTTCCGTTCGACACGTTGTGTGCTAAATTTTCTGAAGACCCAGGTTCATCAAAAAAAGGAGGTGTTCTTCAATTGATGGGTCGCTCATCTAATTTCCCTCCCGAATTTAAAGATGCTGCATTTGCTTTAAAAAAGGATGGTGATTTTTCTGCACCCATTAAAACTCGTTTCGGATGGCATATTGTTAAGCGTGTAAGTTCTAAATCGCTTGCGCCTTATAACGATATGAAAGGCGAATTGAAAAACAAAATTGCAAAAGATATGCGTTCGAACATGAGTCGCACATCGCTAATTGCAAAAATAAAGAAAGAATACAACTTTAAAGAAAACACCAAAATGCGCGATGAATTAAAAGGTGCATTGGACACTGCAATTTTTATGGGCAAATGGCAGGCTATCAAAGCAAGCAAATTCACTAAAGAAATATTCTCACTTGGCGACAAAAAATATACGCAAACAGATTTTGCAAAATATATTGAGTCGCACCAAGCGCCTCGCGCCAAAGTGGATTTTGCGGTTTTACTGAACAGCATGTATAAAGTGTGGGTAGAAGAAACAGTGGTTGCCTATGAAGAAAGTCGCTTAGATGTGAAATATCCAAAGTTTAAAGCACTGATGGATGAGTACCGCGATGGAATTTTATTGTTTGAATTGACAGATAAAAAAGTGTGGTCGAAAGCAGTGAAAGATACCACCGGATTAAAAGAATATTACGAAAAAAATAAAACCAAATGGCTTTGGGACGAGCGTGCCGATGTGAAAATATACACCTGTGCCGATGTTAAAACGGCAGAAAAAGTGCGTAAGATGATTGCGAAAAATAAAACCGATAAAGAAATATTAGATGCACTTAATGTGAAAGGTCAAATTAGCGTAACTGTTGAAAACAAACTTTACAACAAAGGCGATAATGCGATGGTGGATGCATCGTGGACACCGGGCTTATCACCAAACAAAACAGAAAACGGCAAAGTGGTTTTTGCCCATGTGCTTAAAATAACACCGCAAACACCTAAAACATTAAACGAAGCAAAAGGATTAGTTACTGCCGATTACCAACAGTATTTAGATAAAATGTGGATAGAAGATTTGAAAAAGAAATATGCTGTGAAAATAGACCAAGATGTTTTAAAATTAGTTAAGTAATTTTTTTAGCAGCTAATTTTTATGAACTGCCTGCGCAATATTAATTCGTTATTATTTTGCAGGCAGTTTTGTTTTTTATTGGTATTCTCTGTGGCAGCATGCGATAGCAAAACACAAGAAGATAAAAACAGAATACCGCTTGTGCGAGTTGGCAGCGTTTTTTTATACAAAGATGAGTTGCAAGATTTGGTGCCCGATGGCACTCCGGCTGCCGATAGTGCCGAAATGACCAAGCGTTACATTGACAATTGGATAAAAGAAACGCTTATTCTTATAAAAGCCCAAGAAAATTTAGGCGATATACAAAAAGACATTAAAAAGAAATTGGATGATTACAAAAAATCGTTAATCACTTATGCTTACGAGGAGGAATTGATAAGCCAAAAATTAGATACCACCGTAAGTCCGCAAGAAATTGACCAGTACTATAACGAGCATCAGCCCGATTTTGAATTAAAAGACAACATTGTGAAGGTTACTTATGTGCGAGTGAAAAAAAATGCACCCAAACTGGATAAAGTAAAACAATGGTATAAGTCAGAAAACGAAAAAGACATTACACAACTTAAAAGCTATTGCCTGCAATTTGCCGAAAATTATTTTATTGATAATAATTCATGGCTTTTGTTTGATGACTTGTTGAAAGAAATACCCATTAAAATGTACGATAAAGAGCTATTTTTACAAAATAACAGATACATTGAGTTGCAAGACTCCGTAAATAATTATTTAGTAAATATTAAAGGATTTAAAATAAAGAACAGTATTTCTCCGTTATCATTCGAGAAAGAAAACATCAGAAGCATCATCATCAATAAACGAAAACTACAATTGATAGAAAAAATGAAAGAAGATGTGTATAACGAAGCGATAGAAAAAAAGAAAATTGAAATATTAAATTAAATGAAGAAGAGAATAAATACAAGTCTCTGTTTTTTGCTCCTGCTATTTTTTAGTGCATCGGCTCAAAAACAAGTGCTTGATAAAATTGTGGCAGTGGTGGGCACAAGCGTAATTTTAGAATCGGATATACAATCACAACTGTTGCAAATAAAAATGCAGGGCGAAACAATTACGCCCGAAGTTAAAAACCAAATCATAGAAGATTTACTATATCGCAAACTACTGCTTGAACAAGCAAAGCTCGATAGCCTGGATGTTACAGAAGCAGAGGTTGACGATAAGATGGAGCGTAATTTCAGGTACTACATTCAGCAGTTTGGCTCGGTAGAAGAT
Organism: Bacteroidia bacterium; assembly: GCA_020054095.1. Lineage (GTDB taxonomy): Bacteria > Bacteroidota > Bacteroidia > JADZBD01 > JADZBD01 > JAGVMA01. Next base: position 261,119 of record JAGVMA010000052.1, on the reverse strand, counting down.
TTCGAGCGCTTTTACGGTAAAACAGTAGATCAGTTTAAAGAAGACTTTAGAGACGACATGTACGATTTGCTGCTCACCCAAAAAATGCAGCAAAAAATTACCGGCAATATTGAAGTATCGCCAAATGATGTGCGCAATTATTATTTGAGTTTAAATCCGGATAGCATTCCGCTTATTAATGCCGAAATTGAAATTGGCGAAATTGTGCGTAAGCCAAAAGAAAACCCGGAACTCAGAAAATTTGCTAAAGAAAAAATTACCGACTTACGCGACAGAATTTTAAAAGGCGAAGACTTTGAGTACTTGGTAAAAGCTTACAGCGAAGACCCCGGCTCGAACGGAAAAAATGGCGCACCCACCAAATACACAAACATTGCCAGAGGCCAGTTCGTTGCCGAATTTGATCAATACTCTTTCTCGATGAAGCCGGGCGAGATATCTCCCGTTTTTGAAACAAGCTATGGATACCACGTCATGAAAGTGCTTGCGCGAAAAGGCGAAGTGGTTGATTTAATGCACATCTTAATTACCATTCCCACCTCATCAGAAGATATGGTGAAAGCTAAATTGTTTTTAGACAGTATTTCTTCGCTTATTTTAAAAGATTCAATTAAATTTTCAGAAGCAGCATCGCGTTTTTCTGATGAGGAAGAATCGAAAGTAAGTGGAGGTAAAATTGTAAACCCTAACACAGGCGATACCCATTTTGAATTAGACGAACTTAGCCAAGTTGACCCATCGTTAACTCTCACGATAGAAAAACTAAAAGTAGGTGACATATCTCCGCCAGTTTTAGTGATGACGCGAGAAGCAAAACAAGCTTACCGTATTCTATACATTTATGCTCGCACAGCGCCACACAAACAAAATTTAATTGACGATTATGTGCGTGTGCAAAACGATGCAATTGCCGATAAGCAACAAAAAATTATTGACGCTTGGATTAATAAAAAACTGCCCACCATATATGTTAAAATTGCCGATGAGTATAAGAACATAAAATTTAAGCATAACTGGTTTAAAACTCTTAACTAATAATTCGGTTTTTTTATTTACATTTAATGTGTTGTTTGATGATGATTAAAAAACTACTTTTTTCAATCTTGTTTTCTTTAGCATTTTATGCTAGCACGTATGCTACACATAACCGTGCAGGTGAAATTACGTACGAGTGGACGGGTATTCCCAATCGCTATAAAATTATTGTTACCACTTACACACGCATCAATTCGCCTGCTGACAGATGTTCGTTAGTAGTGAATTTTGGAAGCACTTTAAGTTGCAGCCCGTTTGACAGTATCGAGGTTTTTCGTGTAAACGGCCCTATTGATTTAACACGATGTAATGCGCCAATAAGAGGAGGCGATTCCGTTGCACCCGATATCAGAAAAAATGTTTACTGGTCGGCAGTTGATTATGTTTTTCCCGGACCTGGTCAATACCGCATGTGGATGTACGACCCAAACAGAAACGCAGGAGTAGTAAATATTCCTAATTCGGTTAACACACCGTTTTTTATTGAGTCCTATTTATTCATTAACCCGTTTTTAGGTGAGAATAATTCACCAACATTAAATTACCCTCCTATTGATAATGCTTGTTTATACAAGTGCTTTTACCACAATCCTGCAGCTTTTGATAAGGATGGCGATAGCTTAGCTTTTGAACTTGGCTTGTGCCTTGGCACATGCGGATCGCCTGTTCAGCAATTCAGTTCATCAGCGCCTTGGTATTATCCTAATAATGTAACAGTAAATCCTATTACCGGAGATTTAGTTTGGTGCACACCACAACCCGCACCTAACCCTCCTTACAACCTCTATCCACAATCCTACAACTTTGCCATTTACATTAAAGAGTACCGCAAGTATAACGGGCAGTGGTATTTAATAGGTTTTGTTGAGCGCGATTTGCAAGTGGATGTAGAGCCATGCCCTAATAATCCGCCCGATATTGCAAACCTAAACGATACTTGTGTAATTGCAGGCGATACTTTATGTTTCGATGTTTTTGCCGATGATATTGATAACGATTTAATTACCCTATCTGCTTTGGGTTCTCCATTCAGTACTAACCCGGCAGCCGCTTTCACACCTTACCAAGTGCAGCCACAGCCGCCAATTGACTCAGCACAATTTTGCTGGAATACTAATTGCAATTTAATACGTAACCAACCATATATTGCGGTTTTTAGAGCTCAGGATAATGATTTACAGAACCCATTGGTTGATTTAGAAACAATTCTAATTCGAGTTATTGCCCCTGCGCCAATTATAGATTCTTTGGTCCCCGTCTGTTCCAGTATCCGAATTTATTGGCGGCAAACAACTTGCAATCCTTCAAGTAATATTTGCTTGGGATACCGCATTTATAGGTTAGATAGTTGTGATACATGGCAACCAAGCTATTGCGAAACGGGTGTTCCCGGTTACACGGGCTATACATTAATAGGCACTGTAACAGGCGTGGGCAGCACTAATTTTACCGATGTAAATTTATCGCACGGAAAAAACTACGCCTATCGTGTAATAGCTTTTTATGCCGATGGTGCCGAAAGTAAATCATCTGCAAAACTTTGCCAAAACTTGGTTTATGATGTTCCAATTATAACCCATGCCGATGTGCTTACTACAAATACTGCCACGGGCAGCATTGAAGTGAAATGGCAAAAACCCTTAGCCACTGCGGGTAACTTAGATACCATTGCCAATCCGGGACCGTATCAATACATCATCCGTAAAAAAATAGGTTATACTGGAGCTAACCAACTATTAACTACCATTAGTGCGCCCACTTACAGCACCCTCACAATCAATAGTTATACTGATAGCAACATTAATACAGCCGACACAGCTCATGTTTACAGCATACAGCTTGTGGCTAATAATGGGCAAGACACACTTTGCTTAGCTTCCGAAGCATCATCGGTTTATCTAAATCTTGCACCAAGCGACAATGCACTAACGCTTACCTGGAACTTTGATGTACCTTGGAGCAACTACCGATACGATGTTTATCGCTTTAATACGCAAAGCCTATGGGATTCAATAGCAACTACTACTGTAAAAACTTACAAAGACAGTAACTTGGTAAACGGTCGCCAGTATTGTTATAAAATAAAAGCGTATGGCCAATACAGCGATGTAACATTGCAGCGCCCGCTGATAAACTGGAGCGAAGAAAAATGCGGAGTACCTCAAGATTTAACAGCACCTTGCCCGCCACAATTAACCATTAACAGCAATTGCAATACCGAGAGCAATAACCTTATTTGGACTAACCCAAACCTTAGCTGTGCAGATGACGTGGTAAGTTACAATGTGTATTACACATCCACGCAAGATGGCGATTACCAGTTACTGATTACTATACAAGGCGCCACTAATAATAGTTTCCTTGATGATACGCTTGATAATTCAATAGCCGGCTGCTATTACGTAACTGCCGTAGATTCATTTGGCAACGAAAGCCAGCCGAGCAACATAGTGTGTGTAGATAATTGCCCTGAGTACGAGCTGCCGAATGTGTTTACACCTAATGGCGATGGACAAAACGATTATTTTATTCCGCTTCCTTATAAATATGTAAAAGACATTGATTTGCAAATTTACAATCGCTGGGGCGAAGTAGTTTTTGAAACCACCAATGCCGATATACTTTGGGATGGCAAGCACAAGCTGAGCAAACAATTATGCTCTGATGGAGTTTACTACTATGTGTGCGTAGTAAACGAAATACGCCTTGCAGGCATTAAGAAGAGAACCTTAACCGGTTTTGTACAAATTTTAACGAAAAAATAATTATGCAATTTAAAAATGATGTGGAGGCGGTAAATGCTTTTGTAGATAAGTACAAACAATTAAATGCCGAAATAGGCAAAGTAATAGTAGGTCAGCACGAAGTAATTGAATCTGTTTTAATATCCGTTTTTAGCCGCGGGCATTGCTTGCTTGTGGGTGTACCCGGCTTGGCAAAAACATTACTTGTAAACACCATTGCCGATACACTTGGATTAAGTTTCAACCGCATACAATTTACGCCCGACTTAATGCCTTCGGATATAATTGGCTCAGAAATACTAAACGAAAGCAGGCAGTTCGTTTTTGTAAAAGGCCCTTTGTTTGCCAATATTATTTTGGCCGATGAAATAAACCGAACACCACCCAAAACACAAGCCGCACTTTTAGAAGCTATGCAAGAACGAGCCGTTACCGCAGCCGGCAAACGCTACGAAATAGGAAATCCGTTTTTTGTATTAGCCACCCAAAACCCTATAGAGCAGGAGGGAACTTACCCATTACCCGAAGCACAGCTCGACAGGTTTATGTTTAATATTTGGCTCAACTATCCGAAATACGAAGAAGAACTACAAGTGGTAAAAAACACCACATCTGATAAAAAAATAACGATTAATAAAATCTTATCTGCCGAAGAAATTGTTTTCTTTCAAGATTTAGTTCGCAAAATTCCTGTAACCGATAACGTGATGGAATATGCAGTTAAGCTGGTGGGCAAAACTCGCCCCGCTACAATAACGGCAGCCGATGCAGCCAACAAATATTTAAGCTGGGGCGCGGGCCCGCGCGCATCGCAATATTTGGTGCTTGGCGCAAAATGCCATGCAGCCATAAAAGGAAAATACTCACCCGATATTGATGATGTGAAAAGCGTGGCATTATCTGTTTTGCGCCACCGCATTGTGCGCAACTATAAAGCAGAAGCCGAAGGAATTTCGGTTGAAAAAATTATTGATCAATTAGCTTAGCATTAAAAGCATAATTACACTTTTTTGTGCTTTTAAGTTCGGTTTTGCTAACTCCTGAGTATAATGCCGCCACTTCTACTCCATCTATACCCCACTTGCCCACAAGTCCCAATTATTTCAGCACGAACAAACATAACTTTAATTTGTCCTTTTTCAGTTACACTCCCACTAACACCTAAACAAGATGCGAGGCACATATTTAGTGGCAAATATTTTTTTTCAACGGTATAAGTTTTTATCTTAAACATTTGCAATTCCTTTCATTAGTTTCATTTATCTTTGTACAAGCGAACAAGTGAGTGCAAGTAAATCCGCACTTCACTTATTGTTAGCCCTTGGCAGTAAAAATTTTGCGACTCCGAACTGATGAGTAATATAATTAATGACATCGTGAATTGGGACGTTAAATCCTGGCACACCGCGCTTCAATTTTGGGACAAGAATATTGACTGGACGACTATTCACAATTGTATAGAACTTGGCGGACGAGCAGGCGGACTGAGTTTGTGGTTAGCAATGAAAGGAAAGCACGTAATTTGCTCTGACTTTCAACAAACCGAGATAACAGCAAAATCATTACACGAAAAATATCGCGTGACTTCGCAAATCAAATATCAGGACATTGATGCGACAAACATTCCTTACAAAAATGCTTTTGACATCATCGTATTCAAATCAATTCTCGGTGGAATCGGCCGCAACAACAATATTAACAAACAGCAACGGGTAATTGACGAATCATTCAAAGCGCTGAAGAAAGGCGGCAAGCTTTTATTTGCAGAAAACCTAATCGCATCTCGCTTACACCGACAGTTCAGAAAACAGTTTGTGTCTTGGGGCGACAGTTGGAGATATGTTTCGCTTAATGAAATGAAAATGTTTTTGCAAAAGTTTTCCTCGGTTGACATCGATACAACAGGAGTTGCTGCAACGTTCGGACGAAATGAAAGTCAGCGAAAAATGCTTGCAACGGTGGACAAAATGTTTCTGAATAGAATCTCACCTGACAGTTGGAAGTATATTACTTTCGGTATAGCAACGAAATGAAAGCGTTACAGCAAAATCAACTAATTTTATGAAGAAAATGTACTAAATTATTTATGATTAAAAGTACAGATTGGTTTGAATAGATATAAGCAAACTAATACTTATAAAAAGGTGTCGGTAATTGTTTTTAAATTGCCTAAATAACATCCTTCCTCATGTATTCCTAGTTTATTGATAACCAGCTATACTAAGTTGTTTTTTTTGTATTAAAAGCAACTATTTTGCTGTTTTAGTAGTCTTTACTAAAACTCCCCGAAATGCTAAAAAGAACCTGCCCACTTCTCTTTTTGCCCACCCTATTTTTTAACTCATTATTTTCTCAGCAACAAACCTGCTACCTTAACCCATCTGTTGAAGGTCCATCGCAGCCACACGTAGTGCCTGCACCATGGCAAGCATGTTTTGGTTCGCCCGATACTCAGCCGGGCCAATGGGGCATAACATTACCACCATCAAACGGAAACAGCTATGTTTCGTTTTTGCACGATGGAAGCAGCCCTAATGGCTATAGCGAAGGTATGACTCAACTTTTAACCCCTTGCATGGTAGCAAACACCACTTACTCTTTTACTGTTGATTTAGCACATTCGCCCATTTACAATACAGCAAGCCCCGCAACTGTTACAGCTCATTAGCAATATGGGGGGCAACGCAGCTTGCGCTCGCACGCAATTACTTTGGACATCGGGCGTGATAACCAACACTGCATGGCAAACCTATACTATCACTTTCACTCCCACATCTAACTGGTGCTATATTTCTTTCGAACCGTATTACATCACTACTTGCTCGGGTTATATTAATTTGTTGTTAGATAATATTTCGTGCATTGCTCCCGTAAACGGCACTGTTAGCGGAACCAATGCACTTTGCTTTAATGCTTGTAACGGAACAGCAACAGCAAATCCTACTTCGGGCACACCGCCTTACACTTATATGTGGACACCCGGTAATTTTACCACTCAAAACATTACCGGTCTTTGTGCCGGAACTTATTCTTGCGTTATTACTGATGCTAACGGGCAAACTGCTTCAGGAACATATGCAGTTACACAGCCATCGCAAGTAGCGCCTAATGCTACAAGCACCAATATACTTTGCAATGGGCAATGCACAGGCGCTGCCAACGCAGCACCCACAGGCGGAACCCCCGGATATGCCTATTCATGGGCACCCGGTGGACAAACGGTTCCGTCCGTTACGGGCATTTGTAGTGGCAGCTATACTGTTTTTGTAACCGATACAAATGGGTGCTCCATGAATCAAACTCTAAACATAACCGAGCCGGCAGCATTATCTTTAAGTGCCACATCCAACAATACATCGTGTGCCAATAATAATGGCAGCGCCACAGTTACACCCACAGGCGGAACAGGACCTTACACTTACCAATGGTCGCCATCGGGTGGAAACAGCGCCAATGCTACGGGTTTAGCTCCCAACACTTACACTGTTTTAGTTACTGATGCTAATGGTTGTACACAGACAACAACTGTAACAATAAACTATTCGGTAGCACTCACAGTTACATTGCAAGGGCAAACCAATGTACTCTGTAATGGTGCAACTACCGGTGATGCCACAGTAAATGCAACGGGAAATAATCCGTTCACTTATTCGTGGAATACTACTCCTGTACAAACAACCGCTACCGCTACAGGTTTACCTGCCGGAACCTACAGCGTTTTAGTTACCGATGCTAACGGATGTACTTCGCAGCAAACGGTTACTATCGCACAACCTACAGCAATAAATATTCTTACTACTTCCACACCCACAGCATGTTCATCTAATACCGGAACAGCAGCCGCTAACGCTACGGGCGGAACAGGCCCTTACACTTATTTGTGGACAACAAGTTCGCAAACAACACAAACCGCTACTGCACTTGCTGCGGGCAGTTACACTGTAACTGTTACCGATGCAAATGGTTGTACACAAACGCAAGCCATTGCAGTGTCACAAGTATCGGCACCGGTTGCCAATGCTACGGCAAGCCCGGTTACAGTAACTTATGGCGATAATACACAACTAAATGCTTCGGGTGGAACAACTTATTCTTGGATTTCGTCTACTGGATTAAGCTGTACTAACTGTGCTAACCCAACTGTGATGCCGCTGCAAAACACCACTTATTGTGCTGTGGTTATTGATAATAACGGTTGCACCGATACGGCTTGTGTTGATATTTTAGTTGAATTGCCATGCGGAACACTCGATTTGAATAAAATAATTCCAAATGCATTTTCGCCTAACGACCAAGCTCCTAACGACACTTATTGCGTACCTGCCAATGTGTGCGTTAAAGATTTCGTGATAAAAGTTTATGACCGACTGGGCGAAATGGTTTTTGTAACTGACACTTACACGAAATGCTGGGACGGAACTTATAAAGGCAAACCGCTGAATACAGCCGTGTTTGTTTATTTCTTGGACTGCACTTTGCTTAACGGAGAAAAATATTCTCAAAAAGGAAACATTAGTTTAATCAGATAGTTTTAAAAAAATAATTGATTATGCGCACATCTAAACTGGTTTTTGTACTGCTGATAATTGCCGGAAATATTGCGGCACAAGACATCCATTTTTCGCAATATAACTTTTCGCCATTAACATTAAACCCCGCAATGACATCGGTGTACAAAGATTTGCAAGCTACTGTAAACTTCAAAGACCAATGGCGTTCGGTAAATGCATATCGCACTGCAAACGCTGTTTTTGAGATGAAGCTAAACCAAAAAAAGTGGACTAAACTTGCTCGGCTCACCGAACAGTACAAGAAAAAATTAGTGAAAGGATTGGCATTTGGGTTAAATTTCTTTTCTGATAAAGCAGGTGATGCTTCGCTGAAAACAAACACTGTTAACTTCAGCATTGCCTATCACAATTTATTGAACGAAAACAATACACTGTCTGCCGGAATTATTGGCGGCATAATGCAACGCAGCATCAGCCCCGATGCGTTGAGGTGGAACAGCCAGTATTCCGTTGGCATTTACGATCCTAACATTAACTCCGGAGAAACCTTTTCTAACCTTAGTTCAATCGTTCCTGATTTTGGTTTGGGGCTAATGTGGAGCTATGGTAACGATACCAAATACGCATCGGCTAACGACCAAAGATTTGCTAACGCTGGCGTTTCGGTTATGCACGTGAATAAACCCAAATATTCGTTTTTAGGAACCGATGAACGCCTTTATCGCAAAATTACCTTCCATACCAATATGATGTTTGGTATAAAAAATTCACATTACTCTATAGCTCCATCGGCATTGGTAACTGTGCAGGGCAAGCAAAAAGAAATTACGTTGGGCACATTTATTAAATACAAAGTGCGCGAAGAATCTAAATTCACAGGTATTATTAAAAGCAGCGTTATTTCGTTGGGTTGTTTTTATCGTAACCGCGATGCAATTATACCTTCATTATTGTTAGAGATGGATAAATACACCATCGGCATCAGCTACGATACCAATATATCGCAGCTAAAAGCAGCAACTTCTGGTCGCGGTGGTTTTGAAATTAGCCTTCGTATTGGTTCGGGCAGTTCGTTTCTGTATCAAAACGCCAAGTTTAGAATGTAGTTTACGGTGTGGTTGCTTAGCGCAGCTAACCATCCTTTCTATTATTTTTTATCTGCCCCTTTGTCATTAAGGGTTTAATTATATTTGCCAAAAAATCAGAAAACATGCAGCGGCAGCATATTTGCAATGCACGTAACAAGAATTTAAAACATTAACTTATGGAAGAAACAAGTGTAGAAGAAAACAAGCAAAACAACGAGCAAGCGCCCGAACAAAATACAAGTGCCGAGCAAATATTAGCCGAACTTAATGATAAATACCTCCGGTTATATTCTGACTTCGAGAATTATAAAAAGCGCACATTAAAAGAGCGCATAGATTTAATTAAAACAGCAGGCGAAGATGTGTACAAAAACATGTTGCCCGTGCTCGATGATTTTGAGCGAGCTAATAAAGCCAATGAAAATACCACAGATTTAAAAGCGATTAATGAGGGATTGAAACTCGTTTATCAAAAACTTGCCGGTATTCTTAAGTCAAATGGAGTGGAAGATATGCAAGCCGTGGGCACGGAGTTTAACCCCGATTTGCACGAGGCAATTACCAATATTCCGGCACCTACCGATGATTTAAAAGGCAAAGTAATTGAAGTAATTGAGAAAGGGTATTTATTAAACGGCAAAGTAATTCGCTTTGCGAAAGTAATAGTGGGAGCATAATGAGTAAAAAAGATTATTACGAAATATTAGGAGTTTCAAAATCGGCTGAGGCCGATGAATTGAAAAAAGCTTACCGCAAAAAAGCTATACAATTTCACCCTGATAAAAACCCTGGCAATAAAGAGGCCGAAGAAAAATTTAAAGAAGCTGCCGAAGCTTATGAAGTACTTAGCGATCCGCAAAAGAAAGCCCGTTACGACCAATACGGACATGCCGGAATGGGCAACATGGGTGGTGGCGCTGGCGGCTATGGCGGTGGCTATGGCGGAATGAACATGGAAGATATATTCTCCAATTTCGGGGATATTTTTGGCGGAGGATTTGGTGGTGGTAACAGGCAGGGCGGAAGGCGTGTAAACCGTGGCAGCAACTTGCGCATAAAAGTAAAACTCACACTCGAAGAAATAGCTAAAGGCGTAGAAAAGAAAATAAAAGTTCAAAAATATATTTCGTGTGATAGTTGCAATGGCACGGGTGCAAGAAACAGTTCGGCTTACAGCAATTGTAAAACTTGTAACGGGCGCGGAACAGTAACGCGCATACAAAACACAATTTTAGGCCAAATGCAAACCACCACCACTTGCCCAAGTTGCGGTGGTGATGGGCAAACTATTACCGACAAATGTAAAACCTGTTTTGGCGATGGCATTGTGCGAGGCGAAGAAGTGATTACCATAAACATTCCGGCCGGAGCACTTGAAGGAATGCAAATGAGCCTTAACGGGCGTGGCAATGCAGGCGCACGCAGCGGTGTAAATGGCGATTTACTGGTGCTTATCGAAGAAGAGGAACATCCGCATTTAAAACGCGATGCCATAAATTTAATTTACGATTTGTTTCTCAATTTTGCCGATGTAGCATTAGGCACATCCATTGAGGTACCAACCTTAGAAGGAAAAGCAAAAATAAAGATAGAGCCCGGCACACCTGCCGGCAAGGTACTTCGCCTTAAAGGCAAAGGCCTGCCCGATGTGCAGAGCTATGCCAAGGGCGACTTATTAGTTAACGTAAACGTGTGGACACCCACAACGCTAACTGCCGATGAGAAAAAAACGCTCGAAAAATTACGTGAATCGCTAAACTTTAAACCCGATTTAACCAAAAAAACTAAATCGTGGTTTGATAGGATGAAAGAGTATTTTGAGTAAAAAAAATCCCCGCCTGAAAGGCGGGGATTTTTTCAATAATAAAATCAATAAAACTAATTGTTATTGTAAGCAGGTAATTTGCCTTCTTTAATTAAAGTGTTCACTTTCTTTTTGTGCTCTTTAAAATCGCCAAAGCAAAGTGCATCAAGCATTTCTTTTTTGCTCATGCTTGGTTCGCCTAATCCTTTTTTAATATCATCGCTGCAGCGATTAACAAATTGCTCAAAGCGCTCCGGAGCCCATATATATTGCTTCTTGTGCCAATCAGGTTTGCTGCGGTCAACTTTAAATTCGGTAGGCAACTCCTCATTCATTTTAATATTCGCTTTTATATCTAATCCCTCAAATTTTTTCGGCAACAAGCGATTATCAAATACTAATGGTTTTGATACTTTAATGATGTGCTTTTTCTTTTTTGGATCAACTAATGCTAATCCTTCGATGGTTAAGCCCTTTTTTTTAAGGTGACCATACTTGGATTCAAAGTTTTTTAGGATGTCAAACATGGCAATTAATATTTTTTAAATGAGAAAGGACAACAAATGTAAGTAAAAACTTGTTCGCTCAATCGGTTTTAGACCATTTGCCTTATTTCTCCCACCATTATTGCCGATTATTAGATAAGCATTATTAGTAATTGGTTTTAATTTTTGGCATTACTAAGGGCTTGGCTGCACGTTTTTTCAAGCAGATTTGCAGCAGCCGCCACAATTAAAGAAATAGAAGTAGCAATGGCACCTAATGTAATAAACCCTGTCGGGTCATCATCTTTGGCATGAAACAATAGAATGTATAGTACTGCAAATACTATTAGCACTGCCAATAAAATGGCGCTGCGTTTTATCGTTCGCAAAGCAGTTACAGCCATAGTTGAAAAAATATTGTTTTGCCCCATGTAACCAAGTAATTTAAATGCTTGAAACAATACAACAAAAAATGCAACCGATGCTGCATAAACATATAAAATGAAAGGATCGAGATAGATACTCACCAAATCTAAATTAGTAGCTCTGCCTTCTATTAACGGTAGCCGAATAAGCAGCGCCATAACACCAATGCCCACCAGCACAATCACTGTTTTTAGAAATAGTATTGATGTTTTTTTCATGTTTTAATAATTGAAAGTAACTTACCATATACCCCCCAACAAATCTAAACAAAACCAACCAAGATATAAAACCGCCATCCGCTGAGAGTAAAAACGGGTTTTAACCTCATAAATTGCCCCTAAAAAACATCAAAATCCGTAAAATGGAGATTTTCAGCCCTTTGTATTCTTTTTCTAATCTTGAGAATGCAAATCATGGTGCTGCAAATTCAATTCTCGGCATCATTGGCGCAATTCTTAGCATTGTAAATCCAATCTATAAGACTTAAAATGCGGTGAATAATACTAAAAACAACCCAAATTGTGTTCTTAATCGGTTTTTGTCCTCGTGCGCTGTCATGCTGAGCGTAGCGAAGCATCTCACTCATACTTACTTTTGAATACTGTCCAACAATCTGTGTAAATGAGCCTAACGCTCAGCATGACATTTTACTTTATTTACCATAAACTCTATTTCCAAAATCAACCAAAATGTTTACTTTTAGCCATCAATTAATAGCATTTTATGGCCGAAATAAAATACAACTGGACTTACGAAGAGATAAACACCATTTTTAACACTCCATTGCTGGAGCTTATTTACAAAGCAGCATCGGTGCATCGCAAGTATCATGCGGCTAATCGGGTTCAGGTGAGTTCGTTATTATCGGTTAAAACAGGCGGCTGCCCTGAGGATTGTTCATATTGCCCGCAGGCAGCGCGTTACCACACCAATGTAAAAGTGCACAAATTAATGGAAGTGGGCGAGGTGCTGCAATCGGCACAAAATGCTAAAGCCAATGGTGCATCGCGCATGTGCTTAGGCGCTGCTTGGCGCGAAGTACGCGATAATAAAGATTTTGACCGCGTGCTCGAAATGGTGAAAGGCATTAACCAACTTAACATGGAAGTATGCTGCACACTTGGCATGGTTACCGAAGAACAGGCGAAAAAGCTTGAAGCGGCAGGGCTTTACGCCTATAACCACAATGTGGATACATCCGAAGAAAATTACAGCAATATTATAAGCACCCGAAATTACGATGACAGATTAAACACAATAAAAAATATTCGTAAAACAAAAATCACTGTTTGTTCAGGCGGCATTATAGGCATGGGCGAAAAAGCAGCCGACCGTGTGGCAATGCTGCAAGTGCTTGCTAATTTAACACCACACCCCGAATCGCTCCCAATTAACGCACTTGTTCCGGTTGAAGGTACTCCGCTCGAAAATCAGCAAACGGCATCAATATGGGAAATGGTGCGCATGATAGCCACCGCGCGCATCGTTATCCCCGATACGCAAGTGCGCCTATCGGCAGGTCGCACACAAATGAGCATGGAAGGCCAGGCACTCTGTTTTATGGCAGGTGCTAATTCAATATTTGCAGGCGATAAACTTTTAACCACTCCTAACCCCGATTTTAATGAGGACATGGAAATGTTTAAGATTTTGGGCTTGCAACCTATGGAAGCATTTCAGCATCATAAACAAAAAGAAAAAGCAGTTTTAAATGATTAAACGATTAGTATTTTTTGTTTTATTGATTTCGTTTGCAATACCTGCCCAAGCGCAGCGGAAAAACAGAGTGGGCAGTGGCAAAACGCTGGGCGGTTTCTTTTTCCGCAAAAGCCGCAAAGAAGCAAAATATTTTGTTGCATTAAGTTACGGCTTAGGCCAAGCACATTGGAAATCGCAACTAGGCCAGGCCGAAATATTCGACAAATTTGGCTCTGTAATTAAATCGGGCGATTTAGATTTCAAAGCCCAAAACGATCTAAACAGTTTTAGCTTAGATGCCAGCGCACCTTTCGGAAAAATACGCTTAGGTATAGGTATTCAGTTCGATTATTATTTTTTAGATAAGCTCGAAATAACAACACCATTTGCCACCAATATTATTCTATATGACGAAAGTTTTCGCTGGGATAAATTTTTTGTTTCGGCAGAAATTCCATTTAAATACGAAAGCGATAAATCTTACAGCTTTAGTTCTAAAACACATTTGGGTTATTTCGGCTATTCGTATGTAGATAGGTTTTCGCTTTTTGGCGAAGAGGCACTTGCCAAAACTTTTTGGATGGCAACCGGTATAGTGGCCGATATTAAACTGTATCCGCATTGTTATGTATTTATTTTTCCTAATGTGGAGTATAAATTTTATAACAATAACAAAGACGAGCAACCCAAAAATATAGTTCACAAAATTTTTAGTTACAGTTGCATGGCGGGCATCCGCATTGATGTTTCAAAAGAATAAAGAGCAACTGACCATGCCCAGTAAAAAACCCGCTGAGGGCAATCCTCATTTACAAGCATTACAAAACCGCGCTGCAACTAACACGCTACGCACGCTCGCAATAGCACCACCCGATAAAATAGATTTTTTTTCGAACGATTATTTGGGTTTTGCTCGCAGCGAAAAATTAAGTGCCACAGCCCAAAAATATTTTACCCGCCAATCGGGTTCTACCGGCTCGCGATTAATATCCGGCAATAGCCAATTTTGTATTGATTTGGAAAAAGAAATTGCACAGTTTCACGAAACAGAAGCTGCTTTAATTTTTAATTCGGGTTACGATGCAAATATTGGTTTACTATCGTGCATTGCATCGCGCCACGATACAATTATTTACGATGAACTTTCGCACGCATCGGTTATTGATGGCATCCGCTTAAGCTTGGCAAAAACTGTAAAGTTTAAACACAATGATTTGGAAGACCTCTCGCAATTAGTTTCGGCAGCCTCAGGCGAAGTATATGTAGTTGCCGAATCGCTTTATTCTATGGATGGCGAATATGCACCGCTAAAAGAAATGGCAGTGCTTTGCGAAAAATACAATGCCAAATTAATTGTGGATGAAGCACACACAACAGGCCTAAGTGGCAATAACGGAGCAGGTGTGGTGCAAGATTTTGGAATTACAAATTCTGTTTTTTCTCGAGTACACACTTTTGGAAAAGCAATGGGCGCGCACGGGGCTGCGGTGGTAGGTTCGCAATCGCTTATAAATTATTTGGTTAATTATTCGCGCTCGTTTATTTACACCACTGCGCTACCGCAACATTCACTTGCTTTTATAAAAGCGGCATACCAACTGTTGCCATCGGCTACCGAAAACCGTGCAGCATTGCAAAATAATATCAATGAGTATTTGCACTTGTGTACCGATTTAAAAAATTGTTCGAAAAATAAATCGGCAATACAATACATTACTGCCGATGAAAAAAAAACAGTGGATATGGTTGCCGAAAAACTTAAAAGCAGCGGCATTAATGCCAAAGCAATAAAATCACCCACTGTGCCACAAGATAAGGAGCGAGTGCGTATTTGCCTGCATGCGTTTAACACCGCACACGAAATAAAATTGCTTGCCGATACAGTGAAAAATATGACTGCCTGAAACAGAAATTACCAAAAAATAATTTACTTTTGATTAAATCAATTGCGTATGAGAAAGATATTTGTAACCGGAGTAGGAACTGATGTAGGCAAAACAGTTATTTCAGCAATACTTGCCGAAGCTTTACATGCAGATTATTGGAAACCGGTGCAAACAGGCACCTATTACGGCACCGACTCAGAAAAAATTGCGAAGTATATTTCTAACACCAAAACTATTTTGCATCCTGAATCATATTGTTTAAAGCATTACATGTCGCCACACGCAGCTGCCGAAATGGAAAACGTAGAAATTAATTTGGCAGGCATCAACCTTCCGCAAACTTCAAATGCCAATATCATAATAGAAGGTGCCGGAGGATTAATGGTTCCGCTTAACCACAAACGCGAACTGATAATAGATTTAATTCAGAAATTAGCTGCCGAAGTAGTGGTAGTGATTCAAAATTACATGGGCAGTATTAACCACTCGTTACTCACCCTCGAAATGCTGAAAGCGAAAAATGTAAAAGTAACGGGCATTGTTTTTAACGGCCCTCCCCACCAGCTCTCGCACGATATTATTGTAGAATACAGCGGTACTCCCTGTATTGGAAAAGTAGGAAAAGAAAACACAATAGATAAAGCTACTGTTCTGAAATATGCCGAACAGTTTAAAAATATTTAGTTTAAACGAATACAATCACTCACTATGCATTGGGCAGTACAAATAGTACTTATTGTTTTACCGGTTGCCACCATGTGTGCCGGTACTTATTTTTTAGTGAAAAGTTTTTTTGATAATGAATCAAAATCGCGAATGATGGAATTGAAAAAAGGCAACCGCGAATTAATTACACCTGTGCGCTTGCAAGCCTACGAGCGTGTTACACTTTTTTTAGATCGTATTTCGCCTAACAGTTTGGTGATGCGTACTTACAAAGCCGGAATGACGGGCAGAATGTTGCAAGGCGAATTAATAAAATCTATCCGCAGCGAATTTGAGCATAACATGAGCCAGCAAATTTACATGAGCAACCAAGCTTGGGAATTAGTGAAAACAGCAAAGGAAGAAACGGTTAAAATAATAAACATAGCATCTACCAAAGTGCCCGATACAATAGGTGGTTTAGAGTTTTCGCAGGCAGTGATTGAAATAGCTTCGCAAATACCCAAGCTGCCCACACAAATTGCAATAGAGGCATTGAAAAAAGAATTATCGCAAGATTTTTAATCGTATTTATTTATGGCGGAGGAAAAAGAACGTAAAGAAAAATTTTTAACCGACTCAGGAATTGAAATCAAGCGAGTTTACAGCTCGTATAAATATGCCACCGAAAAATTAGGCGAACCGGGTAAATTCCCTTTTACGCGTGGTGTGCAGCCGAGTATGTATCGCGGCAAATTTTGGACCATGCGCCAGTATGCAGGATTTTCTACTGCCGAAGAATCTAACAAGCGTTATAAATATTTATTAGCGAACGGAACAACGGGCTTATCCGTTGCGTTTGATTTGCCTACGCAAATTGGTTACGATTCTGACCACAGTTTTGCCGAAGGCGAAGTAGGGAAATCGGGTGTTGCTATTGATAGCTTGCGCGATATTGAAATACTTTTTGATGGAATTAAACTGGAAGATGTTACCACATCTATGACCATTAATTCCACAGCATCTATTCTACTATCAATGTATATAGCACTTGCAAAAAAGCAAGGCGCTGATTTAAAAAAAATATCAGGTACTATACAAAACGATTTGCTTAAAGAATATGCAGCGCGCGGAACTTACATTTATCCGCCTAAGCCAAGCATGCGCATCATCACCGATATTTTTGAGTTTTGTAGTAAAGAAGTACCCAAATGGAACACCATTTCTATTTCAGGTTATCATATACGCGAAGCTGGTTCAAGCGCTGTGCAAGAATTAGCATTTACACTTGCTAACGGAAAAGCGTATGTAAAAGCAGCACAGGAAAAAGGATTAGCTATTGATGTATTTGGCAAACGCCTTTCGTTTTTTTTTAACGCACACAATAATTTATTTGAAGAAGTAGCAAAGTTTAGAGCCGCACGCAGAATGTGGGCAAGTATCATGAAAGAACTTGGCGCAAAAGACGAACGAGCAATGATGCTGCGATTTCATACACAAACGGGCGGAAGTACATTAACTGCACAGCAACCGCAAAACAATATTACACGAGTTACCATTCAAGCGCTTAGCGCTGTGCTGGGCGGCACACAAAGTTTGCACACCAATGGTTTTGACGAAGCCATTGCATTACCCACCGAAGATGCAGCACGCATTGCATTGCGTACACAACAAATTTTGGCGTATGAAAGTGGCGCAGCCGATACAGTTGACCCGCTTGCGGGTTCTTATTTTGTGGAACAGCTAACCGATGAAATAGAAGCAGCTGCTTATGATTTAATAAGTAAAATTGATGCCATGGGCGGTTCGGTAGCTGCCATTGAGCAAGGATTTATACAAAAAGAAATAGCTGCATCGGCTTACAAATATCAAAACGATATACAGCGCTGCGAAAAAATTATAGTGGGCGTAAATAAATTTGAAGTAGAAGAAAAACCGTTGCAGGATATTTTTACTGTTGACGATAGCATTCGCGAAAAACAAATTGAAAAAATAAAACAACTGAAAGCCGATCGCGATAATGCTAAAGTGAAAACTATTTTAACCCAACTGGAGCAAACCGCAAAAGCCGATGCCAATGTGATGCCCGTAATTTTAAACGCTGCCGAAAATTATGCCACTCTTGGCGAAATTGCCGATGTAATGCGTGGTGTGTTTGGTGAGTATAGTGGTTAATTAACCACCATCCAAAGCACAATAAACACAATAATAAAAATTAAAAATGCCCAATAGTCAGCAGGGAAATACGAAGTGTTTTTTTTAATCAGCTCCCAAATTTCTTTCATTCAAAATCCTGTTCACTGAAATTAAACTAACAATAGTTCTATTTCTTAGTTTACTATATAAAACCATTGCGCCAACTAATGCCGCAGCGCTAAAAACAATTATGAGAAATGCCGAGAGCAATGAATTGTAATTTAAGAGTAGTGCGCCTGTTAAAACGATACTCATCAGTTGGGGTAAAAAGTTTTTTAGTTTTATTGCCAAGCTAAGTACCAGCGTGAGCAAGCTGCCATAAAAAGCAAGTAATGCCGTAAATGATAAATTATTTTCGAAATAGCACGATGCAAAATACACGAGTGATAAAATAAAGATTAAACAAAGTGCAATTCCTTTTTTTCTGCTTCTGAAAAATAAAAAAAGCAACCCCGAAATAATAAATGCAATGGTTGCAACTCCTTTTTCTGAAATAATAGTATCCATAAATGCGCCAATGCGCGATGTTTCATATTCTATAATATCGTAGTTGTTTAATCCGGCATCTTTTAATGCCGTGTTTAACTCTGCGCTTGCGTATTGTTGCTCATAAGGGTCGGTAAATACCGATGTGCTTTGTTTTCCATTAGGCGTAACCGATGTATTTTGCATTTCGGTTTTTGAAGCCGTGTTGCGCAATAATGTTTTTACATAGTATTGGTAGCTTTTATTTTTATTGCTCGCCTTATCAGTAGTAACGGTAACTTTTCCTATCTGTATATTTTTTGCAGTTATAATGCTATCTGCGCCAAGCGAAACAATAGCGCCCGATGTTTCTACTTTGTTATCAATATACATAAGCACAGGTGTTTTGCTGTGGATAAGCGTATTTTTAATTTTATTGGCAGCCGAATAATTTCCGCCTTCGGCAGTTAGGTGAATAAGAATAAAATCCACATCCATGTTTTCGGCATTCACCAGCATTTCTTCGGTTTGCCTTAATGTGGATACATTTATTTCATCTTGTATTTTAAATTGATATACTTTTTTCTTTACCGGAATTTTGCCTTTTATGGTTTTATTACTGTAAACACTATCGGGCATAACAGCCGATGAATCGGAAGCAAAACCTGAAATAACAGGTAGGAATGGCGTGCGTGTTTCATGGCCTTTGCTTGGCTCGGTGCCGGGTTTTTCCACTTCATCGGCAAAAGCATTTAATGCCAGCAGTGCAAATAAAATTCCGGAAAAATAACGCGCTTTTAACATTCGTTTTTTCTTTTCAGTAACGAATTTAATGATTTTTAGTCAGAGGTGGAATTTATCTTTTCCCTTCTTCCTAAAATAAAATACACCTGCAATGCCGAGCAAGAATAAAATGGTTGCAATTATTTCGGCTTGGGTAATGGCAAAGCCGGCAATTGTGTAAGTGTTGTTTACTCTTATTTTCTCGATAAAAAATCGCTCGATGCCATTAAAAATTAAATAGGTGCAAAATAAAACACCTGCTGTTTTTATACGGTGGCGCAAGGTCCACAAAACAAAAAAGAGTGTGATGCAAATAATTGCTTCGTAAAGTGGAGTGGGGTAAACGGGCGGTACAAGTTGGGTGCAATACTTATCGGTGCAGCCGGGTATAAGTTCACCGGCATGTATTACATTGTGCGGATAATTGTATGCCCACATCCAATCGGGTAAAAAACTTGTGTTAGGTGCTGTGTTTGCTATTCCCCAGTCGCCATCGCCCGAAAGGTGGCAGCCCACGCGGCCTACTCCGTAAGCAAGCATAAGGCCCGGTGCACAGGCATCAATTACAGGTGTTAAGATTAATTTATTTTTTCGGGCATAAATTAATACTGCTGCTGAGCCCACTATTAAGCCGCCATACATGGTTAATCCGCTAAACGAAAAAATGGTTCCCCATGGATCAGCTAAAAAACTATCAATGCTTTCAAATATATCGAAGAGCTTGGCGCCCGATAATCCGGCAATGGCTGCAATTATTGTCATGTTGCCCACGTGGTCGGCTGCGTTCACGGTTTCTTCGCGCCACTCGGGGGCTGGTAATTTTATTTTTTCTTTTTCGCGATATTTTAAATAAGCCATTAATACTGCGCCAATTATGCCGCCTGTTAAATTTCCATGTGTGGATAATAAAAATCCTTGTGTGTCTTGAGTAAATGCTGAAAAATTAAACACTACAAAAACCAATTTGTAAAATATAATAAAACCTAAAATGGCTGATGTGATTAATTCGGTAACTGATGCAGGTGCGCCTATTAATGTTTTTTTAGTAGATGCTTGTAATAATCCTTCGGCTTGTTTGCGTGCTAATTCTTTGGTAAAATAATAGGCAGCCAATAAAAACGATAGTGCTACCATAAAACCAAAAGTTTGAAATATTTTTAAAAAGTGAATTTCAATGCCAAATAAATCTTCAAAAAGGTAATATAGGTTTGGATACATTTTAGAATTTACAATTTTTGGTTTACAATTTACAATTTGGCAGAAGCATTTGTGTTAAAACTTAAAATTTAGCATTTACGCATGATACATAATACGTTCTACTTCATACTTTTTTTTACATGAATTTATTAATGCAATTCCATCGGCATCTATTGCGGTAATTTCTACTTGGCATAATTGGTTTACTAAATTGTTATCGTAAACTGTTTTCACTTTTATATAATTATCGGTGAAACCGAAAATAAAACCATTGTTGTTTTCAGCTTCAAATAAAACGGTGTGCGTTTTGCCTGTGTGATGTGTGTAAAATTGCCTTAGTTTTTTTACGGATAAATTTCGCAGCATTTTATTGCGCTGCTTGCGGATATTAACTGGCACTGTGTTTTTAAGTTCAATGGCATCAGTGTTAGCTCGCTCAGAATAGGTGAATACGTGCAAGTAAGAAACATCGAGCGAGTGAATAAAATCAAAGCTATGTTTAAAATCTTCTTCTGTTTCGGTGGGGAAACCCACAATAACATCTGCGCCAATGCAGCAATGCGGCATAAGCTGTTTTATTTTTTGCACACGCCCGGCATATAAATTACTGCGGTAGCGCCTGCGCATTAATCTTAAAATTTTATCGGAGCCCGATTGCAATGGAATGTGAAAGTGTGGCACAAATTTTTTCGATTGCGCTACATGTTCAATAATTTCATCGCTCAATAAATTGGGTTCGATGGATGATATGCGAAAGCGTTCAATTCCTTCCACTTCATCGAGCGCGGAAATTAGTTCTAAAAAATTGTGCTCGTAATTTTTACTGCCCGGCTGTTTTCCAAAATCGCCAATGTTAACTCCTGTGAGCACTATTTCTTTTACACCGTGTGCTGCAATTTTGCGTGCATTGTTAAGCACATTGGTAATACTATCGCTGCGGCTTGCACCGCGCGCTAATGGTATGGTGCAATAGCTGCATGTGTAATCGCAGCCATCTTGCACTTTTAAAAACGAGCGCGTTCTCTCGGCAACGGAATACGAATCAATGAAATGATTAACGCTATCAATTTCGCAGGAGTGAATTTCGGTTTGCTCGCGTTTTTTTACATCGTTAATGTAATTAATGATTTTAAATTTTTCGGCAGCGCCAAGTACCAAATCCACACCGGGTATGTTGGCAATTTCGGTTGGTTTTAGTTGTGCATAGCAGCCCACTATTACCACCAGTGCATCGGGCGATGTATCTAAGGCCGAGCGTACTATTCGTTTACATTCTTTATCGGCATTTTCGGTAACGGAGCAGGTGTTAATCACCACCACATCGGTAGCGGTGCCCAATTCGGTTTTTGTGTAACCGTTATCGGCAAAGAGGCGAGCGATGGTTGATGTTTCTGAAAAATTTAATTTACAGCCCAGTGTGTGAAACGATACTTTTTTGCCTTGTAACATCTGGCTGCAAAAGTAATTATTAATTGTGAGTGGCTGATTAGTTAATTAGGCAATTATCTAATTAACTACACTTCTACTTCGTTCGGGTGATATTTACAAATTTACTCATCAACTAATTTACTCATTTACTTGCCCCTGCCTTGCATCACAATAAGAATGGTGTAAATCATTATTTTAAAATCTACTGCCAAGCTCATGTTTTCGATGTAAATAATATCGTATTTGAGGCGTTCAATCATCTGGGGCACGTTTTCGGCATAGCCATATTTTACTTGCCCCCACGATGTGATGCCGGGTTTTACTTTATTCAAATGCTTGTAATGCGGAGCCTGTTTCATAATCAGTTCGATGAAAAACTGCCGTTCGGGGCGCGGGCCCACAATGCTCATTTCGCCTTTTAATACATTAAAAAATTGCGGCAGTTCATCTAATCGGCTTTTGCGCAAAAACTTGCCAAGTTTGGTAATGCGCGGGTCGTTTTCGGATGATAATGCCGGGCCGTTTTTTTCGGCATCGGTACACATGCTTCTAAACTTGTGTATCATAAAAGGTTTGCCGTGTATACCTATCCGCTCGTGGCTATAAAGCATGGGGCCTTTTGAAGTAAATTTTACAAGGATGCCAATGATGATGTAAACGGGCGATAGAACGGTGAGCGCAAAAAGAGAAACAAAAATATCGAACGCGCGTTTTACGTTTCGCTGCCAGGGCGGCATAATATCATAACTAATTTGAATAAGCGGTGCACCAAATATGGAACTCATTTTTACCTGGCCCGATAAAATATCGTACATATCAGGTATCACTTTTATAAGCGTTATAGGTTCTTCCAATTCATTAATAATGCTGCCTATGTTTTCGTGCTCGTTCGATTCGATGGCTATAATCACTTCTTCTACTCTTTGTTTTTTAATGATTTCTTTGATATTAGAAAACTCACCCAAGTGCGGCAGTTTTTCTTTTAGTTTTTCCGAAAAACCATTTTTATTATCAATGTGCACAAAGCCCACAAATTTATTTCCGGTAGATTTTCGCATCGCTTGCATTTCGCTGAACAGATTCCAGGCATTTTCATTACTGCCCACTAAAATGGTGTTAAAACCTATTTTGCGATTATGCACCGCTTTCACAACTTGCGATGTGAGCACTAAGCGCACAAAAACAGTGATGCCAAAATGCAAACAAAATTGTGCAAAAAACGATTGGTAATACGATTTGTAACTCACCACCTCATCATCTAAAATAAGCACAAAGAAAATTACAATAGCGCCAATGAGCGATATCATAAAAGTTTGTGCAAACTCGCGCAACCGCGATTTATGAAACACATTGCCATACGAACCGCCAATAGTATAAAGCAATAACCAAAACAGCGTAACGCCTATTAAGCCCCAGTAATATTGCGGGTTATCAAATTCAAGCGGCACCGGCACACCGTATTTTTCGGTTTCGATGTATTGCTTGCGGCAAACATAAAACAAGGTCCAGGCAAGGGCAGCGCAAGCCGTATCGGCAAATAGGTGCAATATAACCCTTCCTAGTTTTGTCATCAGTAGCGTATAAATTTAAAATTATCGAGGTACAAAAAAGTGTTTTGCAAATCGGGTGTTTTAATGGCAGCAATGTAAATTTGGTAATTGCCCGATGTTAATACTTGGTCGGTAAGGTTAATGTATATTTTATTCCACTTGCCGGGCGATGCATTTACGCCCACCACGGTGTAGTTTATATTATCGAAAATGTAGCCAACAGTAAAAGCATTGTTTGTTTTGTAATGCAGTTCGATAAACTTTGCTTGCCCATCGGCCTGCAGCGGATAAACAGGTGAGCGCATCTGAAAAACCAAGTGTGTGCTATCTAAAAACGATGCACCGGATTTAAAACCTTCAAACACATTGGTATCGGGCGGGTTTTGTATTATTTGTAAGGTGGTATCAGTGGCCGATGTATCAATAAAAATATGTCCGGCACTTTCAAATGCTTCTAATTCTTCAAAAATGGTTCCGCTAAAATAACCCACATTGGGCTGAACGGTGGTTACCTGTGCAGCCACTAAATTAATATTGCTGATGTAAAAATTATAAAACGGATAAATAACGCGGGTGGCAGCAATGCCATTCATTTTTACACCTGCGCGCACTTTTATTTCGTGGGTGCCTTCAAATAGCACGGGTAGTGTAACGGGTAATTCAAATGCGCCTATCAATTGGTCATCAATATAAACCCAGGCATCGGTAATTTTATGCTTTGCTGTGCCCTGTGCCTGAAAATCAGTGTTAAGTGAAATACTATCAATGTGAATGTATGCCGGAATAGGCTCATCTTTATCAAATAAACTGCAACTGCCAAGCCAGGCAGCCGAAAAAATAAGCAATAAAAAAGCGAGTAGATTTATACGCATACACTATTCCCCAAAAAAAGAACGGCAAAAATAGCAGGATATTGTATGCTAACCGGTGAAATTACTAACCGATTCCATTTTTCCGATAATTTGGTAAGCTACATCAAGTGCATTGTAGCCATCATCAATAGTTACAGGAGTAGGCGTATCATTTAGAATGGCTTTGGCAAATAGTTCAAGTTCCATTTTTATGGAATTAACGGGTTCCACCGCAGGATTATCGAAAATTAGTTGTTTCACGCCCTTATCGGCACCCAAATCAATGGTAATGGCAAGCGGGTCGGGCTCTCCCTCTACGGTTTTCATTTTCACTACCGAAGTTTGTTTCTCTAAAAAATCAACCGAAAGGTAGGCATCGCGCTGAAAGAAGCGGGTTTTTCGCATGTTTTTTAAACTGATGCGGCTGGCAGTTAAATTAGCCACACAGCCATTGTCAAACTCAATGCGGGCATTGCTGATATCGGGCGTATCGCTCACCACTGCCACACCACTTGCGCTAATTTTGCGGATGTTCGATTTTACCACGCTTAGCACAATATCTATATCATGTATCATTAAATCTAAAACAACCGAAACATCGGTTCCGCGCGGGTTAAATTGCGCCAAGCGGTGTGTTTCAATAAACATGGGCTGGGCAAAATAACTTTGCGCAGCTATAAAAGCCGGATTAAAACGCTCCACATGGCCTACCTGCACTTTTATGCCTGCTTCGGTGGCTAAATCGCGTAATTTTTTCCCTTCTTTTATAGTATTGGTTAGCGGCTTTTCAATAAATAAGTGCTTCGATTTTTTTATTGCCTTTTCGGCACATTGGTAATGATAAATAGTAGGCGTTACAATATCCACCGCATCGCAGGCATCTATTAGTTTATCCATATCAGTAAAGCGAGTTGCGCCCAATTCGTCCATCGTTTTTTGGGCATTTGCATTATCGGGATCGTAAAAACCCACCAATTCAAAATCCTTCATTTCTTTTAAAAGGCGGGTATGAATTCTGCCCAAATGCCCTACACCAAGTACACCTATTTTTATCATAATAAGTAAAACTAATATGTGCAAAACTAAACCAAAACGCAAGCAGTGTTTTTGTAATTTTGGCTTGTTATAAACAACAGTTTTTTAATTAGTTGAGGCATGCAGATAAAAGATACGCATTTACATCAGGGATTACGTAAGCGCCTGATAGAAAAACTAAAGGCCAAAGGCATTGATTTTCCGGAAGTGATAGCAGCCATAGCCAAAGTGCCGCGCCATGTTTTTTTTGATGAAGCTTTTCGCGAAATGGCTTATGATGATATTGCTTTTCAGATAGGAGCAGGGCAAACTATATCGCATCCATCTACTGTGGCTTTTCAAACACAATTGCTCGAACTTAAAAAAGGCGAAAAAGTATTGGAAATAGGAACCGGTAGTGGCTACCAAACCTGTATATTAATGGAAATGGGTGTAAAAGTGTTTACCATTGAGCGACAAAAATCGCTATACGATAAAACCAAATTGTTTTTACCCGAAATGGGCTATTCGCCACGCTTTTTTTATGGCGATGGTTTTGCCGGCTTGCCCGCATTTGCCCCGTTCGATAAAGTGATAATTACCTGCGGTGCCCCATTTGTGCCTCAAGAACTATTGAAACAATTAAAAACGGGCGGCATAATGGTAATACCTGTGGGCGAAGGCGAAAAACAAACCATGTGGCGCTTGGTTAAAATAGCTGAAAACCAATACGACAAAGATGAGTTTGGCCAATTTTCATTTGTACCCATGCTCGAAAAAAAAGCGAAAGACAAATAGCGTTATTAACAATGTGCTGTGAAAAATGGCAAAGCTGTTAATAAAACTCGGTCTATAATACAATGTATTTTTGTCAAGGTCGTCATTATAAAAGAAACGGCTAATGTTAAACCAAAACCAAAATCTATGAAAAAAACAATCTTAATGTTTACCGCAATAGCTTTTGCTTCGGCAACTGTTTTTGCACAAGACCTTACCTCAAAAAAAGGTGAGCCCTATTTACCTGAAAGTGGCGATTGGGCAATTAGTTTTGATGCCACTCCATTTTTAACGTATGCAGGTAATTTACTTAATGGTAATGCCAACAACCCTTCTCCGGGTGCAATGTATGTTCAAAATTACCCTTGGGCCATCACGGGTAAAATGTTTAAAGACGAAAAAACTGCATACCGCGCTATGTTGCGTATCGGTTTTGGGTCAACCACTTACAATAATTATGTAACAAAAGACCAAGCAACACCAGATCCAAAAGTTACAGTTTCTGATGCATTAAAAATGTCGGCAAACAATATTTTGTTAGGCGGTGGATTAGAAATGCGCAGAGGTAAAACACGCTTGCAAGGTTATTATGGTGGTATGGCTTGGATTATGTTAGGTGGCGGAAAAAGTGAATACACTTATGGTAACGCTATTGATGCAACTTTTACTTCACCTACAAGTACGGATTGGACTATACCTTCAGCTCCCACTGTGGGTAATCCGCCTTCCCGTTTAACTTCTACCAAGCAAGGCTCAACCTTTGGTTTAGGAATTCGTGGTTTCATAGGTGCTGAGTATTTTATATTTCCAAAAATATCAATTGGTGCAGAGTACGGTTGGGGAATTGGTTTTATGAGCCAAGGCGAAGGAGAGTCAACTACTGAGTATTGGGATGCAGTGGGTGCAAAAGTTGATAAAATGACTGTAGTAACCGGTAAAACCAGCATGTTTGGTGTTGATACCGATATTACTAACAATATGTTAGGTATGGGTTCTTTAAATATTACTTTCCACTTTTAGCAGAATAGTAATTTTGGGTTAGACAAAAAACCTCCGCTCATGCGGAGGTTTTTTATTTTACTAAGCCAAGTTGTTTGGCTTTTTCCATCATAATTGAATGTGCCTGCTCAAAATTATTTTCAATAATGCCATCAAGTATTGCTTCGCGGATGGCTGTTTTTATGATGCCTACTTCTTTGCATGGTTGCATGTTAAATGTTTGCATAATAAGTTCGCCACTAATAGGCGGCTGCCAATTGCGGAGGTTATCTTTCGTTTCAATGTCGTTTAACTTTTGGCGCACTAATTCAAAATTTTTGAGATAGCGTTGTACTTTGTATTCGTTTTTTGATGTTATATCGGCCTCGCAAAGTGTCATTAAATCATCAATATCGTTTCCGGCTTCAAAAAGTAATCTGCGCACTGCGCTATCGGTAACTTCTGTTTTTGCCAATACAATGGGGCGTAAGTGAAGCAACACTAATTTTTTTACATAATTCATTCGCTCATCGAGCGGCAATTTTAACTGCTCAAAAATTTGGGGCACCATACGAGCGCCTCGGTCTTCGTGTCCATGAAAAGTAAATCCATGCTCAGGCTCAAAACGCTTAGTTTGCGGTTTGGCAATATCATGCAAAATGGCAGCCCAGCGGAGCCAAAGATTGTTTGTCTTTAAACAAATATTATCAAGCACTTGCAGCGTGTGGTAAAAATTATCTTTATGCGATTTGCCGTTAATAGTTTCCGTGCCATGCAGCAGCACCATTTGCGGGAAAATATGTTTTAATATTCCTGTATCAAACAATAGTTTGAAACCGGTGCTTGGTGTGGCTGATAAAATTATTTTGTTTAACTCATCGGCAATTCGCTCTTTGGTAATTATATTAATGCGTTCGGCATTTTTGGCTATTGATTTTTGTGCATCTTCACTTATCGTAAAGTTTAATTGGCTTGCAAAGCGTATGGCTCGCATCATTCTCAATGGGTCATCGCTAAAAGTAATATCGGGGTTGGTAGGCGTTTTAATTAATTTGTTTTCTAAGTCTGCTTTACCGCCAAAAGTATCTACCAGCATTCCATAATCGTTTGGGTTTAATGAAACAGAAAGCGTGTTAATGGTAAAATCTCTGCGCAGTTGGTCGTCCATAAATGTGCCGGTTTCCACTTTTGGGTTTCGTGAGTTACGGCTGTACGATTCTTTGCGTGCCCCTACAAATTCTATTTCATAATCATCTAATTTTAATTGTGCCGTGCCAAATGATTTAAAGTAGGTTACTTGGCTTATGTTTAATTTTTCGGCAACTAATTTTGCTAAATCGAGGCCGCTGCCTACGCATACTACATCAATATCTTTACAAGGCCGGTTAAGCAAAACATCGCGCACCCAGCCGCCCACTACAAAAGCAGGTGTATTAAGTTCTGCTGCAGCCAAGGCAATAGTTTTAAATACAGGATGAGATAAATGATCTTTCATCGGCTACAAAAGTAGTTTTATCTTTTTTTATTTGGCAAATTGTTTTACTAGCTCATATAATGATAAATTCGTACCAAACATTAAAACACAACTATGATAAAAAAATTACTCTTTGCCAATATAATTGGCATACTAACATTTAAAACGGCTATTAGCCAAGCACCTTGTTTCAATTGCGGAACAGGGTCATCAGGTGCTTATTTAGCTACAAGTAACACTACCTTGGCTGGTGGCACGTATGATTACAGTTCATTTACCATCAACGCAGGTGTTACAGTTACTGTAACTGGGACACAGCCATTAACTATACGTTGCACTGGCAATGTGATTATTAACGGCTCGCTTGTTGCCAATGGTGGCAATGGAAATAATGGTATTACATTTTCTACTTTTGGTACAGGAGGCATTGGCGTTGCTGGTGGTGGTAATGGTGGCGATGGCTCATACAGTTCAAGCGTAGGTCCATTACCCGGAGTTGATGGGGTGGGAAGCGGAAGTAATAATAATCGTGGCGATGGCTGGTCAGGTGGTGGCGGTGCTGGTTACACTACAAATGGTTCATCTTCGGGTGGTGTAGGAGGATTTGGCGGTGCTTCGTATGGCAATGTGCAAATTAACCCATTGGTTGCCGGTAGCGGTGGCGGTGGTGGTTCAGGCGGTTATTCATGTGGCAGTGGAGGCGGTGGTGCAGGAGGTGGCTTAATTGTAATTAACGCATGCGGCAGCATAACAATTGCTTCAACAGGATTAATATCAGTAAATGGTGGCGATGGTGGAAGCGATGGTACAGGAAACTGCGGAGGTGGTGCAGGTGGTTCGGGCGGTAGCTTATGGCTTGCTGCTCCTACTGTAACGCACCAAGGCGCCTTATCAGCAGCAGCAGGTTCGGGTGGCATATCTACACTTGTAGGTCCTCCATATTATGGTGTAGGTGGCAATGGCGCAGTTGGACGTATTCGTGTTGATAGAAATACATTTTCGGGTAGTGGCACAAGCAACCCGGCTATTGGCTATACAACTGGCGTACCAACAAATGCTCTTTCAGCTACAGCCACAAGCTCATCGGTTTTATGTTTTGGTGATAATAATGGAACTGCATCAGTATCGCCTAGCGGTGGTGTAAGTCCATACACGTATTCATGGGTATCAGGTAATTATACTACACAATCTGTAACAGGCTTATCGCCCAACACTTATACCTGCTATATTACTGATGCATCTGGATGTAATTCAACTACGGCTACAGTAATAATAACAGAGCCAACACAAATTATGATATCAACAGTTGACGATACAATTTGTGCAGGTGGCTGCGCAACTATAACAGGTGTTGTAACAGGCGGTAATCCTAATTATACTTATTCATGGTCAAATGGTTCTACAACATCTACTGCAAGCCCTTGCCCAACTACTTTAACATCATATTCGTTAACCGTAACCGATGCAAACGGTTGTACACAAACAGGTTCTGCCACAGTATATGTAAATGCTTTGCCGGTGGTTACTTATGTTCAAAATCCAAGTACGTTTTGCATAAACTATCCTGTGCAAACTTTAACGGCAGGCAGCCCATCAAACGGTGCCTACAGTGGAACAACAGTTGTGGGAAACACATTTGATCCGGCAGCAGCAGGAGCCGGTACATATAACATTATTTACACTTTTACTGATGGAGACGGTTGCACTAATTCTGATACATCTATTGTTACAGTTGATTTGTGTACGGGCGTAAACTCTTATGTAACATCAGGGATAAAAATGTATCCAAACCCAAGTAAAGGTTTGTTATATGTTGAACTACAAAGCGAAACTATGATAACTATAACAAATGTGCTTGGTGAAACTGTATATTCAAAATTACATCAAGCAAATAATTCATTTTTTGATTTATCGTACTTGCCTAACGGTGTTTACACAGTAATGTTTAATTACAATAATCAAATTACACCCTTTAAAATTACGATACAACGATAATAGATTTTTTTAGATTTTGGAATGGAGGCTGCTTAAGCGGTCTCCATTTTTCATTTCGGCAAATCATCGGCAAGCAATGCTAAAGAAAACGGATGGACAGTAGCCGTAAATATTTTTCGCATCACGGCTGGGTCGCAGTCAATTATTGATTGAGCTTCTTTCAATTCATTAGCAATAATTATAACCAAGCCAAAACTGGCATCAATACATCGGCCGGCTAAAACTAATTTTTTGCGATCCATTAGTTCTTTTAAATAGTAAAAGTGTTCTTGCACTATTTGATCTTCCGATGGCAATATGGTTTCAAGAAAATGAGCCCGTGTGGGCTTTAATATTACTGCGAATTGTGCCATTGGTAGGAGTTTTTATGCGTTTTAGCGAATTTAACTATTAAATCTTTGAGGGAATGGTGCAACTTATCAATAATTGCTACAAATTTGATTCTTGAACATATTATTTTACCTTTATATAACTAAAATAACCTGTTATGATATTGACCAAGGAAGTCGTAAAAATTGATGTGCAAAAAATTACAAAATCGCGCATCAGCGAATTGGATTTAAAAAACCTCACTTTCGGACATTTGTTTTCCGATCACATGTTTGTTGCCGATTATCGTAACGGACACTGGGAAAAAGCAAGCATAATGCCTTACGATAAAATACCGATGGCGCCATCCATTTCGGCACTGCATTATGGTCAAACCATTTTTGAAGGATTAAAAGCATATAAAAACGAAGCGGGAGAAGTTTTGGTATCGCGCCCGCTTGCCAATGTAAAACGCATGAATGTATCGTGCGAACGAATGGCAATGCCCATCGTACCCGAAGAGTTATTTATGGAAGGATTGATAGAGCTTTTAAAACTCGATAAATCGTGGGTGCCGGCTGCAGCCGGAACTTCGTTGTACATACGCCCATTTATGTTTAGCGCTGATGAATACATTGGTGTAAAACCATCAGAAACCTATAAGTTTATAATATTTACAGCTCCTGTAGGCGCTTACTATAGCACTCCGCTGCGTGTGTTAGTAGAAACCAATTATATACGTGCAGTTGAAGGCGGAATAGGCTATGTAAAGGCGGCTGGTAATTATGGTCGTTCGCTTTTCCCTACATCGTTAGCAAAAAAGCGCGGCTATGAACAAATTATATGGACCGATGCTCGCAACCACCGTTTTATCGAAGAATCAGGAACAATGAACGTGATGTTTGTAATTGATGATATTATTATTACACCACCACTTGGCGATACAATTTTGGCGGGCATCACACGCGATAGTGTTTTAACGCTCGCCCGCGACTGGGGTTATAGAGTGCAAGAACGAAAAATAAGTATTGACGAAATTTGCGATGCACACAAGCGCGGGACATTACAAGAAGCATTTGGTACAGGCACTGCCGCTACCATTGCACATATTTCTACCATCGGTTTTGATGGAAAAGATTATGATTTACCACCCGTGCCCGAGCGTATTTTCAGTAACCGAGTTTCAAAAGAACTTGACGATATACGCAGAGGTAAAGCCAACGATAAACATGGCTGGATGATGAAGATTTAGTATTCCAACAGATTTATGTTTTCTTTGATTAATTTTTTGTAGAAATAAAACAATTATTATTGGCAAAATTTTTATGTATTAATATTAAAAACACGAATATGACAAAGCAAATGTTATTAAGTTTTTTACTTTTTATATGCACGGTTGCATTATCGCAGCAACAAGATTTTAAATATAATTATTTGCCGTTAACATCATCAGGTACACTGCCTAACGATTTTATAGTTAGCGCATCATCAAAAGCTGAAATTGAGATAGAAAAAATCAAACAAAAAGGAGGCCCAAGAAATAAAGTAAAAGATAAAATAAGGTTTGTAATATCGAGTGGTTTCTTTTTAGACAATGTTTTAAAAAGCGGCAAAGTACTTTATGGCGATCCAATAAGTGAATATATAAACAAGGTGCTCGATAGCATTATTAATAAGGCAGACCCTCAATTGAAGGGCGAAGTTAGAGTTTATGTCGTAAAGTCTCCGGTGGTTAATGCTTATGCTCTTGATAATGGAGTGATATTGGTTAACACTGGCTTACTCTCTCAACTTGAAAATGAGGCGCAACTTGCATTTGTGCTTTGCCATGAAATTACACACTATAAGAAAAAGCATAACATAAACGCACATCTTGAATTTGTTAAACTCGAAAAAAAGAAAAAAAGTATAAATAGAAACGGAACCGATTTGCTACTTGAGAAAAGTAAGTTTAATAAAAAGCAAGAAACCGAAGCTGATTTACTCGGTTTTTCGATGTATGATAAGACAAATTATGATTATACATCAATTAACGGATTGTTTGATGTTTTGTTATACTCATACTTACCATTTGATGAAGTAGAGTTTGATAAAACATTTTTTAATGATAACAACTTGGTAGTTTCAAATAACTATTTTCTTGAAAAAACTAAAAAAATATACTACAACGAGAATGAAAACGACTCATTAAGCACTCACCCAAATATTGGTAAGCGCAGAAAAGAAATGGAGCAAAAAGTGAAAAGCAAAAAAAATGATGGACGCACTCCATTTGAAATATCTAAAACAGATTTTGAACATGTGCGGGAATTGGCACGCTTCGAAACATGTAGGTTATACATGCTTCAACTTGATTATGCCGAGGCAATATATTCGGCATATATTCTCCTTAAAAAATACCCTCAAAATATTTACTTGAAAAAAATTGTGGCGTATTCGCTATACGAAATTGCTGCATACAAAAGTTTGCATGAGGTTTACTCATACACTTATTATCCATTTACCAATACAGCATACAAAAAGCGCCAAAAATCACAAGTGCATTACTCCTTAGGTAGTGCCGATAGTATACAAGGCAGCTCTCAGCAGGTGTATTACATGCTAAATAAAATGTCGGCTTTTGAAATTTCGGTATTGGCATTGCACAATAATTGGTTGTTAAACCAAAAATTGGATTACAAGGATGCAAACACAAGGGAGGTGTGCGACTCACTTATTGTAATCTTAGCCGGAAAGCACATGGTTAAACTCGATCAGTTTTCGAAAACTCCTAGAGTTGAAAATAAAACAGCTCCTGAGCCCGACAAACCTAATCAAAACGCAAGCAAATACGATAAGATAAGAAAAAACAAGTCAACAGGCGAATCGTTTTCCGATGATGGATTTGTAAAATATGCCCTTGTTGATATTTTAAAAGACCCTAAGTTTCAATCAACCTGGACAAATGATCAAAAATATGCTAACAAACTAAAGAAAAAAGAAAAGGAAGAGCAGCAGAGTAAATCCCCAAAAACGGGAAAAAAGAACAAAAAGAACGATGAGGAAGAAGAAAGTGAAATTGGTGGTGATGTATCAATTGGCGACTCTGTAAAATTAAACCAAGATGAAGTTAAAGAAGTGGTTTCAACACTTTATTCTAGAGGCGAACCTTATAAGAAAGATTTTAAAATGCTGGGCATTGATAAACTAGTTTTTGTTGATCCTTACTATTTAAAAATTGATATGCGTAAAAAAGACAATGTAAATTATTTTAGTGGTGAATCGAAACAAAAGGAGTATGCATCCTTGATTGAAAAAAATGCAGGATTATTAAACTTAGAGATAGAATTGCTTAATCCTTCAACATTTGATGAAAGCGATATGCATAAGTACAATGAGTTGGCTTTGGTTAATGATTGGTTGAAAGAAAGACTACAGCATGATGAATTAGATAATGCATTAGTGTTAAGTGCTGATTTTAAACAAAAATTAAACGAGAAATTTGACACAAAATATTTTGCATGGTCAGGTATAATAAATGTAAGGCAAAAAAAGGCAGTTGGGACACATATTGCACTTTCGTTTCTTCCTTATTTATGGCCATATACAATTCCCTATTTAGTTAGCCCTGACTATGACACCTACTTTTACACTATCGTATTTAACATCGAAACAGGAAAAATTGAACTGTATACAGAATATGAATTGGATATGAAAGACGATAATGCAGTTTTAAACACATTCATTTACAGCACACTTTATCAAATAAAAAGTCAACCTAAACAATAGATATATGAAGTTTTATAGTCATTATATAATCGCATTTTTTTGCATTATTAGCGCATATAATTCTTATGCTCAAATACCTGGATATCAGGGTAAAACATCAAGCATTGGTTTAACTATAGATTATACCTTAAACATGGGAGATGTAAATTCATTTGGAATAAGAAGCAAGTTAGGAATATTTGATTCTGAAAGATATCAGTATTACTACGACCCATTTACCGGAGGAGGATCTTTAGAGAGGTATGATTATAGCAACATAAAACATACCTTATTTTCGTCAAGTATTACCTATAGTTTATCATACGAAAAATTAGTGTCGCGTTCCGCAGCAATTTTGATTAACACATTTTATAAAAAAACAGGAGTAATATTCGATGATTACTTGGAATATCAAAATGATCAATTTGGGAATCAAATACCTGTTTATTATAAAGGTTTTATTTCTGATGTTAATGCTTTTGGAGCCAAATTTGGTTATAAAGTGTTTCAAAATAATTTAGCTCCAATGGGAAAATATATTGCATATTACTTGGGTTTAACATCTTCAAGTGCATTAATACCATCTGAGATTTTTCCTAAAACAACTACAAAGAGAAAAGGGGTGGTTGTACCACATCTCAGTTTTGCTTATGGTAGACAAAGGGTCTTTTTCGATAAAATTATTTATGACCGCGCTATTTCTTTTGATGTATTGAACTTTATACAACATTCACTATCTGTTTTAAATGCTGGGGGCGAAAACAGTGTAGAAAATTCAGCAATTGGAAGCGAGGTATACTATAAAAATATTTTAAAAAAACGCATGATTGTGCGAGATATGTTCACAATTTATTTTTCTTGTAGGTATTTGTTTTAAATAACCCATGGTTCGTTTTTTTGTTAAAGCAACTATAATATTATTCTTATTTACTTGCTTTTTCGTTTCATGTAGCGGTTTAAAAAGAAAATATTATAGGAAAACTTGTTTTCGCCACTACCAGATAGAGGTACTTAAGCTTAAGAGAAATAATAAATTTAAATACAAGCGTAAAAACTTTAAAGGAATTTATTATGCTAAGGGAACATGGGAAGTATGCAGCGACACCATAGTCCTAAATGATAATAAGTGTTATATGAAGAATACTCTGTTTTCTAAGTCTGATAAAATAAATGAACTATGTACAGATACGTACCTATTACATAAGGACTCGATTAGTTATTTAGGTGCTAAAGAAGTGAGATTTTATAAAAAATCAATACTTAAAAAGAAAAAATGTCCTTCGTTTTAAGTATTGATTAAAATTCAAAAAATAGTCGCGCTATTTACCCATTGCTTTCTTCATCATTTCGTCCCAGTTGTCGTCAAATTGTAAATTCTTAAAACTTATTTTTTCAATTTTTATCTCAGCAGGGTGGCCTTTTGATTTATCCATCAGCATAATTTCCATGGCTTTAATAATAACCATTTCGCATGTACCCGATATGCTCCACTTATGCCCGCCCATATTATTGTCACCTAAGTCTTTGCACTCGGCAATTGTTACTTTGTAGTCAGTTAACTTAGGTGTACCACCTAAAATGGCACCAAACGATTGGTCGTTAGGGCTTTTGCCGCGCTGAAAACTTGTACCAACTACAGGATACGTTCCTGTTTTTGTGTTCAGCAAAAAATTAATTGCAATGTATTCGTTGTTATTTTTTGCAGCATTTGAAGTAAGCACACATAAAAAAGGAGCATCGGCTTGTTTTATGTCTTTGTCTTTTTGTACCAAAACCGATGCATAATTGTTTATTTCCGTGCCATCAACTGTATATGTAATTCCCGGTCCATCAGCAGTAGTTGTAATTTCAGTGGGTGTTGCTGTTACTTGTGCGTTAACAGTGTCTGTGTTTGTGCTTTCGTTAGTTGTGGCTTGTTGATTGTTTCCGCATGCGAAAAACAATGTGGTAGCTGAAATAAATAATAGATTTTTCATCTGTTTGTTTTGTGTTTTTTGTTGTTAGTTGTTTAAATTGGTTTAATAGTTTGTGGGGTCAGGTACAGAATTACCCTTTAAAAAAAGAAAGCACGCCACAGCAATGCCCATAATTAGAAATCCTACCACAGCAATTATTAAAACATAGTTTACTCTCCGCTGCGGATACAAATTTTCTTTAGGATAATTACTTGAAAAATCGTAGTGGAAATTTTTTTCTGTTTCCTTTGTTGTAGCAACTTGCTTTAGTTTCATGTCATAAACTATACGCAGGTGTTCGTTCGACAATGTATCATAAGCTTCTTGCACTGTTTGTAATTTTTCTTGTGCATCATTACTTGGGTTTAAATCCGGATGATATTGTTTTGATTTTATTCGGTAAGCACGTTTTATTTCATCTGCCGATGCATTGGTACTTATGCCTAACATTTTATAGTAATCAATTATCATTAACTAAATTTATGCAATAAAAATAATAAATGCGTCTGTATAAAAAAGCAATTATGCGTTTCTTTTTTGCTTTAGTGTTTTTTGCGTTGCCTGCTTGTTTAAATGCACAAGTTAAAATTTTTTGTGGCTATGTTACCGATACGGATAAAAAGCACTTGCTTGTGAATGCTAACGTAACATGGCTTTCTAAAACAGTTACAACCAATAAAAAAGGATTTTATGCACTTCCGGTTTCGGCTAACATAAATGCTAAAATAGTTTTTTCGTTTGTTGGTTATTTTAATGTGATAAAGCAGGTGGAAACAAAAACCAATGCCGATACCATTTGGTTAAACATAGAAATGAAAAGTTCGCTTATTGATTTGCCCGAAGTAGATATTATTGAAAAAATAAAACCCGATACGGTGGTTGGAAATAATAATTTCTTTATTGAAGATTTTGAATTTTACAACGATAAATTTATTTTACTCACCACCGATAAGAAAACGAATAAATACAGCGTGGCCATTGCAAAAGAAGGGAGTGTAATAATAGCCAAAACACAGCTTCCCGAAATTGACGAAACCTATTTCTTATACACCGATTTTTTAGGTTACACTAACATCATTGGCAAGGAAAAAATATATAGGTTGAAAATAAGCGAAGCCAAAATTGTTTTACAGCAGTTGCCGCCCGAAGATTATCGCCTTATGATAATGCCCTGTGTGGATACGGTGGGCAGCAAGATAATTTTTTCGGATTACCGAAAAGATTACCCTGAGTTTAATTATTACAAGTGGGCAAGAAGCGATAGCACCGCCTCCGTTGTTCACCATGTGATTGACAAACCATTGGCAGATTTATACGCTTTTGAATATGAGTTTTTGCCGCCCAAATTAAAATTGTATGCACGTAAACTCGAACAACAATCAGGAGTAGATAGGTATCAAATTGCTGCCTATATGACCAACTTTAGCAACTCACGTTATTTTACTCCGCTTTATGCACCCATGTATATCATCAACGATACGCTAATGGTTTTCGATCACTATGCTAATAAAATTTACAAATACGATACAGCATCGCTTTGCATTGACTCCATTCCTGTTTCATACCATCATCCACAAAAGTGGCGCGAGTGGAAACGAATGCTGATTAAAGATGACAACCGAAGTTGTATTTATGGTTTGTTTTTAAAAGGCGATATCACTTACCTTAAGCAAATAAATTTTTATACCGGAAACATCATTTCTGTAAGTAAATTAGAGATGCCATTTGTGGAAAAAATTAAAATTAAAGATGGTTTTGCATATTACCTCTATCGTCCGCACGGCTCGTTGCAAAGCAAGTTTTTATATAAAGAAACCATCAGTTCTTCGCCTCAGTAGATTTGTTTTGGTGTAAAATAAATTTTCTACCTTCGGATGGTGAGTAGCGGAAAAGTGCCTTCATACAAAATTATTCCACCTGCCATTCCTTCGGCAGGGCTTTATTATTTTACTACTGATAGTGGTATAAAATATGAGGTGCGCTTTGGTAGACGAAAAGACAATATTTTAAAAGCTACCATTGTATTTGGAGTCATAAACGATGAATTTGAAGGCGAGGAATATGTTGTAACTAATCGTGGCGAACTTTACAGAGTTATGGAAACCATAAACATGGTGATTTCTATGTTCATGAACGAGCACCAAAAAATGATATCGTATGAATTTACAGGATTAGCGAGAGAAGGGGAGAGCGAACAAAAATCAACAGCACGCATTAACTTATATTATCGTTATGCCAAGCGTATTTTCCCCGAAAAATTTTGGCGAATTGATTATAGCGGATACAGTACTATAATTATTACGCGAATTGGATCGTATTAGCTTATTACTTTTCGGCAGGTTTTTTTTCTGTAAAATTCATTTCGCAGGTTACAGATATTATTTTTTCACTTACCACCAAGTCGCATTCCATAGGTATGGCATAAATTTTTTTCACTGTTCCATCCGGTAATGTAAAATCAAAATCGGTGTACATGCTTTTGGGGCCTTCAAATGTGAGTGGCTCGGTAAAATATTCCGCAATATCTATATCTTTTATATGAAATTTTTTACCGAGTACTTTAGTGTAAACTTCAAAAATGCCATGCAGTATTTTTATGTTTATCAAGTTGGTTTTTCTGTCGTAATAAACAATTGCATCGCCAATTACTTCCGATGTATAATCAAATGGCCCAACTTCCACTTTTACATTACACACATATTCCGCTTTGCCATTATTTAGCAATTTTATTTTTGTGCTAAGTACGGTCCATTTATAAGTCCCTTTTATAAATAAGACTTTGTAGCTTGATGTATCGCTGAAAGGGCCAACAGCAGCAAGCACTTTGTTTATCATTTCTTCGTGCAACACCACTTTTATATCATTGGTTTGCGCCAATGATATGCAGTGTATAGAAATTAGTAAAACAAAAAAAGCGAAACGCTTAAGCATTTCGCTAAGGTACTAATTAGCTTTATGCATTATTACTTTGAAGCAGTACTATCTTTTTTAAAACCTATTGAAACAGAATTAACACAATAACGCATGCCTGTTTCGGTAGGCCCATCATCAAAAATATGCCCTAAGTGTCCGCCACATTTAGCGCACATAATTTCAATCCGCACCATGCCAAAAGAGCTGTCTTTTTTCTGAATTATTTTTCCACCTTCTATTTCTTTGTCAAAACTTGGCCAGCCGCAGTGCGAATCAAATTTCATGTCTGAAGTAAATAGTTCATTTCCACAGGCAGCGCAGTTATACACGCCTTTTTCTTCGTTGTGCAGGAGCGCACCAGTAAATGGTCGTTCAGTTCCTTTTTCGCGCAGTATGTAAAACTGTTCGGGACTAAGTATTTTTTTCCATTCTTCTTCTGTTTTCACAATTTTATTGGTGTCGCCCATAGTGGTATTATTTGTAGTGAGTGTATTAGCTAATGAACTGTTAGGTACTTCGGTGCAAGTTTTTAAAAGCATCGCACTTATTATTATCGTGATAAGTTTATACATTGTTAATTTTTATCAGATATACGTTTGCAAGTTTGGCTTTAGTTTTGTTAATGAATGTTAAAATTATAAATATGCGCAAAACAATCATCACCTCATTTACATTTTTGGCTGTAGTATCAGTTTTCGGGTTTAAAATAGTTACCGATGTAATAGGCAAGCAATTTCCGGATTTAAACGGAACAACCATAGATGACAAAAAAGTTACATTACCCGCAGGAGTGAAAGGCAAACAAACTTTGCTTTGCCTTGCGTTTTCAAAAGATGCCGAAGCCGATTTAAAAACTTGGCTCGAACCCACATACGATAAATTTATAGCGCAAACACAATTAGTGCCTTATGATATTAATTTATATTTCATTCCGATGTTTACCGGTCTGAAAGCAGCTACTGCCGATGCTGCAAAAAACAAACTAAAAACCGATATTGATAATCAATTGCATCCTTACATACTTATTTACAAAGGCGATTTGGATAAGTATTATAAAGATTTACAGCTAACCAAAGAGAATGTGCCATATATTTTTGTTTTAGATGCCGAGGGTAAAATCATTTATACCACTTCGGGTGCTTACACCGATGAAAAAATGGATGCAATTGAAGATAAGTTGGATTAAATCAAATAGCGATTTGATTTAGAATAATATCGCAAGCGCCTTTATTTGTATTAACATAATTTTTACTGCACAGTGCCGCCATTTTTTGCATTGCGGGCTCATTCAGTAGCATACTCGAATAGTTTATAAACTGCGCTGTAGAATTTATTTCAAATGCACCACCGGCATCAATCAATGCAGCGGCCTCAGCAAATTTTTTGTGATTAGGTCCAAATAAAATAGGGCAGCCGTGTGCGGCTGCTTCTAAAATATTATGCAATCCTTTGTCGAAGGCCCCACCAATATAGGCAATGTAAGCATATTGGTAAAGAGATGATAACATACCAATATTGTCAATAATCAGCACATCAAAATTAATCACACTCAATACGTCCGCTTTTGAAAAGCGAACAATTTTTTTTCCGTTGAATGATTTTTCAATAGCAGCCAAATGTTGCTCGTCTATTTCGTGAGGAGCAATAATTAGCTTCATATTTTGCAGTTTGTCATTACTAATTGCATCGGCTAAAATAGTTTCATCAGCAGGCCAAGTGCTACCTGCAACAATTGTTTTAGCACTGGCAGAAAACTGCTTCGCTATTTCAATTTCTTTTTTTTGCAATGCTACTTGTGCCACCCTGTCAAAACGCGTATCGCCACATAGGGTTGTGTTCTTATATCCTATTTGGTTGAGTAGTTTTTGGCTCGTTTCGTTCTGTAAAAAAAACTGCTCAAAGTTTTTTAGTTGCTTTGCAAACCAACTGCCATACCATTTAAAGAAATGTTGTTCGGGTCGGAAAACACCGCTTACCAAATAAACCGG
The DNA here is from genome assembly GCA_020054095.1 of Bacteroidia bacterium. Taxonomy (GTDB): domain Bacteria; phylum Bacteroidota; class Bacteroidia; order JADZBD01; family JADZBD01; genus JAGVMA01. The sequence continues at coordinate 219,177 of JAGVMA010000052.1, read as the reverse complement.
AATTTTATTTTGTTTTAATGCGTTTAGAATATTAAACCAAAATTCGTATTTGATAAAAAATACGGCAGTAGGTTTTATTGTTGCTAAAATTTTTTTCGCATTGCTTTGTGTATCTGTAGGTAGGTAAAAAACATAATCGGCAAGCGGGTAGTTTTTTCTTATTTCGTAGCCTGATGGTGAAAAAAATGAAACAAGGATAATGACATTTTCTTTCTCTCTTGTTTTTTCAATAAGTGGCCTGCCTTGTTCAAACTCGCCTAATGATGAGCAATGAAACCAATATAGTTTTGCACTGGGCTTATTTATTGTAGCAAGTTTTTTTTCTAAATTCTCAAAAACATTTTTTCTTCCGTTCGCCCACAGTCTTGCTTTTTTATTAAACAGTGCTGCTATATGTATAAGCATAACATATAGGCGGATAGAAAAAGAGTAGAGTAGGCGCATCAATAATAATAAAATTCATCAGGTGTCTTTTTATACAAAGGTAAAATCCAGCCAAAGCGGAAACCATTTAATAAATCAATTCGTTTTTCAGTATCTCTTCGCATTAAATCATAATCCCAGCTTCTGCGACTTTGTGTAAAACCTTGTGTGAATTCAAATAAGGCAAAAAAGTTGACAAATCGTTTGTTGCCCAAGTGTAAATAGCCAACACTCTGGCTAAGCGCAAAACCATTGGTAAGTCGGTCGTAACCTTTTTTGTACTCTTTTCTTAATTGTAAAGAGTTGTTGCCAATATCATCAATCCGAATGCGATGTTGTAAAACTCCACCACCTACCATTACAAAAATGCCACAGTTTTTATTCGGGCCAATTACCGGAAACAATTTTCCGCCTCTTATGGTTGATACCCAACCGCGTTCAAAAAGGCGCACTTCGGCAAATTCTCCGTTCTTGTTTATGATGTTGCCGGTGCTGGTTTTTATACTATCTAATATTCCATTCTCTTTTATTTTGCTTCCAAAAATATAACCTACATCAAATGCAAATAACCAGTTGGTTTTTGTTTTATAGAAATAAGAAAATGCTATATGCGAATTATACCCAAATCGCTTGGAGAGATTACCCCCCGGCAAATCCATGCCTAATGATAGCCCTGTGAACGAACAATTAATGATTGAATCTTTAATATTTACCTGCGCTCTTAAACTTAGCGCAAGACATAAAAAGATTATAAAAAGTGTTTTTTTTACAATTACCATTATTACAAAGATAATATGATTTACTAACGAAAAATGTGCTCTAAAATTGCCTATATTCGCAACACTTTATTAAAAATATCAGTATGGAAAAAACAGCGCGAAAAATACAAATGGTTGATTTAAAAACGCAGTACGAAAAAATCAAAACAGAAGTAGATACTGCCATCAGTAATGTGATAAATAATACTGCTTTTATAAATGGGCCGGAGGTGAAAGCATTTCAGGCGGATCTTGAAAAATATTTAAGTGTAAAACACGTAATACCTTGTGCAAACGGAACCGATGCGCTGCAAATTGCCATGATGGCGCTCGATTTAAAACCGGGCGATGAAGTAATTACTGCAAATTTTACTTATGTGGCCACTGCCGAAGTAATTGCATTGCTTAAGCTCACACCTGTTTTGGTTGAGTGCAATCCCGATACATTTACCATTGACCCAGCGGCTATTGAAAAAGCAATAACTCCAAAAACAAAAGCAATTGTGTCGGTTCACTTGTATGGCCAGTGTGCCGATATGGATAAAATTATGGATATTGCCAAGAAACATAATTTATATGTGATAGAAGATGTGGCACAAGCCATAGGTGCCGAATACACATCGGCTGATGGTAAAACGCACAAAGGTGGAACAATTGGCACAGTTGGATGCACCAGCTTTTTCCCATCAAAAAACTTAGGATGTTATGGCGATGGCGGAGCGCTTTACACTAATGATGATAAATTAGCAGCACGCATCCGAATGATTGCCAATCATGGTCAATCGGTGCAATACATTCACGATGACATAGGCGTTAATTCCCGCCTTGATAGCTTGCAAGCAGCAGTGCTCCGTATAAAATTAAAACAGCTTGATAGCTACGCAACAGCGCGTAATAATGCAGCAGCATATTACGATAAAGCATTTGCCAATAATCCTAAAATTAAAACACCGGCACGTGCCAAAAATTCTACACACGTTTTTCATCAATACACTTTAGTGCTTAATGGTGTTGATCGAAATAAGCTGAGGGAGCATTTGGCCACAAAAGATATTCCGGCAATGATTTATTACCCGCTCCCGCTTCATCACCAAAAAGCATATCACAATCCTTTGTTTAAAGACGAAAATTTTCCGATAACAATTCACTTGTGCAAAAATGTAATATCGCTGCCAATGCACACCGAATTGGACGAGAGTACATTGAAATATATTACCGATAGTGTTTTGGAATTTGTTAATTAGTTAAAAACCCCACCCTTCCCTCCCCAAAGGAGGGTGGTAAAAAATAATATAATTGTCTCTCTCCCCTAAGGGGAGAGCAGGAGAGAGGCCAATAATAAAAATGAACATAGCAGTAGTAGGAACAGGATACGTTGGATTGGTTACAGGTACTTGTTTTGCCGAAACCGGAAACAATGTAATATGTGTGGATATAAACGAAGAAAAAGTGAACAAAATGCGCAGTGGTATAGTGCCAATATACGAGCCGCATTTAGATGTTCTTTTTCACCGCAATATTAAAGCCGGCCGATTAAGTTTTACAACCAAACTTGCCGATGCAGTAAAAGATGCCAAAATTATTTTCCTTGCATTGCCCACACCTCCGGGCGAAGATGGCTCTGCCGATTTAAGTTATGTGTTGGGAGTAGCTAAAGACTTAGGAAATATCATCACTGATTATAAAGTAATAGTAGATAAAAGCACCGTTCCGGTTGGCACAGCCGAAAAAGTAAAACAAGCTGTTTTGTCCTCTGGGAGCAAAACCGAATTTGACATTGTGAGCAACCCTGAGTTTTTGCGCGAAGGATATGCTGTAGATGATTTTATGAAACCCGATAGAGTGGTGATAGGAACATCATCTGATAAAGCAAAAAAAATAATGGAAGAACTTTACAAGCCATTTGTGCGACAAGGAAATCCAATATTTTTTATGGACGAAAAATCGGCAGAGCTTACAAAGTATGCAGCCAACGCATTTTTAGCAACCAAAATTACTTTCATGAACGAGATTGCTAATTTGTGTGAATTGCTTGGTGCCGATGTAGATATGGTTCGCATTGGAATTGGATCGGACGATAGAATAGGAAAGCGCTTTTTATTTCCGGGCATAGGATACGGTGGAAGCTGCTTTCCTAAAGATGTGCAAGCACTTTACAAATCGGCTAACGATGCCAAATACGATTTTAAAATACTCACATCGGTAATGGATGTAAACGAAAAACAAAAAACAACTTTGGTACCTAAAATAAAGCACTACTTTAAAAACGATTTAAAAAATAAACATATTGCTATTTGGGGACTTGCCTTTAAACCCGATACTGACGATATACGCGAAGCTCCTGCTCTTTATATTATTGATGAATTAATTAGTGCAGGTGCAACGGTTACCGCATTCGACCCAGAGGCGATGGAAAATGTAAAAAAACTTTATGGCGCTAGGATAAATTTTGCCGATAACCAATACGATGCGCTTAAAGATGCCGATTGCCTTGTTATATGCACCGAGTGGGCGGTGTTCCGCACTCCTGAATTTGAAAAAGTATCTGCTGCATTAAAAAACAAAACCATTTTTGATGGACGTAATTTATACAGCACACAGCAAATGCGAGAATTGGGTTATTACTATGCAAGCGTGGGTCGCGAATTAATTACACACTAATTTTCTGTGGCAAAGAAAAACAAAACCGAAACAGTAGTCAACAAATCAGAAACAGCTGCATCTGATAATGCGCAGTTTTTTCGATTTGTTTTTAAGGAAAAACAAAATCGAAACGAGCTGCTCATTTTTGCATTTCTATCTGCTTTGGTTTACACTATTTTTCAAATCTGCTACCCATCGCCTTATACCACTGCCGATTCGCCTAACTATGTGCTTTGCGCCATCAATGCCGATTTTGGTGGCTATCGCCCTTATGGCTATTCTGGCTTTATTCGCTTGGTGGGAACACTATCTCACAATGTTAATTTTTTAATGCTTGTGCAATTTGGTTTGCACTTTATCAGTTTTGCATTTCTACTGTTTACAATAAAATATTTTTTTCCTGCAGTCAAAAAATATTTCTTTTGGGCACTTGCTTTTTTCACACTCTTTAACGAAGGAATTATTTTTCTCAGCAAATGGCTTATGAGCGATTCTGTTTTTATTTCGCTTACCATCTTTTGGTTTACCACACTAATGTGGCTTGTGAAAAACCGAAATAACTGGCTTATGCTTTTGCTTAACGGAGCTGTACTTTTTTTCTTAATGAAAATACGTTACACAGGTCTTATTTACCCAATAGTGGCTGTGGTTGTTTTTGCTTACATCTATCGTTTACAAAGTTGGTATTTGGCAGCCATTAATTTGTTTTTGTTTTTTTCTATTTATAAGCAAGGCATAAATGATAACAAGCGATTAGTGGAGATAGAAACATTTTCAGGATTTAGCGGATGGGCACAAGCAAATAATGCCACTGCTATTTTGCCCTATATTGATATTGATTCATCAAAAATAAAAGACAGTGAACTAAAACGAATTAACAGTATATGCACCCGCTTTAACGATAGCATTTACAGTATGGATAAAGTTAACGCTACTGCATTTATGTGGTACAAAGGTTATCCGGGTAAAACGGTGTTAACCGATGTATACATGAAACGAGGTGGACAGTGGGGTTATGTAAAATGCTGGATTTATACCGGAACCATTTTAAGCAAATACGCCAACTATTTAATTAAAAATTACCCATTACAATTTTTCAAACACTTTGTGTTATGGAATGTGGCGCAGTTTTTTTCGCCTTTGGTTGATTACAGTTATTTTCCGGCTACTAAGATTGACGAGAAAACCAAAGAATGGTTCGGGCTTAATCACCCAAGCTATTTTACCAAGTTCGATTTTTATTACAAATATCTTATTGATTACAACTATGCAAAATATTTTTTGGCATGGATTGCAGGCCTAATTGCATTTGCATATTATGCGCTCAAGCGTAAAAAACTAAATTTCTCTGAACACCAAAAAAATATTATCGCGCTCACTCTCATCTTTTTTATACTCACGGTTGGCTTTTTAGTTATCAGCCATCCTATCCATTACAGGTATGTAATTATGTTCAGTGTGTTTTTCTTTTTCATGGTGTATGCAGTTATTAATCAACTTAGCGTAATAAATAAAAAATGACTAATCGTAAACGAGTATTAATTACAGGCGCTGCGGGCTTTTTAGGCTCGCACCTGTGCGACCGATTCATTAAAGAGGGTTACCATGTGATAGGCATGGATAATTTAATAACTGGTGATATGAAAAACATTGAGCACTTAACACGGCTCGAACAATTTGAGTTTCATCACCACGATGTTACTCAGCACGTACACATTGGCGGTGAATTACATTATATTTTACATTTTGCATCACCGGCAAGCCCTATTGATTATTTAAAAATTCCGATACAAACATTAAAAGTAAGTTCGCTGGGTACACACAATTTATTGGGCTTAGCAAAAGCAAAAGGCGCACGTATTTTAGTGGCATCCACATCCGAAGTTTATGGCGACCCATTAGTGCATCCTCAAACGGAAGATTATTGGGGCAATGTAAATCCCATTGGTCCGCGTGGTGTGTATGACGAAGCCAAGCGTTTTCAGGAAGCAATTACAATGGCTTACCACACGTATCATAAATTAGAAACACGCATTGTGCGCATTTTTAATACTTATGGGCCGCGCATGCGACTTAACGATGGTCGTGTGTTACCTGCATTTATTGGCCAGGCATTGCGTGGTGAAGACTTAACTATCTTTGGTGATGGCTCACAAACGCGTTCGTTTTGTTACGTAGATGATTTAGTGGAAGGCATTTACCGTTTGCTTATGAGCGATTATGTACAACCTGTAAACATTGGTAATCCAAGCGAAATAACCATTAAGCAATTTGGCGAAGAAATTATAAAACTCACCGGTACCAAACAAAAATTAATATCGCTGCCGCTGCCGCAAGACGACCCAAAACAACGTAAGCCCGATATTACTGTAGCCAAAAAAATATTAGGATGGGAACCAAAAGTTAACCGTGCCGAAGGATTAAAAATTACTTACGATTATTTTAAATCCTTAACTGCCGATGAACTTAATAAAATAGAACACAAAAATTTTGAGGATTTTAAAAAGTAGTGATTGGGTATAACTACTTTTTCCCTTTTGCAGCCACCTGTATAAGTTGTTCCAAAACTTTTATATCCACATCGGCAAGTTTATTAATGTAAAGACAACCTACTCCTCTTTTGTGTTTACCAAGTTTTTTAAGCAATTGCTCGTGCGCTTTAATGTTTAATACCAAGTGCAACGAAAAATTTGCTTTGCGTGGCGAAAAACCAATTTTAAACCATTCCACCTCGCGACCTGTGGCCGGACTTTTGTAAATTAATTTCCCGAAACCTATCATAGATTTGCCCCATAGCTTAGCTTCTTCTTTACTTGCTTTTTTCATCAGCCGCAATAGCACAGCACTATCTGCACGCTGCTGCTCGGTGGGTAAGGTACTTATGTAATCATCCACGCTGGCGGTGGTTTGGGTGGTTTTTATTACTGCTAATTTTGCCATGTTGTTTCATTTCTTTTATAAATACAAATTTATAATTAAGTATTTAGCTAATACAAGTGTAAATTGCACATTGCCTCTTCAGCTTGCCTTTTCATTTCTTATATCATCAACCCACATTGATAATGTTGATTGTCTTATGAGTTTGCTATTACTACTATTTCAAAGCTGCTATACATTCCCTTAGTGCCTTGTTGAGCATACAAAAGGTCTTTAGGAAGTGTTCTGTTGTTTTTATTATCAATAATGAGTTGTCCGGTGTAACCATTGCTTATTCCTGCCCATTGCTGAATTTGAAAATAAACGAGGTAAGAAATAGGTGTAGTATATGCTATGCCGTAAAACCGGTTTTTTGCTGACGGTATCCGATAGCGGCAGTTGTTAATGCAAAAAAACGGTCTTTGGTTGTAATGGTAATATCTTGCCCTAAACCTAATTCTAATTTGTGCGAATTTTTACCCAAGCGCTTAAAACGTAAAAAAACGATTCTCTTTTTCAAAAGAATCGTTTTTTTTATGAATTAATTTTATTTTTTTATGGTTGTGCAACAGTTACCATTGTTGTGCCCAGTGCTGTTGTCTTTCATGTCAGTCGGTGATTACAAGTTTGTCTACTGCGATGATTTTATTCTCTTCTGTCAGCCGAACGAAATACAGTCCACTTGTGAGATTGTCACGCGAGAAAACGACTGTCTGCCCGTTGATGTTTTTTATTTGCGCAACTGTCTGACCGAAACAGTTGTCCACCGTGAGAGTTACATTGACTAAAGGAATATCTGTTTTTAAAGTTGTCTGCGCAGAAAAGGGATTTGGAAAAATATTTATTTTAATATTAAAAGTTTGTTCATTTACTCCGTTTGAGCTGTCACAATTTACAACCGAAACGCTGTCAAGATAGAAATAAGCCATAATGGAACTAAAATTTATAAAAACAGAGGGAGTGTTTGCATCAGAAAAGAAATTGCCAATAGTAATATATTTTTCACCTCCATTAGCGGTATAAGTTCCCGTAATATGTGTCCAGTTTGTAGTATCGGTAATTATTGAAGTGTTATTTATTTGTGGTGTGTAAGGGAAATAGGATGAGCCAGTGCTTGAAATTGCTGAATCAGAAAAATAAAGTTGTGGAGCGGGAGTTGCATAGGCTGATTTACCAGCAAGGGAAACATAGTAACTTACACAATAAGATATACCTGCTTTTAGAGAATCAAGCAAACGAACTTGAACATATTCTTTATAATCACCAGCAATTTTTGTTACGAGACCAACATAAGCACCGCCAAATGCAGGTTGACTTCCAACAAAATTATTTGGAACGCTATTAGTCCACGAATTTGAGCAAGTATCAAAATAATCAGGCGTTCCTGCCGTAGGTACTTTCCAATAAGCATTATAATAAACATAAGTTGTCAGCGGACAAGCAGTGTCTTGCTCAAAACTTCCATCAGGAACAAGATTTTGACATTGTACAATTTTGTGAATGAAAAAAACAATTAAAAAAAATAAAATCTTTTTCATTTTTCAGAAGCTTTATTTCGTTTTATCAAATAAGCAATTGCGTGAGCAGATAGTAATAGTGTGAATAATCCCGAAATAAAAATTGTTGTGTATAAAGCTCTTTTATCAGGATAGAAAAAAAGAAAGGATAAAAAAACAATCCATCCCAATACTGTGCCGATTATATTGGCTACTATGCAATCAATACAAGTACCAAGCTTTCCTTTGAATTGATTTTTTCTGCATCCTGTTCATGGAGCATTTTGCTGTACAGTAACATTATTAAACTGATTAGCTGATATTGATTGTTCTTGATTACAACCAGAACAACCCTCATTTGTTTGTTCCATATTTTTATTTCTTAAACCAAGATTTCATAACACCTTTTTTTAACCAGAAATTAAATCCTATTCCAAAATAGAACCCACCTAAATTTATATTTGGGCTTTCGTCTCCGCTGTATCTGCTGTAATCTCCTGACCAAGTTGGTTTTTGAATTTGTAAATTATAACCGATTTTAATCATGAGTGGATAACGCAATCGTGTGGGTCTTTTGCCCAAGCTAAATAATTCAAACATTATTTCTGCATTCGCAACAACATTCTTTGCCTTACTGTTTTCATAATAAAAAGTAGTATCCCTCTTTAGCGAATTTATTCCCTGCGCTTTTGAATAAATAGAAGTTGAAACATATCTTACGCCCAACGAAACATAAATTCCTTGAAGAGATTTTTTTGAAAAATCTGTTTTAAGAGGGCAATTTATATTGCCTCCCATAAAGGAACTTGAACCTCCTGATTTGATATTATAATTATTGTATGTCCCTGAATTTTCAGAGCCAAAAGCTGTACTCAATGAAAGTGAAATGAAAATTTTTTCAGGATTACCAATAAATAATGAAGGACTTGGATATTGGAAAGAAAAATTTTGAGGTCTATTCAGTAGGTATTCATATTTATTAAGAGCAGAGAAATTTTGTTGCATTATACCTGTTGAAACTTGCCATCCAAAAATATATTTAGTAGTATCTGTTTGTGACTGACAATATGAATCAATAGAAATAAAAAATACGATTGCCAAGAATAATTTTTCCTTTCGCACTTCATTTAGAATTTTTATTGACATGTTGCGGTGTTGTTTTTGCAGGGTGGGTTACTTAAAGGAAACATTGCAACCCATGTGGCAAATGCTGTTATTGCTATAAGTGCAACTACTAAACCCGTTGTAAGTAAGCCCCCAGAAAAAATATCAATGAGAATTGTTGCAAAGATGGCAATATTTGTTGCTGATGTCATGTTGAAAGTCCCGCCTGCGTCCAGACAGGTTACGGTTACACTTATTGTAAGCGTACCAGTGCATGACGGAGTTGCGGAAAAATTTCCAGCGACTATGACGTTGCCGCCATTAACTACTGCTGAAGTAACCGTAATTGTACAAGCCATGCTTGGGTTTTTAAGTTGTTGAGTAATATGTAGTAAAAGAATAACATTTTTTCGGATAAAAAAACAATCTTTTTTATCTGGTTTTTCGTAATCGGATGCTTGCTCTTTTGCGCCCGCTAAAATTACATACAATAAAATAAGGCGCAAAAGTGCAAGCGAGAAAAAGATTTGGCTCTTTTACTTTTTGACGTTCCATAAAGAAAAATAATAAGTCGGAAAAAAGTAAATGTATACATACTTTTGGGTAGCTGAGCCTGCAAGACAGTAGTTATTCAAGTATATGCATTAATCATAAAGTATCAAAAGGAGAAATAGTTTGTAAAGAATAAACAATTACAATAATCAACCTTGCGCACTTTACGTAATTTTCACTGCTTGCCCCAGTACAGCATTAAATTATCCTTCTGGATGATGTTTTTAATCCTTTGCGCAATTTACAAGGGCTGTAGTTTTGTAAATACGATGCTACGCTATAATCTAACGGTGCTACACATTAATAATCTAACGCTACAATTACTAAAGCCATTGCTACAATGTACATTGTACGGGCTACAATCACCGTTTTTGTTTCCACAATGCGTATTGTGTGTTTTACAATTTACCTCGTTAATGCTACAATGTATTGTTTTGATTCGCGGTAGCCCGTTGTAGTTTTAGAAGATTAGATTGTAGCATTAACACTTGCTATTGTAGAGTTCAAAATTGATTGATATGAATTGTTAAAACAAAAAATTATGGCTACGCCAAGAGATGCTTCGACAGGCTCAGCATGACAGCGCGCAGATAGAGCATGACGTTGTCGAGTTCGTCATTGCAAGGGAGCGTAACGACCGATACAATGTAGTTTTATTTTTGAGAATACTTCTCCGCCTGAGGCGGATCGTAATGACGTGTTTTGTGTGTTCGTTATTAAGCAGTTTTAATCGTGAACCGCACGTTTATTCTGCCTGCGGCAGGCAGCGCAGGCGATATTGAGAAGTGATTGGTTGTTTACTTTTTCACCACTTTTTTCTTTACCATGCCCACTTTGGTTTTGATGGTAACGTAATACATGCCATCGGGTAATTTGCTTGCACTTAAAATACAATTACCCGGCCCTGCATTTTTTGTGAGCAGCACATCGCCCGTTCCGCTTAGTATTTTCACTTCGTTTTCGGGTGCTACTAAGCCATATACTATAAACTCGTTATTAGCTGCGTTGTAAAAAACATAAATAGATTCGAGTCCTACTTCTTTAATGTTTTTGCATTTTTTTATGGCCACACATTTTGTGGCGGAGCCGGTGCAGCCGTTTTCATCGGTTACTATTACGGTGTAACAAGTGGTGGTGCTTGGGTTGGCAGTTGGGTTTTGGATATAGGCATTGCTTAATCCTTCGGCAGGCAACCATTTGTAGCTCATGCCTTTGGTAGCGTTTAGTGTGGTGTTTTCGCCCGGGCATATACTATCGTGTGTGCTGGTGATGCTTATGCTTAGCGCAGATTTTACAAATATTTCTACGGTTTGTGTAAATGTGTTGCCACTATTATCGGTGATGTGAACGGTGTAAATTGTATTTTTTGAAGGGTTTACGTTTATCACATTGCCGTATAAATTTCCGGGAGTCCAGAGGCAAGAGTAGGGCGGAGTGCCGCCTGTAATATCGGCCACAGTAAGCACCGTAGAAGTTCCTTTGCAAATTTCGGCAGGTAATGCCGATGCGTTTGCATTTAATTTTTCAACCACCGTTTTAATTGCTGCACCATAAGTAATAGTAATGTAGCCATCGCCTTGCTGATAACCTTGTGTGTGTTCCACATTGGTGCAACCATCGGCAGTGTGGCTGCTGCCGCCACCGCCCGCACCAAAGTTTCCGCTGCCACCACCATACCAGCCCCCACCGCCACCGCTGCCACCATCATCGCTATTATCGCATGCGCCAAAAGCATTTCCGCCTTGTCCAAATTTTCCATCGGTTGATCTGTTTTCGCAGGGGTTTAAAGTGTAGTTTCCTTTTTTTCCGCCTTCTGTTTGTGTGCCGCCAAATCCGCTGCCATCGCAACCACCGCCTTTTGCAGGTTGTGCATCGGCAGCTATTAAGCCGCCACCGTTTCCGCCATAAAGCATATATGAACTCGAGCAGCCATCAATACCACCGCCACCTGCGCCACCTGCTACCACTATTCGGTTTTTTAAACCGAATGGTGTGCGTGTAATATCTGATGCACCGCCACCGCTGCCACCGCCCCACGAATCGTCATCATCATAGCCAGTGCCGCCACCGTTAAATCCACCTTTAATAATTCCACTTTTATTGTCGCCATCTAAACCTGCACCGCCCACATTAACGCGCAGCGTTTCTCCGGGTGTTACTTGCACCACGCATTGCACACGGCCACCTTTTCCGCCTATGGCCTCACCAATATTTCCACCCGATCCTCCGGCCATATCAACAGTAATACTCGTTACGCCCTGTGGCACTATAAATATTTCGGTTTTGCCGGTGTGTTTAAAGTTTACGGTAGTTTGTGCTTGCAGCGCAATGGTGCTTACTGAGCTAAAAATTATTGCGAGGAAAATATTTTTAGGGATCATTGTGCGTGGTTTGTTTTACGGTAATCGGTTTTGTAATGTTACATATTAGTGATGTAACAGATTTAAAAATTCCATAAACAAATACAGCAAAAATTACGCCTTAATTAATAGAAAGCTGAAGGGAAAACAAAGCGCGGTTACTGTTTTACAAATCGCCTGTAAAAGCGAGTGCTTGCAGCCACATTACTTATTTGCATAGTGTAAATGCCGATTGGCATTTCGCTGCAATTTAAAATATAATTACTGTTTGCAGCAATGGGTATGCTTTGTGTTAAGATTAGTTTGCCCAAGCAATCGTAAACGCTTATGGTATAATTATCAGTTTGTGTTGTGCTGATGGTTAATTCGTTTAAAACGGGATTAGGATAAGTGCTGAAATTTCCTGCATCATTTTCTTCAACATTACCAACGGTGTAGCTCACCATTACGCTATCACAAGCAACGCATCCATTAGCATCGGTAACGCACATAGTATAAGTTGTACCGGCACATAATCCCGTTGCAGTTGTGTACGTTTGATTACTTGGTGACCAGAGTAACATATAGGGCGGGGTTCCTCCTACAGTTGGGCCGCCAGACGCAACACCATCGCAGCAATTAGAGCAAGACGCTGGTATGATTGAAGTGATTGTTGCTTGAAACAGCGCTGGTTGGATAACAGTATAACTACCCACGGCAGTGCAATTATTTCAGTTCACAACAACTACCGAGTAAGTGCCTGCACACAGGCCTGTAGCGGTTTGTGTAGTTTGCACAGGGTTAGTATTCCACTGGTAAGTAAATGGGGCATTGCCCGAGGCATAAGCGGTTGCCGCCCCATCGCAATAACCAAAACAAGAGGGCTGGTAACCCGTAATTTGCACAAGACACTGTGCTTGAGATGAAAAAAAGAGTAAAGAAAAAATAAAACTTAAGCAGCCGCTTTTCATAAAAATGATTTACAAAAAAGACAAATACCAATGCTTGTTAGTTGCATTGGCACTCATAAAAAAGGAGTGATGAATACTAAATAAGTGTTAGCGCTTTTTTAAGTGCGGCTTCTATTCCGGCAGCATTAGTACCACCTGCATTAGCATAGTTGGCTTGGCCACCGCCACCACCTTGTATTTCTTTTGCCAGTTCGCGCACAATTTGCCCTGCATTTAATTTTTTTTGTTCAACCACATCATCGCTTATTGCAACCGTGAGCGATGGCTTGCCATTAACAATGGCCGCCAGCACGGTGTAGCTATTAGGTATTTTTTTTAAACTAAATGCAATGTCCTTAATTGCATCGGCATTATCTAATTCTATTTTTTTGCAAATAACCGAAGTGCCGTTAATAATATCGGGGTGTTGGAGCAGCGCATCTTTTACTGCTTTTGCTTTTTCGCGAACAAAACTTTCTAATTTTTTAGTTAACTGTGCATTGTCGTCCAGTAATTGCTGCAATGCTTTTGCAGTATCTTTCGGGTTTTTGAGCAATGCTTTTAACTGATGCAATTCAGCAATTTGATTATTCAAATGCGCTTCGGCTTTTACTGAAGTGATGGCTTCAATACGCCTGATGCCTGCAGCAACAGCGGTTTCGGCAGTTAGTTTAAAGGTGCCTATTTGTGCTGTGTTTTTTACATGTGTTCCTCCGCACAATTCCACCGAGTAGTTTTTATCAATGGTAACCACGCGCACCACATCGCCATACTTTTCGCCAAACAGTGCCATTGCACCTTGCTTTTTAGCATCGGCAATTGGCATTTCTTTTATTTCAGTAGTAATGTTTTCTCTTATCTTTTCGTTCACCCTATTTTCGATGGTAGTAATTTCAGCTTCGGTTATTTTACTGAAATGCGAAAAATCGAAACGCAAATATTCATCATTTACAAGCGAGCCCTTTTGCTCCACATGTGTGCCAAGTACATTGCGCAATGCAGCGTGGAGGAGGTGAGTGGCGCTGTGATTATTCTCGGTGAGTTTGCGTTTGGCAGTATTTATTTTTGCCGTCCATTTACCCGATAAGTCATCGGTTATTTTATCGGCAAAATGTATCCACTCTCCGTTTTCTTTTTTTGTATCGGTGATGTAAATTTTTTTATCACCTTTTTCAATTGTGCCTGTGTCGCCTACCTGGCCACCACTTTCGGCATAAAAAGGTGTGGTGTTAAACACCAACTGAAATAATTCTTTTCCCTTTGCTTTTCCTTTTCGGTATTTAATTATTTCTATTTCGCTCTCGGTTTTTTCGTAACCAATAAATGCCGATTGCTGTTTGTCGGTTTTTGTAATTGTTTCCCAATCTCCGGCATCTGTGGCAGTGGCATCGCGTGAGCGGTTTTTTTGTTTTTCCAATTCGGCATTAAAAGCAGTTTCGTCAATGCTTAATTCATAACCACGCGCAATGAGTGATGTTAAATCAACAGGGAAGCCAAATGTATCGTACAATTCAAAAACAATTTTGCCATCTATTACAGCGTTTTTATTTTTCACGGCATCAATACACACTTGGTCAATTTTCTTGAGGCCGGTTTCTAACGTGCGGTAAAAAGATGTTTCTTCTTCTTTTATAACTTTTTCTATCAGCAGCTTTTGCGAAACTAATTCAGGGAAAGCAGCGCCCATTTGATTAGCAAGCACCGGAACCAAGCGGTGCATAAATGGTTCCTTTAAATTAAGCGATTGGTATCCGTAGCGGATAGCGCGTCTTAAAATTCTGCGGATAACATAGCCGGCACCTGTATTGCTTGGCAACTGTCCATCAGCAACTGAAAACGAAATGGCACGAATGTGATCGGCAATAACACGCATTGCAATATTTATAACATCTTCGCTTTTGCTTGGTGCATCAGCTCGGTAGCGCAATCCGGAAATATCTTCTATCTTATTAATGATGGGCTGAAAAACATCCGTATCGTAATTCGATTTTTTGCCTTGCAATACCATGCACAGCCGCTCGAAACCCATGCCTGTATCCACATGCTGAGCAGGTAATTTTATTAAGCTGCCATCGGCTTTTCGATTAAATTCCATGAACACATTGTTCCAGATTTCAATCACTTGTGGGTGGCCTGCGTTTACTAATGTTTTTCCATCAATTTTTTTTCGCTCTTTGTCATCGCGCACATCCACGTGTATCTCTGAACACGGGCCGCACGGGCCTGTATCACCCATCTCCCAAAAATTATCTTTTTTGTTTCCGCGTAAAATTCGGTCTTCACTTATAAAGCGTTTCCAGTTGTTGTAAGCTTCTTGGTCAAACGGAATATTTTCTTCGGCACTACCTTCAAATACGGTAACGTAAATTCTATCGGTATCTATTCTATAAACTCCGGCAAGTAATTCCCAGCTCCATTCAATGGCTTCTTTTTTAAAGTAATCGCCAAAACTCCAGTTGCCAAGCATTTCGAACATGGTGTGGTGATAAGTGTCAACACCCACTTCTTCCAAATCGTTGTGTTTACCACTTACACGCAAGCACTTTTGAGTATCGGCAATGCGCGGAAATTTAACAGGGGCGTTGCCTAAAAATATATCTTTAAACGGAGCCATGCCGCTGTTGTTGAACATCAGTGTTGGGTCGTTTTTTACAACCATTGGCGCAGAACCCACTATCTCGTGGCCTTTGGCTCTGAAAAAATCTAAAAATCGTTCGCGTACTTTATTACTGTTCATGCTAAATAATGAGGTGGCAAAAATACTAATTAGTTGTCAACAAAAATCATTGCTTAATTACCGATTGGCTATCCATGTATGGTTTCAGACTTGCCGTAGTTTGCAATTACTTCGGCTTCAAAAGCAAGCCATTCTTTCCAGCGCTTGTCCACATCTTCGCCACAAGCATATTTTTTTGCGAAGCCAATAAACATGGTGTAATGGTTTGCTTCTGATACCATTAAATCGTGATAGAATGAGGCCATAGTTTTATCAGAAATGTTTTGGCTCAACACTTTAAAGCGCTCGCAACTGCGAGCTTCAATCATTGCCGAAAAAAGTAAGCGGTCTATCAATACAATTTCGCGTTTATAACCCGTGCGCATAAATTTATAAAGCTGATTTACGTAAGCATCTTTACGCTCTTTGCCCAAAACATTTCCGCGCTCTTTAATTTTTTGGTGTACCATTTCGAAATGAGTAATTTCTTCTTTCGCAAGTTCGAGTAATGCATCCACCATTTCGGTATGCTCCGGATAGCCTACAATAATTGAAATGGCATTAGAAGCTGCTTTCTGTTCGCACCATGCGTGGTCGGTTAATATTTCGTCAATGTTGGTTTCAACTATGTTAACCCAGCGTGGGTCGGTTGGTAATTTTAATCCTAACATTTTATTTTTTTATGAGATAGTTTTCTACAAAATCTTCGGCATTAAGTACTTCGGCATCAGCAAAATAAAAATCGGTTACATCCTGTGTAACAATACATTTGCATTTGGCGCGCATTGCTGCATAATATTCCATACCATCTTCAAGGTCGTTTACTTTTTTGTTACTTATTGCTTGCAGCACATCTGTTTTATTGCAATCGGCAATGTTCAGCTTGCGCGATAACATTTCAATTTTTTGTTTTGCCATTGCAGTTCCACTTTTCTTTTCGGAAAAATAAAATGCTATTGCAAGGCAAATGGGCGATGTATAAATTTTAAATCTACTGCTATCGGCTAATGATAACACACGCGCAGAATAAGTAAAAGCAGGGTACTCGTTATTTAAAACCGATACCAAAATATTGGCATCCAAAAAAATATTCATTTGCGAGATTTAAGGTATTCTTTCTTTAAATCTTTTCTTGATTTGGGTTTAGTGATGTATTCAGTTTGTCCTTCGGCTACCATGTTTACCCAATCGGCAACGGGCAAATCATCTAAAGATTGATAATTACCTGTGGTTACTTTACGTAGCAAAAACTCTGTGAGGCGAGATAAACTGATGTTGTTATCATCGGCAAAGCGTTTTGCTTTAGAGATAACTGATTCATCAAAACTGAGTGTAACTTTTGCATCCATGGCTTTATGTTTATACGACAAAAATAAAAATATTATACGTATAAACAAAAAAATCAGGCAGTTATTTTTTCAGGGTTAGTTTTTTTAGCCAACTTTACCTTTTCCATCATCGAAATAAAATCATCAAACAAGTAACGTGAATCGTGCGGGCCGGGGCTTGCCTCCGGGTGATATTGTACACTAAAAACATTTTTGTTTGTCATTCGCAGCCCTTCTATGGTATCATCATTTAAGTTAATGTGTGTTACTTCCACATTTTTTGCTTGCCTTATGTCTTCTGCTTTTACTGCAAAACCATGGTTCTGCGATGTGATTTCATCTCTACCCGAAATAATATTTTTAACAGGATGATTAGTGCCGCGGTGGCCGTTATGCATTTTATAAGTTTTCAATCCGTTTACTTGTGCAATTACTTGGTGGCCTAAACAAATACCTATTACAGCATAGTTTGCATTTATAACATTGGCTACATTTTTTACAACTTGCGGCATTGCCGATGGATCGCCAGGACCGTTGCTTATCATAAATCCATCGGGGTTCCACGCTGTCATTTCATCTTTGGTACTGTTCATCGGGAAAACTTGCAAGTAGCAATTGCGTTCAGCAAGCATGCGCAAAATATTTTTCTTCACTCCTAAATCCAATACACTCACTTTGTATTTTGCATTTTTATCTCCAAAGTGATAAGGTTTAGTGGTAGTAACTTTTGATGATAATTCCAATCCTTCCATGGATGGAACTTTTGCAAGTAGTGTTTTTAATTTTTCTATATCGGTAGTTTCGGTGCTTATGATTGCATTCATAGCGCCTTTATCGCGAATGTATCTTACTACTGCTCGTGTATCAACTTCGGCAATGCAGGCAATATTGTTTTTTACTAAGTATTGGTTAATGCTCATGTTTGCCGAGTAGCGCGAATGAAAATCGCTGAAGTTGCGAACGATTAGTCCTGCAATTTTTGCTGATTCGCTTTCTATCTCATCAGCATGAATGCCATAGTTGCCAATGTGCACATTGGTCATTACCATTAGTTGTCCGAAATAGGATGGATCGGTAAATATTTCTTGATAACCCGTTAATCCTGTATTAAAACATATTTCACCGGTTGCTGTTCCATTTGCGCCTGCGGCTTTTCCGTTAAACACTTTTCCATCGGCTAAAAGTAAAACTGCATCTTTTTTGGTGGCGTATTTCATAGTTGTCGTCTTTTGTTTTTTTATGTTAAAAAAAAAGGATGAAGCAAAAATACTTCATCCTTTTTCGTCTTTATAAAACAGAGTTTAAAAACTTATTCACTTTTTGTTTCTGCAGTGTTAGTTTCAGTAGTTGCTTCTTTTTTCTTTGCTGAACTTCTGCTTCTGCGAGTGGTTTTTGCTTTTTTCTCGCCTGCACCACTTGCTTTGCCCGCTGTGTATAGTTCGTTGAAATCAACTAATTCTAATAAACACATTTCGGCTTTATCGCCCAAGCGTACACCCGTTTTAATGATGCGTGTGTAACCGCCTTTTCTGTCCGCTACTTTTACAGCCACATCTCTGAAAAGAGTAGTAACTGCTTCTTTGTTTTGAAGGTAGCTGAATACTACTCTGCGCGAGTGTGTATTGTCTGCTTTTGATTTTGTGATGATTGGCTCTACATAGCTTTTTAATGCTTTTGCTTTTGCTACTGTAGTATTGATTCTTTTCTTAAGTATAAGCGAAGAAGCAAGGTTAGAAAGCAACGACTCAACGTGGGCTTTTTTTCTTCCTAAATGGTTTCTTTTATTTCCGTGTCTCATTTTAAATTGTATTAAGTACTAAGTCTGTTATATCTGTGTAAATACACAAGTGATAATCTTTTGTACTCGTTTATTCTTTGTCTAATTTATATTTTGCCAAGTTCATTCCGAAGTTTAATCCTTTTGCAGCAACTAAGTCTTCTAATTCGGTTAATGATTTTTTTCCAAAGTTGCGGAATTTCAATAGGTCGTTTTTGTTGAACGATACTAAATCGGCTAATGTTTCTACATCGGCTGCTTTTAAGCAGTTTAGTGCGCGTACCGATAAATCCATGTCAGATAATTTGGTTTTTAATAGTTGACGCATGTGTAATGATGTTTCGTCAAATTCTTCGCTTTCTGTTTTTTCTTCCGAATCGAGTGTAATGCGCTCGTCAGAAAATAACATAAAGTGGTGAATAAGAATTTTAGCAGCTTCTTTTAAAGCATCTTTCGGGTGGATAGATCCATCTGTAACGATATCTAAAAGTAATTTTTCGTAATCGGTTTTTTGCTCCACACGGTAGTTCTCAATAGTGTATTTTACATTTCGAACAGGAGTGAAGATAGAATCAATAGCAACAAACCCTTGGAAAGAGCTTGATGGTTTGTTTTCTTCAGCGGGAACGTATCCCCGACCTTTGTTCAAGAGCAATTCTATTTTCAATTTCACATTGCTTTCCATGTTACAGATAACTAAATCTGAGTTTAAAACTTGGTAGCCGTTAGTAAATTTGCCAATATCTCCGGCAGTAAATTGGTTTTTACCGCTGATGGTAACAGTTACTTTTTCAAAGTCGGTACCTTCAATTTGTTTTTTAAAACGAACTTGTTTTAAATTAAGTACTATCTCTGTTACATCTTCAACTACACCTTTAATGGTGCTAAATTCGTGTTCCACACCTTCAATGCGTATTGCAGTGATAGCGTGTCCTTCTAAAGAAGAAAGTAGAATTCTGCGCAAAGCGTTTCCGATGGTGATGCCGTAACCGGGCTCCAATGGGCGGAATTCGAATTGTCCTTCAGTATCATTTGCATTAAGTAATACTACTTTATCGGGTTTTTGAAATGCTAATATTGCCATGTTGTTTTTTTTATTTTTTAGGTTGCAAATTTTATTTTTATTCTGATTGACATAACTCGTTTTGCGAGTCAGTTATCAGCAGACTATCGTTAAGAATTACTTAGAGTACAACTCAACGATTAATTGTTCTTTAATGTTTTCAGGAATTTGCTCGCGCTCGGGCATGCTGATAAATTTGCCTGTTAAGGTTTTTTTATCAAACTCTATCCAAGAGTAAACAGCGGCTGATGAAGCAACTGAGTTGCTGATAACTTCCATTGATTTAGAGCGTTCGCGAACTTCTACTACATCGCCAGCTTTAAGCGTAAACGATGCGATATTAATTAAATCACCATTCACAGTAATGTGCCTGTGGCCTACTAATTGGCGTGCAGCCATGCGAGTAGGGGCAATTCCCATGCGGTAAACCACGTTGTCTAAGCGAGCTTCGCAAAGTTTAAGCAAGTTAGCACCGGTAATTCCTTTCATGCGTGCTGCACGCAAAAAGATATTAGAGAACTGACGCTCTAAAATACCATAGGTGTATTTTGCTTTTTGTTTTTCTTGTAATTGTATTGCATACTCCGATTGTTTCATGCGTTTTTTTGATAAACCATGCATACCCGGAGGGTAGTTTTTCTTTTCAAGATATTTGTCGGGTCCGAAGATTGGTTCTTTGAACTTGCGAGCTATTTTCGATTGCGGTCCTCTGTATCTGGCCATTTTTATTAATTATGAATTTATAATCGTTAGTTATTTATTGCGTATTAAACTCTGCGGTGTTTAGATGGGCGGCATCCGTTATGTGGCATAGGAGTGATGTCCATTATTTCGGTAACTTCAATACCTACTGTGCCTAAGCTGCGAATAGCTGATTCGCGACCGGCTCCCGGACCTTTTACATAAACTTTTACTTTACGTAAACCTGCCTCAAATGCTACTTTACCACAATCGGCAGCAGCTAACTGAGCAGCATAAGGTGTGTTCTTTTTTGAACCTCTGAAACCCATTTTGCCGGCCGATGACCATGCAATAACTTGCCCTTGAGTATTGGTTAACGAAATGATGATGTTGTTGAAATTAGCGTCAATATGTGCTTCGCCTACTGCTTCAACTTTTACAACACGCTTTTTAGCTTTTACCGGTTTACCGGCTTGTTGTGCTTCTTGTTTTGCCATTTTTATTATTGGTTATTTTCTATCCTTTAGTTGCTTTCTTTTTGTTCGCAATTGTTTTGCGTTTTCCTTTGCGGGTACGTGCATTGGTGCGTGTGCGTTGTCCGCGCACTGGTAATCCGCCACGGTGGCGACCACCACGATAAGTACCAATATCAACAATGCGCTTTATGCTAAGTTGCGTTTCTGAGCGAAGCGCACCTTCTACTTTAAAGTTGTCGTTAATACCGTTTCTTATTTTGTTTTGTTCTTCGTCAGTCCAGTCTTGTACTTTTTTATCTAAACTGATACCTGCGTTTTTCAATATGGTGCGAGCTCTGCTGCGGCCAATACCGAAAATGTAAGTAAGGCCTATTTCGCCTCTTTTGTTTCTTGGTAAATCTATACCTGCAATCCTTGCCATTTATTTTTATTTAGTGGTTTTTAGTTTTTGTTTATTTCTGACGTTGTTTGAATTTTGGGTTTTTCTTGTTGATGATATACAAGCGACCTTTTCTTCTAACTATTTTGCAGTCAGCACTTCTTTTTTTTATGGATGATCTTACTTTCATTTTATGTTTTATTTATATCTGAAAATTATTCTTGCTTTAGTTAAGTCATAAGGCGACATTTCCAACTTCACCTTATCACCGGGTAGTATTCTTATATAGTGCATGCGCATTTTACCCGAAATGTGCGCTATTACTATGTGGCCATTCTCCAACTCTACTCGAAACATTGCGTTTGACAATGATTCTACTATTGTTCCATCTTGTTCTATTAGCGACTGTTTAGCCATATATTTTATATCAGTACTTTTTGTTTTTCTAATACTTCTTCTATCGGTGCAAACGATGAAAGTATATCAGCTGTTGTTTTACCTATTGCTACGGTGTGTTCAAAGTGTGCTGATGGTTTTCCATCTTGTGTGCGTATAGTCCATCCGTCATTGTCTTGTTTCACATTACGTTTTCCCATGTTTATCATCGGTTCTATGGCTATTACCATTCCGTATTGCAGTTTCATTCCGGTGCCTCTTTTGCCATAGTTGGGTATTTCGGGTGATTCGTGCAATTGCTTGCCTACACCGTGCCCCACTAACTCGCGCACTATTCCGTAACCTTTTGCCTCACAATGCTGTTCTACGGTATTGCTTATGTCGCCCACTCGTTTGCCTTCCACACATTGTTCTATTGCTTTGTAAAGCGATTCTTTAGTGGTTTTTAACAATTGTTTGGTTTCATCGGCTATTTCGCCTACTGTAAATGTGTAAGCCGAATCGCCATAAAAACCGTTTAAAATTGTACCACAATCAACCGATAGTATATCGCCTTCATTTAGTGTATAATTGCTCGGAAATCCGTGAACTACTACATCGTTAGGCGATATGCAAAGCGAAAAAGGGAAGCCGTTATAACCCTTGAAAGCGGGTATGGCTCCATTATCTCTTATAAACTCTTCTGCTACTTTATCGAGCTTGGCGGTTGTAACGCCCGGCTCAATTAGTTTCGCCACTTCGGCTAAGGTTTTTCCAACAAGTAAAGAACTTTTTCTTATTAACTCTATTTCTTGGGCATTTTTTAAAATAACTGATTTAGCCATTTTAAAATTTATGCTTGCTGCATTGTCATTGATGAGCGACCTTTAATTCTTCCGGATTTCATTAATCCATCGTAATGGCGCATCAATAAATGACTTTCTATCTGCTGTAGTGTATCTAATACAACTCCCACAAGGATAAGCAATGATGTTCCACCATAGAAGCGTGCAAACTGATCGTTCATATCCAGTAAATTTTTAGCGAATGCAGGTAGTATTGCTACTAAGCCCAAGAAAAGCGAGCCGGGCAATGTTATTCTCGACATAATTTCATCAATAAATTCGGCTGTTTTTTTGCCTGGTTTTACGCCCGGCACAAATCCGCCATTGCGTTTCATATCTTCCGCCATTTGGTTAGGGTTTACCATTATTGCTGTATAGAAATAAGTAAAAACAACGATAAGGAATAGGAAAATGGTGTTATACACCCATCCGTTATGGTCTGATAATATATTTACAAGTCCTGTTGATGACTGAGATAGGCCAACTAATGTGATAGGAATAAACATAATTGCCTGTGCAAAAATGATTGGCATAACTCCGGCAGCATTCACTTTTAATGGAATGTACTGGCGCTGACCACCGTATTGCTTGTTGCCAATAATTTTTTTGGCGAACTGAACCGGTATTTTTCGTGTACCCTGAACTAATAATATGGAGATAATGATTACAAAGAGCAAGAAAGCTAACTCAACAAGGAGCATAATTAAGCCACCGCCTTTGCTTTCCATGCGTGCACCAAATTCAGAGAAAAATGCGAAAGGCAGGTCGGCAATAATGCCCACCATAATGATTAGTGAAATACCGTTACCCAATCCTTTGTCAGTAATACGCTCACCAAGCCACATTACAAACATGGTTCCGGCAATAAGTATTGATACGCTTGAGAACCACCACAAGAAATCATCGGGGCGAACATCGGCCGGAACTTGTGATGCGATATAAGTAGGTGCCTGCAATGCTGTGATAAGGATGGTTAGCATGCGGGTAATTTGGTTTAGTTTTTTACGACCGCTTTCGCCTTCTTTTTGCATACGCTGAAAGTAGGGGATAGCCATGCCCAATAATTGCACTACGATAGATGCCGAAATATATGGCATAATACCTAATGCAAAAATGGATGCTTTTGCAAAAGCGCCACCGGTAAACATATTTATGGTTCCCAAGATACCTTCGGAACGAGATGCTGAGCTTGCTGCTAAGGCAACTGAGTCAACACCCGGTAAAACGATAAAAGAACCTAATCTGTAAATGAGGATAAAGCCCAGCGTAACTAATATGCGGAAGCGTAACTCCTCAATTGACCAAATGTCTTTTATTTTTTTGATAAAATTTTTCATATCAGATATAAATCCCTAATTACTTTTGAATTACTGTTGCTACACCGCCTTTTGCTTCAATAGCTGCTTTTGCCGATGCTGAAAATGCGTGTGCTTTTACATCTACTTTAGCTTTTAATTCACCTCTTCCGAGTATCTTAACTCGGTCATTTTTAGATACTAAGCCGCTTTCAATCAAAGTTGCTGTATCAACAGCGTTTAGTTTTTTAGATTCAATTAAACCCTGTAAAGTATCCAGGTTAATTCCATTGTATTCAATGCGGCTAATGTTTTTAAAACCGAATTTAGGAATGCGTCTTTGTAATGGCATTTGACCACCCTCGTGTCCACGTTTTTGAGAGTAACCTGCGCGCGATTGAGCTCCTTTGTGTCCTTTTGTAGATGTTCCACCTTTTCCGGAACCTTCACCACGACCGATGCGCTTTTTTTCTTTTTTT
Source organism: Bacteroidia bacterium (assembly GCA_020054095.1). Classification (GTDB taxonomy): domain Bacteria; phylum Bacteroidota; class Bacteroidia; order JADZBD01; family JADZBD01; genus JAGVMA01. The sequence goes on along the minus strand of JAGVMA010000052.1, from coordinate 194,582 downwards.
ACCGAACCTTCAGCAGGTTTTAAGTTATTCAATTTCATTGTATTGTAGTATCTTAGTTAATATTATTGTTCAATAAATAACATGTGTTTTACTTTAGCTATCATGCCTAAAACCTGAGGTGTAGCTTCTTTTTCTACTACTTGGTTAAGTTTTCTGAAACCTAAAGCACGCATAGTGCGTTTTTGGCGCTCCGGTCTGTCGAGCATGCTTTTTACGTATTTTATTTTAATTTTTGCCATCGTGTTATATTTTCTTGTCGGTTTATCCTTTAAATACTTGGTCAACGGTAATGCCTCTGTTTTGAGCTACTGTGTAAGCATCGCGCAGGTTGGTAAGTGCATCTATTGTAGCTTTTACCACGCTGTGCGGGTTTGACGATCCTTGCGATTTAGCTAATACATCGTGCACGCCTACGCTTTCTAAAACAGCACGCATAGCACCACCGGCAATAACTCCGGTACCTTGCGATGCAGGTTTTAGTAATACGCGCGAACCACCGTATTTACCATATTGCAGGTGAGGTATCGTACCTTTTAAAATAGGAACTTTAATTAAGTTCTTTTTAGCATCATCAATGCCTTTAGTGATTGCATCTGTTACCTCTTTAGCTTTACCTAAGCCATAACCTACCACGCCTTTTTCGTTTCCTACTACCACAATTGCCGAGAAACTGAATGTGCGACCACCTTTTGTAACTTTAGTTACACGCTGTACTGCTACCAAACGGTCTTTTAGTTCAATTTCGCTTGATTTTACTCTTTTTATGTTTTCTTGTGCCATGTTTTTATTTGTGCTTGTATATAATTAAAATTTAAGACCTGCTTCGCGTGCTGCATCGGCTAAAGCTTTAACACGACCATGATATAAGTAGCCGTTTCTGTCAAAGCGAACTGCTGTGATGCCTGATTTCATTGCTTTTTCGGCAATTGTTTTGCCTACTAATTTGGCTTGTTCGGTTTTGTTTACCTTTTTGCCTGCTAAGTCTTTTTCTATTGAAGCTGCTGCCGCAAGTGTTTTGCCTGCTACATCATCAACTAACTGAGCATAAATTTGTTTATTGCTACGAAAAACGGTTAGGCGTGGAGCTCCGGCATCACCGCTAATTACTCCGCGAATTTTCTTTTTTAATTTTAAGCGTCTTTCAACTTTTGTTTTTGCCATTTTATTTAGTCTTTTATTTTTTCTTTACTGTGAATAGTGTTTAGCTATTATTTACCTGCTGCTTTACCTGCTTTTCTGCGTAAAATCTCGTTAGAGAATTTAATACCTTTTCCTTTGTATGGCTCAGGTTTGCGTAACGAGCGTATTTTTGATGCTACTAAGCCCAAAAGTTCGTTATCAGCGCTTTCTAAAACTATTTTAGGGTTTTGTCCTTTTTCTTGAGCAGTAGTTACTTTTATTTCTTTTGGTAAATCAAAAGCTACGTTATGCGAGTAACCTAATGTAAGCTCTAATAACTGACCTTTGTTAGCCGCACGGTAACCCACACCCACTAATTCTTGTTCTAATTTATAACCTTGCGATACACCTTTAACCATGTTAGCCAATAAAGCGCGGTAAAGACCATGTAAAGCTCTGTGGCGTTTTTGGTCAGTAGCACGCGATACAATAGCTTCAGTACCTTCTACTTTTACAGTGATGGCAGTATCAAGTTTGCGCGTTAATTCGCCTAATTTTCCTTTTACGGTAACCACATTTTTGTCAGAAACTTTAATTTCTACACCTTGTGGAATTGCAACCGGTAATTTTCCTATTCGTGACATTTTTCTGTTCTTTTCTAATTAATAATTAATACACATAGCATAATACTTCGCCACCTATGTGCTGTGCTTTTGCTTCTTTATCGCTCATTACTCCTTTTGATGTAGAAACAATAGCAATGCCCAATCCGTTTAACACACGTGGCAATTTTTCGCTGCCTGCATATTTACGCATGCCGGGGCGGCTCGCACGTTGAATACTTTTAATAGCCGGCTGGCGGTTAGCCGAATATTTTAAAGCAATTTTTATTGAACCTTGGTTGTTTTCTGTTTCTTCAAACTTGTAGTTTAAAATATAGCCTTTTTCAAAAAGAATTTTTGTCATTGCTTTCTTAAGATTAGAAGCAGGTATTTCTACCACACGGTGTTGTGCTTGTAATGCGTTTCTTAATCTTGTTAAGTAATCTGCTATTGGATCAGTCATTGTTTACTTATTTAGTTTTTTTGGTTTCAGTTTTTTTTTAATTACCAGCTTGCTTTAGTTACACCCGGTATTTTGCCCATAAGTGCTAATTCGCGAAACTGGTTACGGCAAACACCGAACTGGCGAATGTATCCGCGTGGGCGGCCTGTTAGTTTGCAACGGTTTCGTTGGCGAACCGGTGAAGAGTTACGAGGCAATCTGCTAAGAGCGATAAAATCGCCAGCTGCTTTTAATTCTTCGCGTTTTTTTGCGTAACGTGCCGCTAATTTTTTGCGCTTTACATCGCGCGCCTTCATTGATTCTTTAGCCATGGTGTGCTATTGTTGTTTTTTATTGTTTTTAAACGGAATTCCGAATTCTCTTAATAAAGCGTGAGCTTCTTTGTCGCTTTGCGATGAGGTAACAAAGGTGATGTCCATACCATTCATTTTTGTTACTTTATCAATGTTAATCTCAGGGAAAATGATTTGCTCGGTAACACCTAACGTGTAGTTTCCGCGGCCATCAAATCCTTTTTCGTTCACGCCTCTAAAATCGCGGATACGTGGTAGTGATGCTGCAATTAAGCGATCTAAAAACTCGTACATGATATTGCCGCGTAATGTAACGCGCACTCCTATCGGAACGCCTTTGCGCAACTTAAAGTTAGAGATGTCTTTTTTAGAGTAGGTAGCTACTGCTTTTTGACCAGTGATAGCGGTTAATTCATTAACTGCTGCTTCAATCATCTTTTTGTCTGATACTGCATCGCCAATACCTTGGTTGATGCATATTTTTTCCAAACGAGGAACTTGCATTGATGATTTGAATTTGAATTCTTGCTGCAAGGCAGGAACTACTTCTTTTTTATACTTGTCTTTTAAACGTGGTGAGTAACTCATTGTTTTACTTTATAACTTCGTTTGACTTTATTGAGAATCGTACTAATTTTCCTGTTTTTTCATCTAACTTACGGCCTATGCGTGTGGTTTTGCCACCTTCTACATACATCAGGTTAGAGATATGAATAGGAGCTTCTTTTTTTACAATACCGCCTTGTGGGCTTTTAGAATTTGGCTTGGTGTGGCGCGATACTAAGTTTACGCCTTCTACAATTGCACGCAATGATTTACGATCAATAGAGATGATTTTGCCTTCTTTTCCTTTTGAAGTTCCGGTCATTACTTTAACCAAATCTCCTTTTCTTAACTTTAATTTTTTTTGCATTTTATTTACTGTTATGCTGTTTTAAATTACTTCGGGTGCTAATGATACAATTTTCATGAATTGTTTTTCGCGTAACTCGCGGGCTACAGGCCCGAATATACGTGTGCCGCGCAATTCGTCTTGAGCGTTTAATAATACCACCGCATTGTCGTCAAAACGGATGTATGAACCATCCGGACGTTTTGTTTCTTTTGCAGTGCGTACTACTACTGCTTTTGATACAGCGCCTTTTTTTATGTTACCTGCCGGCATTGCGTTTTTAACGGTAACCACCACTTTATCGCCTATGCGAGCATATCTCTTTTTTGTACCGCCCAATACACGTATCACAAGCACTTCTTTTGCTCCGCTGTTATCGGCTACTGTACATCTTGATTCTGATTGTATCATTTCGTTTTAAATTATATAGGTAAACTTCTATTTTGCTTTTTCTATTATTTCAACAAATCTCCAGCATTTGTTTTTGCTTAGCGGGCGTGTTTCTTCAATGCGCACTAAATCGCCTACTTGGCACTCGTTTTTTTCATCGTGCGCCATAAATTTAGATGTGCGCTTAATGAACTTGCCGTATTTAGCATGTTTTACTTTACGCTCTACGGCAATAACAATTGATTTTTGCATTTTATTGCTGGTTACAATGCCTACTTTTTCTTTTCTCGTTGTTCTGTTTTCCATGTTTTTTCAGGAGTTTTATTTTGCCTGTTTTGTGCGTGCTTGTAATTCAGTAATCATGCGCGCAATTTCTTTTCTTGATGTTCTTAATCTCAATGGGTTATCTATTTGAGAGATAGTGTTATTGAATTTAAGTTTTGTAAGCGCTTCTTTTTGCTCAGCAATTTTTGCCTTTAAATCAGCGTCAGATAGTTGCTTAATGTTTGATAGTTGGTCTTTTCTTTTCATGTTCTAAGTCTTTTATAAAGGATTATGCTGCTTTTTCTTCAACGTAATCTCTGCGAACTACAAATTTTACTGTGATAGGTAGTTTTTGAGCTGCTAAGCGTAATGCTTCTTTTGCTACTGCCATTGGTACTCCGTCCACTTCAAATATTAAGCTTCCGGGTTTAATAGGTGCTACCCAAAATTCAGGAGCTCCTTTACCTTTTCCCATACGTACCTCTGCAGGTTTGCGTGTTACCGGTTTATCAGGGAAAATATTAATCCACACTTGGCCTTCGCGTTTTAAATGGCGAGTTAATGCAACACGAGCTGCTTCTAATTGGCGAGCCGTAATCCATATTGCTTCTTCTGCTTTAATTCCAAACGAACCTCTGGTAAGAGTAAAGCCGCGCTGTGCGATGCCTTTGCCCACCATTTTGTGCGTTTTTCTGAATTTTGTTCTTTTTGGCTGTAACATTTTATGTTATGCTTATATAGTTATTAATCTTTGTTTTCTCTTCTTTTTCCACGGTTGTCGCCACGGGGGCCACCGCCTTTATTGTTACGTTGTTGGTCGTTACCACCGCCTTGTTTTTTGTCTTTGTTTAGTGCAAAGTTTGGCGATAAGTCGCGTTTGCCATAAACTTCGCCACGGCAAATCCATACTTTAACGCCTATGCGGCCGTAGGTAGTGTGTGCTTCAGCTGTTGAGTAATCAATATCTGCACGGAATGTGTGAAGTGGAACGCGGCCTTCCATGTAGCCTTCTACACGTGCTATTTCAGCACCTGCCAAACGGCCCGATGTACGAACTCTGATTCCTTCAGCTCCCATGCGCATTGCTGATGCAACTGCCATTTTTAGTGCTCTGCGGTAAGATATACGGCCTTCTATTTGGCGAGCAATGCTATCTGCAACTAAGCGAGCATCTAACTCAGGGCGTTTTACTTCAAAAATATTTATTTGAACTTCTTTTTTGGTAATCTTTTTTAATTCCTCTTTCAACTTATCCACCTCTTTACCGCCTTTACCTATAATAATGCCCGGACGTGCAGTGTGAACGGTAATAGTTGTAATAGGTTTTTCGGTACCTGTGCGTTCTATAACTATTTTAGAGATGCTTGCTTTAGCCAAGCGAGCATTTAAGTATTCTCGTATTTTTTGGTCTTCAACCAATTTATCTGAATAGTTACGGCCACCATACCAGCTTGATTCCCATCCTCTGATGATGCCTAATCTGTTACCTATCGGGTTTGCTTTTTGTCCCATTTATTGTTTTTTAATTAATTTTTATTCTTCAGTTGTTTGTTTAGTATCTACTACCAGTGTTACGTGGTTAGAGCGCTTGCGAACGCGGTGTGCACGGCCTTGTGGTGCAGTGCGAAGGCGTTTTAGGATAAATGCGCTATCAACGGTAACGGTTTTTACAAATAATGTTCCTTCATCAGCACGAGCACCCGATTTTTTTTCGTAGTTATCAATAGCCGAGGTTAATAGTTTTTCCATGCGGCCGGCTGCTTCTTTTTTGCTGAATTTTAATATGTTTAATGCTAATGATACTTCTTTGCCTTTAATTAAATCGGCTACCAATCGCATTTTGCGTGGCGAAGTAGGGCAGTTGTTCAACTTAGCGTAGTAAGCTGATTTACGCTGCTCTTTTAGCTTTTCTGCCATTTCTTTTTTACGTGCACCCATTGTAGTGTTTTATTCTTACTGTTTTTATTATGTAGTTGCTTTATCTCTGTTTCCTGAATGTCCGCGGAAAATACGTGTAGGTGAAAATTCGCCTAATTTGTGTCCCACCATGTTTTCGGTAACATAAACGGGAATGTGTTTATTGCCGTTATGAACCAAGAAAGTCATTCCCACAAAATCGGGGGTAATCATTGACCTGCGCGACCACGTTTTGATAGGTTGTTTTTTGCCCGATTTAATCATCGCTTGGGCTTTTTTATCCAACTTGTAATCTACGAAAGGTCCTTTTTTTAATGAACGTGCCATTGTTTAGTTTTTATTTTTTTCTTCTTTCAATAATGTATTTGTTCGATGCTTTTTTAGGATAGCGAGTTTTGTATCCTTTAGCCGGAATCCCTTTGCGTGAGCGCGGGTGTCCGCCAGATGCACGGCCTTCGCCACCTCCCATCGGATGGTCAACCGGGTTCATCGCTACCGGACGGGTGCGCGATCTGCGACCTAACCAGCGTTTGCGACCTGCTTTTCCGTGACTTTCTAAGCTATGATCGGGGTTTGAAACCGAACCAACAGATGCCATGCAAGTAACTAATATCATACGCATTTCGCCCGATGGCATACGCAATACTGCATATTTGCCTTCGCGAGCTGTTAATTGTGCGTACGAACCGGCACCGCGTGCAATGCTGCCGCCTTCGCCCGGACGTAATTCAATGTTGTGTATAATTGTTCCTAATGGAATATCGCTTAAGTACAATGCGTTACCTACTTCAGGCGCAGCTTTGCGACCTGCCATAACAGTTTGTCCCACTTTTAATCCGTGTGGTGCTATGATGTAGCGTTTTTCGCCATCCACATAATTTAATAGCGCAATGCGACCTGTTCTGTTAGGGTCATATTCAACGCTAACAACTTTTGCAGGAATATCTTGCTTATCGCGTTTAAAATCTATAATGCGGTAGCGTTGCTTGTGACCACCGCCTATGTAGCGCATAGTCATTTTACCTGAGTTATTTCTTCCGCCCGATTTTTTCTTAGGGGCAAGTAACGATTTTTCAGGTTGCGATTTAGTAATATCCGCATTAACCACAATTTCTTTGAAACGTGATCCTGGAGTTACCGGTTTAAATTTTTTAATTGCCATCTTTATCTTTTCCTTAGTGCGTTATTATATTCCTGCAAAAAAGTCGATTGTTTCGCCTTTCTTTAGGGTTACTATTGCTTTTTTATGACGTTTTACACGGCCCACTAATACGCCCGAACGTGTGTTGCGCGATTTTAGTTTACCATTGTTGTTAATTGTGTTAACTGCTTCTACGGTAACACCGTAAAGTTTTTCTACCGCTTTTTTAATTTCAATTTTGTTAGCGTTTTCGTGAACTACAAACGCATATCGAAATCCTTTTTCGGCAAACTTGTCGGCCGAAAGCGATGTCATTTTTTCTGTAATTATTGGTTTTATTAATGTGCTCATTTCAAATTAGCTTAAAATGGTTTCTATTTGTTTTATTGAGCTTTCGCACAATAACACGTTATCGGCATTTAGTATATCGTAAGTGTTGATGTCTTTTGCAGCAACTACTTTTGCTGCGCTTAAATTACGTGCTGATAAGAAAGCGTTTTTGTTTATATCGCCCACTACTAAAAGTGTTTTCTTATCATCTAATTTAAGGTTGGTTAACATAGAAATATATTGTTTTGTTTGTGGCTTTTCAAACTTCACATCTTCTAAAACAGTGATGCAATTATCTTTTGCTTTATATGTTAAAGCCGATTTGCGTGCTAATTGTTTTACTTTTTTGTTCAGTTTAAAAGTGTAATCGCGTGGCTCGGGACCAAATACACGGCCACCACCACGAAACAAAGGTGATTTCATTGAACCTGCGCGTGCGCCACCTGTACCTTTTTGGCGTTTTAATTTTTTGGTGGTGCGGTTAATTTCGGCACGTTGTTTTGCTTTGTGTGTTCCTTGGCGTTTGTTAGCAAGGTGTTGTTTCACATCTAAGTAAATAGCATGGTCATTAGGTTCAATCTCAAAAATTTCTTTGTTGAGTTTTACCGATTTAGCCGTTTTTTTACCCTCTGTATTTAATATTGACAGTTCCATGATTATTTTTCAATTGTAACTAAAGTTCCTATTGAGCCGGCTACCGAACCTTTTACAAGGATTAGGTTTTTTTCGGCTAATATTTTAACTATTTCTAAGTTTAGTGATTTAACGCGGTTGCCACCTGTGCGGCCAGGCATGCGTTTGCCCGGAATAACGCGAGCACCTGTTGATGAGTTACCTAATGAACCCGGTGCACGTAACCTATCGTGCTGACCGTGAGTTTGGCCGCCTACACCACTAAAGTTATGGCGTTTTATAACACCTTGAAATCCTTTACCTTTTGATTTGCTTATAATGTCAACAAATTCGCCTTCAGTAAAAACATCGGCTACTGTTAACACATCGCCTAAGTTTTTTGTTGCTTCAAAGCCCTTAAATTCGGCTACTTTGCGTTTTGGTGTGGTGTTGGCTTTTTTAAAGTGGCCCATCATTGCTTTGTTCGAGTGCTTTTCTTTGCGCTCGCCAAAAGCAAGTTGAACTGCTTCGTAACCGTCCTTATCCTTAGATCGTACTTGCGTAACTACGCAAGGACCAGCTTCGAGGACTGTGCATGGTATTTGTTTACCATTGGCACCGAAGATACTGGTCATTCCTACTTTTTTTCCTATTAAACCGGACATGGTTAGTTGTTTAGTTGTTTACGTATTATTTATTTTATTTCTACTTCTACGCCTGATGGTAATTCTAATTTCATAAGCGCATCTACTGTTTTAGATGATGGGCTATAGATATCGAGCAGACGCTTGTATGCACAAAGCTGAAACTGTTCGCGGTGTTTTTTATTTACGTGTGGCGCACGCAACACGGTAAATATTTTTTTGTGTGTAGGTAACGGAATAGGTCCGCTAACAACTGCACCGGTCATTTTCACAGTTTTTACAATTTTCTCGGCCGATTTATCTACCAAGTTGTAATCAAACGATTTTAGTTTTATTCTGATTTTTTGTGACATACTTTTTGTTTTAAAGAACGTGTGTTAGTGTTATACTTTTTCTGCTTTTTTACCTTTTTCTTTTGCTACTACTTCATCGGCTACGTTACGTGGTGCTTCGGCATAGTGCGAAAACTCCATAGTTGATGTAGCACGACCCGATGTGATAGTACGCAATTGTGTTACGTATCCAAACATTTCGGCTAATGGCACTTTTGCTTTTACTACTTGTGCATTTCCTTTGCTGTCCATGCCTTCTATTTGTCCTCTGCGTTTATTCAAATCGCCTACCACATCGCCCATGTTTTGTTCAGGTGTAATAACTTCTATTTTCATGATTGGCTCAAGCAATATTGGTTTTGCTTTTGGCAATGCTTCGCGGTAAGCTGTTTTAGCGCATATTTCAAATGATAGTGCATCCGAGTCAACATCGTGATACGAACCATCTGTTAAAACAATTTTCATGCTTTGTAATTGGTAGCCGGCTAATACACCGTTTATCATTGCTGCTCGGAATCCTTTTTCAACTGCCGGTATAAACTCGCGCGGAATGTTACCGCCTGATATTTCGTTTACGAATTGTAAGCCGCCATTCTTTTTATCTACCACAAAATCGGCATCTATTGGCGATACTGTAAATTTAATATCGGCAAATTTACCACGACCACCTGTTTGTTTTTTGTAAACCTCGCGGTGTTCTACGGTGCCTGTTAATGCCTCTTTGTAGCTTACCTGTGGTGCGCCTTGGTTAATTTCTACTTTAAATTCGCGTTTTAGGCGGTCAATGATAATTTCTAAGTGTAACTCGCCCATACCGCTAATAATGGTTTGGCCGCTATCTTCATCCGTTTTTACACGGAATGTTGGATCTTCCTCGGTTAGTTTTGCAAGTCCGTTACCAAGTTTGTCAAGATCGCCTTGTGTTTTTGGTTCAATGGCCAAGCCGATAACCGGTTCGGGGAAATCCATTGCTTCTAATACAATTGGTGCGTTTTCGGCACAAAGTGTATCGCCTGTTTTAATGTCTTTAAATCCTACTGCTGCGCCTATATCTCCGGCTTCGATAAAATCAATTGCGTTTTGTTTATTGGCGTGCATTTGGAAAATGCGCGATATACGTTCTTTGTTTCCGCTGCGTGTGTTTAGTACATACGAGCCTGAATCTAAGCGGCCTGAATAAGCACGGAAAAAGCATAGGCGACCTACAAATGGGTCGGTAGCAATTTTAAATGCTAATGCAGTAAATGGTTCTTTTGCATCGGGTTTGCGTTGCACTTGCTCGCCTGTATCAGGGTTCGTTCCTACTATATTATCTTTATCTAATGGCGATGGTAATATTTCCATTACATAATCAAGCATGGTTTGCACACCTTTGTTTTTAAAGGCCGAGCCGCACACCATTGGTACTAATTTACCTGCAATACATGCTTTGCGCAATGCGGTAAGTATTTCTTGTTCTGATATCGAATTAGGATTATCGAAGAATTTCTCCATCAATGTGTCGTCAAATTCGGCTATTGCTTCAAGCAATTTTCCACGGTATTCGTGTACTTCTGCTTTCATTTCTTCGGGTATCGGAACTTCTTTAAAAGTCATTCCTTGGTCGTGTTCGTTCCACTCAATACCGCGGTTGTTCACTAAATCTACCACGCCACGGAAATTTTCTTCGGCACCGAGTGGTAATTGTAATGGCACGGGGTTTCCGCCCAGCATTTCTTTAACTTGTTTTACCACGTTAAGGAAATCGGCACCGGCACGATCCATTTTATTTACGAAACAGATACGTGTTACATTATAGTTATTAGCTAAGCGCCAGTTGGTTTCTGATTGTGGTTCTACGCCATCTACGGCAGAGAAGAGGAACACTAAGCCATCGAGTACGCGTAATGAACGGTTAACTTCAACCGTAAAATCAACGTGGCCCGGGGTATCTATAATGTTTATTTTGTATTTATTGTTACGGTAATTCCAAAAGCAGGTGGTGGCAGCCGATGTGATAGTGATACCGCGTTCTTGTTCTTGTACCATCCAATCCATAGTAGCAGCGCCATCGTGTACTTCGCCTATTTTGTGGTTTACGCCTGTGTAATATAATATACGCTCGGTGCAAGTAGTTTTACCTGCATCAATGTGGGCTGCAATACCAATGTTTCGTGTGTACTTTAAATCTGCCATTTGTTAGTTCGTTATCTTTATATATTATACTTTAAAGTGTGAGTATGCTTTGTTGGCTTCGGCCATGCGGTGTGTATCTTCTTTCTTTTTAAATGCTGCGCCTTCTTCTTTTGCTGCTGCTAAAATTTCGCCTGCTAATTTATTCGCCATTGATTTTTCTGAGCGTAAGCGTGCGTAGCTGATTAACCATTTTATGCCTAATGCAACTTTGCGCTCGGGGCGTACTTCTTGAGGTATTTGGAAAGTAGCACCGCCCACTCTGCGTGATTTTACTTCTACATTCGGCATTACGTTATCTAATGCTTTTTTCCAGGTAGCAAGTCCGGGTTGCTCGGCATTTTTCTTTTCTACTATTTCTATAGCGTCATAAAAAATTTCAAGCGTTTGGGTTTTCTTACCATCGTACATCATGTTATTGACGAAGCGTGTTACAAGCGTATCGTTAAATTTCGGATCGGGTAGTAAGTATCTTTTTTTGGCTCTGGTTTTTCTCATGGTATTATACTATGTATTGCTGTTATATTATTTTTTAGCTGCCGGTGCTGCTTTGCCTGCTGCGCCTGCTTTTGGTTTTTTAGCTCCGTATTTGCTTCTGCGTTGTCTGCGGTTTTCTACACCGGCAGTATCTAATGCGCCACGCACAATGTGGTAACGCACACCCGGTAAATCTTTAACCCTGCCACCGCGCACCAGCACTATACTGTGTTCTTGCAAGTTGTGGCCTTCGCCAGGAATGTAGGCAATAACCTCGGTGCTATTGGTTAAGCGCACTTTTGCAACTTTGCGTAAAGCCGAGTTAGGTTTTTTAGGTGTGGTGGTGTACACGCGTGTGCACACGCCTCTGCGCTGCGGACAGCTAACTAAAGCTGCCGATTTGCTTCTGTTGGGTGCTGAAAAGCGACCTTTTCTTACTAATTGTTGTATCGTAGGCATTTAAACTACTTGATTTTATTGTGTTTTACTATGTTTTGTTTATGCAAAATATATCCCCTCCCATTTTTGGGGACGGCAAAGGTATTAAAATATTCTAATCTGCAAATTCTGTTAATAACTTTTTTTTGCCTGATAATGAATTTGCTAAACAGCGTTTTTTACCTCAAATACCCCCTTTTTGGGGCTTTAGATGAACCATTTTTTTATGCCGATGAAATTTTGGCACATTATGATAAGTAAAATAGGGTAATTGATTGATTTTCATTTGCTTAATAGTTAGGTGTGGAAAGAAAGCTCAATAGCTTGCTTTTTTTACTAACGGGCACTAAAACCCGCCACTTAGCTATTTTTACCAAGCGGATAATCATTATCCGCTTGGTAAAAACTCTTATCCGCTTGGTTGGAGACATTATACGCTAGGTAAAAAGTTCTATCCCCAAGTTTTTGGGCATTTTCTCCTTGTATTTCAGCGTTTTCTCCATGTCTGTTGAAGTTTTCTCATAGTCTGTTGATGTTTTCTCATAGTCTGTTGATGTTTTCTCCTTGTCTGTTGAGGTTTTCTCCATGTCTGTTGAAGTTTTCTTCTTGTCTGTTGAAGTTTTCTCCTTGTCCGCAGAAGTTTTCTCCTTGTGCGGCAGACCTGTCTCTTTGTATTTTGCTCTTATCTTGTGGGAGAAAATCATGAAATCCTTGCAAATAGCTGCAAAATAAGGGTTTCTGAAACTGTGCAAGTTAGTTTTTACAATGCTTGTGCTGTAATGCTTAATTGTATAAGTTTGGAGCAAATAAGTAATTAGTAAACAATGTTAGAGAATCAAGAATCAAGAAACAAGAATCAAGATTGGAGAGCCAAGAGTAAAGAGCGAAGAAAAGTAATCTTGTCTTGCATCTTGTTTCTCTCCATCGTTATTGCGAGCGGAGCGAAGCAATCGTACGCACAAAACAAAAAAATAGATTCACTACTCATTGTTTTAAAAACTGCTAAAGAAGACTCAAATAAAGTAAATACATTAAATAAGCTTAGTGAATATACTAGGCGTATTGGTGATTACGATAGCTCGTTTTACTATGCAGGCGAAGCAAAGTTGTTAGCCGAAAAAATTAACTACAAAAAAGGGCTTGTTGATTCGTACACAAATATGGGCAATAATCATCAGTCGCAGAGTAATTACTCGCAAGCGCTCAAAAATCATTTTACGGCTTATGAAATTACTAAAGAGATTGGTTACACTCGCGGAATTGTGGATGCGCTGGGCAATATAGGGTTAGTATATAAATCACAAGGAAACTATCCGGCAGCATTAAAATATTATTTCGATGCATTAAAAATAGCTGAGCAAACCAGCTATAAAACCGGAATTGCAATTACATACAGTAACATTGGCAATATTTATTTTTATCAGGGGAATTTAGATGAAGCGCTTAAAAGTTATCTTGCTTCGCTAAAGATGATTGGTGATAAAGGCGATAGGCGAGGCATTGCGGCTGTTCATGCAAATATTGGTTCGGTTTATGCTAACCAAAAAAATTATTCGGAGGCATTAAAAAGCTATATGTCATCATTAAAAATTGCAGAAGAAATAGGTTATAAAAGAGGCATTGGCGATTCGTATTTTCACATTGGACTGCTTTATTTTCAACAAAAAAGATACGATAAAGCATTGGAGAATTATTTTGTTTCATTAAAAATACAAGTGGGAGTTAATGATAAACAAGCAGTAGCATTTACATATTGCAGTATAGGGCAGGTTTATGTTTTTAATGGAAAAATAAAAGAAGGAAACACTTGGCTCGAAAAAAGTTTAACTCTTTCAAATGAAATAGGAAGTAAAGAAAGTGCGAAAATGGCTTATGCCGCATTGTCGCATGCCGATAGTATTATAGGTAATTACAAAGGGGCTTTAGATAATTATAAGTTATATATCGCTTTGCGCGATAGTTTGGTAAACGAAGACAATACCAAAAAAATTGTTCAGCAAGAGATGCAATATGAGTTTGATAAAAAAGAAACTGCCACCAAAGCCGAGCAGGAAATAAAAGATGCGCAAGCTGCAGCAAATAAAAAGCAACAGCAAATTATTTTGTTTTCAGTTTCAGGAGTTTTGTTGCTTGTTGTTGGCTTTGCATTTTTTGTTTTCCGTAACTTGCGTGTAACACAAAAACAAAAATTAATTATTGAATTACAAAAACAAACAGTAGAAAATCAAAAAGATTTAGTAGAAGAAAAACAAAAGGAAATTTTAGATTCAATACGTTATGCCAAGCGAATACAAACCAGTTTGTTGCCAACTGATAAGTACATTGAACGTAGTCTTAAAAAACTGAGTAACTAAAATTTTTTAATGAATGCGGTAATTGAGATTGTGAAGCAAATCTATACCGCTATGTGGTCATTTCAAGTTAATGCGTGTGTTAAAATTAGTTTTCATGATTGGCGTAAATCTTGCCCGCCCTTAAATTTCTTTATCTATTGATGCTTCAGTGGCGGAAAAAAATGGATCAAAATTTGATTTCGAGCAGCAAAACATATAATGCGTATCAGTTGTGTTTTTTCTATAAAGTGCGTATCAAATTCACAAATAAATCTGTCAACTTAAGTTCGGCTTTGCCGGCTACTGCAATTATTTCTTCAATATTTATTGGTTTTAAGTCATCAGGATTGCACTCATCCGTTAAAACAGAAATTGCTGCACATGGCAACCCAATGTGGTTAGCTGCAATTACTTCGGGCACAGTGCTCATGCCCACCGCATCGGCACCTGTTATTTTTAAATAGCGATACTCTGCAGCTGTTTCGAGCATTGGTCCGGGCACCGAAACATATATTCCGTTACGAAGCGTAATTTGTTTTTGATCAGCAATAGCATTTAGTTTTTCATTTAACTGTTTGCTGTATGGTTGGCTCATATCCGGGAAGCGCGGCCCAAGTTCATCGTAATTCTTTCCTATAAGTGGATTGGTAGGTTGTAAATTAATATGATCGGTTACGAGCATTAAGTCGCCTTTTTTCCAGTTAAGATTTATGCAGCCTGCGGCATTTGATAAAAGCAAATAATTTATTCCAAGCAGTTTCATGACCTGAACCGGCAGAACTATTTGTTGCATCGTGTAACCTTCGTAATAATGAAAACGGCCTCTCATGGCCAATACTTTTTTTCCGCTTATAGTTCCGTAAATTAATTTGCCTGCATGAAATTCAACTGTAGCTTCCGGAAAATGTGGTATCTGCGAATACTCAATTTCTATCTCAACATTTATTTTAGTGGCTAAGTTTCCTAATCCGGTTCCTAAAACAATTCCTATTTCGGGATTATCTATTCCTTTTGATTTTATATATGCAGCGGCTTCTTTTATTTTATTTAGTTGTTCCATTAGCAGCATCCACCTCCATCATAAAAATAAGTTGAATCGGAAATAAAAATATCTTTCTTGCCCAATTGTGCAAGTGCGCCTGCTGTTTTATCGCACACTGCTAATGGCTGATTTTGTAAAAGCGTGTGCCCCTTATTGTCATCAAAAAATTCTTCGTTGCCATAATATATTGCAGTTTTACCCGTAAACACACAAGGGCCATCATCAGGCATTGGATCTTTTATGGCACACACTTCCACGCTTTCTATGTAAATCATTTTTTGTGTATTATAATGCTGTGGCGATAGAAGTCTGTAAGGCCTTTTAGCACGAATTTCTACCGTTCCAAAACCTACATCGGTTATCATTCTAATGTAATCTTTAAGCGGAATAGAACCGCTTAAGCAGGCAGCACGAAGTCGTTCATCGTTACGCAATTCATCCGAAATAAAATTATCGCACACAGGGTCGCTCATCACTAATCGTCCGCGTGGTTTTAACACACGATACATTTCGGCAAGTGCTTGTTTTAAATCTTCTGTTTTAAAAATATTGAACAAGCAATTTTGTGCTGCCACATCCACACTATTATCGGCAACGGGCAAATTGAGTGCATCGCCTTTTTTTAGTTCTACAAATTCTGATTTAAACCAAGAGTTTTGCTCTTCGGCTTCTATAAAATTTTTGCGCGATGCTTCCAGCATTTCATCCACCACATCTATACCAATAACTCCCGCTTTTTTTCTGCTGAAATACGAAAACTGTAATAGTTCCATTCCCCCACCTACGCCTACATACATTACCGTAGGTTCATTCACTAAATCGCGAGGGTGTACAGTTGAACCGCATCCGTAATTCATTTGCTGCATTATCACCGGAATTTTTAATCCCGGCAATTGCCAAATTGGTGTGGTAGTGCAGCATAATCCCACATCGGGTTTTAGTGCTGCTTCTTTGTAAAAATCTTTTGTTGTTTCTAAATAGGTTTGCATGGGTTATAAATTTTGTGATGTTTTTATTTTGAAAGTGCCTGATTGTAAAATTGTTTTATTTCCAGTGGCGATGCGTTGTTACGAAACATTTTAATCGCTTTGTAATTAGCAATCATCACTTTTAACCAGCTGTTTTTTTCGTATTTGCGTGCCGATACGATGGTGTATTTTGGCATTACTTTAAATTTTGCTATTACATTCGCTCGTTTCATTAAATCATATTCTTCCATTATTACATACGCCTCATTATAGCCATTCAGTTTTTTGAATAACTCGGCAGTAATATAAATAGTTTGGTCGCCACCACGGCACCACATTTTATTGTAGCGCGTAAAAAACGAGTTAATAAAAAACAAAGGGTTGTTCGAATCAAATTTTTGGCGGTAAGCACCGATTGAGTATTGCTGATTTACTGATTCTGAAATATCAGTATAAAAACTACTTGGCGGAATTACATCGGCATGCACAAAGTAGAGCACATCACCGGTAGCTTTTTCTGCGCCCATATTCATTTGCACTGCTCTTGATTTTATTTCGGCTGTTATAACTGTTGCTCCATATTGTGTTGCAATTTTTGCAGTAGTATCAGTACTGCCTCCATCTACTAAAATAATTTCGGTAACGGATGAATTACTGTTTTGTTGCAAGTAGGTGATGAGCTTTGCAATATTTTTTTCTTTGTTTAGTGCAGGTATGATAACAGATAATTTCATTTAACAGTTGCAAGATAATTGTTCCAGTCCGTTTCGTTATCAATATCGTTAAGTGTGGGTAAGTAAAAAATGTTTCCTGTTTTTAACATTTGTTGCACAGTTTGCTCAGCGGTTTTTTCTGTACTCCATTCCACATTTTTAAAAATATCCGGATTGTTTTTTTTCATCCCCAATAAATAGTAACCACCATCCTTAGCTTTTCCCAAAACATAATCGTGCTTTTCTAAAGCTTCAAATGCATTTGTGATTATTCCATCGTTCAGTTCTATGCAATCGGTTCCAATTATGCAAACAGAATTATAATTTAAGTTGAACAGTTTTGAAAATGCGTTCTGCATTCGTTCCCCTAAATTTTTTCCGCATTGTATTTCAGTAGTGTAGTTTTCAGTATATGTTTTTTCTATTGTATCAGCAAAAAACAAATACACATCGGCATTTACATTTGCAATTACAGCATGCGTGTGATTAACCAGTTTTTTATAAATGACAAGAGCAGCATCGTTGCCAATTGTTGCTGCTAATCGTGTTTTTACTTTTCCGGCAATGGCGTTTTTTTGAAATACAATTAATGCACGTTTGTTCATTTTATGCAGTGGTGCCTCCGCAGCTCGAACCTGCACCGGCTGTGCAGCCATAGCAATGTTGGTTAACAATAATGTTTCGTTCGGCTAAAGTTTTTAAATTAAAATTTGAAACGTGCTGCTCCTTTGTTGCTACTTTTAGTTCAAGCATCTGATTAAAATCGCAATCATATAAAAAACCATCCCACGAAACAGAAATGGTATTGCGACACATAACGCCTGCTGCGGCCACCGGATTGTAAGCGGCAATCAGCTTATCCATATATGATTCGTAATTGCCACTTGCAATTAAATATTCTAAAAAGCGACTTACCGGTAAATTTGTAATGGCAAAGAGAGAATTAAAATCTATATCGTAAAGTGTTTTTAGTTTTTTCTTAAACTCTTGTTCCAATATAGCTTGTGAAGATGGCATAAATGCCCCCGATGGATTGTAAACTAAATTTAGATTTAAGTCTGTTCCTGTTTTTCCGTAACCAACTTCGTTCAGCATTTTTAATGCTTTTATTGATTTTTCAAAAACACCATCGCCACGCTGCGAATCGGTTTTGGCGGCAGTAAAATAAGGCAATGAAGAAACTACTTCTATGTTGTGCTTTCTAAAAAACTCCGGCAAATCATTGTATTTAGCATTGGCTACAATAATTGTTAAATTACAACGAACAATGATTTTACTCACACCCGTTTTTGAAATTTCTTCAACAAACCATCTGAAATCAGGATTCATTTCCGGTGCACCGCCAGTTAAATCAACTGTGTGAGCACCCGATATTTTTATTGCCTCAATGCATCGCTGCATCGTTTCACGCGTCATAATTTCTTTTCTATCGGGCCCGGCATCTACATGGCAATGTTTGCAAACTTGGTTACACATTTTGCCTACGTTAATCTGAAAAATTTCGAGGGCAGTAGGCGTAAGCGGAAAGAGGTTAGATTCTTTTAATTTATTAGTAAATGATTTATGCGCGTTTCCGTTAGTTGCAGTGTTGCTTAAAATCTGCAATTGTTTTTCTACGCGCGCTAATTCATTGGCTCTGCTTTTTAATGATTTTGTTGCGAACTCCATATATTACATCGAAAGTTCTTTGTATTTATTCATCATTTGCACGGAATGAACCAAATTTATACCTGCCGCTAATGCTGCTGAAACATGCACGGCCTCCATCATTTGTGCTTCATCACATCCTTTTTCAAGCGTATCAACTGTGTATGCTTCTATACAATAGGGGCATTTTAGTGCATGTGCCACGGCCAATGCTATAAGCGATTTTTCGCGGGCTGTAAGTGCCCCATCTTTAAATGTTTCACCATAGTATGCAAAAAACTTATCGGCAAGTTCTTTTTGAAATTCGCCAATGTTGCCAAATTTTTTTAAATCATCAGGGTTGTAATATGTGTTCATTTTTTTTGATTGTTTTAATGTGTTAAAATCTTAATTGTCTAATATTACGTATTATTTTACAATACAGTTTTAAATGAGAAAAACGACATTTATTTTATTTTCGATAATGATTTTTAAAAGCAGTTTTGCCGGAAGATTGGTTGCAATTTCGCAAGATTTTTTATTAGCAGTGAGGTCAGATGAAAATTATCAGCCATACATTGATTCGCTTGCCAAAGCAAGTTTAGCCGATTTAACATCAGAATTAAATTCCGACAATACTAAAAAGCATTTTGGATAAATGTGTACAACGCTTATGTGCAGGCAACATTAAAAGCCAAGCCCGATAAGTTTAAAAAGCGTTCGGCTTTTTACAGCGATAAGTTTATAGTTGTTGCCGGCAAAAAATTATCGCTCGATGATATTGAGCACGGAATTTTAAGACGAAGCAAAAACAAATATTCGCTGGGCTACTTTAATACAATTTTCAAAAGTAGTTTTGAAAAAAAATGCCGAGTAGAAAAAGTAGATTACCGCATTCACTTTGCTTTAAACTGTGGAGCAAAAAGTTGCCCTGCAGTTGCATTTTACGATGCCGATAAAATTGATGAGCAATTGCAAATGGCAACAACAGGTTATATCACAGCCGAATCGGTTTACGATAAAGAAAAAAATACGGTGGAAGTTCCCATGCTATTAAAATGGTTTAAGGCCGATTTTGGTGGCAAAAAAGGTATTTACGCTTTGCTTGATAAGCACAAAGTTATTCCTGATGGAAAGAAACCCAAAATAACTCACAGTAATTATAATTGGACAATGGAGTTAAGTAAGTACAAAGAAATTTAAACAATCCGTTTTTGATTTTTGCACGAACATTTTTTATCACCGCAGCAATCTCTTTTGCCCTTTTTTTCTGCAATACATTATTCGCTAATCCCGATTCATTAAAAACCAATAAACCAAAATTAGCTGCATTTCCGGTTCTGTTTTTTTCGCCCGACACAAAACTTGGCGGTGGTGCAGCCGGATTGTTCACTTTCAATTTTAAATCTGATAGCTTAAATGCGCAGCGTTCAAGCATAAACTTTGGTATAGTTTACACTCAGCTGAAGCAGGTGCTAATTTATTTACCTTTTCAATTGTTTTTGAAAAACAAAAAATATTGGATTTATGGCGAAATAGGTTATTACAAATATGTTTTCAATTATTTTGGAACAGGAAACAGCGTGCCGCACGAATACATTGAAAAATACGATGCTGTTTATCCGCGAATAAGATTAAATGCGCTGCACAAACTGAAACAAAATATTTATTGCGGTGTGAGATATGTGTATGATGATTTTAAAATTGACCACCGCGATTCGAGCGGACTTTTACTTACCGAGAAACCAATTGGCTATAATGGTGGCAGGGTTTCTGGTTTGGGAGTTTTAGTTAACTACGATTCGCGAAACAGTATATTTTTCCCTTCAAACGGTTTTTTGATGGAAACTATGTTTTATGCCGAAAGGGGTTTTACAGGCAGTGATTTTAATTACAACCGATTTTCAATAGATGCGAGCAACTATTTTTCAGTCTTTAAAAAACATGTGTTGGCGATAAATGGCGCTGCTATTTTTTTAAATGGCGCTGTTCCATTTCATCAAATGGCAATGCTTGGTGGCACAAAGCGCTTGCGTGGTTATTTTGAAGGAAAGTACCGTGGCACTAATTTAGTGCTTGCACAAGCCGAATACCGTGCGCCATTGTTTTGGCGAATTGGATTAGTTGCTTTTGCAGGTGCCGGAATGGTGGCAGAAAAAGTATCGCAGCTAAGCACTGCTAACTTGCGTTATAACTGCGGTGCCGGCTTGCGATTACAATTAGATAAAAAGCGAAAAATAAATATTCGTATTGATTATGGATTGGGTTACCAATCAACTGGTTTTTATTTAACCATTGGCGAAGCGTTTTAGCTATTTATCCTCCCTAAAATTTCGGGAGTTTCGGTATTAATTTCTCAACTATTTTGACATGAGCCAATACCAAGCAGGTACCTATTTTGTAAAAGCTACTTACAATGGCCAAGTATTTACCCAAAAAATTGTGCGTAACTAAGTAGTATTTATCATTTCATAAAAAAAACGTGGCGCAATTTGCGCCACGTTTTTTTTATGAAATGATATTTTTATTGAATTATAACTTTTTCTGAAAGCACAGATTGTGCACCACTGCCCGATAAATCGGTAAGCTGAATATAATAAACGCCCTTTGCTTGGTTAGCTAAATTTAGCTGTGTGGTATTTGCAACATTGTAAACTACGTTACCCAATACATCATAAACTGACACTGAAAAATTTTGCAAACTAGTTTTAATGTTAAAATAACCATTGCTTGGATTTGGAAATATTTCTATGCTGCCTTCCTTTTTGTTTTCTGTAATTGAAGTAGATGCACAATAGTCGGTGGAGGTAATATTGTTGTTGGCCGTTGTTGTTAACGATATACTATTAGCAATACATCCGCTGTAGGTAGTTACATTGGAGGAAAAAGTAGTGTTGCTATGGTCAACATTTGTAACAGTTAAAGGAAAATTCGTTTTATCACACCATAGCATACTGATCCAATCGGACTTAAATAATAAAGATCGAAAGAGTTGTGTCTGAAAATCAGTTCCAGTCATAGAGAGTAAAATATCATCATTGTTGATTTTCTTTAAATGATAATTAAATGCGCCAATATTAGCTACTGTATTTGAACTCAAAATATTACCCGAGTTGTCTGTTACTAAAACAGCCGGGGCGTAAGTATAAGGATAACGAGTAGAAATAACCAAATTACCGCCCCATATTTCATTAATATCTAAAAAATATATTTGGTTGTTTTGATCTGAATATCTTTTATGCCAAAGTATATTGCCCGCATTATCTATTTTCATTACAAATCCACAATACGTATTTCCATTTATGTCTGATTCAAACCCAACTGCGACAATGTTTCCATCGTATGTACGAGTAATACTTTTAATATGTGTGTAATAGTTAGGCTCAATAAATGTTTTAGACCACTGCAAATTTCCTGAAGCATCAATTTTTACAAACATTTTATAGGAATCAGATTTTCCGCAGCTGATTATTCCCCCATCACTTGTTTCAGACAAATCAAACGATGGATTTTTTGTTGAATCACTACTAAAGTACTTGCTGAAAATGACATTGCCCATGTCATCTGTTCTAATAATGCCCATGCTTTCATCTGAGTTAGCAGATATAAGAAAGTTTCCGTTGCTCATTTGTTTTATTTTATAAGGGCTATACATGTCAATTGAATATGAGTTTAGTCGTTTATAGAATTTACCACTAACAAAGTCTCCTTGGTTAGTTAGAAACACAAGAGCGGGGTAATATCCTCCGGTATCTAAAATGCTTCCACAGAGATAATATCCTCCACCAGTTTTTTCTCCAATTCTATGATAATCTATGTTCCCGAATAAGGATTTTGACCAGATGACGCCCCCAATATTGTTGAGTTTAACAACATTGGGGGAGCCGATGTCGTTCATTGCTAAAACCAAATATGATCCATCAGCGCATTGGTTAATATCAATAATATCCATTGCTTGCCCATTTGATTTTATTTCCTTCTGAAAAGTAATGTGCTGCTGTGCATTTACATTTACTAATAGCAAAGTGAAAATGTAGATAAATAGTGTTTTCATGTGTTGGGTGTTTTGTATTTTCAAATGTGGGTTACAATTTTGTGGCTAAAAAATTAATTTAAAAGTTTTCTTACTTGTTCAAAGTTCATTTTTTGTTCCCCAAAAAAAATCATTCTATCACCACCCTTGCGGTATAAACTTTTTCTTGGGTAATAACTTTAATAATGTAAATCCCTTTAGGTTGTTGGCTTATATCTATTAATTGGTTTTGCTGTGTAATGGTTAGCGCTTGCACGGTGTTGCCCAGCGCATCGTAAACATAAAGTTGGGCACCGTTTCCAATAGCCGCATCGTCTAATATAAATTGTCCGCTGCTTGGGTTAGGGAAAACATTTACAGCCGTGGCGCTGCCATATTCGCTGATGCCAAGTATGGTCATAGAGCCGCTCATGGTTTGCACATCTATTTCGTTTTCGTTGGCATCTATTAATTTAATATCGGTGATAAACATTTTAAGCGCACCGCTTGCGTTAGGGTCAATTGTGAGTGTGATAGATGCAATTTCGCCCGTATCGGTAGCATTGGTGTGATTGATACGTGTAATAGCAAAATCGGTTTCGCCTTGCGTAAAAAAGTTTTTTGCAAAACCAAATCCTGTATTGTTCGCAATTAGCCACGAGTTGTTGTAACTAAAGCTCATGCTACCGGGTGCTATTTTGCTTTGCTGATAAGTAACTGTAAATGCAATGCCATAAACATTGGTAGCAGTAGTAAATGCAGTACCGAGTTTTATAGGAATGGTTACCGTTTGGCCAGGCACTACTTGCGTATATGGCATATCAATATAAAGTGGTAAGCCCACGCTTTGCAATGTATTTATTTTTTGATTAGCGGCATGCCAACTGTTGTAATTCAGCGATACAGCAAGTGTATCATTCATGTCAACAATTCCGCTGCCATCGCAATCGGCATGCTTAATATCGGTGGTGTCTGTAAAAATTCGGTTCCAGTCGGGGCAAGGTTGTCCCACCCAGTTAAGTGATGCATTAGGGCGGATGGTACCTGTTTCGTTATATGCAATACCAATTTTTAATAAATCAAAATTATTGGCAATGGTATCGTAACCGGCATCGCCTGGCCACACATTACTATAAACTGGGTTGCAATCTTGCAAAAGCCATCCGTTAGCATTGCCACTTTTGCTGCCGTTAAGTCCGGCAAAAAATACAGCACCGCCAAGCGTGTCCACATCGCGTATTTCTATAAAATCGAGGCAAACGGTATCCTGCAATTTTTTAAAATAGCTCACACTACCTTGCGTCATGCACTCAATAGCTAATGGCGCGCCCGAGTTGGCATTAGTGCTTATGCTGTTATTGATAGTGATAATTTTTCCGGCTGTAACGGTTAATTGCATGCCAGCGTTGTTTAGCACTAATGAGTCCACACTCATATCGTTCATTACTGTATCAATCCGCGAAAGCACTACGATTTTAAAACTATCTGATGAGTAAATGTTTGCATCGCCTGTTGTAAGCAAGCTCAGGTAATTATTGTTAGCACCATTAAATTTTGTTCCTGTTAAAGTTATGCTTGCGCTATCGGCATCGAGTGTAAGATTGGTGCTTGATAGCAGCCAGTTGTTTGCACGTATTTGTGCCGTATCTAAAAGTAAAGTTCTTGTATCACCGCCATTAGAAATAAAGTTACCTGTGTTTAATTGTTGTCCTGCCAAATTAAATGTTCCGTTATTTAAGCTTATGCTATCTGATACAATTGCCGATGCGGCAGTCCAATCACCACCTATGCCTCGCAATTCAATTCCGCCCATTGGCTGTGTGGCGGTGTTAATTGTATTGCCGGCTTGAGCAGAACGAAAAACAGTTGGGTAATTTCCGTTAGTCATATTTTGGTTTAGTGTAAATGATGCAAAAACATTTAGCGCACAGTTTGCATTGCTCGTAAAATTTGGATTTAATGTTGCCGCACTCCAATCAATGTTTTTGCAATAGGCATTGGTTACATTAATAAGTGTAGCATCGCCTAAATTGATGTACGATGCGGCATCAAAAATAGCATCGTTAACAGGCCAGGGCACGCACTGTGGTATATTGGGTGTGCCACCGCTCGTGAGCGACCAATGTGCAGGATTGCCCCAATTGCCGCTGCCGCCAATCCAATACAATGTATTGTTCGGTATCGGAATCACATTCCAGCCCGTAACATTTGTTAATGCGCAACATAAGTTAGCAGTGAAATTTGCACCGCCTGTTGCATTCACATCTTCTAAAATAACATAGTTAAGTGTAACGTTTCCGCTGTTTTTAAAAATAATGCCTGCACTGCCGTAAGCAGTTGATTTTATTTCGATAGGTGCTGCGCAAATTCCATTTGCAGTAAATTGGTTATTGATGGTTTGCGTGTATGCGGCATCGAGTGTAATTGTAAATCCATTGCCGTTGCATTGCAGGGTATCAAATGTGTTGCCGCCCCAAATAATTACTTTGCCATTAGTTATTACTTTCCTGAAACTATTGTTACCAAAGTTTTGATAGCTGGGTTCAACTATGCCAACACCCGCTTTGCCGGCATAGTTTACTATGTTATACATTTGATTGTTACTGCCAAATTTATCGGTACTCATGTTTATTATTGAGCCAGTAGTGTTAATGGTAAATGTATTAGTGCCGTCCACATCCCATTTAGCACAGTTTACTGTAACATTAGTAAGGTCAATACTTTTTTGCCAGCCCGATAGTGCACTGAAAATTCCACAATTAATATTGTTTCCGTTTGTAAACACATTTCCGTTAGCTAAATATACACCTCCCAAAACATTAATTACATCATTAGTATGAAAATTGCCGTATCCGTTAAATGTTAGGCTTGCGTAACTATGCCCGGCATTGGTAATTGTGTTAAACGGTAGGTTAGATCGCATGCGTATGTTGGCATTAGCCACCGTCATTTGATTAATAAATGTTAGCGAACCCCAAATTTTAATTGTTCCAATGTTACGTAATTGTGGCGATAAGGTTGCTCCAGTCCAGTCCATGTTTTGGCAATACGAAATGCTTAAATCTTGTTTCACGGTATCGTTTCCATTAGCAAAACTTTGTGCATCAAAAAACACATCGTCAAGCGGATTAGGTGCGCAGTTGCCACCAGAACCGCCACTTGTGGTACTCCAATGTTGGGCATCGCTCCAGTTGCCCGAGCCGCCCACCCAATAAAGTATGCGTGGCGATGGCGAACTTAAAATATTCCAGCCCGTAGCATTGCCAAGTGGGATTGAATAGTTGCAGTTAATGTTATTGTTGCTACTTATACCATCGAAAACAAGCCCATTTACATTTGCCGGCAAATTGTTTTTGAAAAAATTAGCGTTATAGCCTTCCGGGGCACCCTCCAAAGTTGTAAGTGTGTCGCAGTTGCCGTTTAGTATTAACGAGTCGTTTACGGTTTGAGTTGTGCCCGCCAATAGGGTGATTACACTGCCTGGCGTATGCGAATAAAGTGTGTCAAAGATATTAGAACCTTTAATAATACATCCGTTAGCGGTTTCAAATTTGTAGAAATAATTATTTTGATAAATTACAGAGTAACCCTGCAATACAACCCTATTATATGTTTGATTTCCGCCCCAAAAATATCCGCTTGACTGGTAAATGGTTGCACTATCAGCATCGAGTGATAAAGGGGGGTGTTGCATAGAAAACAAAGAAGTGTAAATGTCTGATTCTCCTAAAAAAATCTGAGCACCGTTTCCTATTACTGTCCTAAATTCATTACAGTTTACTTTTTGATTATTGGTATAAAAAAATCCGTTACTGAAAATCATTTTACCTGCACTCAAGCTATCTTGCAATGCCCAGCCGCCACTATTGCTTCTGAAATATAAAAGTGGAATATACCTTCCGGCCGAAAGTATTTTATTTCCGATTACAATTGATTCAAAATATATTTTTCCAGTATAAGCCCATGTTAAACCGGTGTCGAGCAAAAGAGAACCATATATTTTCAAAATATTACTATTAGATATTGCAGCGTTCCTGAAAACAGGATGCAAATGCTGCTGTTCCCAGCGCATGGTGTAGCAAGTTAAAATTATAGAATCGCAATGTACAGTATCGTTATAATTAACGAACGATAGTGTATCAAACACTACCGTATCGTTTGGCGATGGGACACGTGTGTGAAAAACATTACCGCCCGAACTGGTAGCCCAGTGTTGCGAATAGTTTGACCAATTACCGGTGCCGCCAACCCAAAAATAATTGTCGGCTTTTGCAGTTAATGTTAAAAATAACAAAGCGGGGATGAAACATTTAATCAATAGTTGATGAATGTTGATTTTAATGGTTTTGATTTGTTTCATGTGATTGTTTTTTAATTTTATATAACAATGATACTCCGCTAAAAGGCTAATGTTTCAAGTATTTCTACCAAAAACATACAGGTCAGAGAGGTGGTTTTTGTCGTCTTGTTTGTTTGAACCCCTTGTTTTTATTCATTTTTTTGTGTGTAAATAGAAGTCAAAAACATACAGGTCAGAATACTTTTTAAATTTTAGCAAAAACATACAGGTCTGAAAGCGACTTTTGAAGCTACTTATTGTACAAAATCCCCATTCTCATTGGTTTTATGTTCTGTAAAAACTGCTTAAAAACATACACGTCTGAATGGTTTTAGTGAAATGGAATTTTGTACCCCAAAAAATGATTTTTAAAATCAACATCTTACACTTATCTTTAGCATCAGCAAAAAAATAAGCTATGGATAACACGCAGCACGAAAACGGTTTTGAAGCCAAATTAGCTTCAAACACAAGCATAGAACCTAAAGACTGGATGCCCGAAAATTACCGCAAGCACCTGATAAGGCAAATATCGCAACACGCCCACAGCGAAATAATAGGCATGCTACCCGAAGGCAACTGGATAACACGCGCCCCCAGCTTACGCAGAAAAATGGTACTATTAGCCAAAGTGCAAGACGAAGGCGGACACGGCCTCTATTTATACAGCGCAGCCGAAACACTCGGCATCAGCCGCGATGAATTACTTGACCAATTACACACCGGCAAAGCCAAATACTCATCCATCTTTAATTATCCCACGCTCACTTGGGCCGATATAGGCGCAGTGGGCTGGCTGGTAGATGGAGCAGCTATTATGAATCAGGTAATGTTGCAGCGCACATCGTATGGTCCTTATGCACGTGCTATGGTGCGTATTTGCAAAGAAGAAAGTTTTCATCAGCGCCAAGGTTATGAAATAATGATGGTGCTTGCCCGCGGCACTGCCGAACAAAAAGAAATGGCGCAAGATGCACTTAACCGCTGGTGGTGGCCATCGCTAATGATGTTCGGTCCTCCCGATGAAAAATCGCCTAACACGGCAAATGCCATTAAGTGGAAAATAAAACGCGAAAGTAACGATCAGCTTCGTCAGCGATTTGTAAACCAAACAGTGCCACAAGCCGAATTAATTGGCTTAACCATTCCGGATAAAGATTTAAAATGGAACGAAGAAAAAAAGGGTTACGATTTTGGAACACCCGATTGGGCAGAGTTTAACAATGTAATTGCCGGCAATGGCCCTTGCAATAAAGAACGATTGGATACTCGCAACCGTGCTCACAATAATGGACAATGGGTGCGCCAAGCAGCAGCAGCTTATGCCGAAAAACAAAACAAGCAAGTAGCAGCGTAGTTAAAAGTCAAAAGACAGAAAACATAATTATCAAATTTTCAAATAAACTAATTGTTAAATTATAAAATGAGTAACGATACACAAGGAGCATTATGGGAAGTATTTGTGCAAACAAAGCCCGGCCAGCCACACAAACATTGCGGCAGCGTGCATGCACACGATAAAGAAATGGCATTGCAAAACGCACGCGATTTATACACCCGCAGAAACGAAGGAACAAGTTTGTGGGTAATACCATCGAGTCAAATTATTTCATCATCGCCCGAAGATTTAGGCGCATTTTTTGAACCCGCTAACGACAAAATATTTCGCCACCCTACGTTTTATGTTTTACCAAAAGAAATAACACACATGTAATGTGAATTGTGAATTGTAAATTATTAATGAAGAAAAAATAATTTACAATTTAAAACCCGTAACCCGTAACCCGTAACCCGTAACCAATGTTATTTAACTATTTACTTCGCATAGCAGATACTAATTTAATAATGAGCCACCGCTTATCCGAATGGTGTGGGCACGGGCCTGTATTAGAAGAAGATTTGGCACTAACCAATACTGCACTTGACTTAATGGGCATGGCAAATAGTTTATTGCAATATGCTGCAAAGGTTGAAGGCAAAGGTCGCACAGAAGACGATTTAGCTTTTTTAAGACGCGAGCGCGAATTTTTTAATACCTATTTATCCGAGCAACCCAATGGCGATTATGCATTTACCATTATGCGCAGCTTTTTGCACGATGCTTTTGATTTTCATTTCTATACCCAGTTGCAAACCAGCAAAGACGAAACACTTGCTGCATTGGCATCAAAATCGTTAAAAGAAGCCACTTACCATTTAAGACATACATCCACATGGGTACAACGCCTTGGCGATGGAACAGAAGAAAGCCACCAGCGCACACAAAAAGCACTTAATGAATTATGGCGATTTACGGATGATATGTTTGATACTACCGATGACGATAAAAAATTAATTGCCGATGGAATAGCTGCCGATTTACAAATAGTAAAAGCAAACTGGCAAAAAACAGTTACCGAAGTATTATCAAAAGCTACTTTGCAAATTCCTGCCGCTGCATTTATGCAACTTGGCAGCCGCACAGGCAAGCACACCGAATATCTTGGCTATTTACTTGCCGAAATGCAACACTTGCACAGGGCATATCCCGGAGCAAAATGGTAATGCTCACCGAAAAAGAAATACACCATTTAGTTTCCGAAATACCCGATCCGGAAATTCCGGTTATAAATATCAGCGAACTTGGCATATTACGAAACATTACTGTTAACGAGCAGCAAGTAACCGTAGATATAACTCCCACTTACAGCGGCTGCCCCGCAATGAAACAAATAGAAGATGATATTCTGTCAATCTTAAAAGAGAATGGAATAAGTAACGCAAAAGTAAATATGGTTTACGCTCCCGCATGGACAACAGATTGGATAACCGAAGAAGCAAAAGAGAAACTAAAAAAATATGGAATAGCACCACCCGAAAAAACTACAGTTGACAAAGGCGCAATAATTGGTAAGCAGAAAAATTTAATTTGTCCGCATTGTAATTCGGCAAATGTGCAAATGATTAGCCAGTTTGGTTCCACGGCTTGTAAAGCGCTTTATAAATGTAATTCGTGTTTAGAACCCTTTGATTATTTTAAGTGCATATAATAATTCAAAAGTCAGAAGTTAAAAGTCTAACATCTAACATCTAACATCTAACATCAAACATCTCATATCTAAAATCTCCAAATGACATTTATAAAAACACAAACCGATGGCAGTTTAGCGATTATCATTCTTAATCGGCCCGATAAGTTTAACAGCTTTAACCGCCAAATGGCTTTGGAATTGCAAGACGCGCTTAAAAATGCCGATGCCGATAAAAACATACGAGCTATTTATTTAACTGCCGAAGGAAAAGCATTTTGTGCCGGACAAGACTTGGGCGAAGCAATAGATGACAGCGGCCCCGGAATAAAAAAAATTGTGGAAGAGCATTATAATCCCATCATTAAACTTTTACGCACTATTGAGAAACCAATAGTGTGTGCCGTAAATGGTGTGGCTGCCGGTGCAGGTGCTAATATTGCATTGGCATGCGATGTGGTTTTTGCGGCAAACTCGGCATCGTTTATCCAAGCATTCAGTAAAATTGGTTTAATACCTGATAGTGGTGGAACTTTTTTCTTGCCACGCTTAGTTGGTTTTGGTCGTGCATCGGCATTAATGATGCTTGGCGATAAAATACCTGCAAATCTTGCATTGCTTATGGGTATGATTTACAAAGCCGTGGATGACGATAAATTACATACCGAAGCAATGTTTGCAGCAAAAACACTTGCCACTATGCCCACAAAAGGTATCGGGCTCACCAAACGATTGCTAAACGAATCGGCAACAAATAATTTAGAACAACAGCTAAGCAGAGAAGGCGAGTTACAAGTAGAAGCAGCAGCCACACACGATTACAACGAAGGTGTAAAAGCATTTCTTGAAAAACGCCAACCGCTTTTTAAAGGAGAGTGATTATTTCTTCGCTAAATTTTTCGGCAAGAAATCGAAAAACGTATCGCCACGAAGCCCTATTCGTAATGTTTCTAATGGAATAACTTCATCAAGGCCTATGTTTCCTAAATTTACATTGGCACCAAATAGTTTTGTAAACCACACTTGCTGTGATTTTTGAGGTGTTTCCCAAATAATTTTTTCTTTATCTACTTTGCTCACAATTTTATTAATCAAAATAGTGTGTGTGCTGCCATTGCGATGAAAAATTCCCACATTGCCACCTTCGCGTGCCTCGGCAATTACTTTCCAGCTTCCGGCCTCTATCTCTTTGTTCATCATTTGTATCCACTTTGCCGGATGTATAATAATACCTTCTTCTTTTGAACCCACTTCAGATAATACTAACCTGTCTTTAGCAAGTTTGCTTATGTATTTGCACTTTTCATCGTGCGGAATAATAATTGAACCATCAGAAACTTCGGCACAATCTAATTTTAATTTATCAAGCAATTTCACGTAATCGTTAAACATGCCTCGCACTAAAAATGCCTCAAACAAAGTACCACCCAAATAAACTTTTATACCGGCTTGTTTATACAACTTTATTTTGGTTTCCAAGTTTGGTGTAATGTACGATGTGCCGAAACCTAACTTCACAAAATCAACATAATCAGCACAAGCTTCAATAAAATTTTCGGCTTGCTTTATGCCCGCGCCTTTATCCATCACCATAGTTACACCTGCTTTGCGCGGCTTTTTTTCTCTTTCGGGTATGTGGGGCAGGGTATAATTCATTGTTTATTTTTTGTATTGTTCTATCAGTTCTATAATGTCAGCGTGTTCTTTTAACTGAGGCAAGTATTCAAAAAGTTCGTTGTGTTTTTCGTAATTAAGTGCCAATGCGCTTTGTAAAAATTGCAACGATTCTTGTTTTTTTCCGCTTGCCATCAAAAATGCACCCATTCGGTAATTCAGGTCGGCATTGTTCGGATGATTTTTTATTCCTTCGGCAAGTATTTCTAATGCTTCGGTTTTGTTTTCTTGTTCAAAAAGCAAATCGGCATAATCAATCCAAATATCTTCGTTTGTTGGGTCGCCTTCCACTACTTTTTTGTAAGCCATTTCAGCTTCTTCTAAAAAACCTAATTTGTATTGCACATCACCATATATATGCCAATAATCAGCATTTTCCGGAGCAAGTTCTAATCCTTTTTTTATGTAATGTATGCCTTCGGTTAATCGGTTTTGATAGTCCAATACAATTCCTATTCCCATCCAGGCATCGGGCAGTTCGGGGTCTATTTTACAAGCGCGGTTATAATTAATAAGTGCATTTTCCCAATCTTCTTTTTTCTCGAAACACTCGCCAATATAATAATAGGCAATTGCATCGGGATCTTCGTGTTTAAATGTTTCGCGGTAACATTCTATTGCTTCATCTAATTTACCAAGCTCGGCAAGTGCATTTGCTTTATTAAAATAAGCAGATGAAAAGTTTTCTTTTATCAGCAAGCAATAATCATAAGCTTCAATCCCTTTTTCGTACATCGCAATGCGATTAAACGCTACGCCCAAATTAAACCATGCGCCAAAATTATAAGGATACTCATCTGTGAATTGCTGAAAAAACTCAACCGCTTCGGTATGTTTTTCGCTCACATCAAAACAAAACGAAAGTTCGTACAATGCCGATTCGTTTTCGTGATTTGTTTTTAACGATTTTTTTAAATAAAAAATAGCATCATCGTATTTTCCGGCATGCTCAAATTCATAAGCAATTGCCAAATACACTTCATCCGGATATTCGGCATATTGCAGTGCTGTTTTATAACATTCTATAGCTTGGTCTGATAATCCCATTTGGCTATACACGGCACCTTTGCTCATGTATATTTCAAAATTGGATGGGTCTATACGCTCAATGTGTTGGAGTAAATTAAGCGCATCGTGGCTTTTGCCGGATGCGCTCAGCATTTGTGCTCTCCTTAGCGGAAAAAAAGATGCAAACGGATAATGTTCCTGTGCTATATCAATTGCTTGCGATGCAAGTGCAATTTTATTTTCATCCACTAGCCCATCCACAATAATTTCGTATTCTTCTTCTTCAAAATAATAACGCAAGCCGCTTTTTACCATTTCCTCAAATCGCTGCACAAGCCTTGCCTTATTTTCATTTTTATTTTCGCCTTCCTCGTTCATTTAATTCTTGATTATCTAACAAAGTTAAAAATAAAACGCTTTTTGCGCTTTTTGGCAAGCGTTTTTAGCAACAAAATTTTGTTGACAAATAGCAACCTGCTATCATCCTAAAATTATACTTTTGTTGCCCTATTACCCAAAAATGACATTAATAAAATCTATATCGGGCATACGCGGAACCATAGGTGGCAAGCAAGGCGAAGGCCTCACACCTGCCGATGTGGTGAAATACACCGCAGCTTATGCAACATGGTTACGCAAAAATAGTAAAAGCAAAAAACTAAAAGTAGTGGTGGGGCGCGATGCGCGCATGAGTGGACAAATGGTGAGCGCCTTGGTTGCTTCTACTTTAATGGGAATGGGTATTGATGTTATTGACTTGGGCTTATCTACCACGCCTACTGTGGAAGTGGCTGTGCCCGATGAAAAAGCCGATGGCGGAATAATAATTACAGCAAGCCATAATCCTAAACAATGGAACGCTTTAAAACTTTTGAATAAAGATGGCGAATTTATATCGGAAAAAGATGGCACTGAATTGCTGAAAATTGCTGCCGATGATGCTGTGCAATTTGCCGAAGTAACACACCTTGGTAAATATTCTGAAAACAAAACATACATTGATAAGCATATCGAAAAAATACTTGCGCTAAAATATGTTGACAAAGCAGCTATTAAAGCTAAGAATTTTAAAGTGGTGGTAGATGCTGTTAACTCATCGGGTGGCATAGCAGTACCTAAGTTGCTTAAAGCACTTGGCGTGGAAAATGTGGTGGAGCTTAATTGCGAACCTACCGGAGATTTTGCACACAACCCCGAACCGTTGCCCGAAAACTTGCGCGATATTGCAAAAGCGGTAACAAAAAACAAAGCAAATCTTGGTATCGTGGTTGATCCGGATGTGGACCGGCTTGCATTGGTATGCGAAGATGGCGAAATGTTTGGCGAAGAATACACGCTTGTTGCCATTGCCGATTATGTGATTAAAAAATCGGGTAAAAAAGGAAATACAGTTTCTAATCTATCATCAACCCGTGCTTTGCGCGATATTACCGAAAAAGCAGGAGGCAGCTACAGTGCTACAGCAGTAGGTGAAGTGAACGTGGTGGAAATGATGAAAAAAACAAACGCCATAATAGGTGGCGAAGGCAATGGTGGCGTTATTTACCCCGATTTGCATTACGGCCGCGATGCTTTGGCAGGAATTGCCTTGTTTTTATCGCACCTGGCAAATTATGCCAAATCGTGTTCGATGTTGCGCAGCACTTACCCTGATTACCACATCAGCAAAAATAAAATAGAACTTACGCCCGATGTTAACGTAGATAAAATTTTAGACGGCATAAAAGAAAAATACAAGAAGCAACCCATTAATACAATTGATGGCATTAAAATAGAATTTGATAAAGAATGGGTACACTTGCGCAGAAGCAATACCGAGCCCATCATTCGCATTTACAGCGAAAGCCAAAGCGAAACCACTGCCGAAAACTTAGCAAAAAAAATTATTGCAGACATTAAAGAATTGATGAAGAAGTAGACAAGTTTTTTCTTCCTTCTTAAATTACTGCTGCGGCAGTTTAGTCATATCCATAAAGAAAATTTCCCATGTATGGCCATCGGCATCTTCGATGGTGCGCAGTTGCATAAAACCATGGTCTTGCAATGGCTTGGGTTCGGTGGCACCTGCCGCAAGAGCATTACCCGCCACTTCATTAACTTTAGCTAAGCTGCTAACCGATAAAGCATATATGCCTGCCAGCCCATTTTTAGTATCAGCCAGCGGCCTGGTGGCAAATGTTTTAAACCTATCAGTAGTCATTATCATTAAAAATATTTCTTCGCTCCAAACTAAGCATTTTGCCGAATTATCAGAAAAAGCCGGGTTTATAGTAAAACCCATTTTGGTGTAAAGTGCTGCTGATTTTTCCAAATTGGTAACCGGTAAATTAATAAATACTTGCGATTTCATTGCTCGTGTTTTTAGTACCGGCAAATGTATTGAATAGATTTTAAAACCAATGCTATAACAAAACCATAATACTATAAAAATAATGGCATAACACTATGGCGCAAATTTTGTAATCAAAAAAAACATGGCAACCACACTCGTATTCAGCTTTGTAGTTTTAATATTATTGGTAGCATTGGTTTCGCCCTTTGAGTTTAAGCCTGGCGATGACGATTAGCCCTGCCCAATATGCTTTTACAAACCAAAATATAATCCTCGCTTTTTAAGGCAGTAGATGCTACTTATTATTAAATTTGCAGAGCAAATAAATAAATAACTTAATCCAAAAAAATTAAACTACATGATATCACTAATAGGAAAAAAGGCACCATCGTTTTCAGCAAAAGCTGTGGTGCATGGTGGCGAAATAGTAGAAAACTTTTCGCTCGATCAATATGTAGGCAAAAAATACGTTGTGTTTTTCTTTTACCCTAAAGATTTCACATTTGTGTGCCCTACCGAATTACATGCTTTTCAGGAAAAATTAACCGAATTTGAAAAACGCGGAGTTCAATTGGTAGCTTGCAGCACCGATACAGAACAATCGCACTGGGGCTGGTTGCAACTCAGTAAAGCCCAAGGTGGTATTAAAGGCATTACCTATCCGATAGTTGCCGATACCACTAAAACCATAGCCATGAATTATGGTGTTTTAGATGGCGAATACAGCTATAACGATGATGGCAACATGACCACCACCGGACAAATGATAGCTTATCGCGGATTGTTTTTAATTGATAAAAAAGGCAACGTGCGCCATTTATTGATAAATGATTTACCACTC
This sequence comes from Bacteroidia bacterium, assembly GCA_020054095.1. Classification (GTDB taxonomy): domain Bacteria; phylum Bacteroidota; class Bacteroidia; order JADZBD01; family JADZBD01; genus JAGVMA01. The sequence goes on along the minus strand of JAGVMA010000052.1, from coordinate 158,600 downwards.
GGCCGTAATGTGGATGAAGCATTGCGCATGGTTGATGCGCTTCAGTTTAACGAAGAAAATGGTGAAGTTTGCCCTGCCAACTGGGTAAAAGGAGCCGATGGCATGAAGGCCACCCACTCAGGCGTGGCCGAATATTTGGGCAAAAAATAGCAAAACCACAATTTTTGACTTAAAGCAGCTTACCCACAAAGGGCTGCTGCTTTAAGCTCGTTTATTTAATCAAAATATTACATTTGCTAAACAAACGCTTAACTATTTAAATGGCCGACTTTTTACATACCATTAACAGCTTACAAAGCAAAGTTGAAAAACTAGTACATTTACACGTAAAAGCAACCGAGGATATAGAAAAACTAAAGCACGAAAAAGAAGCAATTAATGCCGAATTGGAAAAGCAAAAACAGATATTCGTTAAACTCGAAGAAACCAACAAAATAATTAAACTCTCAAAAACAATAAACAACAAACAAGACAATACCGAGTTAAAGTATAAAATAAACGAGTTGGTGCGAGAAATAGACAAATGCATGGCTCTGTTAAATAACTAATCAGGTTAAAAATCCTGAAACAAAGATGAAAAGTTCAGTAGAAGTAAAAATAGCAGGCAGAAAGTATCCGGTTACCGTAAAGGCAAGCGAGGAAGATAACCTAATGCGTGCTGCCGCGATGATTAATAAACAAGTGGAGCAATTCGAAAACAGTTTTGCGGTAAAAGATAAACAAGATTTATTAGCCATGAGCGCCTTGCAAATTATTGCCGGCCAGCTTTCAATACATACTGAATTAAGTACTGACCAAAACTCGGTGGCGCAAACCGTTACTGATTTAGAGAGTTTTGTTTCATCGTACCTCAAAAAAGTGAAATAACAGACTAAGTCTTTTTTCTTACCACCCGCATGAATCCGCAGCGATGAATTGCTGCCCTCAGTATTTTTTGTTTACCAAAAAACCAAACAATGAATCTCGATTTAGTAACCATATTAATTATTTCCGGCACAGGCATAGCTTGCCTTGTGCTGGGTATTATTATTGCCTCATCGGTATTGCGCAAAGCAGTAACACGCAAAGCGCAACTTAAAATAAAAGAAGCCGAAGTGGAAGCCGAAAAAATTAAAAACGAAAAAATACTACAAGCAAAAGAAAAATTTTTGCAGCTTAAATCCGACCACGAAAAGCAGATAAACGAAAAAAATCAGCAAATGAATGTTGCGGAAAATCGTATTAAACAAAAGGAACAAGCGCTTTCGCAGAAAACAGAACAAACACAGCGCAAGGATCAAGAACTTGATAAACTTCGCCAAAATTTAACTGCCCAACTTGAGGTAATTGAAAAGAAGCAAACGGAAGTTGAAAAATCGCATCGCAAACAAGTGGAGCAGTTAGAGAAAATTTCGGGGCTTTCGGCAGATGATGCAAAAGCACAATTAGTGGAGTCGCTAAAAGCGGAAGCAAAAACCGAAGCATTATCACATATTAAAGATGTGGTGGAAGAAGCAAAAATAGCTGCCAACAAAGAAGCCAAAAAAATTGTAATACAAACCATACAGCGTGTAGCAACCGAACATGCAGTGGAAAATTCGGTATCGGTTTTTCACATACAAGGCGATGAAATGAAAGGCCGAATTATTGGTCGTGAGGGCAGAAACATTCGCGCATTAGAGGCAGCCACCGGTGTAGAAATTATTGTTGATGATACGCCCGATGCCATTACGCTTTCGTGTTTCGATCCGGTGCGAAGAGAAATTGCACGTTTATCGTTACACCAATTAGTAACCGATGGAAGAATACACCCTGCACGCATTGAAGAAATAGTGGAGAAAGTAAAAAAACAGTTAGAAGAAGAGATTGTGGAAGTGGGTAAGCGCACTACTATTGATTTGGGTATACATGGTTTGCATCCGGAATTAATACGAATGGTGGGTAGAATGAAATACCGTTCGTCTTACGGACAAAATTTATTGCAACACTCGCGCGAAGTAGCTAACCTTTGCGCTATAATGGCTACCGAGCTTGGCTTAAATGTGAAACTTGCAAAGCGTGCCGGCTTGTTACACGACATAGGCAAAGTGCCCGATGACGAACCGGAAATTCCGCACGCGATATTAGGTATGCGCCTTGCCGAAAAATACAAAGAGAAACCCGAAGTGTGTAATGCCATAGGCGCTCACCACGATGAAATAGAAATGAACACGCTTATTTCGCCCATCATACAAGTGTGCGATGCTATTTCGGGTGCAAGGCCGGGCGCGCGAAGAGAAATGACCGAGCAATATATTAAACGACTGAAAGATTTAGAAAGCTTGGCGCTTGGCTATCCCGGTGTAGATAAATCCTATGCCATACAAGCGGGCAGGGAATTGCGTGTAATTGTATCGAGCGAAAAAGTGAACGATAAAGATGCCGAAACACTATCGTTTAACATAGCACAAAAAATACAAACCGAAATGACATATCCAGGGCAAGTAAAAGTTACTGTTATACGTGAAACACGTGCAATTAATATTGCTAAGTAAAAAAGTGTCTAATATATTTTACTTCGGTAATATCGGTATCCACACCTCTTCTTCCGAATCAGGGTGGTTGTTTTTGTATTTAGATCCTAATAGTTCAAAATGCGGTTTATTGGCTAAAACATAATTGGTAGCTGGCAACCACGTACTATAAATATATTGCATCTGCTTTCTGAATTCAGTAGCATCGCCTCTAATTAAAAATACTGCATATTCTCCATTGGCTAATGTAAAAGATTCCATCCCTTGTGGAATGTTTTTGTAATCAATTACCTCAACAGCCGCCCATTTTTCAAAATTGTTCGCAGTGCTAAAATTTGTAAAATGAGTGGGCGAGTATATTGTCATAGAAATTAATTCGGTTGAAACAGTATTAGTTATTTCATTTCGCCTCTGCATAAATTTTTGCCAAAGCGATGCCACATTAAATTTGGCAAAACTCATGCTTGCTTTCATCCCAATTAGTTTTTTACTGTTTAGTTTTTCTATTCTGAAATTCATTATGGATGGGCTTATTTTTTGTTGATGAGGGAATAAATAACAGAATCTAAAAACTTGCCCTCAAAAAAGCAGTTTTATTTTAGGTGAGCTTCTTTCACGAAATTATTTTTTAGCAATAATTTTTCCGATGCACTATTTTCCGGATCTATAACTGCTTCGATGGAGTGAAATTTTAGTTCATTAAATCCATAATCTATTGTATGCTTTATGGCTTCGTGCATAAGCCCAGCGCCTTGGTGTTTTTTATCAAGCATATAGCCAATTTCGCCTCTGTAATTTTCCTTTTGTATTCGGTAGAAGCCTATGGTGCCAATCATCGTTTGGGTTACTTTCAATTCCATTGCCCATGTTATGCTGGTTGCTTCCTTAAGTAAATTGTTGGTATTGTTTATTAATTCAATTGTATCTGCTACTGATTTTGAAAGCGGGCGCGGAATATATCGCATCATTTCTTTGTCAGATCGCATTTGGTGGTAAACAGGTGCATCATCTAATGTTAATTGCCGCAATCGTAACCGATTGGTTTCCAAAACAGGGAAGGGATGAAATTTTAGTTGTAGCATATAAAAAAATCTCCCTCTTTTGTTGGGGAGGGAGATTAGTGTTGGGTATTTTCTGAATTTTATTTTTTAAGTTTTGCTTTCAAGTTGTTGTCGAGTGCTGTTAAAAACTCTTCGGTGTATAAATAATGCTCACCGTGCTTCACTTTATTGCCATGTATGCACACTGCCAAATCTTTTGTCATTTTTCCTGACTCCACTGTTTCAACACACACTTGCTCAAGTGCTTGGCAGAAGTTAACTAACTCTTGGTTGCCATCTAATTTTCCGCGAAATTCTAATCCGCGTGTCCAAGCAAAAATAGATGCAATAGGATTGGTAGATGTTGGTTTGCCCGCTTGATGATCGCGATAGTGGCGCGTAACAGTTCCGTGTGCGGCTTCTGCTTCCATTGTTTTTCCATCGGGAGTAACTAATACAGATGTCATTAAACCTAATGAGCCAAAACCTTGTGCAACGGTGTCTGATTGAACATCGCCATCGTAGTTTTTACAAGCCCACACAAAATTCCCGTTCCATTTTAATGCTGATGCTACCATGTCATCAATAAGGCGATGCTCATACACAATTCCTTTCGCATCAAATTTTGCTTTAAATTCTCTTTGATAAATCTCCTCAAAAATATCTTTGAAGCGGCCATCGTATTTTTTTAGAATAGTGTTTTTTGTAGAAAGGTAAAGAGGCCAGCCTTTTTGTAATGCAGTATTAAAACAAGAGTAAGCAAATCCTTTAATTGATTCATCGGTATTATACATTGTTAAAGCAACACCATCGGCTTTGAAGTTAAATACTTCAAACGATTGCGGTGCACTGCCATCTTCGGGTATAAAACTTACGGTTAATTTTCCTTTTCCTTTGGTTACAAAATCAGTAGCACGGTATTGATCGCCAAAAGCATGGCGGCCAATGCAAATTGGTGCTGTCCAGTTAGGCACTAAACGTGGTACGTTTTTGCAAACAATAGGTTCACGAAAAACAGTCCCGTCCAATATATTACGAATAGTTCCATTTGGAGATTTCCACATTTGCTTTAGGTTAAATTCTACCACGCGTTGCTCATCGGGAGTGATGGTGGCACATTTAATACCCACGTTATATTTTTTAATTGCCTCAGCAGCTTCTACGGTTACTTTATCATCCGTTTTGTCGCGGTATTCCACGCCTAAATCATAGTACTTAATATCCAAATCCAAATACGGAAGTATTAATTTGTCTTTAATAAATTTCCAGATGATGCGTGTCATTTCATCGCCATCTAATTCTACCACAGGATTGGCTACTTTAATTTTATTCATAATGTATTTTTGTTAGTGTTTATTTCGTGTTATTTGCGCCACAAATTTAACAGAGTGATTGAATTAACGAACAATTTGCCAACTTTTTTAGATGAAAAACTACCAGCCGGTATAAAATAGTTTTTTAGCACCACCTAAACCGCATTTTTGGTATTGGTTATAAGCTTGGGCAACACGTAAATGTATTTGACTATCTGTTTCATTATTAAGCCAGCCATCAATTGCAGCTTTTGTTGTGTATGCTTCGGGGCACATAAGTCCGGTGGTCCATATTAATGGAAATGCACCGGCTTGTTTTATACCATTTTTGTAATACGATTTACTGATACAGGCATAAATCATCACTTGCTTTTTTATTTTCAAATCAGGATTTTTAGCTGGATAACTATCTAAATTAAAATCCATCAATCCATCGTGTCCCACATAACCAACTAATTCGGCATCGTTTAAGTTTATGTTTTTTGTCAATACCGTTAGCGTGTCGCTAAAATTACCCGATGCGCTTTTGAAAAAATCTTTTGTACACTCTTTTATGCGTGCACCTTTGTAAGCATCTGCTACTAAAATGCAGTTTTTTGTTTTATGCGAAAAAATAACACGTTCAAGCACATTTGCTTTCGGATTCTTTATGGATTTTAGAAATTTCCATTCGGGGGCAGCTTTAAAAAACGAACGTACACCATAACCGCAACCCCAATACAAATTTTGGTCAGGATCATTACCATTCCCTATTTTTTTTGGCACGGGCACTATTCCTTGGCTATCGTTATCGCAAAGGGCTACAAATATGTGCACAATTCGCTTTTCCTGATTTTGGATAAAACTTAGCGAAATAATTGCTAAAACGCTTAGCAACAAAATTGTTTGTTTAACGCGCATAATATTTTATTTTAGTGGCTTCTTAATTAAGATACTCAAAAAAGTATTTTTCCATAATTCAAAATACATAATTAATAATTCAAAAAAAATATGTCACACATAAAAATATTAAGTATTGATGGGGGCGGAATAAGAGGAATTTTGCCAGGGCAAATACTCGTATCGCTCGAAACTAAATTACAACAAAAATCAGGTAATGCCAATGCACGTATTGCCGATTATTTTGATATGCTTGCCGGCACCAGCACGGGTGGCATATTAACTTGCATGATGCTTTGTCCGGATAAAGATGGCCGGCCAAAATTCAGCGCACAGCAGGCAGTTGATTTGTATTTGAAAAAAGGCACCGATATTTTCAGCGCATCTATAATGCAGAAAATTAAATCGGCCGGTGGGTTAAATGATGAAAAATATTCAGCCGAAGCATTAGAAAAAAACTTGAAAGATTATTTGGGCGACATACGCCTAAGCGAATTGCTAAAACCCTGCCTAATTACTTCTTATGATATAACCGGCAGGCAATCTTTTTTCTTGCGAAGCCACATTGCAAAAAAACGTAAGGCGGCTAACGATTTGTCATACGATTTTTATCTGCGCGAAGTAGCACGAGCTACCGCGGCAGCGCCCACTTATTTTGAACCGGCATTAGTAAAATCAATGGCAGGTATTACCTATCCTTTAATTGATGGCGGTGTGTTTGCAAATAATCCTTCGCTTTGTGCTTATGCCGAAGCGCGTCAGTTTTTTGAATCTTACAGCAGCAACAATATTTCAGGTAATAAAAAAGCTACGCTTGCCGATATGTTTATGGTATCAATAGGAACCGGCTCAAAAGAAGAACCGTATAAATACGATGATGCAAAAAACTGGGGCGCATTAAAATGGGTAAAACCTATTTTAGATATTATGATGGGTGGGGTGGCAGAAACTGTTGACTACCAAGTTGAGCAAATGTTTGATGCAGTGGGGAAAAAAAGTACACATTATCATCGGATTAAACCTGAAATTAAACGTGCAGTAAGCGCAATGGACGATGCATCGGCAAAAAATTTAGATAACTTAAGGCAAGATGGAATAGAATCGGCCATTGCTTCCGATGCACAATTAGATAAAATTGCCGACTTTTTAATTGCCGATAACAAACACGCAATTGCCTGATAATAAGTTTTATATATTTGCATCTATAAATTTTAACCCTAAAAACAGAAAATGAAAACAACAAAATTATTTTTAGCAGCAGTAACAGCAGGATTATTTTTGCTTACAGCTTGCGGTGGTGGCACATCTGATGCTACTAAAAATGCAGTAGCTTCTTTCGATAGCGCTTGGTCAACTTTTGGTACCACTGCTATGGCTTGGAACGACTCCATTAAAAATTGCATTGCATCGTGCGAAACATCGTGTAAAAGTATGATGGATGAGTGTTCTAAAACATGCGATGAAAAAGGTAAGAAAGCTTGTGATTCAATCATGAAATCGGCATGCGGAAAAGATATGGAAGTATTGAACGGCATGCTTAAGCAAATGGAAGATGCTAAACCAATGATGGATAGCACGGCTGCAAAATTCGCTTCGTTTAAAGAAAAAGTGAACAAAGGCGAAATGAACGATGCCGATGCGATGAAACAATTAGGTGAGTTTCAAACTCAACTTTCGGCAGCACAAATGATGGCAGCTGATATGCAAACCAAATACATGGAATGCAAAGCTAATTGCACTAAAAACATGGAATCGTGCATGACTACTTGCAAAGAAATGATGGGCGATAAAAAAGAAGTAAAAAAATAATTGATAATAAAATAAAAGCCCCGCGGTCATCCTGAGTGTAGTCGAAGGTAGCGGGGCTTTTTTCTAACTATAGATGAAATACATACTGGCGTAAGCCGGATGGAAAGACGAAACAAGATCGTTCACCAATTCATCTTCACTAAGCAGTATTATAAAGAACAAATTTTTTTCAATTGCACAAACCTCCATGTAATTGCAACTGAGAAGTCCTGTTTTTTGTTATTGCTTTTTAAGTTTTAAAACCACTGTTTTTTACCTGGATATCAAAATGTAGAAATTGATTTTAATTCTATTCCATCTTTTCCCACATTTCCCATATCAATTACACTCCCATAACAATAGACTGCTTTGTTTTTTTTTCTTCGTATCCGCTACTACGGTGCGAGTAGTCTCCAGATATTTGGTTTGATAGTTTTAGCTTTTTACTATGCCTGCCGGATCTGCTATGGCGGTATTAATTGCATTCATTATCGCAACGCTATCGTTTGCAACATAATCGGTGTCAGAAAATAATCCATGTAAAGAAAAATTACTTTTCCCGGATTGTTAGCGGTGTAGTACGAATTTACATTCGATAGATTTTGCCCGGCAGTTATACAAGTACTGCATCCCATCCCAAATTCAATTACAACTATTTTGCCGGCATCTAAATAATTGAAAAGCGTATGTGTTACATTGTTACAATCCGTTTTGGAAAAGTTTTGGGAAGTAGATTGTGCCTGACAACCAAGTGCAAGTGTTGTAAAAAAAAGAATGAATTAATAATTTTGATTTTACCAAAATTACATTACCATATTGTAACACGCAAACTATCAGCGCGCCACATTGGGCTATTTTCTTTTATGTTAAATGCAGTGTAAAAATCGGGTATGTTGCTAAACGGACCATTAACTCGCAAGTATGCAGGTGAGTGCACATCGGTTAATATCTGATTGGCTAAGCGTTCGTTAGTTTGGTGGCCAAGCCAACCAAGCGAATAACCTAAAAAGAAACGCTGAATAGGAGTGAGGCCACCAATTTTTTCGCCCTTTTTATATTGTTCGGTTTTCTTAAACGCATCCAATGCGATAACAATTCCGCCAAGGTCGGCAATGTTTTCGCCAAGGGTGGCTTGTCCGTTTACGTGCAAACTATCAAGCACAACATAATTATTAAACTGCATTATATACATGTTAGCTTTTTTAATAAATTTTTCTTCATCCTCTTTTGTCCACCATGCTTTTAAATTTCCCACTTCGTCAAATTGCCGACCTTCGTCATCAAACCCATGTGTTATTTCGTGGCCAATGGTAGAAGCACCCGCATAGCCATATACAAGCGCATCATCCAGCTCTTCATCGGTATAACCCGCAACAGCAAAAATTGCAGCAGGCAAAACAATTTCGTTGTTCGATGGGTTGTAGTAAGCATTATACGTTTGCGGATTCATTCCCCACTCACTTCTGTCAACCGGTTTGCCTAATTTATTGAGGTAATAGTTAACCCAAAACTTATTAATATTTATTGCATTTTCTACATACGATTTTCTTCCAATGGTCATGCTCGAAAAATCTTTCCACTTATCTGGATAGCCCACTTTTTTAGTTACGGTGCCAAGTTTTTTAAGTGCTTTTTGTTTTGTTTCATCGCTCATCCAATCTAACTTTTCAATATGTTCTTTGTATGATAGCATCACATCATCCACCATTTTTGAGTAACGCTCTTTTGCTTTTGGCGAAAAATATTCTTTCACAAATATTTGCCCCAATAAATCGCCTATGCTTTCGTTGGCATCATCTATCATTCGTTTCCAGCGCGGTCGTTGTTTTTTTACGCCATATAGTGTAGTGCTGTAAAAATTAAAATCGGCATCGGCAAAATTTTTATTTAATTTTTCTGCATAAGTGATAACCAACTGCCAATTCAAATAATTTTTCCAGACCGAGAGTGGAGTAAATTTTAGTAGCTTTTCGGTTGCAGTGAAAAATTCGGGCTGACCTACAACAATTGTGTCAACCTTTGTTATACCCACGTTTGTAAAAAACTTAGTCCAACCAAACGAGGGAGTTATTTTCTGAAATTCGTCAGTAGTCTTTGGGTTGTAGTTTTTGTACGGGTCGCGTAAATTTTCGAGAGATCGTGATGCGGTTGCCAATTCTTTTTCTAAGTTAAATACTTGCTGCGCTGCTTTCTCGGCATCGGTAACGCCTATTTTGTTTAATGTTTGCTGAATGTACTCGATGTATTTTTTACGTATTTCGGTAACACGCTCATCGGTTTTTAAATAGTAATCGCGGTTAGGCAGGCCTAAGCCACCTTGCATTGCATACAAAGCATATTTGCTGCTGTTTTTGCTATCTTGGCTCACATAAAAACTAAAAACTGCGCCCACATTTATGCTTTGTAAATAAGCAATTTGCTCGGTTAGCTCGTTTGCCGATTTTATGGCATTGGTTTTTTCAATAATTGGCATTAATGGCTCTACCCCTTTTGATTCAATGTTTTGCGTATCCATAGCCGTGAAATAAAAGTCGCCAATCATACGTTGCTCATTACTTACATTTTTGGTGCTTGCCGTAACCGATTTTTCGCAAACGGTACGCAGCTTGTTGTAAATCTCGTCATCTACCATGTTGCCAATTCCCCATCGGCTTTCGGTGCCCGGTATCGGGTTTTTTTTAATCCATCCGCCATTAGCGAACATGAAAAAATTTTCTGATGGATTAACTGTAGAATCAAGATTGCTTGATAAAAAATCGGGTTTTATCTTTTCTATTTTTGTTTCGGTGTTGGTACCACAGCTAAAACAAAAAACTGCCGTTGCTGAAATAGAAAGAAATAAAAATTGTTTCATGTTCAATTATTTTTTTGAAACATAAAAATACTAAAAGAATGAAGCGCAGCAGGAAGAAAAGTGATGAGCGGAAATTATCTCACTTTTAGTTTTCGGCCTATTTTTAAAGGAGTAGTGGCTTTAATACCATTTAGTTTGCAAAGCTTTGCTACGGTGGTTCCGTGCATTTTTGCAATTTTAGAAAGTGTATCGCCTTTTTTAACAGTGTAATATTTGCCGCCACCGCCTTTGTAAACAGGTTTTACAACTTTAAAAGTTTTTTGGGTGATTGCGAGCGTATCATTTTTTAATTTTTGCTGTTTAAAGTCAATGGCATCGGCCGGATTAATAGCATTGCCTAAATAGCGTAATTCAAAATGCAAATGACTACCTGTAGAACGCCCGGTGTTACCACCTAAGCCAATTACGGTGCCTGCTTGAACATACTCATCGGGCAACACATTTATTTTTGATAAATGGGCGTAAACAGTTTCTAAACCATTGTTATGCCTCACGATAACTACATTACCATAACCTTTGTTTTTTTTAGCAATGCGCACCACACCATCAAACATGCACCTTACAGTATCGCCTGTTTCTAAGTCAATATCTGTTCCGTTATGCGCCCTTCCGCGCCTGTAGCCGAAGGAAGAAGTAACGTTTCCGGCAAACGGAATACGGAAATCGCAGTTTTTGTCATACACTAAAAGTAATCTAATCGTATCTTTCATTTGTGTTAAATCAACTTTTAGCGGGTGTATATTGGTGGTGTCCCACTGGCGGTATAAATAATATGCAGGTTTGTTCTGAATTAAGGAATCGTTGTATTTGACAGTTTTCAAAATTTCGTCTTCATCAATTTCGCCTTCAAGCGAATCAATAATATTTATGTGATTTGTATCAACTTGGGCAAGTAAAAATTGCTGCTGAGTAAACCAACTAAATACAATTATGACAAGTGTATTTTTCAATGCGCGGTAAAAATGAGAAAATATTTTTTGTGTACGTTATATTTTTAGCTAAGAAGCTAACATTTGTCGTTTAATAATTGAGCTGATACTGCATAAATGTTATCTGATAAAACCGCTACGACCTATTGTAGATTGTAAAAACCACTCATGTAAATATTGCATCCAAATTGCCAAATAGTCTTATTTTTACTGAAATCATAAAAAAAATATATGCGTAAAAGGATTTTAAATTTATTTTGTTTCATATTAATTTCTGTTATCTCTTTAGCTCAAGGCAATGTATATAACTATAAGTTAAATATCAGGAGTGTGGTGGATGATAAACTGCAGGTATTACTTACTCCGCCTGCTATTACTACAGATGAAGTTGTATTTTACATGCCCAAAATAGTACCGGGAACTTATGATATATATGATTTTGGCAGATTTGTTTCTGATTTTAAAGCGCGTGATGCGCAAGGGAATTTGCTAACCGTTGACCATTCGGATGTAAACGCATGGAAAATAAAAAATGCGAGATCACTTGCCGCAATTGAGTATTGGGTTGAGGATACCTGGGATACAGAGATTAAAGAAAATTTTGTATTCGAGCCGGGAGGGACGAATATACAAGACGGCAAAAATTTCATGATAAATACACATGGCTTTTTCGGATATTTTGATGGAATGAAAACCATGTCGTTTAAAATTACGGTTACAAAACCGCAAGGTTTTTTTGGCGCTACCGGAATGACTGATGTTAGTTTCGCAAGTACCACCGACATTTTTACTGCCGAAAACTATAATCACTTAGTTGATTCGCCAATTATGTACACCATGCCCGATACAGCTACAATTAATGTAGGCGGTGCTAAAGTTTTAATTTCGGTTTTCTCACCCAATAAGAAAGTGAGCGGCAAATTTTTGGCATCAAAACTTGATGAAATGCTAAATGCGCAAATGAAATATTTGGGAGGAAAACTGCCGGTTGAAAAATATGCTTTTCTCATTTACCTTACTGATAAAACTGGTGGCTCAGGCGCTTCAGGTGCTTTGGAGCATTCTTATTCTTCACTTTATTTTTTAATGGAACAAGAAGAAGAAAAAATTGTTCAGATGATACGCGATGTTGCTTCGCACGAATTTTTTCACATCGTTACGCCTCTAAATATTCATTCGGAAGAAATTGGGAATTTTGATTTTAACAATCCGCAAATGTCGCAACACTTATGGATGTATGAAGGCTGTACCGAATACGCAGCCGGACACATGCAAGTGATGTATGGCTTAATTTCAAAAGAAGAATATTTAGATATGCTTCGCGAAAAGCTATATGGTGCCGAGCAGTTTAAGGATGATTTACCATTTACAGAAATGAGCAAAGGCTGCTTGGGCGAACATAGTAAACAATACTCTAATGTTTATTTAAAAGGCGCTTTGATAGGTATGTGTTTAGATATTAAACTTCGTTCGCTATCCGGTGGAAAGTATGGAATACAAAATTTAATGCGTGATTTAGCTAAAACCTACGGAAAAAACAAATCGTTTAAAGATGACGAACTGTTTGCCAAAATTACGGAATTGACATACCCCGAAATTGCTGAATTTTTTAAAAAATATGTGAGTGGCCCTAATCCTTTGCCGATAAAAGAAATGTTTGAAATGGTAGGCGTTACTTATATTGATAAAGTTACAGTGCAAGCTTATTCGTTTGGCGGATTTGATATTGGTTACAATACAGATAATGGGCAGTTTGTGGTTGCCGGCACGCAAACGATGGACGATTTTGGTAAAAAACTTGGGTTTATGGAAGGAGATGAAATTGTATCGTGGAACGGAGAAAAGTTAACGATAAATAATATTAAAAAAGTAATTGGTGGCTTTTTGGGCAATGCCGAAAATGTTAAAAAACTCAAGGTGGTTATAATGCGCCCTACAAAAAATGGCAAGTACAAAAAAATGACTTTAAAATCGAAAGTGTTTAAAGTAAACGTATCTGAAAAACATGTTATTTCATTAAACGAAAAAGCTACCGATGCTCAACTAAAGTTAAGGAACGCATGGCTTCAGCCACAGTAATAATAATGAATGAACAGGCAATCGTTATATTGGTTTAGCCAAACATGTGGGTGGTTTTTCTACACACTTCTCATAGGTTTTTACACTCAAATAATTCTTGGTTTTAAAATTACGCCTGAAAGTGCGTTTAGTCTTTTCTTGATTTTCGTGCTGGGTATTTTTTTCTCACACCTTTACAGATTACTCATTTTAAAACTGAAATTGAAGGATTTAAAACCTTTGCAACTCACGCCCATTCTGTTACTTTTATGTTTAGTGTTTGCCTCTGTGTTTGCTATTACACAAGCATTTGTAGAGTACATTGTTTTTAATGTAAGTTTTTTGATGGATTATTTAATGTCGGCAACTATGCTAACCAATATTGTGAGCATAAATTTTGTTTTTATAGTATGGTCGCTCATTTATTTTTTAATACACTATATAAAAAATTATCGCCTTTCTGAAATTGAAAATTTACGCTGGCAAGCATCAGTGGTTGAGATAGAGTTGAACAAACTTAAATCGCAACTTAATCCGCATTTCATTTTTAATTCCATGAATAGTATAAGAGCATTGGTAGATGAAGACCCATCTAAATCAAAAGAAGCAATTACGCAGCTTTCCAATATTTTGCGAAACACATTACTGATGGGCAAAAAAAGACTAATTCCCTTTTCAGAAGAAATGCTTTTGGTTAAAGATTATTTGAATTTAGAAACTACTCGCTTTGAAGAGCGACTAACTACAAAATATGATATAGATGCCACCGCACTCGATTACGAAATACCGCCTATGCTGCTTCAAACAATTGTGGAAAACGGAATTAAGCACGGCATTTCTAAATTACCAGAAGGCGGTGAAATTTCTATAAATGCCAAAGTAACTGACGATAAAATGCAGATTGAAGTAATCAACTGTGGGCAATTATCATCGCAGAAATCCGAAACAGGATTTGGAATTATAAATACAAAACAGCGCTTGCATTTAATTTTTGGTGATAAAGCTTCGCTCCTTTTAACTAATTATGATTCAAAAAAAGTTTTAACTAAAATAATATTACCCAAATTATGATTAAAGCCATTATTGTAGATGATGAGCGCTTGGCTCGCCAGGAATTAAAATCGTTGCTCAAAAATTTTCCCGAAATTAATTTGGTGGATGAGTGCGCAAATGCGCAGCAGGCATTAAAATCAATAGCCGAGCTTCAACCCGATTTAATTTTTTTGGACATACAAATGCCCGGTAAAAATGGCTTTGACATGCTCAGGGATTTAGAATTTGCTCCCAAAATTATTTTTATAAGCGCTTATGATGAGTATGCAATAAGAGCATTTGAGGTAAATGCAATAGATTATTTATTAAAACCCGTGCAAACAGAAAGACTAGGCGCAGCAATTAAACGCGCAATAGAAAAAAGCGAAAAAGAATTAATTTCTAAAAATGATAATTTACAATTAACAGATGAAGATCAGGTATTTGTTAAAGATGGTGAGAGATGCTGGTTTGTTAAGTTATCTGAAATACGATTATTCGAATCGGAGGGAAATTATGTGCGTGTATATTTCGGTCAATATCGTCCATTAATTTTGCGGTCGTTAAATTATTTGGATGAGCGCCTGTCGCAAAAATCATTTTTTCGCGCAAGCCGTAAGCACATCATTAATCTAAAATGGATAGAAAGCATGGAAGGGTGGTTTAATGGCGGGCTAATGGTGAAAATGAAAGGTGGCGAACAGATAGAAATATCGCGCAGGCAAGCCGCTAAATTTAAAGATATAATGAGTTTGTAATAGTTTATCAGTAACCGTATTTTTCTTTCCAGCGCTGCTTCAAAAAATCACGTAATTCTTTTTCGCGCAAATTATTTCCGGGCTCAAATAATTTTGTTCCTTTAATTTGTTGGGGCAAAAATTCCTGATTCACAAAATTGTTATCGTAGCTGTGTGCGTATTCATAATCTTTTCCGTAACCAATTTCTTTCATGAGTTTAGTTGGCGCATTTCGCAAGTGCAATGGCACCGGCAAGTCGCCAGTTTTTTTTACTAATTCTATTGCATCATCTATTGCTATATATGCAGCATTGCTTTTTGCAGATGTAGCTAAATACGTAGCACATTGCGATAATATAATTCTCGCCTCCGGCATACCAATTACGTTTACTGCACTAAAACAATTGGTAGCTATCACTAGTGCAGTTGGGTTTGCGTTCCCGATATCTTCCGATGCTAATATTATCATTCTGCGGGCAATAAAAAGTGGGTCTTCGCCACCCTCTATCATTCTTGCCATCCAATACACAGCAGCGTTAGGGTCGCTGCCTCTTATTGATTTTATGAATGCCGAAATAATATCATAATGTTGCTCACCTGATTTATCATAGAGTGCAATTTTTTGCTGTATTATTTCATTTACATTTTCATTGTCAATTACTATTTCGTTTTCGCCAATTGCATTGACAACAATTTCAAGCACATTTAATAATTTTCGTGCATCGCCTCCGGATAAACGTAGCAAGGATTCATATTCTTTTACTTCAATTTTTTTTCGTTTTAGCTCCACATCGGTAGTTATCGCTAAGCTCAACAATTCTAAAAGCTCGGCTTTTTCAAGTGATTTTAAAACATACACTTGGCTCCTCGATAATAGTGCTGATATAACTTCAAAGGAAGGATTTTCAGTAGTTGCACCTATAAGCGTAATGTCGCCACGCTCCACAGCACCGAGCAAAGAGTCTTGTTGCGATTTGCTAAACCGATGTATCTCATCAATAAAAAGTACTGGATTAGTTTCAGCAAACAAACCGTGGGTTCCGGTTCTGGCTTTTTCAATTACCTCTCTAATATCTTTCACTCCTGAGTTTATTGCGCTTAATTGATAAAATGGCCGCTTTAATTGTTTTGCAATAATATTTGCTAATGTGGTTTTGCCTACACCGGGTGGTCCCCATAAAATAATAGATGGCAAAATTCCTTTTTCAATTGCTTTCCGCAGCACAGCATTTTCGCCTACCAAGTGTTTTTGACCTATGTAATTACTAAGCGAGTTTGGCCTTAATCGCTCGGCTAATGGAGCTGCCACTAAAATAAATTTTTGTCAAGTTCGCTGTATTTTTTTTTGCCATACAAATAATACTGCATTACAATACTTTTTCTGAATATTCCTGTTCTGCTAAATGTTTTAATGTTTTTGCGCATTTCTTTTCGCTTTAGCAGTGTTTTTTTTATTGTTTTGTAGAAACTGAAGTGCGCTTTTATTACTGCCACAGTATGTTTTATATCACCGTTAAACAAAAACTTAACACCTGCAATTCCATCTAAAATCATACGCAATAATATTTTTAAATAAAAATATTCTGTTGCGTGGTTTTTACATATCAATATTAAATTGTTTCTAAAGTTTAAATATGTTTTTTGTGCATTAATTTTATTTAGCGTGCCACCGCCCACATGGTAAACAGCAGAGTTGCCACAATACATTATTTTATACCCTTTGTTTTTTAATCGCCAACACAAATCTATTTCTTCCATGTGTGCGAAAAAATCTTCGTCTAATCCATTTAGCTCTTTGTAGGCCGATGAGCGAACAAAAAGGCAAGCACCTGTTGCCCAAAAAATTTCTGTTGAGTCATTGTATTGCCCGTTATCAGTTTCGTAGCTGTCAAAAATTCGCCCTCTGCAAAACGGGTATCCGTATTTATCAATGAAACCACCTGCTGCACCGGCATATTCAAATTCGTTTTTGTTACTATAGGTAAGTAATTTTGGTTGGCATGCGGCAATTTGTTTATCTGCACCCATCATTTCTATAATTGGCTCAATCCAATTTGCAGTTACTTCCACATCCGAATTTAGTAAAACAAAATACTCGTAATCTAATCGCTTTAACGCATCGTTATAGCCTTTGGCATAACCGCCATTCTGATTGTTTATTACAATTTTTATTTGTGGATAGTTTTCCTTTAAAAATTTTACTGAATCATCGGTAGATGCATTGTCTGCAACCACAACATCAGCATAAGTTGCGTTGTGTTTTATTATGGAAGGTAAAAACTGTTCGAGATATTTTTTGCCGTTCCAATTAAGAATTACTACCGCTACTTTTTGCATAAATAATTAAGCGGCAAACTATCTCGGGTTGCTAAAATTATCATTTACCTGATTACCAAAGTTATCGTAGCCGGGCTTTTGCATATCCATGTTATTACTTTGAATGGTTCGTTTTTGTAAAACCATTTGCCAGTTTTGGTTCAATATTTCGCCTCGCACATCAGAGTGTAATAAAGTGTAATTGTTAGTTGATAAATCTTGATTATAGAAAACAAATTTCTTATTGCTCTGCTTTGCTAATTTGTAATACTGCCAAATTTCGTAAGGATAAACATTTGGTTCAGTATTACTGATTGTGCGTTGGTCGGGCGCTCCGTATTGTAAATAAACTCGGCCTCTGTCAGTTTCATAACCACGCATCGTTTGTGTGCCAAAATCTTTATTCACTTTTTTTACTTCGTTATTGTACTTCACCCAGTCGGCCTCGGGGTTTAATGTGTTGCGCTGTACCCAAAAATTATAAAGATATTGCTGCATTAATTCTACGCTTGCTGTTTTTAACTGATTGTCGGCAAATACTTTTTCATTTTCAGTTGAGATGGGTCGTAATGAGCGAATATAATCTTTAAGCGTATCGGTACTGGTATATTTTTGCACAAATGTGCCGGTGATGTTTAGCGCCACTAATTCATTCATGTCAATTTCAGCATTAGGGTTATAGCGCTGAAAAAACACTTTCTTATCATTAATCTTTTCGTTTTTATCGTTTCTGATATCAATCACAAAATTATAATTGCCGGTTGGTAAGTTTTTTATGTCGAACTCTGTGAGTAGTACATTTACATTGTTCGTTTTTTGAGTAGCAAATTTTTGATATTTCTGCAATGCTACTTTCTTTTCATACGACTCTATATAGTAGTTAATCAAAAATTTTGTGCTATCGCCAATCAGTTTTTTAGTATTGTACACTTCGGCATACACACCAAGCTTTGTCATGTTCTCGGGAATAAAGTTGGCCACATAAGGCACTAAGTCGTAGCCATTTTTGGTAAGTACCGATGGTGATACCGATTTTTTAAACGACTCAAGTAATTCAATATCCGAAACAGTTACTTTATCATTAGCATAGTTAATTGTTATTTCTTGTTTTGATAAAAATGGTTTCGAGCCCGGCTTATTTTTATCAGTGATTGATAATTCCATTTGATAAGTTCCGTTATCGAGCGGGAAGCGCTGCTGGTCAATAAAATTTAAAGTTGTTTTAGCAGTATCGTTCACTTCGGGGCCGGTGAGCGTGTATTTTTTTGAAGCTTTAATTACATCGGCTTGCAAAAACAAAACCGATACTTCCACATTAGCATTAAACCTTGCTTTGCTGTTTTTAGCATAAGCTAAATTGCCGCCCAAAAACGAAAGGTATGTTTCAATGTAAGGGCCTTTACCCGGACTTTGAAATGTTGCATAGTTGAAAAAAGCTAAAGCATCAGTGGCTTTTGTATTGCTAATTGCGAGTGCAATTACTGCGATAATCAAAATTATTTTACGCATGATAATGGTGGTTTAATTAATCGGGGACGACAGTACTAAGTTACAATTTTTAAACGCTCAAATCCAAAATATTTTCTGTTTTTATTCAGATAATTAATTCCATTTAGGTGTTGATTACGCTCATAATGTTAAATTTGCTGCTCAGATGAAAACCAAAACACTAAAGAAGAATAAAGTGAACGTGATTACACTCGGGTGTTCAAAAAATATTTACGACAGCGAAGTATTGATGGGGCAGTTGCGTGCAAATAAATTTGAGGTAGAACACGAAAGCACAAAAATTGATTCTGAAATTGTGATAATTAACACCTGTGGCTTTATTGAAAATGCAAAGCAAGAAAGCATAGACACAATTTTGGCTTATGCAAATGCTAAAAAAAATGGAGAAGTAGATAAGTTGTACGTTACCGGATGCCTTAGTGAGCGATATAAACCCGAATTGGAAAAAGAAATTCCGGAAGTAGACTCTTATTTTGGTACGCGCGATTTACCTAAGCTACTTAAAACACTTAAAGCAGATTACAAACACGAGTTAATTGGCGAACGAATTTTAACCACGCCCCAGCACTTTGCATATTTTAAAATTGCCGAAGGTTGTGATAGGCCTTGCTCTTTTTGTGCTATTCCATTAATGAGGGGCAAGCATGTATCAGTTCCTATTGAGCAGCTTGTGAAGCAAGCAAAAACTTTAGTGAAAAGCGGTACCAAAGAACTTATTTTAATTGCACAGGATTTAACATATTACGGCTTAGATATTTATAAAAAAAGAAATTTGGCTGAACTGCTTGAGCAACTAGCAAATGTAGAAGGCGCTGAATGGATTCGCCTGCATTATGCTTACCCGAGCGGGTTTCCACTGGAAGTTTTAGATGTGATGAATAGGTACAAAAACATTTGTAATTATTTGGATATGCCATTGCAACACATTACAGATAATATGCTTACGAAGATGCGCAGAGGAATTACAAAACAAAAAACGATAGATATAGTAAACACCATTCGTGATAAAGTACAGGGAATTGCAATGCGCACAACCCTCATTACCGGATTTCCGGGTGAGGCCGAGCGCGACCATGATGAAATGCTGCAATGGGTGGCCGATACCAAATTCGACCGACTTGGCTGTTTTACTTATTCGCATGAAGAAAACACTCACGCCTTTAATTTTGATGATGATGTGCCGCAAGAAATTAAGCAGAGCAGAGCAGAGGCCGTTATGCAAATACAGCAGCCAATATCTCATGCCCTCAATGAGCAAAAAATCGGTAAAACTTTTAAAGTATTAATTGATAGAAAAGAGGGTGAGTACTTTATCGGCCGCACCGAATTTGATTCACCCGAAGTGGATAACGAAGTTTTGGTGAAAGCAACATCTAACTATTTGCGCATTGGCGATTTTGCTGATATCACCATCACTAAAGCCGAGGAGTTTGATTTAATTGGAGAAATAAAAAAATAAATTTTTACCATGATGAAAAAAAACAGAATAAATATCATCACATTATTTTTTCTGAGTATTAATATTTTAAGAGCAGGCGAAGGTATGTGGCTTCCTTTTTTATTGGAAAAAAACATTGCCGATATGCAAGCAGGCGGTTTAAAACTATCTGCCGAAGATATTTATAGTATCAATAAATCATCGCTTAAAGATGCGGTGGTACATTTTGGGGGCGGCTGCACTGCCGAAGTTTTATCTTATGATGGATTAATATTGACCAATCACCATTGTGGTTACGGGCAAATACAATCTCACTCATCTGTGCAAAACGATTATTTAACAAATGGTTTTTGGGCAATGAGGCGCGAAGACGAATTACCCAATAATGGACTTACTGCAACTTTTATTATAAGTATGACAGATGTTACTACAGATGCATTAAAAAATTACAAAGGGGTGATGTCCGAAAAATCGCGCGACTCATTAATAGTTGCTAACAGTCAGTCATTAATTAAAGGAGCTGTAAAAGGCACTCATTACGATGCTTATGTTCGTCCGTTTTACAATGGCAACCAATACATTTTAATTGTTACCGAAACATTTAAAGATGTTCGGCTTGTGGGTGCGCCACCCGAGTCGGTTGGTAATTTTGGTGGCGATACAGATAACTGGATGTGGCCGCGCCACACCTGCGATTTTTCTTTGTTTAGAATTTATGCCGGAAAAGATAATAAGCCGGCTGCCTTCTCAAAAGACAATGTTCCGTTTAAACCTCGCAAATCGTTTACCATAAATGCAAAAGGTGTAGAAAAGGGCGATTTTACTATGGTGTATGGTTTTCCGGGCAGAACTACTGAGTACTTGTCATCGTATGCGGTTAGTTTAATCATGAACACATCTAATCCGATAAAAATTAACATGCGCGAATTGAAACTAAGTATCATTGAAAAAGATATGAAATCGAGCGATGAAATTAGAATTAAGTATTCGGCAAAATTTAACGGAACGGCTAACTATTATAAAAAATGGATGGGAGAAAGTTTGGGCCTTAAAATAAATAAAGCTGTTTATAATAAAGAGGAATTTGAAAAGCTGTTTACGCAAAATTTAACCACCGGTCCAAATATCAGAAATGCTTATTCCGGAATTTTACCTCAGTTGCAAACAGCTTACAACGAGCTAAAACCTTATCAAATTGCGATAGATTATTTTAACGAAGCCATTATGGGCATTGAGCTTTTTTCGCTCACTCGTGCATTCGACAAATTAGTTGATATGTGCAAAAACACAGCCGTAACCGATGAGCAAATAAACACTGAAAGGCTAAAACTAATTGAAAACGTGAAAGGGTTTTATAAGGATTACAATGTAGCTACTGACAAAAAAATATTTGAAACACTTTTCCCTTTTTATATTGATAGTGTTGCGAAGGGCAGCTCGAGACAAGAAGAATTCAAGTCCATTATCGTAAAATATAAAAGTAACTACAAGCCATTAGCCAATTTACTTTATAGCAAATCGTTATTTACAAGCGAAACAAAATTGCTCCATTTCTTAAATTCATTTACACGAAAACAATGCACTAAAATTCTGAAAGACGATGCTTATCATTTAAGCAATAGATTGTTTCGCACATTTAACGAAGATGTGCTTGAGTTTCAAAAAATAAATTCGAAAATAACATTACTAAATCGCGATTACATAAAAGCGCAAATGGATATTTTTCCTGATAAAAAATATTACCCCGATGCTAATTCTACCCTTAGAGTTACTTATGGAAAAGTGGACGAAATAGCACCACGCGATGGCCTGAGGTACAATTATTACACTACGCTTGATGGCGTGATGCAAAAAGATGGAACTGCACCCGACTATGTAGTTCCCAAAAAGTTAAAAGAACTTTGGCAGAAAAAAGATTACGGGACTTACGCTGATAAAAATGGTGAATTGCGAACTTGCTTTATTGCGTCTAATCACACTACCGGTGGTAACTCGGGCAGCCCCGTTTTAGATGCCAACGGCAATTTAGTCGGAATTAATTTCGATAGAATTTGGGAAGGAACGATGAGCGATATCATGTACGACCCTAATCGTTGCCGAAATATTACAGCAGATATTCGTTATGTGCTTTTTGTTATTGACAAATTGGGTGGTGCCGGTTATTTGCTTAATGAAATGACTATCCTTAAATAATAACCATCAACATTTAGGTTTTAATAATTACTGCTTTTAAAACGAGCACAGCGTTTATTATATTTTTAGATTTGAAATATGACAAAACATCGGCCTCTCATTTTAGTTGCTAATGATGATGGAATTACTGCGCCCGGAATTATTGCACTTGTAAGTGTGATGAAAGAATTTGGCGATGTGGTGGTGGTGGCTCCCGATAAACCGCAATCAGGAATGGGGCACGCCATTACTATTAATTCTACTTTGCGAATTTATAAATCGAATTTTCATAATGTATTGGATGAGTATAGCTGCTCAGGCACACCAGTTGATTGTGTGAAAATTGCAGTAAATAAAATTTTAAAACGTAAGCCGGATTTATGTGTTTCAGGAATAAATCATGGTTCCAATATGTCAATAAATATTATTTATTCAGGCACTATGTCGGCAGCAGTTGAGGGCGCCATTGAAGGTATTCCTTCCATTGGTTTTTCGCTTTGCAATCACAGCATTGATGCCGACTTTACAGCTTCAAAAAATATTGTTAGAAAAATAACTGCTAATGTTTTAAACAATGGATTGCCACATGGCGTTTGTTTGAATGTAAACATTCCTCCTTTAGGCGAAAGCGAAATAAAAGGAATAAGAATTTGCCGCCAAGCTCGTGCTAACTGGATTGAAGAATTAGACGAGCGGAACGATCCATCCGGAAATAAATATTATTGGCTAACAGGCAAGTTTGTAAATTTTGAAGAAGGCAATACCGAAACCGATGCATGGGCACTTGATAATAATTATGTTTCTGTGGTTCCTGTGCAATTTGATTTAACAGCACATCATGCTATTGATTTTTTAAAATCGAAAAATTATGAATAAAAAATTCGACCATACTATAATTGGCTTGCTATTAGGCATTGCGGTTCCTTTTCTGGTGCTTGCGGTTTTTTTCTTTTTTAAATATTCGCACATGACAGTAGATCGTTTTTTTTACATGATACGTCTTGAAGACACACTTTCTCCTCGCATCAGTTTGTGTGTTATCGCCAATTTGTTTGTATTTTATTCTTTCATCTGGACTCACCGATATAAATCTGCACGAGGCGTAATTTTAGCGACATTCATTTACGCTGCTTTTATTGTTTATCTCAAATTTTTCGCATAAATGAAATACTACATTATAGCAGGTGAAGCATCGGGCGATTTACATGGATCAAACTTGCTGCGAGAAATAAAAAAAATAGATTGCGATTTTGATTTCAGGTGCTGGGGTGGCGATTTAATGCAGTTGCAAGGCGCAAAAATTGTGAAGCATTATAAAGATTTAGCATTTATGGGTTTTACCGAAGTGCTAATGAATCTGCGAACAATATTCAAAAACATAGATTGGTGCAAACAAGATATTTTAGAGTACAAACCGGATGTACTTATACTTGTAGACTATCCGGGTTTTAATTTGCGAATAGCTGAGTTTGCAAAGCAAAATGGAATTAAAGTTGTTTACTACATATCGCCACAAGTGTGGGCGTGGAAACAATCGAGAGTTTATAAAATAAAAAAGGTGGTTGACCGTATGCTCACTATTCTTCCTTTTGAAAAAGATTTTTATAAGCAGTTTAACTACAATGTTGATTTTGTAGGTCATCCACTCATTGATGCTATTGCTTCATTTGAAATAGAAAAGAAAAAAACTTTTTCAGATTTTACATCTGAACATAAATTAAACGAAAAGCCAATTATTGCTCTGTTGCCCGGCAGCCGTTCGCAAGAAATTAAAACAATGCTACCCGTGATGATAGATGCCGCTGAAAAGTTCAATGACTACCAAATAGTTATTGCAGCAGCACCATCACAACCTGTTACATTTTACAAATCCATAACCGGCAGCCGCAAAATTGGAATTGTACAATCGCAAACCTATCATTTGCTAAGTCATGCTTCTTCTGCTCTTGTTACATCGGGCACGGCAACCCTCGAAACTGCACTGTTTAATGTTCCGCAAGTGGTTTGTTATAAAGGCGGCAAAATTTCTTACTTCATTGCCCGACAACTTATAAAAGTAAAATACATTTCGTTGGTTAATCTAATAATGAATGCACCTGTGGTAACTGAGTTAATTCAAGATGATATGAGCGCAAATAGAGTAGGGAGCGAATTAGAGAAAATAATAATTAGCGATGGTGCTAACCGATTGAGAAATCAATACCATATTTTAAAAACAAAACTTGGCGGTACAGGGGCATCGGCAAAGGCAGCATCAATTGTGGTTAAAACAGCAAATGGTAAATAAGCCAAGGTCATACATCTTTGTAGCTTCTGTTTTTTTCTATTCGTTTTCTTTTTCCACCGAATTAAGAATCAAACTTTTTAGCGGCAAAAATCTTTATAGCATTTCTGTTTTAGCAACTAATTCAAAATTGATTTTTCAATCAGATTCTACTGCAATTTCAGTAGCAGATTCATTGACTAAATTCTCATTTTTTTCGCTAAACGATAGTGTTTTGCTTAAATCGCAAGGATTGGTTATTGGTAAGTTTAAAAGTATAACCATGAGGTTCGAAAATAATTCGGAAATTAAAATGGATGTTGTTTTAAATAAAAAAGTAACAACACGCACTTACGATGGTATGATAGAAATTAAATCTGTTGGAGAAAACTTGATGTGCATTAACATAATCAACATAGAAAAGTATATACCCGGTGTAATTCAAGCTGAGGTGGGCAAAGGTAATTCGGTAGAATTTAATAAAGTGAAAGCAATTATTGTCAGAACTTACGCGCTAAGCAATATGCGAAAGCACGAGTTGGAGGGCTGCCATTTGTGCGATGATGTGCATTGCCAGGTTTACAGAGGCAAATCTGTTATCCCGAATATTTTAACTGCCGTAAAAGAAACAGAAAGCATGGTTTTAGTTGATACATCGTTGCAACTCGTTAATGCTGCTTTTCATGCTAATTGTGGCGGACAAACTTGTAATTCGGAAGATGTTTGGCAGAAACCTTTGCCTTACTTGCGCTCAGTAACCGATTCTTTTTGCGTTAAAGTCCCCGACCATTACTGGCAAAAAAAAATACCTAAAACAGATTGGTTTAATTATTTACAGAAAAAATATAATTTAACTGTTACCGATTCATTACAAAACGTATTGCTCAATTTTGATCAGCCGCAGCGAAAAGTTTATTTTCTGCTTCATCCTGCCATTTCTTTAAAATCATTGCGCGAAGATTGGAAGTTGCGCTCCACTTGGTTTAGTGTAAAATTAGAAGGCGAAATGGTTGTTTTAACCGGATATGGGTTTGGGCACGGTGTAGGACTTTGCCAACAAGGCGCAATGCAAATGAGCAAAAAGGGCTATGGTTATAGACAGATTATAGATTTTTATTTTTCTAATGTTACGCTTATCAATTACGCTCAGCTTAATTTCTTTTTCGATAATTGATAATAAAAAAAGTCTCGCCAACAGGGGCGAGACTTTTTTCTAAACGAATTTGCTATAAGATTTTAGTTGACAACCAACTTACGAGTAGTGTAGCTCGTGCTGTTGCTTATTTTAACTAAGTAAACTCCTGAAGTTAAATTAAGTTCCGACTTACGGATATTAATTGTTTTATCACCAGAAGTTTGTGTGGTGTTTACTAATACAGCTATTTCTTTACCAATCATATCTACTATGCTAACAGTGATATTTTCTTGAGTAGAAAGTGTGTAAGAAATTGTAATATTATCATTTCCGTTTGCCGGATTTGGAAATACATTTAACCCAAAATTATAGTTAACAATTTCGTTTACACCTACTGTACCTGATAAATTGATGTCATCAATATAAAGATTGTTTGATTTGTTGCCAGATGTGTACTCAATTTTGAAGCGGAAGTTAGTTGTCAAGTAACTGGAAGGAATATTACATATTGTAGAACCCCACAAACTTTGGTCATTAGGATAGAAAGGGTATTGAGAATAACCACCTGTTAAAAGCTGAGCACCGGTTAATGTTCTTATTGGTGTTGTGCTCCAAGTCTGTCCACAGTTGTTAGACACATATACTTTTAGATTTTCGGTATAATCAGCCGGATTGGTTGAAGTAGTAGCGCCTGAAAATTTAAAGTTGATTGACATATTTGATGATCCGGTCAAATTTAGTGAAGGAGATATAATAGCATCAACTAAGTTTCTATCTCCGTTACCTGTTTGGTCAATTTGGTTGAACAGCGGAAGGTAAACTGAAGTGGTTCCGGTGTATGCCGCTAAAGTATTTTTTTTCCAAAAAACGCCATTATCTTCCATGTTTTGTTTTAACCATAGGTTCTCAAAGTTCATATTGTTTTCAAAACTTTCTGAGTAAGTTCCGTTACCATCATCCCATGGTTGGCTAACAAATACTGCATTTTTCCAGTACATTGTATCGCTGCCCGATGCGTTGGTCGCAATCAATGTTACATCTTGTTGCCCCCAAGTGTTAAATGTAATAGTAGGGTTTTGCGCAGTAGATGTAGATGGAGTGCCATTAGGAATAATCCATTGCCATGAAGTAGGAACACCACGCCATGATCTATCAGTAAATGTAACCGTACCTCCTTGGCAAACCATGTTTCTGTTCATATTAAATTCTGCTTTAGGAATACAAAGCGGCATATTTGCTTGCGATGCAGAATCTGTACCAGTAGCTAAGCGGTTAGCGGTAGTCCACAAATTATTGCGGTATGCAACTGCACTATTTAGCGTTGAATTCATAGCAAATGCTTGACCTATTGTAAACATTTTAAAGCAATAAGAGTAGTCCATATAGTTCTCGTAGTTCTCTATTATTGTATCTGGTGGAGTAAGTAGTAATGCACATGCACTTTTTTGAGCAATTGTAGAAGGACATCCTATAAACCCTTTTGTTTCAGGAGTATCTCCAATCCCATCATCACCACAAGCCGCACCTGCTTGATTGTTACTACCCCATACGTGAGCCAAGTTTAAATAGTGGCCAATTTCATGTGTTAATGCACTTTGATTAGAGGGTTGGCTCGTCCCTATACTACCTACATAATTATGTAAAATAATAATTCCATCTCGTGTAAATGCAATGCCAGTAGTAGCTGATGGGTAATAAGCATAACCGGCAGCTCCGGATGCAATTGTTCTCACAACCCACACATTTAAGTATTTATCGCGCGGCCATTGATTTAGTTTTGAATCATCACCAGCTTGATTTGTTTTATGAGAATATATTCTATCAATTCCATCGGTGCAGTTTCCATCTGGATCTTTGGTAGGTAAACGAAACTCAATTTTACTGTCAGCAATAAACGGAATCATACTGGGTTCTACAGTAGCTGTATCGGCATTTTGTTTGCGATATTGCATATTAAGAATGTTTACTTGGTCAACTATTTGAGCTTTAGAAATATTCTCACTTCCATACTGGTGAATGATATGAAAAACAATGGGAACAACCAATGGCGCTGTTGATTGTGGGTTCATCAACTTTTGTTGTTGCCATTCTTTTTTGGCGTTTTCCCATAACTGGTTGTGTTGTTCTTCCAATTGTGGGAAATCTTTAAATAATTGCTTCATGGCTTCGTCTGTGCCACAGTTCATTTGAGCGTTAGCGGTATTAAATGCCATGGTTACGGCTACCACGCTTGCTGCTAGATACTTGTAAATGTTTGTTTTCATAGTTTTAATAATTGTTTCGTTTAGGGGATGCAATTATAGCAATGCCAAAGATAGAAAAAAGTCCGGCAAAACAAAATCTTTACACGACTTTTATTAACAACTAATTTGTTCCTAATTTTATTAGAATTTAGCTCTTAAAGTAACCAACAAATTGCGACCGGGGGCACTTATACCGCTTGCAAAATGGCGATAGTGGGTATCCATAATGTTCTCGAGGCCTGTTTGCATGCTTATTACTTTTGTAATCCTCCAATTTATTTTTGCATTTAGTGTAATCCACGATGGCATCCCGTAAGGAGTAGCATATTGCAGGTTATCCTCTCCACTTGGGCTGTAGTTTTTCAGCTCTTTCCAACCATTATAGATTGCATAAAACTCTGCATCAAAGCACTTGCTTCGGAAAATCAAAGATGTTTTACCAAAAGCAGGGGGAATGTGATCGAGCGGAATAATGGTGTCATTTTCCACGTCTTTATACCTGCCGTAAGTGTACGTGGCAGTGGTAGAAAAGGAAAAATGGCTATTGAAATCTATCATTAAAGTGCTTGTCAATCCTTGAATAAATCCTTCATCTACATTTTGCATGGCTTGCACTTTGCTCATTTGTCCGTCAAAGAGCACAGAATCTTGACCGTTATATTTAAAGTCTTTTAAAACCATAGCATTGGTAAGTATTGTGTGCCATCCGGAAACTGAAAAATGAACCATTTCTTTCCATGTTTGTCCAAATCCAATTTCAAAATTGTATGCGTTTTCTGGCTTTAAATCAGGATTTGCTACAATTAAAAAACCTGCAGTTGAGTTGAATAATTTGGTTAAATCATCAACATTAGGTGTGCGGAATCCTGTTGAGCCGAGCAGTGATATTTTGGTGGTTTTTGTTGGCATTATTACTAACCCAATGTTACCTGTAAGAACATTGCTTTTTTGCTCAACCTCTTTAAACGGGAATGGGAAAAAGGTGGTATCATTAAAATTAGATTTTAACATGCTTGCAGCGAAACGTAAACCTCCGCTTAAAATTAGTTTATCAGAAATTTTAAACTTGTCGGTTATATAGGCAGCATAGCTACTTGTTTTGCTGCCTCCATCAGGATAACGAGTAACGGCAGGGCTTTCAGTGCTGGTAAGAATATCAACTGTTTTAGCAGATGATTGTACATTGTTCATCGTTAGTTCAAGACCATAATTCAACTGCTGTTTTTCTCCAATCATTTTTAATAAATCAGCGTTGAATGAAATTACACTTACATCATCCATCTGATAGATTTTATTCACGTTTTTAAATCGTCTTGTAATGCGGTCTTGCGATTGTGTTTGATATGCCAAAATAAAATTGGCTTTGTTAAACAGTTTCGATTCTGATTTTATCTCTGTGTTCAGAGATGTGCGCGTGCGCGTTTGAGGGCCGTAATACCATTCAGCCCATCTTAAATTGCCGTTTCCGGTGTATTCGTTTAGGCGGTCGTAACGATTTATATTTGAAGATGTTGAATACTGGAAATTTAACTTATGCAAAATATTTTCATTTTGCTTGAAAGCAAATTTTTGCAAAATATCGTACTGGGAATAGGCGCTGCCAATTTGCTTGTTGCGATTATCGTTTTTCATCATCGAATCAACATTATTGGTTGTTACAACATAATTGTTTCTGTCCCAATATTGGTCATACACATAATCGCGAAAATTGCCCGCTTGCACATCGCCAAAATCGCTGTAAGTTATGCTTGTAAGCGATGCAAATTTTTTCCAGCCTAAGTTAAAATCGAGGTGGCCAGTCATTTCGCTATTTGCAGTTGAATACCTTGCATAAGTATTTCCCTTTACAAGCATTTTTTCATTTCCAAACATCGGTTTTTTAGTATAAAAATGCATCACGCCTCCTAATGCATCACTGCCATACATGGTTGACGATGGCCCGAAAACAACTTCGGTTCTTTCAATCATATTAGGGTCAATTGTAATCACATCTTGCAAATGTCCCGCACGATAAATTGCGTTATTCATTCGCACTCCATCTATCACAAGCAATACACGACTTGATTCAAATCCGCGCAAAACAGGGCTGCCGCCTCCTGCCTGACTTTTTTGAACAAAAACACCACCTGTATTCATAAGCATATCTGCCGATGTTTGTGGGTTATATAATTCAATGGTATTAGTAGGAATAGTGATAGTTTGAAACGGACTTTCTTTTTTCTTTTCTTCTGTTCTGTTAGCAGAAATTATTACTTCATCCAGATTAATTAATTTGTTTGTGTCTGATTTGTTTTCCTCCTGCGAAAATGCGAATGAGGTTAATGCAAAAAAAATGAATAGTATTTTGAGTTTTTTCATGTATTGTTTTTTTAACTGCAAATCAATTGCAGCAGTTAAGTTTTAGTATGCTTTTAAATTTTTATTCTTCAGTCAATAGCTTGTAAAACAAGCATTACATTTTTCCTTTTAGTTGCTTAAAAGGAAAGAGAATAGAGGAAATAGGGGTTAACTAAGATCGCTTAGGTGGTGGTAGCGGCTCAGCAGGGGAAGCAGCATTGTACTTTGCCTCCACATAATTAAAAGAAATTGTATTCAAGAATGAAAGTGGTGAATGTTCAGCGAGTGTATTTTTATGGAAATAATTTATTTTAACAGGGTTATATTTACCTGTTGATTTTTTCGCGCCTTTTTCTTTTGCGAAGCCGGCTATTATTTGTTTTTCTAGCTTATCGTTTATACAAACAATGGTTACAGTTTTTCCATCAATGGTTAAACTTATTTGATCATATAATTCGTCATTATAGTAAAACTCATTGCGCTCTTTCCATTCTAAATCAGCGTAGGCTTCTGCGCTTAGTATCAAAGTTGTGAGTCTGTGTTCGGCATATATTTTTTCGTGTGCCATTTGCTTTAACTCGCGCTTGCGGCTGAGTAGGGCAGAGGTGTGGATAAGAAAATACCCAACTGTATTAAACAGAACGATGAATGTTAAAAATATGGGAAACAGTTTTTTCAGCTAAATAAATATCTTTAACACAAACATACGTAAACTATTACTGTAAACAAAACCCATTTTTTGAGCAGAAACTTTAAAAACGAGCTTAATAAAATACTAAACGGCATCTTTTTTCCGCTGATGTTTGTTCTATCGCTTTGGCTAATTCATTTTGTTCTAAGCAATCTTCATCTTCATGTGTGCGAATTTGGTTTAATCCCGCGTACCACAAAAGGAACTTTCACAGCTTTTTCTTTTCATTTAGTGCATGGCAGTTGGTCGCATTTAATTTCTAATACCATTCCACTTTTGTTTTTAGGTTCGGTAGTTTTTTATTTTTATCGCAGCATTGCATTTCATGTTTTTTTCTGGGTTTATTTCATGACAGGTGTGTGGCTTTGGGCTGCGGCACGCGATGGAACTTGCCATGTGGGCGCAAGCGGATTGGTTTACGGCTTTGTAAGCTTCATTTTTTTTAGCGGAATTTTCAGGAAAAACAGAAGTTTATTGGTCATTTCTTTGTTGGTTGTTTTTCTATACGGAAGTTTAATTTGGGGCATTTTCCCGTTTAACGAATCTATTTCTTGGGAAGGTCATTTACTTGGTTCTTTATCAGGAATTATAACTGCTTACTTTTATAAAAAAGAAGGTCCGCCACACGATGTGCATCATTGGGATGAGGATGATAACGAGCCCGAAACAGGCAATGAGTACTGGAGGGAAGGTATAGAATAAAAAAGCCCCGCAGTATGCGGGGCTTTTTTAAGTGATTAACTTTTTAAAAACTAAAACGTAATAACTTGCTTAACCGATTGGTTTTTACCGTTGCTGATAGTAAGCATGTAAACGCCTTTCGCTTTTTGGCTGAAATCTAATTTGCTGCTGTATTTACCTGTGAAATTATTTACAGTTTCTTGGTAAACTGCTTCTCCTAAAACATTTGTTATCGAAATTTTGTAATTGTCTTTCACGCCTGTGTTAAAAAACACTTCAAAATTACCGTTGTTAGGATTAGGATAAACACCAAATTGACCATCGGCAAACAACTCATCAATGCTTAAGCAACTATAAACAGTGCCTGTTACAGGTGTGCGACCTGTGTTACAAACAATATCTGTATATTGCCAGTTATAGAAGAAATAATAATAGCCGGGTAAACCTGCATTACTATTGGTTATGTTCACGCTGGGTGATGTATATGGATAAACAGCACCAGCTGAGTTACGATATAAGTCAACTAAACCTCTGCACTTAATGAAATAGCCCGTTCCTGGATAAATCTTAAAGTTTAAGGTGTAAGTTGTGAGTACACTTGGGTTACTGAACATAAAAATAGTAGTGTCAACATAGGTATTGCCTTGCGGATCAATAATTTCAATAGTCCTGTTGCCATCAGAATTGCAATAAACGTCTATTGAGTTTAGAATAATTGGGCTTGTTACATCAAAATACAAACCTCTAATATCGTTAGCCGAGAACATTGCACCTGTGCCCATTCCATTTGTAGTTGGGCCTACGTTACCCGGATTTCCTGAAGGGAAAGTTTCATCTACATAATAAGTAGTAGTGGTTGTTAAACTTGGCGAATAAGTAGCACCGGTATTTACAATATTTCCACCACCCGCAGCATCCCACCAGCGTAATGTTCCATTTCCGGTACCGGTAGCCGATAGGTTAACCACACCGTTATTACAAACTGAATCGCCAACAGTTGTTGGATTAGCATTAGGGCTTGTAGCGATAGTTATATAATTATTCATACTAATTGTATCCGTGCCATTATTATTTGTAACTATAAGTGTTACGTTATAGTTGCCCGATGCATTGTAAACAACAAATGGATTTTGCTGAGTAGATGAAGCAGGGCTTCCGCCAGGGAAAGTCCAATTCCATGAAGTGGGCTGGCCCGAAGAGTAATCAGTAAACTGAATGCCCGCACCCGGACATGCGATAAATTCGCTCGCAGTAATATTTGCAGTTGGCGGGTAGTTGCCAGGTGTATAGTAGCCCGATTCCCACATACCGCGCCCATAAGTAGAGCAACGGATTTTATTTCCAGAATAAAATACTTCGATTTGTGTTACCCCTACGTTTGGCAAGCCACCCGAGAATGGTTGCCAAACATTCATAGTACCATCTTTGTAAAAACAGCCCGCATCTGTACCGATATATAATCCATCGTTTGACCCATTCATGAAAGTGATACAGTTAACAGGTATGTTTGGAATAGAGCCCGACAAATTTGTCCAAGTTTGACCTTGGTCGGTAGTCTGGAAAACTTTATTAGAGTTTGTAAAACCACTGTAAGTTATCCACGCTTTATTTACATCGGTGTTATGACAAGCAATGTATGAAATATTACCCGGAGGCACGTTTCCAATAAGTGTCCAGGTTCCGCCATTATTTGTAGTAAGATACAAATCGGAACCTTTTGCAACCCAAATAACTTGAACATTTGCAGGTGATACTGCAAACTGAGTGATTGTAGCTGTTCCAGGAATTGTACCTAAAGCACTCCACGATGTGCCGCCATTTGTGCTGCGGAACATATTTTGGAAACCTGCATAAAGTGTATTAGCTGTAGTTGGACTTTCTTTCCATGGAGTTACCCACGCGCCAGTTCCTGTAATACCGCTTGTGGCACCGCTCCAAGAGTTACCTCCGTTAGTTGAACGGTTAAGTGAACCATTGTATTGCGATCCCCACATATTATTATTATTTGCCGAACTGATAAACGCCAACATACCATCTCCGCCCATAACTTCAGCCCAGTTGGCAGTGTTGTCCTTACGAACTGTCCCATTATCTTGCCAGCCAGTAATTAATAGATTAGCGGTGGTGGTTGATTGTCCGAAACCATAAATTTGTGATATTTGTAAATCGTTACTTATATCAGTCCAATTTGTACCATTATTAGTTGTTCTGAATAATCCGCCATCGTTTGCAGAAAATACAGTTGTAGCACTTGTGTAAACAAGTTCGTGAATATCGGCATGCACATAAGGAGCACCGCTTCCTGTCCAGTGTCCATTTAGGGTGAAAGTAGAGCCTCCATTTAGTGAGCGCCAAATGTTAACACCACCGGTTACAATTTCATTCGCATCTGCTGGTGAAACAGCCAATGCTAAGTCGAACCAACCTTGTCCTCCAGCATCGCCACCGTTACTGTTCCATCCTAAAATGTTTGATGGGCTTGATGTGTTACGGTTAGAGAAAGAAGTACCGCTGTTAGTAGAACGATACATGCCCTGAAAGCCATAATCAGTAGCTGGGTTAGCAGCCAATAAATAAACATAAGTAGGATCGGCTGGAGTAACTGCTATTGCCATGCGGCTTACTTGAGTAGGGGTGGGTAGTCCGCTTGTAATATTAGTCCATGTTTGTCCGCCATTTGTTGATTTATAGAATTGTGCGCCACAAGCATAAACAGTGTTAGGGTCGCCCGGTTTAAATTCCATGTCTTTAAACGAACCTGCTTGTACTAAAGTAAATGTTGTTCCGGCATCGGTACTGCGATAAATACCTGCCGATGTTGCAACTAAAAGTGTGCTGGTGCTATTAGGATTTAAAAGTACTTTGCTTAGCATACGTGTTTGCGGAACAAAAAATGATAATCCTGTAGGATTCCAAGTAGTACCGCCATCGGTAGATTTTAATAAACCAACGGTGTAATTATCACCTGCATCGCCATCACCTGTTCCTAAATACATGATTTGAGTATTAGTAGGGTCAATTGCTAAATCAGTACAGCCTATTACTTGTGGTAAATTATCTGTATTGGTAGTCCAGTTTTGTCCGCCATTTGTAGATTTCCACAAACCGCCTGAGGGCGAACCCACATAAATGGTATTTGAGTTATTCGGATCGAAACGCACAAAATTTAAGCGGCCGTTGCCAGTACCGCTTGGTGTAGTGGGGTTTCCAATGTAAGTCCAGGTTCCCGCTTGTAACGGATACATTTGTTTATATTTGTTCATTTCTTGCCACACTTTTGAAGGGTCGAATCGCTCACCGGTTTGCGAAATACGAGGCAATTGAAACCATTCCCAGCGCTTAAAAGTTTTGTAGCCCGGTACACGCGCAGGGTCGTTGCCATTGTGTGTTGAGCGGTATGTAGATTTATAGTCATCCACATATTGATAAAATGCTTTTTGAGTTTCGAAGAAGTTAACTTCTTGGTTTAGCATCATGTCTACCCAGTTAGTATTTTGCACTTTATTGTTTTGCGCAAATCCTGAGCAGAAAATGCAAAGTGCTGCAATAGCAGCAATTAGTAGTTTGTTTTTTAGGTTCATGGTTTTATGGTTTGGTAAAACTTAGCGTAAATTTATAAAACCAATTGAGAAAAACAAATATTTTTTTTCCTATTTATCAGATGAAATTAGTAATCAGGCAAGTGAAAAAAGAAAAATCCCCGAAGTGCAGCAGGGATTTTTCTCGCAAAAATTAAAGTAAGAAACTACTTTTTCTCGTCTTTCACTTCTTCGTATTGCACATCAGTAACATTATCAGCGGTGGTGTTGCTGTTCTCGGCTTGCGGGTTAGCGTTTGCTTGTGCTTCTTGAGTGGCTTTATATATTTCTTCGCTTGCTGACTGCCATGCAGTGTTCATGTTGGCCATAGCGGTTTCAATTTTAGCCAAGTCGCGCTCTTTGTGTGCATCTTTTAACTCGCTTAGTGCTTTTTGAATGGTCTCTTTTTTATCGCTGCTAATTTTATCGCCATATTCTTTCAGTTGCTTTTCGCTACTGAATATCATTGAGTCGGCCGCATTCACTTTGTCAATTTCTTCCTTCGCTTTTTTATCGGCATCGGCATTAGCTTCCGCTTCTTTTTTCATGCGCTTAATTTCATCATCGCTAAGTCCGCTTTTTGCTTCAATGCGAATATTGTGCGCTTTGCCTGTTCCTTTGTCTTTTGCACTCACATTTAAAATTCCGTTTGCATCAATGTCAAAAGTTACTTCTACCTGTGGTGTGCCGCGTGGTGCCGGAGGAATTCCATCTAAGTTAAATTCACCCAACTTGCGATTATCGCGCGCCATAGCTCGTTCACCTTGGAAAACCACAATTTGTACACTCGGCTGGTTATCGGCAGCGGTGGTAAATGTTTCCGATTTTTTGGTTGGTATAGTTGTGTTCGCTTCAATCAATTTGGTAAACACTCCGCCCATTGTTTCAATGCCCAGCGATAGTGGTGTAACATCTAAAAGCAGAACATCTTTCACTTCGCCTGTTAACACACCGCCTTGTATGGCTGCTCCCACGGCAACTACTTCATCGGGGTTAACACCTTTTGATGGCGCTTTGCCAAAGAATTTTTGAACCGCATCTACAATAGCAGGTATGCGAGTGGAGCCGCCTACTAAAATAATCTCGTCAATTTCTGATGGAGTGATGCCTGCATTTTTAAGTGCCGAACGGCATGGCTCTATTGTTCGTTTAATCAAATCATCAACCAATTGCTCAAATTTTGCACGTGATAATGTGCGTACCAAGTGTTTTGGAATGCCGTCAACCGGCATAATGTATGGTAAGTTAATTTCGGTAGATGGTGAACTTGAAAGTTCGATTTTTGCTTTTTCAGCGCCTTCTTTTAAGCGTTGCAAAGCCATAGGGTCTTTTGTTAAATCAAGGCCGCCATTTTCGTCTTTAAATTCTTGTACCAACCAGTCAATTATTTTTTGGTCAAAATCATCACCGCCAAGATGTGTATCACCATCGGTAGATTTTACTTCAAATACGCCATCGCCTAATTCAAGTACCGAAACATCGTGTGTTCCGCCACCGCAATCGAACACCACTATTTTCATATCGCTGTTCTTTTTATCGAGGCCATAAGCCAATGCAGCAGCAGTGGGTTCGTTAATGATACGCTTTACTTGTAATCCGGCAATTTCGCCTGCTTCTTTTGTGGCTTGACGCTGTGCATCGTTAAAATAAGCCGGAACTGTAATAACTGCTTCGGTTACTTCGTGCCCCAAAAAGTCTTCGGCTGTTTTTTTCATTTTTTGAAGTATGATTGCCGATATTTCTTGCGGTGTGTGTAAGCGCTCGTCAATTTTAACACGAGGTGTATTATTATCGCCTTTTACAAGTGCATAAGGTACGCGTGATGTTTCTTTTGATACTTCATCGTATGTGTGTCCCATAAATCGTTTTATGGAGTAGATGGTGTTTCTTGGATTGGTGATGGCTTGTCTTTTTGCAGGGTCGCCCACTTTGCGCTCACCATCTTTTACAAATGCTACAATTGAAGGTGTGGTTCTGCGGCCTTCGCTGTTAGCAATTACTACCGGCTCGTTGCCTTCCATAACGGCTACGCACGAGTTAGTTGTTCCTAAGTCAATTCCTATTATTTTTCCCATAGTTCTTTAGTTTTTGGTTTATTTAATTTTTGTTAGTCGTTTTCCAGAATTCTCCATCAAACTCGAGTTCATCAGCATCTATATTTTTCGAAAAAGCTACTGGTGCTTTTTCTGGGTTAGTGATTAAAATGTTAGTTGACTTTAAGCTTTTGTTTTCTTGGTTCAAAACCCAAATGATAGCCAGGAGAATCAAAATAGTTAGTACAAATAGGAAATTTTTCATTTTTGGTTTTTTACTAATTCGATAGCGGTAAGTCAACAATAATGCCTTTTGGGAAAAAACAAAAATCTCTGCCAAATTGCCTTTATGACAGGGGTTAAGTTTGCATTTCAAAAGTCAATATGTCACTGACACTGATAATTTGGGTTAGAGTGTCCTGGGTCGCAAAAGCCCAAGTTTTTTGTAAACACTCCGCCATAAATTGAATCGAGCGATTGGGTGGTTAGTTTCTTATTATAATATGCAGCATTATTTTGCTTGTAGCGCGATGAAAAAAGGCCTATGCCATTTTCGATATTTGTATAAATGGGCTTGTCTTGTAATGTGGTGATGGATGAAGGGGAATTAACTTCCATGTAAGTAAAAAACTCTTCTGCAGCTACTGTTACAATAAAATCTAATTGTGTATCAGGATTTGAAGATTTTCCCACTCTTCGCCACACAGTAGGGTCGGGGTTTAGTTTTGAAGATAAAAAAGTATAAAGCGTTCGTTGCGGAAACGTGTAGGTGATTTCTTGACCACCACTTGTGTTTAATGATTGTTGATTGCCTAAGTTTAAATCAATGTATTTATCGGTTACGGCATTGGTTATTTTGTTTATCTCGCGGAAGTAAAATCTAACTATCAAATTATATAGTTTTCCGTTTTCTGCGGAGTTAAAGCGCACATTAAAATCATTGTTATACAAACTAAAGTTTACGCTCGTTTGTATGGCGGAAGGTTGTATGGTTGTAAAATCTTTTACGAGTATGGTTTTAGATTTTACTTGTTTACCTGTTTCGCTGTTGGTTACAACTAATTCGTATTCGTAATTATCATTTAGCTGTTGATTGAGTTTAAACAAAACTTGTTTTGGATAAGCAAAAACGCCACCTGCTTTAGCAATAGAAGTATCTTGTGTAAGTGGAAACGAGTTAATTACGTTACCATTATTTAGTTCGTTTATTACGACTATAATATTGTTGCCGTAATTTACTGTATCGTAAACAGAGGCCATTTCAAACGCATTTGCCTGACCTAAAAATGCCTTGTTAATTTTAATGTAATGTGCAGTATCGGTTTGGTTTAATAGTCCGAAAACAACCATTGTTTCGCGCCATTCATCGTTCACATCCAAATCGGTAGAGCAGGAGTTAAGCAGTAAAGCGATGCTTAGAAATAGGAGTAATAGTTTTTTCATTTAGTAAATAATATTGCAAATGTAATTGTATTTAGTAACTTTGGGCATCCCCAAATTTTTATTATTTTACTCATGAAGCTATACTCAATTTTATTTGTATGGTGTTACATCATCGCAAGTAATTTAGCTGCACAGCAAGCGGACACAAATATCTGGATAACAAATGGAGTTGTTAATACATCTTACATAAAGGGTAATAAATTATATGTGGGTGGTAGTTTTGATGATATAGGTCCAAATACAGGATATGGAGTTTTAGTTGATAGTGGCTCCGGTGTTTTAATTTCGGATTTTAATAAAATAAAAGGTGTGGTGCATTGTGTTTTGAAAGATAGTCTTGGTGGGTTTTATGTTGGGGGTGAGTTTTTAAAGATTGGCAGTTATAATTTATCAGGGCTTGCTCATTTTTTACCAAATGGAGCTTTTGATGCCGGGTTTAACTACAATGTTTTTGGTTCAGTGCATTGTATTGCAAGTACAGAAAAAGGAATAGCGATAGGTGGAAAATTTACACAGGTGAACAACGAATTGCGCAACAATGTTTTTGAAATAAATACAATGACGGATAGCATTACGGATTGGCACCCGAATACTGACAGCGCAGTGCACACAATTGCATGTGATACAATTGCAAATCTAATTTACCTTGGTGGACAATTCAAAAGTATTAATGGCGTGCTTCGCGAAAATTTAGCGAGGGTTGACGATACGATAGGAAATGTGATAGGCTGGCCGACTTTTCCTAACATTGATTTTAATTTTAGAATTGATGGTATAGTAAATTACATTCTGCTTGATACAAATTCATCTATGCTTTATGTTGGTGGACGATTTAGTTCTGTAAATACTACTAATCAGCGCAAGCGACTTGCAAAATTTAATACTGTGCAAAATGGCTCACTCGAAAATTGGGTGCACCAAGCAAATGGCGATGTTAATTGCTTAGTGCAAAGCGACAGCCTCTTGTTTATTGGTGGCGAGTTCACATCAATTGATAATTCGCCCAAAAAACATTTGGCGGCATTAAAAATTACAACTAACTCATTTGTTAATTGGTTGCCCGATATAAATGGAAGCGTAAACGACATTTGTGTTTCAGATTCTGTTGTTTACTTTGCCGGAAAATTTACGCAAGTAAATTCATCCGAAAGGAAAAACATAGGTGCAGTAACATTTCCTGCAAATCAATTACTATCCATTAATCCACATGCAAATAGAGAGGCAAACTGCGTTCTTAAATTAAATACAGGTTTTTTTATTGGCGGTGATTTTACTTCTGTTAATGGCGTTACCCGTAATAATTTTGGCCAGATAAATTTAACTAACGGAACTGCAAGCTCGCTTAACATTTCATTTAATGAGCAAGTGATGACATTCACAGAAAAGGCCGATACTCTTTTTATGGGTGGTAGTTTCACTTCAGTAAATAACAATGTGCAAAAAGGCATTTGTGCTTTTTCTCTTTTGGCAGATACCGTTTTGCCTTTTAATATTAGCGTGTTTGGTTTTGTGAAAACAATAGCGTTTGATGGTAATCAAATGTATTTGGGCGGATTGTTTAGCCAAGTGAATACAAGCT
The DNA here is from genome assembly GCA_020054095.1 of Bacteroidia bacterium. Lineage (GTDB taxonomy): Bacteria > Bacteroidota > Bacteroidia > JADZBD01 > JADZBD01 > JAGVMA01. Next base: position 118,060 of record JAGVMA010000052.1, on the reverse strand, counting down.
GGAGAAGTAATATTGCTTGTTTTGATTTAGTTTCTAATACACTAACTGCCTGGAACCCTGTTTTAAATGGAACGATAAATAAAATTATACCAAGGTACAGCTTGGTTTATGTTGCCGGGTATTTTTCTACAATTAACGGATATTCACGCAATAAAATAGCTGCTATTAACTCACTTTCAGGGTATGCTACTGCATGGGCGCCCAATGCCGATGATGGCATTTATGATATTTGTTTTATTGGCAACGATATAGCCACAGCCGGATTTTACAACTCCATTTCGTCAACTCCATCTCCGTATTTTTCTGTTTTAGATACTTTATCAGCATCGGTTAGCAACAGTATTGGGCTTAATAATACAGCTAATCAAATCTTTTACAAAAACGATACTGTAATTATTGGCGGCCTATTTTCATCGCCCAATAACGGAATCGTGTGTGCTAATTCATCTTATGTGCCTTATCAAACAAATATTCAGATTGATGGAAGTAGCAGTAGTTTTTCTTACGATGGAAACTACCTTTTTGTATCGGGTAACTTCTCTACAATGTCTGGATATTATCATCCCAATACAGCATTGTATAAATTCAACCAAGTTATGAGTATGGATGAGACGATAAAAGATGGAAGCAGAGTTGTTGTCTTTCCTAATCCATGTGCCGAGCACTTGCTTGTAAAAATTCCTAAAAACAAATTAGCCGAAATGCTTACTGTATTTGATATTGCCGGCAAAGTGTGTATCGTTAGCTTTTCTGCTGTTAGTGAAAAGCAACTAAGTGTCAATACATCAAATTTAAAAACCGGAATTTACTTTTTGAAAGTAGAGCTTAGTGATGGCGACTTTGTGGTAGAAAAATTTACAGTTATAAATTAATTTCTTCCTGCAAGCAGGTAAAGCACAGCCATTCTAACAGCCACCCCGTTTTCAACTTGCTCGAGTATTATAGCTTGTTTGCTATCGGCTACATCGCTTGTTATTTCTACGCCTCTGTTTATAGGGCCGGGGTGCATAATTACAATTTCTTTTTTTATAGAATCGAGCAACGATTTGTTTACTCCATACAGCATGGTGTATTCTCGTAAAGAAGGAAAGTATTTGATGTCTTGCCGTTCAATCTGAATACGCAACATGTTTGCTACATCGCACCATTCGAGTGCAGTGCGCAAATTGGTTTCTACTTTTACACCTAAAGCACAAATGTATCTCGGAATAAGCGTTGTGGGGCCACACACCAGTACTTCTGCTCCAAGTTTTTGAAGGCAAAAAATATTAGAAAGCGCAACCCTTGAATGTAAAATATCGCCAATTATTGCCACCTTCTTTCCTTTTATTGTTCCCAGTTTTTGTTTTATTGAGTAGGCATCTAAAAGAGCTTGCGTTGGATGCTCATGAGCACCATCACCGGCATTAATAATTTTTGCATTCACGTGTTTTGCAAGGAAAGAGGCTGCTCCGGCATTTGCATGGCGCATCACTACCATATCCACTTTCATTGCTAAAATATTATTTACGGTATCAATTAAAGTTTCTCCTTTTTTTACTGATGAGCCGGATGCGGAAAAATTAATAACATCGGCACTTAATCTTTTTTCGGCTAATTCAAAACTTAGTTTTGTGCGTGTGGAGTTTTCAAAGAAAAGATTTGCTATGGTAATGTCTCTTAGCGAAGGAACTTTTTTAATCGGGCGGTTTATTACTTCTTTAAAATTGTCGGCAGTTGCTAAAATCAGCTCAATGTCTTGTTTGGTTAAGTTTTTTATTCCTAGTAGATGTTTCGTACTTAGCTTGTTCATCATTATTGCCGTTTAATCATTTTTCATTATCCAAACCTTGTCTTCTTTATCAATTTCGCGCCATTCTACTTTTACTTTTTCGGATGCAATGCTATCTATTGTTTTACCCACATATTTTGCCTGAATAGGTACGTTACGGCTCAGTCTTCGGTCAATAAGTACAAGTAATTCCACGTCTTGCGGCCTTCCAAAGGCAAGCATAGCGTCTAATCCGGCTCTTATTGTACGTCCGGTATAAAGTACATCGTCAATTAAAATCACGTTTTTATCTTCAATAATAAAATCTATGGTGGTGCTGTTCGGTATCAGTTCTTTTTTTCTGAAATCATCGCGGTAAAATGTAATATCTAACGAGCCACAGTTTATTTTTTTGTCTTTTAAAATCGTGTTTAGCTTTTGCTCTATCCGCTTGGCCAAATAAATGCCTCGTGGTTGCAGCCCAATTAATGCTGATTTAGCAAAATCGTTGTGAGTTTCAATAAGTTGGTAACAAAGGCGGGTAATGGTGAGGTCTAATTGTTTACTACTTAGTATTACCCTTTGGTTCATTTATGAAAGTTTTACAAAACTACATTATTTTTTTACATGTTAATTTTTATTTCTATTAGTGCAAAAAAAAGCCCCCGCCAAAGGCGGGGGCTTTTTAATTACTTCATCAATTATTTTAATAACTGAACAAATCCTTTTGTTTCTACCGGAGGGTCAGTATCCGGAGCGCAACGATTTTTATAAGTTACTATCCAAAAATATGTTCCAGTTCCCATTAAATTTCCATCTTTTCTTCCGTCCCATGTTTTTGTGACATCATCAGTTTCAAAAATTAAATTACCCCATCTGTTGAAGACTTTGAACGAGTATTCTTTAGCATAATATGCAATGTCTGCTTGGTCATAAGCAACAGTAGTGCGGAATGGGAAGAATGTTTCGTTATATAAATCTCCGTTTGGTGTAAATACGTTAGCTGAGCTATCGGGTTTTAAATATGGATTTTGTGGTGTGTGAGATAGCGTAATTACTGATTTGTGCTGACAGCCGTTCATGTACCATGTGAAATAGAGTTGCAAACCATCAACAGGGAAATTGCCCACAGTTAATGTGTTTGAATTTACACCGCTATAAGGGTAGGTATTGGGTAAGTCAACACCTTGCGGGTATGACTCCCATTGATAGCCGGGACCAACTGACGGATGACTTCCGGTTGGGAAGTAAAACACTGCTGTTGAATCGCCATCGCAATAAAATGATATTTGGTTTAGTGTATCAGCCGGTTGTGGTGGTTGAGTAATTGTGAGTGTATCACTGTATACACATCCCAAGCTATCGGTGAGTGTTAATATATATGTTCCTGCTTGCATATTAAGTGTGTCATTATCTCCCAAGCCAATAACCGTGTTTTGCACTGGTTGGCCGCCTATTGTTGTCCAGTTAAACGTCCAACTTGGGATACCTGTGTTAGGGCCTGTTAATGAAACAATAGAACCAGTATCACCATAGCAAATTGCATTGGTAACAGTAGGTGCAGAAGATATAATTGTTGGTTGTAATGTAACAATAAGGGTTGTGGTACACCCAGAGACGGACGTCATCCCGACCGTGAAAATATCTCCAATGTTAGCTGGTAGTGAATATATGGCCGTATCATTAGTTCCGTTAGGACCCGGTATTGGGTTCCCTTGTGGATCATTCCATTGATAGGATGCGTATCCGGAAGGCGCTATTAAAACGATAGTACCATTTCCGCCAGGGCAAAATGCAGCAGTTGCGGTAAGTGCATTGCAAGATCCATCAATATATGCATAACCATAGTGTCCGCCTAATCCGCAATCGCGTGTTTGGAAGGTAATAGTTACTTGTGTTCCCATGTATGGGCTTAAGTCATAACCCACGCTTATCCAGCATTTGTATATAGGACCGAAGTTGCATGATTGAACAAAAGAAGAATCTGATCCGGCATAAACTGAATACGAACCACAAGGGCCGGGTATAAGATTTCCGTTTTGATCTAAAAGTTGAATATCAAATTTAGGTTGGTCGGCAGGAGCATGGCCGGGGTCTTCCAATACTACAGCGTAAGAATATATGAAGCCGGAATTACAAGAATCTACAATCATAGTGTATTCTAATCGCTCACTTCCATAATTCACGTTATCGTTTCCTAAGCGCACTGATGCTAATCCTCCACCAGGTGCTAAGTAAGTCATACAAGTGGATACTGCACAGTTAGTGTTGGGATCCAAACAGTTTGGATCAAGCCCTTGTACTGTCAATATTGTATGCTGAGCAGGATCGTTTGGTGCTGTATTTGTACTTTGGTTTAATCCCAAAGTTAAATTGGTTATCGTTCCCATATAACCCACCCAATTTGTAAAATTTTGGCTTTCAAAACCTGCATTGGGGCAGCATGAATCTGATTGGGCAACTGCTGTGTTAGTAAAATAGAAAAACGCTGCAATAGCAGCAAAACTGGAGTAAAGTTTTTTCATTTTTTGTTTCGTGTTACTTTGTTGAAATCATAATTTCGAGCCGAAGATATAAATAAAAACAAAAAATCAAAAGGACTTTTTACAGTCCTTTTTGATGGGGGCAGATGTTTTTAATTATTCGTCAGAGTAACTGTTCCTTTTTGTTCGTAATGCTTTCCTTCTGGAGTTTTCCATTTAACAGTAAAAATGTATGCGCCAAAGGCACATTTTTCGCCTGTTTTCATGTTCACTCCGTCCCAACCATCATCCACAGAATTCCATTGCGCTACCATTTTGCCTTGGCGGTCGTATATAACTGATTCAATAAAAGTTAAATCTGTGGGTGTAACTTTAAACACATCGTTTATGCCATCTCCGTTAGGTGAAAATGCTGTTGGAATATAAGATGGAGTTAAAACCTCAACAATAACTGTATCAGTCTCTACTTTACTTCCATAATTAGCGGTAAGTAACACGGTGTATTTACCTGGTTTTTCGTAAATATGTACGGTGTTATTCTCTCTTGCATAAGGCATTTCATCACCAAAATTCCATTCGCAGCTTTGTGCTTTTCCTTTGTTATTGAAATAAACTGTGAGCGGGGCATATCCTCCAACGGGTGTCTTGTCTATATCCGCAACAGTGAAGTTTACTTCTTGCTGATTTTGGTCAACCTCGGTTTCTACCGTGTTATTGACATGATTACTTACATTGTCATTAGTATTATTGTTCGTGTGTTTTTCAGTTGTAGTATTGTTAAGCTGGTGATTTAGATTCTCTTTACCATCTGCATTATCATGCTCGTTTTGGTTGTCAGCTTGGTTGCTATTATTGGTACTATTATTTGTTTTGTTCTGATTATTTTTTGGATTTAAATTGGTAGAACTGGTAGTCGTTTTGTTACCTGTATTTATTTCTATAGTTGTTTGATTATCAGTATTTAATGTGTTGCTACTTTCGCCATTGCTTCCGCTTTCAGTAATCGTTTTAGTGTTATTAGCTGTATTGGTTTCAGCTTTAATAGTATTTTCTTTTGGCGACATAAAGTATATTGCACCAATAACCAAAGCACCTACTGCAGCTGTGCCTATAGCAAGCTTCATAAGGTTGCTCATCCCTGAATCAGAAGGAGCGTTAGTTTTAGCCATTTTACTTTGGATATTATTCCAAACATTGGCATCCACCTCGGGCTCAAACCCTTCAAATTTTGATTTGAAGAGGCTTTCTAAGTTATTTCCTGAGTTTAAATCCATGATATTTATATAATTTCTTTAACTTTTTGAGTTTTTTCTAACATTTTTTGCAAATATGCTCTTGCGCGCGCAAATTGAGATTTTGACGTGCCCTCCGATATGTTAAGCATTTCTGCTATTTCTTTATGAGAGTAACCTTCAATGGCAAATAGGTTAAATACTGTCCTGAAACCAGCCGGAATTGTTTGTATTAAAGCTAACAACTCTTTTGCATTTATGGTTTCGGATACAGATGGAGCCGAAGATTCTAAAGAATATTCAACCGAATCTAAATCCACTTTTTGCTTACCCATTTTGGTTTGCCTGTAGTGATTAAGTGCTGTGTTCACCATAATTCTTCTAATCCATCCCTCCAATGAGCCACTTCCCTTAAACGATTGCATATTTTCAAAGACCTTAATGAAACCATTTTGTAAAATATCCTGCGCCTCATCTTGATCATCGCAATATCTTAAACAAACACCATACATTTTTCGCGAAAACCTGTCGTATAAGGTCTTTTGAGCAATTGGTTTATTCTCAATACAGCCCTTTACGAGTTCTTCATCGGTCATTGTACGATTTGATTCCATATACAAGATGCAGGTTATTCTCCAAAGGTTGCACGCCAGCAAATAATAAATTAACTATAACCTTTTAATAACTTTGTTCGTAAAAATAAATGTTTTAAATAGTCTATTGTATTAAAAAACTAATTAAATTTGTTTTGTGGTGAAACGTACATTCATACTTTTTTCAATCTTACCTCTTGCTGTTTTAGCTCAAACTATCAATGACGAGCAGCCGGCTAACCCCGATTTTAATGCAATTTACTTGGTTAACTCTAATGCAATTGAAATACAATCTGATTTACCAGATAATAATATGAATGTGGTTGTTCAACCAAATTACAACCCTCAGCAGCAGGAAATTAATAATACAAATGTTTTTGCGCAAAACGAACAACAAATAGTTAGCACAAATTATACACAAGGCAATTCTCCTCGCACCGGTTATACTGGTGGTGGAGGCTCTTACTCATCATCAAGTTCAAAAAAATCTACAAGCTATTTGCTTAAAAAACGCGCTTTAAAATTTCAAAAAAAGATGCGTAAAATATTCCGCCCTTCAAATAAAAAGAAAAAATCTAAAAGCAAGTGTTTTTCTTGGTAGGATTTTTGCATTTACTCTATTCATAATTTTTTACTTTTGTCGAACTAAAACATTACATCATGTTTAAAAAACTACTTTTTATCTTTTTATGTATTTCCTATTCGGGGGCAGTAACCGCACAAACTAAGCCAACGGAAGACCCGCAAATGAAATCGGGCAAGCAAAAATTTGATGCAAAAAACTATCAAGGTGCAATGCAGGATTTTAATGCAGTGATTACCAAAAACAAAATGGAGGTAGATAAATTCCTGAAAAAGAAAGTGGAATACGATAAAATGAGCGAATACGAAAAAGCGTTGGTTGAAAATGCGGAGTTAGTTAGCCGCAGAAACGATTTAGCGTTACCGTATTATTATCGCGGAATGTGTTATGCTAATGCTAAAAACAATGAATCGGCTTTATCTGATTTTAATATGGCTGTATCGCTAGATGATAAGTTTGCTGATGCGATTTATGAAAGAGGAAAGCTTAAAATTACATCAGGCAATAAAGATGAAGCTTGTATTGATTTACGCGTTGCCGCTGATTTAGGCAGCGAAGCATCAAAAGATGCCTATGAAAACAACTTCTGCTGGAACTCAAGTTTAAACTACTTGAAAGAAGGAACCACTAAATTAAACTTGAATAAATATCAAGAAGCTTTAGTAGATTTTAACTTAGCTATTAAATTAAACCCCGATTCAGCAGTTAATTTTTACAAACGCGGGCTTGCATACTATGGCTTGGGCAAATTCGATAAAGCACTACTCGATTTCTCTAAAGCAATAGAGCTGAACTCCGAAAGAGCAGAATATTACTTTAAAAGAGGATTGTGTTATTACAGCACCGAAAAATTTCAGCTTGCATTTGATGATTTTGGAAGAGCAATAAAATACGATAACAATTATGCAGATGCTTATTTGTATAGAGCCTACTGCTGCGAAGCATTGGCTAATCCTAAATCTGCATTATATGATTACGGCCAGGTAATAAGGATAAAACCGGAAGAAGGTTTGGCTTACTACAAAAGAGGTATTTTAAAAAGAGAAATGAAGGACAAGAAATCGTGCGAAGACTTTAAAAAGGCACTTTCATTAGGCTACGAGGAAGCTGAAGAGGACGCAAAAAATTGTAAATAAGCTTTTTTGAAAGTACAAATGAAAACGCCTCGCATTCTTGCGGGGCGTTTTTAATTTATTACTAATTGTATCAAATACTAAATTTGCAGCACTATGTATAAGTTTATTATTAAGCCCATTTTTTTTCTTTGGCAGCCCGAAACAATTCACCACATCGTATTCAAGGTTATAAAATTTATATCGAAAATACCGAGAACAGGTAGCCTTACCAGAAAAATATACTGTATTGATAACCCAAAACTTGAGCGAAAACTATTTGGGCTGCATTTTAAAAATCCTGTGGGCTTAGCTGCCGGACTTGATAAAGATGCAAAGCTGTTTAACGAGCTTAGTAATTATGGTTTTGGTTTCATAGAAATAGGAACACTCACACCAAAGCCACAAGCAGGAAATGATAAGCCGCGCATGTTCAGGTTGCCAGCCGATGAAGGACTGATTAACAGAATGGGTTTTAATAACGATGGTGTATATGCAGCAATTGAGCGATTAAAGAAAAAGCATACTGATATAATTATTGGTGGCAACATCGGTAAAAATAAAACTACACCTAATGATGAAGCAATAGATGATTATGAACAATGTTTTAATGCTTTGCACAGTTATGTAAATTATTTTGTGGTAAACGTAAGTTCGCCAAACACACCAAATTTGAGAGCATTGCAAGAAAAAGAACCATTGAAAAATTTACTCTCACATCTTCAAAAAATAAATAAAACAAAAATTGAGCAGAAACCTATTTTGCTAAAAATTGCACCGGACTTAGCCAATGAACAGCTCGATGATATTATAGAAATTGTGAAAGAAATTAAATTAGACGGAGTGGTGGCTACCAATACTACCATCAGCAGAGAAAACTTAAACACCCCGAAAAATAAAATATCTGAAATTGGAGCTGGAGGATTGAGCGGAAAGCCACTTACCAAACGATCGGTAGAGGTTGTTAAATATTTAAGTCAAAAATCTAATAATGCATTTCCGATAATTGGCGTAGGTGGGATACATACCGCGCAAGATGCAATAGATATGCTCAATGCAGGAGCATCGCTTGTGCAGGTTTATACCGGATTTATTTACGAAGGCCCGTCAATTGCAAAAAAAATTAATAAAGCACTTTTAAAAAATATAAAATGAAAATAGTTGAATGTCCGCGAGATGCGATGCAAGGCATTGCCGATTTTATTCCTACTGCAACTAAGGCGGCATATATAAATCAGCTTTTAAAAGTAGGATTTGATACTATTGATTTTGGGAGTTTTGTTTCGCCTAAAGCAATTCCACAATTAAGAGATACTGCCGAGGTTTTAGCGAATTTGAACTTAAGTACAACATCATCAAAATTATTAGCCATAGTTGCAAATTCGAGAGGAGCAGAGAATGCGTGCCTTTTTCCGGAGATAACTTATTTGGGATTCCCGTTTTCGATTTCTGATACATTTCAGCAGCGTAACACTAACTCATCAATTATTGAATCGCTGAAAAGGGTAGAAGAAATTCAGTCGTTGTGTGTGAAAAACAGAAAGCAATTGGTAATATATATATCCATGGCTTTCGGTAACCCTTATGGCGATGACTGGAGTGCGGATGTTGTAGTTAATTGGACAAAAAAAATTTCACAACTTGGCGTAAAAACAATTGCGTTGGCTGATACAACAGGTGTTTCTAATTCTGAAAACATCAACTATCTTTTTTCAAATATTATTCCGGAGTTTAATAATGTAGAAATTGGAGCTCATCTTCATACTACTCCAAACACATGGAAAGAAAAAATTGACGCTGCTTATAACAGCGGCTGCCGCAGATTTGATGTTGCTGTAAAAGGATTTGGCGGTTGCCCTATGGCATCTGATAAACTTACCGGAAATATGCCAACAGAAAATTTAATGCACTGGCTCACCGAAAAAAACATTAACTCTTTTTTGAACATCCAGGAGTTTAATGTTGCATATAAAATGTCGGCAGATGTGTTTCCTAATCACTAACTAGTCGAACCTCAAATTCTCTGAAAGCTATACTATAACGGTATTTGTTCAAAAAACAAGGGATAAAATTCTGCCGAAAAAAGTAAAAAAGGGTGAAAAAAGCGGCAGATTTGTGTATGCCAGCTAAAGGAAAAAATAAATCACAATTGGGTTTTTATACCACATTTGAAGAGCAACTTAATCATCAACATCCTCTTTATAAATTAGGAAAAACGATACAGTGGAAAGTTGTTGATACTGCTTTTGAGAAACACTATAGTCTCACACAGGGCAAGCCTGCAAAGCCAATATGTTTAATGGTGGCTTTGTTAATATTAAAACAGTTGCGTAATCTCAGTGATGAAATAAATGTATCAATGGCGGCTGCGGCAATGAATTTTAAACGAGTCATGAAGCTCTGGAAACAGGGGCTCATTAACTTTTTATTTTTCATCCTGAAAACTGTTTATGAAGCTTTATATTATAAATATGCTCAAAAATTGACTTTTTGAGGTTCGACTAGTTAATTAGCGATGCTAAAATTGTGATAAGTACGATTCCTATTAAATCTAAATAGAACCCTGCTTTTAACATTTGATTAATTTTTATTTTGTGAGTACCGAAAACAATTGTGTTGGGCGCTGTTGCAACCGGTAACATAAATCCCAATGATGCTGCTAATGTAGCAGGTAAAAGTAATGTAAGTGGTTGAACATCCATGTTGGATTGAACAGCAACTAATACTGGAAGCATTAATTGTATGCACGCAACATTACTTGCAAACTCGCTGATGATGGTGATGATAACACACATCAAAAAAATAAACAATACAATATTTACTCCGCTTAAAAAATTAAGCTGGCTTGCAATCCATCCACTTAATCCGCTAACTTCTATTCCCTTTGCCATTGCAAAGCCACCCCCAAAAAGCAATACGATGTCAAACGGCAGTTTCGATGCTTCTTTCCACGTTATTAGTGCTTCGCCTTTTTTGTTTTTTGATGGAATTACAAATAGTATAAATGACATAAGCATTGCCACGCTTGTATCTGAAATAAAATCAGACTTTGAAAAAAGGTTGCTCCATCCTTTCATGGTGAAGTAACCAAAATCAATATTAGCACGAGTGAACCAGAGCAATGCCGTAATTGAAAATACTAACGCCACCATTTTTTCTTCATAAGTAATTTTTCCGAGTTGGGCATATTCGGTTTTGAAATAATCTTTTTCTATTTCAAATTTATTTTTGTTTCTGACAAATAAAATTCGCAAAACAAAATAAGCGGCAAGTAAAAAAGCTACGGCAATGGGAAATCCGATTTTAAACCATTCAAAAAAATTCATCGTTAAGCTTTCGGCAAAAGTTTTCTTGTAAAACTCCATGAATATCATATTAGTAGGTGTTCCCACAGGTGTTGCCATTCCGCCAATAGTTGCCGAATAGGACAACCCGATGAGCAATGCCACCGCAAAGTTTTTTGAATCAGCATCGGCTTTAAAATATTTTTCCGCCTGATAGATAACTGCCAGTACTGCTGATAAAAGCATCATGGTAGTTGCCGTATTTGAAATCCACATTGAAATTAAAAATGAAGAGAGCATTACACCAAATAATATTTTAGATGGACTGCTGCCAACCATCATTAATATTCTGAGTGCAATGCGCTGGTGCAAATTCCATCGCTCAATTGCAAATGCAATGATGAAGCCACCGATGAATAAAAATACTATCGGTTCGGTATATTGCATGGCTGTAGTTTTTGTGTCTAATATTCCCATTAATGGGATAAAAACTATTGGTATTAGTGCCGTTACGGCATGGTGAACTACATCGGTTAACCACCAAACTGCCATCCACACAACTATGGCTGCCATTCTTGTTGCTAATGGATTGGCAGGAGACAAATCAAATAGCAAAAGCGTAATTGCAAGTAGTGGACCTAAAGCAATATTGTAGCTTAATTTGTAATTAGCGCTGCCGTTTTCTTCGCTCACTGATTTGAAAAATAAAATTAATTTTAAATAAAATTACATTTATGAGCAAACTTAACAATATTGCAATCATTTTTTCTGTTTTAATCTTTTCTTTTTCATTTAATGCTTGTTGTAGTAAAAAGAAAATAAAAACAGATACCACTACTACTAATACGCCACCATCACCTCGCGATTTTGAAGCAGAGGGTTTTCTGGAAGCCACTGTAATAATATACGAAGTGGACGGCTGTACCTGGATGCTCAGATTGATGAATCAGAAATTGTTGCAACCATACACTCCATTGCCTACCAATTTTCAGAAAAACGATTTACAAGTTTGGATAAAATTTACGGCTGAAAAAGATGCAATGACAACTTGCATGGCAGGCGATGTAGTTAATGTGGTGGCAATTGAATTAAAAAAATAATGTTGCAAAAAAATAATTTACGAATTGTTTTTATGGGCACTCCTGATTTTGCTGTGGAGTCCTTAAAGAAAATTATTGATGCTGGCTTTAATGTGGTAGCTGTAGTTACCGCCCCCGATAAGCCAGCCGGCAGAGGACTTAAAGTGCAGCAAAGTGCAGTGAAAATTTTTGCCGAACAAAATGGATTAAGTGTTTTACAGCCCGAAAAATTAAAAGATTCACAGTTCCTTTTTGAACTGAAACAACTGAATGCCGATTTACAAATTGTAGTTGCTTTTAGAATGTTACCTGAAGTGGTTTGGCAAATGCCTCGCTTAGGTACTTTTAATCTGCATGGCTCCTTGCTGCCACAATACAGGGGTGCTTCCCCCATTAATTGGGCAGTGATAAATGGCGAAGTCGAAACAGGTGTAACTACATTTTTTTTAAAACATGAAATTGATACCGGCAAAATTATTTTCCGTGAAAAAATTTCAATACTTGAAAATGACACTGCCGGCACAGTACACGATAAGCTAATGCACATTGGTGCCGAGTTGGTGCTAAAAACTGTTAATGCAATAGAAGCTAACAGTTTCGAGCAAATAGAACAAAGTAATTTTATTAATCCTAACGCTGAGTTAAAGCACGCACCCAAAATATTTAAGGAGGATTGTAAAATTAATTTTTCAAAACCGAAAGCAGATGTTAACAATTTGATTAGGGGATTAAGCCCTTACCCGGGTGCTTTTACCACAATACTATCACCCGATAATAAAGAATACCAACTCAAAATATTTAATGCAAAAAAAACAGATACTATTTCTGAAACGGCTATGAGTACCGATGGTAAAAACTACTTACACATTAACTGCTGTGATGGATGTATAGCCATTTTAGATTTACAAATGGAAGGCAAAAAAAGAATGTTAGTGGAAGATTTTCTTAGAGGATTTAAAATTACAAACGAATGGAAATTGGCATAGAAATTACAACCCTTTGCACAATTCCACACTTGATAGTAATGCATCTTCATGAAATCCATATCTGAAATAGCTGCCGATAAAATAGATAGGCCCAGTTTTATTTAATTGAGTTAATTCTTTTTGTGCAGTTTGTGCATCAATATCAAAAAGTGGGTGAGTATATTTAATTGTCTTCAATGCTTTATTCTTATCAATAATATCAGGGTTATTGATGGAAACAAAATAGTTTTTGTTTTTTGATACTTGCTGCAAGCTGTTCATCCAATAAATAGTTGATGGCTCTAACGCATTGTCCTTTTTATCAATTCGATAGTTCCAACTACTCCAAGTTAATTTTGTTTTTGGCATTATGCTTTCATCCGTGTGAAGTGTAGCAATGTTTTCTTGGTATTTAAAACAACTAAGTAATCTCACCTCCTCTCGTGTTGGATTAGCAAGCAATGCCAGCGCCTCGTCAGCGTGAGCGGCAATAACTACTCTGTCGAATATTCTTTGAGTTCCGTTTTTTGCTTTAACTATCGCTTTTCCATTTTCGCGCGTAACGCTTATTACCGCATTGTTGGTTTCAATCTTATTTTTAAACGGTGCTATTAAAATATCGCGGTATGTTTTACTTCCGTTTACAACGGTGTACCATTGGTGCTGCGTGTTTAGTCCCAAAAAACCGTGATTGTAAAAAAAACGAATTAAAGTTTTTGCCGGAAATTTTAACATTAAATCCATTGGTGTGCTCCATACTGCCGAGCTCATTGGAATTAAATATTTCCAAAGCATATCTTCACCAAAACCCTGTTCTTTCATGTAATCGTCAAGCGAATAGCTGTCGTATTTTGGATTGTCAAGTATTTTGATGCTCTCTTTGTTAAATCGGGTAATTTGCATCAGCATTTTTATGTGCGTTATGCTGAAAATATTTTTCCGCTGTGCAAACAATCCATTTATTCCTGAGCCGCAATATTCAAGACTGCTTGGGATGTGCTGAACGCTAAAGGACATGCTTGTTTTTTTTGTCGGTACAGCTAAGTCGTTAAATAATTTTGTTAAATGCGGATAGGTTACATGGTTAAATACCATAAAACCAGTATCAATATAAGCGGGTGAGCCGTTTTCGTCAACAGTTACAGTATTAGTGTGACCGCCTACATAATTATTTTTTTCATAAATAGTTAAATCATATTTATCTTTTAAAAAATGCGCTGCGCCCATTCCGGCAATGCCTGTTCCTATTATCGCAATTGATTGCATCTGGTTTTCTTTTTTATTACTCATTCATTCTTGCCGCTAACACTTCAATTGTAAAAGATAAAAATAAGTAATTTAGCAAAACAGATTTACGAAATACATGAGCCATAGGATTTTATTGGTAGAAGATGAGGAGAGCTTGCAAAAAAGCATTAAGCTTAATTTGGAGTTGGAGGGCTATCATGTTGCTGTGTGTGATGATGGAAGAAAAGTAATGCGAGAGTTTAAATCCGCTCGTTTTGATTTGGTGGTGCTCGATGTAATGCTTCCGCACGTAGATGGCTTTACACTCTGTCAGTCTATCCGACTTGAAAACAACCAAGTGCCTATTTTATTTTTAACTGCAAAGAATAGTAGCGATGATAAAATTACCGGTTTGCGATTAGGAGCAGATGATTATTTAACCAAGCCATTTAATCTGGAGGAATTTCTCTTACGAGTTCAAATTTTATTGAGACGGTCATTGAAAACCGAGGTTGCTGTTATTAATTCATTCACATTTGGTAATTGCGAAATTAATTTTAACACTTACGATATAAAGTGTATTGACGGGATAAACCGCCAAATTAGCAAACGCGAAATTTTGTTACTAAAACTTTTAATTGAACGAGAAAGTCAAGTGGTTTCTCGCGAAGATATTCTGCAAACAATTTGGGGAGTGGATGTTTACCCTACTACGCGCACTATTGATAACTACATTGTTAATTTCAGAAAATACTTTGAAGAAAATCAGCGTGAGCCGAAACATTTTTATTCTGTAAGAGGTGTAGGCTACAAGTTTTGCAAGTAGCAATCAGTTTTGCTCGGTCATATTTATCACTTTCTCACCTTCGCTCATTCTTGTTAAATGATTTTTTTGCAAAATTTCGCGTGCTAAGTTAAGGTAGCTGATTGCTCCTTTGCTGGTGGCATCGTGCATTATAATTGTTTGTCCAAAACTTGGTGCTTCGCCCAGCTTGGTGTTGCGTTGTATAATGGTATCAAACACCATTGACTGAAAATGTGTTTTAACCTCTTCCACCACATTATTGCACAAGCGCAAGCGTATGTCATACATCGTTAGTAATATTCCTTCAATATTTAGTTCGGGGTTTAATCTCGCCTGTACTATTTTGATTGTGTTTAGTAATTTGCCCAATCCTTCTAAAGCAAAAAATTCGCACTGAACGGGAATTAATACTGAATTTGCGGCTGTTAATGAATTAACTGTGATAAGTCCAAGCGATGGAGAGCAATCAATTATAATAAAATCGTAATCATCTTTTAGTTTTTCAAATGCTTTTCGCATCATCTTTTCGCGATTAGGCATATTTATTAGTTCTAATTCAGCGCCCACTAAATCTATATGAGCAGGCAATATATCAAGGTTTGGTGTTTCGGTACTTAATATAATTCCTTTCGGATCTATTCCCTCAATTAAACATTCGTAAATACTTGTCTTAATATTTTTTGGGTCAAATCCAACTCCTGAAGTAGAATTGGCTTGAGGATCGGCATCAACCAAAAGTGTTTTTTTCTCAAGCACAGCTAAACTCGCAGCAAGATTGATGGCGGTAGTTGTTTTTCCTACTCCACCTTTTTGATTGGCAATTGCAATAATTTTTCCCATTGTGTTTTGTTTTAGTGCTTATTAATTTTAATGGGCTAAAAGTACTTAATAGAGTAGGAGTGCAGTTTGTTTTTAACTGCTTCTTTTAAACAAAACTGCATTTTTATGTTAATAGCAATGAGTAGCTAAATGTTGATAACAATTGGTACGTTAGCGTTATTAATCTGTTTTTAAATAAAAAATATTTTTTGCCGCTAAAAATAGGTGGAAAATCCAAATTGAAATCCTGCTGTTAATGCTGGTGGATTCCCCAATATATCTCTTTGCCAATGATATCTGTAATTGGCTCTTATCACAGTTTGTGAACTTGGTCTGAAACTAATGCCTGGTACAATAGCAATGAGATGATCGTAAATATTTTCACCTGTTTCATTAAAATTGCTTACGTTATAATCGGTGTATTCAGTTCGAAAAACCAAGTTGACAACGCTGTTTTCCCAGCCCAATATTTTTCGCCTTATCACAGGCTGAACTATATCTAAAAATCCACCTTGTAGTTTGCTTCCGAATTGTTGTGAGTATGTTTTTGGAACATCTACTATTGCCCAAACCCATTCAATATTAACATTGGTCTTTATTTTAGGTAGTGTTGTATTAAAGTCAATTGCGAGTAAATCAATTCGCCTTCTTTTGTCAATCACTAATCCGTCCACTTCAAATTTATTATACACACCACCCATCCATGAAATGCCCAGTTCTCCAAATTTTTTGTAACGCACTGCTGTTTTAGCTGTTATTAGCGGCACTCCATTAAAACTTTTTTCAAATCGCTCGGTGTTTTGTTTGCTTGCTGGCAGCCATGTTCTGTTTTCGGTGTTTGCAATTATTTTGTCATCAAATCCATTGGTAAAATATAGCTCGTACGCCCATGTTAGGTTGTTTCTCCTGTACTTGCCAAAGACTCCGAAACCAACAGTGTTCCATGTTGATGGAATAATTGTTGTTGCGGAAATTGGACGACTGATAAATTCCCATTTTGGACCATCGTGATTTTGATTGAATGCGCCAATTGGATTCATAACAATGCCGCCTCGCAAATTAAGCAGTGGAAGCAATTCTATATCCATTGATGCAAACTCAATACTAATTTTTCTGCCCCCTTCTTCAAACTCAATTTCAGATAAAAATTTGATGCGCTTTTTTATTGTAGACGACATGAATAGAGTTAAGCGTGGTAATTGAAATGAAAGTCCCTCCCTTATCCCATTTGTACCAAAATAGCTGCTATTGGCTTCCACATACCCTCCCAGCGAAAGTGGCAACTTGCCTATTTGAAGAAATGGGCGCGTGTACAAAGCATCCATATTCAAATTTAATTTACTTGTATCAGGTTTAATACGATTGACAAAAGAGCTATCCTTTTGTGCAAGGCACTTGATTGATGTAGTTAAAATGAGTAAAAAAAATATTTTTTTCATGATAGGTGTATATAAATTGATTCTTTATCAGAAGTTACGTTGTATTTTTTTAACCCTTCTTCTGCTGGCCCTTGTATAAGTTCTCCTTTATTGCTGAACTCGCTGCCATGCGCTGAGCAAGAAAGTAAATCGCCATTTACGTTTAGCTCAACACCTTGGTGTGTGCACCGTAGTAGCAGAGCCGAGAATTCAGACTCGCTGAAACGGTAGAGAATAATTGGAAAGTCATATAGTTTACTTTTAATAATGATATATCGTCTAATAACAGTTTTGCCATTTTTGATCTCAACAAACTCCGACCGTGAAATTTTTAATTTATTATTTTCGATTTCAACCTGCACAAGTTTTACTGCCATGCAAGAGTTAAGTAAAGACAAGCCACCTAATCCTATGCAGGCGAAGCCGCATGTTTTTATAAATTCATATCTTTTCATTATAGACTTTCAAGGAAACTTATAAGAGCTTCTTTATCCGCATTGTTCAACAGGTTGTATTGTTGTCTGCTATTTTGTCCTTCACCACCATGTAGTTGTATTGCAGATTCAATACTTTTAGCTCGCCCATCGTGCATTAAGTAGTACTGCCCTCCCTGTGAGTTTTTCGATAATCCTATGCCCCATAGAGCTGGCGTTTTCCATTCACTTGTTTTAGCAATGCCTTCGGTGTACCCATCATCTAAATCCATACCCATATCATGTAATAACAAATCGGTGTAGGGATAAAATGTTTTATATGATAATGCAATGATGTCTGATTGATTGGTTGTCCATTGTGAGATGTGACATTTATCGCAGCCAATATTTTTAAATATATTTTTTCCGTTTTGCACATTTAGGTCAGATTGATTTCTTTGTACAGGAGCCTTTAATGTTCGTAGATAAAAAACAACATTTAAAACACTTGATGACGACACTTCTGGATCGGGTACATTATCACCATAAGGACTTTGCACACCATTTACTGAGGGTTCTGTATTTGAAAAGATGGAAGTAACTCCCATATCTTGATTATATGCGTTAACTGTTTGTTGCAGCAGGTCAATTGCAGCTGCCTTTTTTCCAAAACGCCCAATATATTTTCCATTAAACGATTGGTGAAACCATTGCGGCTGAAAATATGAAGGTGGGGAAATGTAATTTGGAACACCGGAAATTCCATCACCATTAATGTCATTAGGGTCAGCATTACTAAGTATTTGTGCGTCAGTTAAGGCAGCCAAAAATCCTAATCCGGTGTTGGCAGGTGGTGTTAGTTTTGTAAATGCTGCACCATTGGGAATTTGTTCGGGCACATAACTCGGTATAGCTCTGTTTTGTAATTGCGGTCCACCCATAGAAAGAAACTGATTGCCTGTGCTATCATTTTGACCAAAACGTGTTAACGTGCTAAATGGATGACCTTTTCCATCACCTGCATGGCAAGTGCCGCACGAGCTAGCAACAAAATATGGGCCTAGCCCTGTTTGTGGGGTAAATACCTCATCATTAAATGCAATGTCACCTGCAAAAAACTGTGCGTTTTCCGATTCGCTTAATCCTTCAACAGGCCCATCAAGAATTTCATCTTCATTTGGTGCTTTTGGCAACAGCTTTTCGCAGGCGACAATTGTGCACACAAATAGTATAATTACGAATAAGACATAATACCTTTTTGAATAATTCATGTAACAAAATTTTTAGCAAACCTAATAATAAATTTAGACTAATCTAAAAAAATATTATATTTGCCCTAAAATTATTACCTCCATGAATTCGCACACCGAAGAGAATTATCTCAAGTGTATCTATAAGCTAATGGAAAATACAGATGTGGTTTACACCAATGACATTGCAGCTGAAATGAATACCAAAGCAGCATCTGTTACCGATATGATTTTAAAACTGGCTTCCAAAAAGCAAGTTAACTACAAAAAATACAAAGGTTTAACGCTTACTGAAAAAGGGCGAAAAACAGCGCTGGCTATAATTAGAAAACACCGACTGTGGGAAATGTTTTTAGTAGAGAAGTTAGATTTTAGGTGGGACGAGGTACACGATGTGGCTGAGCAGTTAGAACACATTAATTCCGATAAGTTAATAGAGCAGGTGGAAAAAGCGCTTAATTTTCCAAAGTTCGATCCGCATGGCGACCCTATACCCGATGTGAATGGTAAAATAGCGGTACAAAAATCAATGCTGCTTTCAAGTGCAGCAGTTAGTGATAAAACAAAACTTACCGGAGTGATTGACCATAGCACAGATTTTCTGAGGTACCTTGAAAAATGCGGAATAAAACTCGGATGTGAAATAAAATTAGAAGAGGAGAATAGTTACGATAAATCACTTTTGATTTCAGTAAACAAAGGCAAGTCATTTTTTATCAGTAACCAAGTGGCCAAAAATTTATTAATCATTAAGCAATAATTTATGAACGAAGTATATCATTTTCTCAATAAAATAGGCCCAATATGGTCGGCATTAATTGCTACTACATTTACTTGGTTTTTAACTGCCTTGGGAGCTTCGTTGGTTTTTTTCTTTAAAGAAATTAATAGGCGCACTTTAGATACTATGTTAGGATTTACAGGTGGAGTAATGGTAGCAGCAAGTTTTTGGTCATTACTTGCACCGGCAATTGAAATGAGCGAAGGCGGTAGTTTGCCATCTTGGTTTCCACCGGCAGTTGGTTTTTTACTGGGAGCGCTTTTTCTTTTTTGCTTAGATAAATACATTCCGCACTTACACATTAATTTTAATAAAAATGAAAGCGAAGGTGTTAAAACCGATTGGCATCGAACCACATTACTTGTGCTTGCTATCACACTTCATAATATTCCAGAAGGACTGGCCGTGGGTGTAGCTTTTGGTGCCGTGGCAGCCGATTTGCCTCATGCCGAAATTGGCGCTGCAGTGGCACTTGCAATTGGTATCGGAATTCAAAATTTTCCGGAAGGAACGGCTGTTTCAGTGCCATTGCGAAGAGAAGGTTTAAGCCGCTGGAAAAGTTTTATGTGGGGACAATCATCTGCACTTGTTGAGCCCGTTGCCGGAGTGATAGGTGCAATTGCTGTAATTTACATGCAACCAATTTTGCCTTATGCCCTTGCGTTTGCAGCAGGCGCTATGATTTACGTAGTGGTGGAAGAGGTGGTGCCCGAAACACAGCGCGATAAATACACCGATTTTGCTACGATGGGTTTTGTTGCCGGATTTTTGGTAATGATGATTTTAGATGTTGGATTAGGATAGTACAATAAATTTCATTTATTTTCGTTATAATATAAATTTCACAAATGAAAAATTTAATTATTGCCATATCTCTGATGAGCGCTAACAGCATTTTAGCCTTGAATACCGATACAACAAAGTATTTGGTAAAGAATTTTAAGTTTACTGATTTTTCATACAAAATTGGTTATGTAAATATTAGACCAGAAAAATATTATGTGCAAAACGGTTATAACCTTGCTGTGGGCTTGGTTTTTAAAGACCAATTTGCTTTTGACTTTGGCAGCGATTTGGGTTTCTTTAATTCCGATAGATCCAATACCGATATTTTAATCATTAATCAGACGAGCGCAGGCGTATATATTGAATCATCCTATTTGATTTGTCCAAAACGAATAGTGAACTTTTCTGCCGGACTTAGATATGGTGGTGCTTTTTATAATTCAACTTACAGATACAGAGACACTTTAACTAATACATATAGTATTCCACAGCCGGGAATAAATGACAGGTACTGGCATGTAAGTCCTGTTTTAGGAGTGTATTTTAATGTGTTTAAATATATGAGCTTAAGTTTAAATACATCTTATAGGTATGAAATTTCAAAAACATCGGTAAATAGAAACCGAAACACATTTGTAATTGGAGCAGGGCTTAGAATAAAACTTAATTATCAAGAAATGTTGAAAAAACAGCAAGCGCGAATGAAATTGCTTATGGGTGCGCCACAAAATTAAATCTAAAACTTCGAGCGCGTTTTTCTGCGGTTGTATTTTAGCTTGTAGCTAACAGTGAATGTTAATAAAGCATAAGAGTCTTTATCTTTTGGGTCGCCACGCTGTTGACCGTCTTCCACGCTATTAGGGTATTGCCCTTGCTGTTGCGATGGATCGGCAAAGTACCCTGCTACAGCACCGTTCATAGCTGTTACTGTATCCGTATTATAGGTAGTTGATACATCATCCAAATAATCAGTGAATGTTTTACGCATACCTATTTCCACACCTACACTCCAATAGCGGTTAATTCCATATTTAGCACCAATACCATAAATAAGGCACAATGCAATACGTTTGTATTTGTCTTTCCCGGCAATTATTCCTTGTCCTTCGGTACCAAGCGGCTGTAATGAATACCACTTGCCGTTATATTTTCCGCGAGGGTTAAACCACAAGCCACCAAAGCCACCAAAAGCATAGCCCTGAATGTTTAAACTTTTTAAACCCTTTACTTTTTTGATTTTATAGCGGTGTCCGGTTTTTTCTTGCGTAAAAAAAACTTCGCCCACCACATTTAATTCAAGAATGGGTGCTCTGAAAGATAAGTACCGATTATTTCTGAACGGTTCGTTTGTCCACTTGTCATCACCACGCAGCCATGCAAAAGCCAAGCTGCTGCGTAGGGCATAGTAGTTTCCTAATTTGTATCGTAAGCCGGCTTGTAAACCGGGTCTTATTCCATTAAAATCTAAATCGCGAATAAAATTGGTGCCTATTGCATCACGCCCGCCTAAATCGCCTAAAAAAAATGTGCCAATCAATCCCCCAACTAATTCATATTTGTATCTGAATTTTCGTTGAGCTTCTGAGATGAATGGCAAACAAATGACTAATGCTAATAGTACTTTATTCTTCATAGGGGTATTTACGCAAATTTATGTTTTTTTGTTTTAAAACAGTCTTTATCTTCAATATTATTTTTACCCGACAATTGTTAATTATTTATACGGTGGAAGTAAAAAAAAAGCCCCGCTTTTTGCGGAGCTTTTATACGTGTGAGCAAAAGGTTATTCTCCTTTTTTAGTTTTCTTTGCAGCAGTTTTTTTAGGAGCCGTTTTTTTAACGGCAGCAGTTGCAGTAGATTTTTTTCTTCTCGGGCGAGAGTTGCCCCATGAACCTAAGCGGATTTTTCCTTTTTTTGATTTTTTATCTCCTTTTCCCATAGTTGTTTTTTATTTGGTGAACAAAAGTAGAAATATTTTTTGCCTACTTGCGATTTTTCTTTTTTGCCTTAAAATCTTTTTCTATCAAATCTACTTTATGGATTGTGTTTCTTACCCAGCTTAAGAGCAATTCGTTTTTTTCACTTTCAGTTAGCTGCCAATTAATGGCAGATGTTCTTAATCGTTTAGTCAGCTCGTAAAGGCATATTGCTGCTGATACTGATATGTTAAAGCTTTCGGTAAAACCATGCATAGGTATTTTCACAAAACCATCAGCATGTTTTTTCGTATCTTCACTTATTCCTTCTTTTTCTGTTCCAAAAAACAAACAGATTTTATCATTAATGTTTAAGTCGCTAATGTTACAATCGTTATTATGTGGTGTGGTTGCAATTATTTTATAACCCTTCTTTTTTAGAGATTGAATGCAGTCTATGGTGTTGCTTTCTTTTTCGCTGTAGCGATGCATAGTTAACCATTGCGATGAGCCAAGTGCCACATCGGGATTTACGCTATACGCGTTTTTATTTTCAATGATATGCACATCTTGTATGCCAAAACAATCACAAGTTCTTAATACCGCACTTGCATTGTGTGGTTGATAAATATCTTCGAGCGCAACTGTTATGTGCCTCGTTCGCTGAGCAATAATAGTGCTAAATTTTGTCTTGCGCGCATGAGTAACAAATCCCGAAAGGTATTCGGCAAGTTCTTTTTCTTCGCTCATTTGTTAGATTTTGCAGCTAAGTTAGCTATCCGGTACAAGAGGCGAGCACCCACATTTGCATCCCATTCATCTTTTCCGGGTGCTACTTCGTTTATGTCAAATGCAATGATTTGTTTCTTGGTTTCTACTATTTTTTGAATAAGAAATAGCGCTTGTTCGTATTCAAAACCACCTGCTACAGGTGTGCCTGTATTAGGGCAAAGTTTGGGGTCAAGCCCATCAATATCAAAACTCAGGTAAATTTTATCAGGCAATTGTTTTATAATGTTGCCGCAAATTTTTGCCCAAGTATCGCCTTTGTATTGTTGGTGCTTTATGTCTTTATCATAAAAAGTAACAACTCGCCCTTTTGAGTTTTTTACCAAGTTGGCTTCTGCCTCACAATAATCTCTAATACCTACTTGCACTAACTTTTCAACTTGCTTAATTTTTAAGGCATTATACATAATTGATGCGTGAGAATATTCAAACCCTTCATAAGCATTTCGCAAGTCGGCATGCGCATCAATTTGCAAGATGGCAAACGATTTGTGTTTTTCGGCAAGTGCCTGCATTAAGCCAAGTGGCGTGCTATGGTCGCCACCTAAGAGTGCCACAATTTTTTTCTTGCTCATAAAGTGTAGCGCAATTCCTTTCACATATTTATTCAGTTCAGCACATTCCGCATTTATTTCTTTTTGTAGGGCACGCATCTTTTTATTTTCATCGGTACTCATTCCATCCTCGAGCATTGCAATATATGTTTCGGCCTTTGCTCGCAGCTTGTTACTTTTTTTTAAAATTTTTTCGGGTATTTTATCCATTGCAATTCCTGTTTTCCAAGCATCTTTTATATAGGGGTCGTATAAATCAACTTGGAAAGACGCATCGTAAATTGCTTGTGGGCCATTTGCTGTGCCTGCGCTGTACGAAACAGTTACTTCCCACGGAACAGGAATCACCACAACTTTGGCTTCATCGGTTGTAAATGGTAAGCCGTAAATATTGTTTCCTTTATCACCTAAACCATTAGGGTCAAATGTTTTTATTTTGTCTGATTTATTCATGCAGCGAAATTAATAAAGAGCAAAAATGAAAATGCTGTTGTTTACAATTTATTGAAAATAAAAAACCCCGAGCATTGCTCGGGGTTTTCAGAATTGGTTGACAACCGATTACTTGTTTACTGTCTTAGCTAATTCAGCGCCAGCTTTAAATTTAGCAACTTTTTTAGCTTTGATTTGGATTGTTTTTCCAGTTTGTGGATTACGGCCAGTGCGTGCATTACGTTTAGCAACTGAGAAAGAACCGAAACCTACTAAAGCTACTCTATCACCTTTTTTAAGTGCTTTTGTAACTGCTTCAATAGTTGCATCTAATGATCTTCCTGCATCAGCTTTAGAAATTTTTGCACTTGCTGCAATTGCGTCAATTAATTCTGCTTTGTTCATTTTGTTTTGTTTTTGTTAGTTAATGATTAATTATTTAGACAAGGCAAATGTATATGAAATCCTTTACCTGTCAAGGCTTCACACAAAAAAAATGATGTTTTGTTAATAAATTCAGTCGGTTTGTTAATAACCACCCCCGAAATACCCATTTTTACAGTACTTTTGAGCCATATTCATTTGTACTAACACACTATGTGGCAAGAAATTGATAATAAACTTTGCAAAACTTTCATTTTTTCTGATTTTAAATTAGCATTTGCATTTATGTGGGAAGTAGCGCTGCTGGCTGAAAAGGAGCAACACCACCCCGAGTGGACTAACATTTATAATAAGGTAGAAATTAAATTGTGCACACACGATAGCGGTAACATTGTAACCGAAAAAGATAAATCACTCGCAGAGAAAATTGATACTATATATAATGCATAAATTTTTATTTCTTTTTTTCTCGTTTGGGTTTTTCTTCTCGCTCACAATAGATGATAATAATCTTGCATTATTAAAATCCGAAATAAATAAATTAAAAAGCAGTAGTGATTTAGAGCGAGGCATGTTGGGCGTTTATTTATATGATATTAAAAATGATTCTGTTTTGATTGATTACAACGGCAACACAGGCCTTGTGCCGGCAAGTTCATTAAAAACAGTTACCACCGCCATTGCATTATCACAGCTTGGTGCCGATTATAAATACGAAACCAAATTAGAGTACGATGGTTATTTAGATACTGCAAAAGGAATTTTGAACGGCAACCTATACATTACAGGAAGTGGCGATCCATCGCTTGGCTCAAAATATTTTGTAACTAAAGATGACTCTGCAAATTCATTTATGGAAAAATGGATTGCTATTCTCAAATCAAAAAATATTAAATCCGTTACCGGAAGTATAATTGCCGATGCGTCTTGTTTTGAGAATGAGCCAACTCCGGTAACATGGATTTGGGGCGATATGGGAAATTATTACGGTGCAGGCGCAATGGGTTTAAATTATCGCGATAATTTATACACCCTCTTTTTTAATTCTACCGATACAGGCGAAGATGCGAAAATTGTAAAAACAAATCCTGCAATAAAAAATTTACAAATTGTAAATAATGTAAAATGCAGCGGCAGTGGCGACAATTGCTTTATATATGGCGCACCACATAGTAATATTAGGTATGCCGAAGGAAAAATTCCTCCAAACAAAACTAATTTTGATGTGGATGGTTCAATGCCCGATGCCTCGCTTTATTGCGCTTATGAATTTGATTCGCTTTTAAAGCAAGCAGGTATCAGTATAAAAAAACAGCACACCACCGTTCGTGAGTTGCAATTACATAGTCAATATAAAAAAGCGGATAGAAAAAAGCTCGCCTCACATTTTTCAAAACCTTTATCTGAAATAGTCTATTGGACAAATAAAAAATCTGTTAATCTTTTTGCAGAAGCATTGCTTAAAACTGTTTCGTTAAAACAAAGCGGACTTGGAACATTAAACAGCGGCACTGCTCTTTTACAAACATTATTAGCAAATAAAGGCGTTGATACAAAAGGGCTTTACTTGAATGATGGTAGCGGACTTTCGCGTTGGAACAGTATATCGGCAAAACAACTTGCTCAAGTGATGAAATTTATGACCAAAGAAAAAACTTTCAATTCATTTTTTAATTCGTTGCCCGATCAAGGAAACAATATTTATGCAAAAAGCGGATATATTACGCGCGTGCGCTCATATACCGGTTATGTGAAAAAGCCATCGGGCGACTTATTGGCATTTGCCATCATTGCCAATAACTATGATTGCAGCCCAAGCCAAATGCGTAAAAAAATAGAAACTATTATGGATTTAATGGGTGCACTAAAATAAATTTTGTAGTTTGTAATTTCATTTTATATATTTGCTCCGTCAAGAAAATGAGAATAATATTAAATAACAATTGGTGGTGGCTTAACTCTTAACGAGGACAGCCTGATTGTTATTTATAAAACATATAAACCATACAAAGCCCGCTGTTCAACAGCGGGCTTTTTTATTACCTAAAAATGAAATACAAATTAAAAACGAAGTATAAAAAGTTGTTGGCCGATACGGTTACACCCGTAACAATATACTTACAGTTGCGCGATAAATTCGCGAATAGCATTTTGCTCGAAAGCTCTGATTATCATGGCAACGAAAACAGCTTTTCTTATATCTGTTGCAATCCAATTGCTAAAATTATAATTGCAGATGAAATCATAACAGAACAATTTCCGGATGAAACGGAATTACATCATGTAATTAATGAAGGTATTTCAGTTGCAGAGATAATAAAAAAATTTGCTGATAAATTCTCAGTTGAAGAAACAGATTTTAAGTTTATCAGCAATGGCTTGTTTGGCTACACGAGCTATGATGCGGTAAGGTATTTTGAAAATATAAAACTGAACGTAAGCACTTCCGATGATAAAAAAATACCAGATGCCGTTTATTCGGTCTATCAATTTGTAATTGCAATCAATCATTTTAAAGAAGAGCTATACCTATTTGAACATAATTGCGATTCGCATCATTCATCTTTTACTTTATCCGATGTGAAATCTATCATTTTAAATAAAAATTACGCGCAATATAAATTTTTGGTTACAGGATCAGAGCAGTCTAATTTAACTGATGAGGCATACACGCAAATGGTGAAGAGAGGAAAAGACGAGTGTAAAAGAGGTAATCTGTTTCAAATTGTTTTGTCGCGCGAGTTTAGCCAAAAGTTTAATGGCGATGAATTTAATGTCTATCGCTCGTTACGTTCAATCAACCCATCACCCTATCTTTTTTATTTTGATTATGGCGATTTCAAAATTTTGGGTTCATCGCCCGAAGCACAATTGCTCTTGAAAAATAATGAAGCGCAAATTAACCCGATAGCGGGTACTTTCAAACGTACAGGCAACGATACTGAAGATGCTTTTATAGCAGAAAAATTAAAGTTGGATAAAAAAGAAAATGCCGAGCACGTAATGTTGGTTGATTTAGCGCGCAATGATTTAAGCAAGTCATGCACAGATGTAAATGTTAATGTATTTGCTGAAACTCAATTTTATTCGCACGTGATACATTTGGTTTCGCGAGTGGTTGGAAAAGTTAAAAGGAATTTTCACGCTTTAAAAATTTTTGCTGATACATTTCCTGCCGGGACATTAAGTGGAGCGCCAAAAGTAAAAGCAATGCAAGTGATTAACGATTGCGAAAATTACCCACGCGGTTATTATGGTGGCGCAATTGGTTTTATCGGGTTTAACGGAGATTTTAATCATGCTATTATTATTCGTTCGTTCTTGAGTAAAAACAACAAACTTTTTTACCGTGCAGGCGCAGGAGTTGTTATCACATCGGATGCAAACAGCGAATTACAAGAAGTAAATAACAAACTGTCGGCATTAAAGTCGGCAATAAAACTAGCAACAGAAATATGAAAATACTTGTTTTGGATAATTACGATTCGTTTACGTACAATCTTGTCCACTATTTGGAAAAAGTTAGTGATGCCGGTGTACACGTTTTTAGGAACGATAAAATTTCTATTGAAGATGTGAATTTATTTGATAAAATTTTATTGTCACCAGGTCCGGGCGTACCTCAAGAGGCAGGAATTTTATTGGAACTTATAACGCGCTATGCCGATCGCAAAAGCATCTTGGGTGTGTGTCTTGGCATGCAGGCAATAGCTGAGGCGTTTGGTGGTAAATTAAAAAACCTTGATTCTGTTTATCACGGAGTTGCCACTCCAATAAAAACTTTCGATAACGATTTAATATTTAATAACATTCCAGATGAGTTTAATGTTGGTCGGTATCACTCATGGGTAGTTGATGAAAAATTGCTACCTGCTGAGTTGGAAATTACAGCAAAAGATGAAATGGGATTTATAATGGCACTAAAACATAAAACATATAATGTGCGTGGAGTGCAGTTTCATCCCGAAAGTATTTTAACCGAACATGGATTACAAATGATTGAAAACTGGGTGAAATCATGAAAGATATTTTAAATAGATTATACAATCATCAAACGCTGACCCAAAAAACAGCACGCGAAGTTTTAATCAATATTGCAGAGTCAAAATATTATGCATCGCAGGTAGCTTCGTTTATGTCAGTGTATTTAATGCGACCAATCACAGTTGAAGAGTTATCGGGTTTCAGAGATGCGATGCTGGAGCTATGTTTGCCCGTAAAATTTAATACACATGAAACGATTGATATAGTTGGCACAGGTGGCGATGGTAAAAACACGTTTAATATTTCAACGCTTGCTTGTTTTGTTGTTGCCGGTGCGGGTTATAAAGTTACCAAGCACGGAAATTATGGCGTAAGTTCCATTAGTGGATCTTCCAATTTGCTTGAAAGTGTTGGCTATAAATTCACTAACAATTCTGGAATTTTGCAACAGCAGTTGGATAATGCTAACTTATGCTTTTTGCACGCGCCATTATTTCATCCTGCAATGAAAACTGTTGCACCCATCCGAAAAGAACTTGGTGTGCGTACATTTTTTAACATGCTTGGTCCCTTGGTAAATCCATGTATGCCTAATTACCAAGTGCTTGGCGTTTACAATTTGGAAATGCTGCGATTGTATAATTACACACTTCAGCAAACGGATATTAATTATTCAATAGTTCATTCGCTTGATGGCTACGATGAAATCTCGCTTACAGATACCTATAAAATTACAGGTAAAGATGGTGAGCGATTAATGTATCCGCTCAAAAAAATTCTACCGAAAGATTTATATGGTGGCAATTCTACTGCTGATGCCACTAAAATATTTTTGAATATTTTAAATGGCGAAGGCACAGAAGCTCAAAAGTCAGTGGCTGTAATTAATGCCGCCCATGCAATACAGTGTTTTACTAAAAATAATATTACTGAATGCATTGCACAAGCCGAAGACTCACTGTTATCAAAAAAAGCACTATTAACATTCAAAAAAATAATATCGTAATGAATATACTCGAAGAGATTATTGCTGAAAAAAAGAAAGAAGTAGCAAATCGCAAATCGCTTTTCCCGATAAAACTTTTGGCAAAAAGTATTTATTTTATTTCACCTACCGTGTCGCTTAAAAAATATTTATTGCGTACAGATAAAGCCGGAATAATTGCCGAGTTCAAACGCAAATCACCATCAAAAGGATTTATTAATAAATATGCCAATGTTGAACGCACGTCAATTGGCTATATGCAAGCAGGCGCTAGCGCTTTAAGTGTGCTCACAGATACTAATTTTTTTGGCGGAAGTTCTGCTGATTTAACCATTGCTCGGAAGTATAACTATTGCCCTATTTTGAGAAAAGATTTTATAATTGATGAGTACCAGATTATCGAAGCAAAATCAATTGGCGCTGATGCCATTTTATTATTGGCAAATGTTTTAACGGCTAAAGAAATTAAATCGTTATCAAAATTTTCTAAGTCGCTTGGATTAGAAGTGTTATTGGAAATAAGAGATAAAGATGAACTGAAATCAATTTCTGCAGATGTGGATTGTGTGGGCGTAAATAATCGTGATTTAAAAACATTTAAAACAAATGTCAGCCGCTCCTTCGAGCTATCAAATTTAATTCCTGACGATTTTGTGAAAATTTCTGAAAGCGGAATTGATACAGCTAAAACAATGGCTGATTTAAAACAAGCCGGCTACAAAGGATTTTTAATTGGCGAAGCATTTATGAAAAATGCACGACCGGAAAATGCTTGTGCAGATTTAGTAAAACAAATTAACGCAATATGATGAAAGTAAAAGTGTGTGGAATGAAATACGCTGAAAATATCATCCAAGCAGCGGAATTAAAACCTGATTTTATGGGCTTTATTTTCTATCGCAATTCTAAAAGATTTGTTGGTAATGATTTTGCGATGCCTTTAGTTGACAATAGCATAAAAAAAGTTGGAGTCTTTGTAAATGAGAAAATGGATCTTATTTTAAAAACAGTAGAAAAACATAATCTTGATTTTGTTCAGTTGCACGGAACCGAGTCCGCACAATTTTGTAATGATTTAAGTAAACATGTTAACATCATTAAAGCATTTGGTATTGATGCATCATTTGATTTTTCATTGCTCAGTACTTACACTGCTTATTGCAACTACTTTCTGTTTGATACCAAGTCTGACCAATATGGCGGCACCGGCCTGTCTTTTGACAGAAATTTGTTGAAGAACTATAGCGTAAGCGTGCCGTATTTTATCTCCGGTGGAATTGATATTGAAGAAATAAAAAACAATAATACACACGATGATAACTGCATTGGACTAGATGTGAATTCGAAATTTGAATCATCACCGGGAATAAAAGATATAAATAAATTAAAACTAATGATGAATGAATTACAGCGTTAACAAAGAAGGTTATTATGGGAGTTTTGGTGGAGCATATATTCCTGAAATGCTTTACCCGAATATTGAAGAGATTAAAAATAATTATCAAAAAATTATTTCTTCGCAGAAATTTAAAAACGAGTACAATGCATTACTTGCAAATTACGCAGGCAGACCAACGCCTCTATATTTTGCCAAGCGTTTATCAGAAAAATACAAAACCAATATTTATTTAAAGCGCGAAGATTTGTTGCACACCGGTGCTCATAAAATTAACAACACACTCGGTCAAATTTTAATTGCAAAGCATTTAGGCAAAAAAAGAATTATTGCCGAAACAGGTGCAGGGCAGCACGGTGTTGCCACAGCTACCGTTTGTGCTCTTATGGGTTTGCAGTGTATTGTTTACATGGGCGAAGTTGATATAGAAAGACAAGCACCAAACGTAGCTCGTATGAAAATGCTGGGCGCAAAAGTTGTGTCGACAACAAGCGGAAGTAAAACATTAAAAGATGCAACCAACGAAGCCATCAGAGATTGGATAAATAATGCAACAGATACTTATTACATTATTGGTTCGGTTGTGGGGCCTCATCCTTATCCCGATTTGGTTGCAAAATTGCAATCGGTTATTTCTAAAGAAATTAAATTGCAATTAAGAACTAAACCCAATTACGTAATTGCCTGTGTTGGTGGCGGCAGCAATGCTGCCGGTGCTTTTTACCATTTTATGAATGATAAAAATGTAAAACTAATTGCAGTGGAAGCGGCAGGCAAAGGAATTAAATCAGGACATTCTGCTGCAACAATGGTACTTGGCAAACCCGGAATTATTCACGGAAGTAAAACTATGCTTATGCAAAATTCTGATGGACAAATAACAGAGCCGTATTCTATTTCTGCAGGATTAGATTATCCGGGAGTTGGTCCTATTCACGCACATTTGTTTGATACCGACAGAGCTAAATTTGTTTCAATTACAGATGCAGAAGCATTAAAAGCAGCATATCAACTTGCAAAACTCGAAGGAATAATTCCGGCATTAGAAAGCGCACACGCATTAGCGTACCTCGGAAAACTAAAAGCTAAAAAAAATGAAACTGTGGTTGTAAACTTATCCGGAAGGGGTGATAAAGATTTATCAACATATATAAAACACTTGCCAATATGAACAAATTAAATACTCTTTTCAGCGATAAAAAAAAACTGTTGTCTATTTATTTCACAGCCGGTTTTCCGGAATTAAACAGCACCGCTAAAATTTTAAATGAATTAGATAATGCCGGTGTGGATATGATTGAGATCGGAATACCCTTCTCAGATCCCTTGGCAGATGGACCTGTGATACAAGATTCGAGCGAGCGAGCAATTGCAAATGGGATGAATGTTTCATTCCTATTTGAGCAATTAAAAAATGTGAATACGAAAGCACCGCTTATTTTAATGGGCTATTTTAATTCGGTTATGCAATTCGGAGTTGAAAAATTTTGTAAACAATCAAAATCCGTGGGTGTTTCCGGATTAATAATCCCTGATTTGCCTATTGAGGTTTACCTAAAAGAATACAAACATGTTTTCCAGAAGTATGACTTGAAGAATATATTTTTAATAAGCCCACAAACCTCAAATGAGCGCATTAAGCTTATTGACAAGCACAGCGATGCTTTTATTTATGCCGTTTCATCTTCGAGTACAACGGGTACTAAAAATGGTGTGAATGCAGATAAAGAAAAATACTTCAGCAGAATTAAAAAAATGAATTTGAAAAATCCTGTAATGATAGGATTTGGAATTTCTGAAAAGCAAAGTTTTAACAAAGCATGTAATTATGCAAGCGGAGCAATCATTGGAACAGCATTTATTCAATCGTTAAAAACAAAAACACATGTTACTGAATTTATAAAAACAATAAGATGATTATACAACTTGAGTCAAAAATTAAAACAAAAGATAAACAGCTGATACTAAAAAGTATTGCCGCTATAAATCACAAACCAACCGAAGTGAAAACACAAGCCGGGAATTATTTGGTTTGTATCGGAAAGGCAGATTTTGATATTCGTCTGATTGGAAGTTTGCCGGGAGTATTGGACGTGCACCGTGTTTCGGAATCTTATAAATTAGTTTCAAAAAAATGGAAGGTGGGTTATTCGCATGTTGATTTGGGTGGCGGAATAAAAATTGGCGCTGCTCAAAAAACAATTATGGCCGGCCCATGTTCAATTGAAAGTGAAGAGCAGGTGGAGAAAATTGTAACCCATTTAAAACTCAACGGAATTAAAGTGATGCGTGGTGGTGTTTTTAAGCCACGCAGCTCGCCTTATGCTTTTAGAGGATTAGGAATTGATGGGCTGAAAATGTTTTATCGTATCTGCAAAAAAAACGGAATAAAAATTATTACGGAAGTAATGCAAGTTTCGCAAATAAAAGAAATGTACGATTATGTGGATGTTTTTCAGGTGGGAGCACGCAATTCGCAAAATTTTAATTTACTAGATGAACTTGGTAAAGTGGACAAATCAATTTTGCTGAAACGCGGAATGAGCGGAACAATTGATGAACTTTTGCAAAGTGCGGAATATGTATTCAGCAATGGAAATGAAAAACTTATACTTTGCGAGCGCGGAATAAGAACGTATGAAAACGCTTATCGTAATACGTTTGATATAAATGCAATCGCGGTATTAAAGGAGAAATCACATTTGCCAGTGATTGCCGACCCCAGCCATGGAATAGGTGTGAGGGAGCACGTTGCGGCAATTGGACTTGCTTCGCTAATTGCTGGTGCCGATGGCGTGATTTACGAAGTGCATCAATGTCCTGAAGAAGCTGCTTCAGATGGTCAGCAGACATTAAATTTTGATGAGAGCGCAGCGTTTGTGAAAAAAATAAACTTATTGACTAACTACAATTAGTTTTTTTACGCTAACACTTGTATTCGTTTTAAATTCAATAAAGTAAACTCCGCTGCTTAGCTCCGTGTTTAATTTTCTGATGTGATTACCGGCTGAGAATGATTCACTGTCGGATTCTAAAACTTTTTCACCGCTTGCGTTAAACACAGCGTATTTCAATACACACTGTTTGCTTGAAGAAATACTAATGTTTATTTGGTTTTGTGCCGGATTAGGAAAAATAGTAAACGATGTATTATTTTCATCGTTTACGTTTGATGATAATAAATCGGGTGTAATTATCAATCTGTAAACCGTATCGTTTGCTGTACTCGGAAAAAGATTTGTCCCCGTGGCTCTTATTCCTCCTAAAATATATCCCGCTAAAGTGGGCTGCGATGGCAACTGCCTGAATTTTATTACACCATTTTGATAAGACATTAAATTTAAGTTAGGAATAAAAGCCGCATTTGATCCAAGCAAACCAGGCATTTGCAACGGCATCACCGATTCCCCGAACTGCCCATTGGCATTAATAGTGATGGTGCTTATATCGCTCACGAAAGGTACAAGTGAATCTAAAACTGCTGTATTGTTTTGCGGATTGTAATCGTACATACTAATTCCACCAAGTAATGTTACATACATCTTTTGAGTTGCTGAATCATATACCGAAATGTTGGCACAGGTATAATGATTCATCAATTGTTGAAAATTAATAACTGTTCCGCCCGTTGGTGCAATTTGAATTGGATTTAAAAATGGCAAGTTGTAATCTTTTCTAAAAACACCGCCAAGCGTTACAAGCCCTTGTTGGTTTTGTGGTGTTATGGTTGGGCACACATTCAAATCTCTTCGGTGAAACTCATTGGTATCAATAAAATAGCTGAAGTTAGATACAGAAATGGAAACACCATTATCAGTGATATTGAATTTTTTTATTTCATTATTATACAGTTGTGTAAAAAGTGGGGTAGGAGGGTCGGTGTATCGGCCTTCAAAATTATGTCCGTAACACAAATAGTAATCGTTGTATATTTTTTTTAACTCGCCACCGCATACTGTAAAATTAGTATCGGTTATTTGCCGTATGTGAGGCTGGATAGGGTTGTTAGAAAGTACAGCATTAACCATATCATTAATATGAATTGCAGTGAGTGTGTTAAATGTTACAAACCTGTTTTGTATGCTGTCCCACCCGTAACCACCAATCATGTATAAGTAATTTCCACTCACATAATATAGCATGTTAGTGGAGCGAAGCGGGTCAGCTATATTATATGGAAGCACATTTAGGCTTGAAGAAAATTGTTGCCAACTTGTTGTGTCAATTACAATGATGTCGTTATTAGCATATTGCACAGGGAATCCATCGTTTGATGACATGCCATGCAATCCGTTTGTTCTGCCACCTATTAAAAGTAGAAAATTATTATCCTGAGCAAATGCGAATGAATGAAACCCTTGTGCAAGTCTGCCTGCCGGCTCTATTGAAATAGTATAAGGTGGCTGTTGACCAAATTGAGCATTTAACTTATCGGTAACTAAAAATATAAGTAAAAGCAAAAAAGTATTTTTTATTTTTAAACTCACAATCATATCATTTTTTATTTTTATAAAAATACAAATAAGGTGCAAACTGAAGAAGTAATAGACAATATTAAATTATTATCGCAGTTGATGGATTTACATAACGAGAATCCATTTAAAGTTAAGTCGCTTGCAAATGCCGCTTATAGATTAGATAAAGCCGGAGTAAATTTTGATGGACTCACATTTGAGGAAATTGAAAAATGGAAGGCGTTGGGAAAAGTTTGGCACTAAAAATTACCGAACTGCAAACAAATGGCAGTTTGGCAGAATTAAATAAACTGTTGGGGAAAACGCCTAATGGTGTAATAGAAATGCTCTCCATAAAAGGTATTGGTCCTAAAAAAGTGGGGCAGCTTTGGCGGGAATTAGAAGTTGAATCAATAGGTGAACTTTTATACGCTTGTAACGAAAACAGACTAATTGAACTAAAGGGTTTTGGAGAAAAAACGCAAGCCCAAGTTAAAAAAGCCATAGAGTTTAAAATGGCAAGCGCTGGTAAGTTTCATTACTATGCTGCCGAAATTGTTGCCGATAAAATTATTGCGGAGATAAAAATTAAACATCCCGCTGTATTAGTTTCGCTTACTGGAGCGATAAGGAGGAAGTGTGAGATTATTGAAATTATTGATGTTTTAATTGCAGAAAAAATAAATACTGAAAATTTTATTAAACCCGAAAATTCAATTCCGGTTAATTTTATTTTTTGCGACAAAGACAATTTTTATGACACACTTATTAATACTACAGCCACCGCAGAGCATTTAGTGTTAATAGATAGTTTTAAAGCCTCTACAAAAAACAAATCCGAAGAAGCTATTTATGAATCTTTAGGAATGCAATACATTGAACCAGAATTGAGAGAGGGCTTAAACGAAGTGAAGCTCGCACGCAATAAAAATATTCCTAAACTTATTGAATATAAAGACTTACGTGGCGCATTGCATAATCATACCAAATACAGCGATGGTTACAATACGCTTACCGAAATGGCCGAGGAGTGCATAAAACTCGGTTACGAATATTTTGGCGTTTGCGATCATTCTCAATCCGCATTTTATGCAAGTGGAATGAAACCCGAAAATGTTTTAAAACAATTTGCTGAAATAGAAGTACTGAATAAGCAATTGGTTCCATTCAAAATATTCAAAGGCATTGAGTCGGATATTTTAAATGATGGCCGATTAGATTACGATGAAGAAATTTTAAAACAATTCGATTTTGTTGTCGCATCTGTTCATAGTAATTTAAAAATGGATGAAGAAAAGGCAAATACTCGTTTAATAAAAGCAATTGAAAACCCGCACACTACTATACTCGGACACCCAACCGGTCGTTTACTTTTATCCCGACAAGGTTACCCAGTCAATCACAAAAAAATAATTGATGCCTGTGCAGCAAATAATGTAGCAATTGAGTTAAATGCACATCCTTACCGATTAGATATTGATTGGCGCTGGATTCCGTATTGCTTAGAGAAAAATGTGAAAATATCAATCAACCCCGATGCGCACGTAAAAGAAGGATTACTTGATATGTATTATGGTGTGTGTGCTGCACGAAAAGGTATGCTTACAAAAGAAATGTGCTTAAATGCAATGAGTTTAACCGAAATAGAAAAATATTTTACGAGCTAATGCCAATATTTAATTCCATAGCAAGTTGGTGGATGCGCAAACGAATGCATCAGATTGAACTATTTATGAAATACCCGCACGATGTGCAAAATGAGTGGCTTAAGAAAAATATTTTATCAGCCGAGCATACAGAGTGGGGGAGGAAATATAAATTTAGTTCAATTAAATCAGTTGATGATTTCAGGAAACAAGTGCCGTTACAGGATTACGATTCCTTAAAACCATATATTGACCGAATGAGACGCGGTGAGCAAAACGTACTTTGGCCGGGCGAAACTAAATGGTTTTCAAAATCATCCGGAACTACGAGCGATAAAAGCAAATACATTCCACTTAGCATGGATTCGTTGGAGGGCTGCCATTACAACGGTGGTAGAGATATGGTTGCGATTTATTGCAATAATTACGAAGACACAAAATTATTTACCGGAAAAAATTTATCTCTTGCAGGTAATTTTGTTACAGATAATTTTAACGAACATGAAAGCTACAGCGGAGATTTATCGGCAATCGTGATTAATAATTTGCCGCTTTGGGCCGAGTTTTTACGTGCGCCTGATTTGTCAATTGCACTATTAAGCGATTGGGATGAAAAAATGGAAAAAGTAGCACGCGCTGTAATGAACGAAAATATGACAAGCATTGCCGGTGTACCATCCTGGATGATGGTGCTGATGCGACACATCATTAAAATTTCAGGCAAAAAATCAATGAGCGAAGTGTGGCCTAACTTCGAAGTGTTTTTCCATGGCGGTGTAAATTTTAATCCTTACAAAGAAATATACAAAGGAATTTTTGGCGCAGATAAAATTAGATTTTTGGAATTATACAACGCATCAGAGGGATTTTTTGGAATACAAGAAAATTCTGCAGCAGATGATTTGCTGCTCATGCTCGACTATGGAATACATTATGAGTTTATTCCCATGGAAGAATGGAATAATGATTTTCCTAAAACTATTTCACTTGCAGATGTGGAATTAAATAAGAATTACGCGCTGGTAATTTCAACTACATCCGGCTTGTGGCGCTATAAAATTGGCGACACAGTTAAATTTACATCTATTAATCCTTACAGAGTAAAAATATCAGGGCGCACCAAGCATTTTATTAATGTATTTGGCGAAGAAATTATAATTGATAATGCCGATAATGCCATAAGGATTGCATGCGAAAAAACCGGAGCACTCGTAACAGAATATACTGCCGGACCAGTGTATATGAAAGAAAACGAAAATGGTACACACGAATGGTTAATTGAATTTGAAAAACATCCCGATAATTTAGATTACTTTGCTGAGATGTTAGATAATGCTTTAAAATCACTAAACTCAGATTACGAAGCAAAGCGCTATCACAATTTTACGCTAAAACCTCCGTTAGTTAAGGCAGTAAAGCAAGGCGCGTTTGTTGATTGGCTACGTTCAAAAGGAAAACTTGGAGGCCAAAACAAAGTACCACGATTATCTAACGACCGAAAAATAATTGAAGAAATTAAAAAATATGCATAAAAAAATCTCTTTAACAATATTCTCGATTTCGTTGCTAATTTTTTTTGCATTTTCCGGAACTGATAATGCCATAAAAACAAACGCTAATTCTTTTTGTGTTGATAATTTAGGTAATATTTATATCGCTGAAAACGACCAGTTGAAAAAATACGATTCGTTATTCAAACTCACATTAGATTTTTCCGATAAAGTAATTGGTACGATTGATTATGTGGATGCCGGAAATTCCATGAAACCATTTATTTATTCGGTAACGCAAGGCAAGATTACATTTTTAGATAACATGCTTGCCAAAACAAGCGAAACATTAGATGTGAATCAATATTGCTCCTCTTTTTGTCCGGTGGTTTGCTCATCGTTTAACAACTCACTATGGCTTTTTAATTATACACAATCGGAATTAGTGAGGGTTGACCAATTTTATAATACACTGCAGCGCAGCGGAAATTTGCAGCAGATACTTGGATATAAATTAAATGCGACCTGTATGATTGAACGTGGTAACTATTTATATGCCGCTGATACTGCAAGAGGAATTGTTATGTTCGATCAGTTTGGCGGGTATTATAAAACTATTGGTGTAAAAAATGCAAGATCGTTTGATGTTTTGGGCGATGTTGTTTATTATATAAATGATAAATCTGTTATGACAATAAACATAAAAACGCTTGAAGAAAGCACTATAACTTCATTGACCCAAACTATAAAAAAAATTGTGGTTACTAATCGTAAAATATATCTTCAAACAGACAATGAAATAGCTATAATAAACCGACCTTGATATGCAAAAATATACTTGCTTGCTTCATTAGTTTTTGTATTTTAGTCAACCCTAAAAAATTATAGTATGCACGTAGCAATAGCAGGAAACATCGGTTCAGGAAAAACAACTTTAACATCATTATTAGCCAAGCATTATGCATGGCTGCCACACTACGAAGATGCTGACGACAATCCTTATTTGAACGATTTTTATGAAGACATGCAACGCTGGTCGTTTAACTTACAGGTTTATTTTTTGAATAGCCGTTTCTCACAAGTTCGTGATATTAAAGCAAACACTAAAAAAACAATTATTCAGGATAGAACCATTTATGAAGATGCCTATATTTTTGCACCCAATCTTCATTCAATGGGATTAATGACTACCCGCGATTTTGAAAACTACTTTTCACTGTTCAAATTAATGGAGTCGTTTATTTCGCCACCCGATTTACTTATTTATTTGAGAGCATCTGTGCCTACTTTGGTTAATAACATTCAAAAACGTGGTCGCGAATATGAAACTGCCATCCGATTAGATTATTTAAGCCGCCTTAACGAGCGTTACGAGGCATGGATTACTACCTATGAGCAAGAAAATCCGGACGCACGTCTTTTGATTATTGATATTGACGATAATAACTTCTCGGCAAAGAAAGAGGATTTAGGGAAAATTATCGGAAAGATAGATGCCGAAGTACATGGCCTGTTTAAAGTAAAAGTGAAATAGTGCCTTTTTTATTAAGTTTTAATTGGTTCGCGAAAAACAAAATCATTTCCGAAATAATCTACCACAATTTCACCGTCTTTTTTTATTCGGCCGGAGAGTATTTGCTTAGAAAGTTCATTCAATATTTTTCGTTGAATGATTCGTTTAACGGGCCGTGCGCCAAATTGCGGATCATAACCAAGTGCAGCCAACCAATTAATAGCTTCAGTAGTTGCTGATATTTTTATGCCATTTGTGAGTAATGTGTTCGAGATAGATTGGAATAATATTTTTGCAATTTCCTCTACATCTTCTCGTGTCAATGGATTAAACATTATTACTTCATCAATCCTGTTCAAAAACTCAGGACGGATACTTTTTTTAAGTAATTCATAAACCAAGTTTTTTGTTTTGGCAAAAACATCTTCTTTGTTATTCATGTTTATGGTCTCTAGGTTTTCTTGTATAATGTTCGAACCAATATTGGAGGTCATTATAATGATGGTATTTTTGAAATTCACAGTGCGCCCTTTATTATCGGTTAGTCGCCCATCATCAAGTACTTGAAGCAAAATGTTAAAAACATCGGGATGGGCTTTCTCAATTTCGTCAAGTAAAATTACGCTATATGGTTTCCTTCTTACTGCTTCTGTAAGTTGGCCTCCCTCATCATAGCCAACATAGCCAGGAGGCGCACCTATTAATCTGTTCACAGCATGTCGTTCCTGATATTCGCTCATATCTATTCTTGTCATACCGTTTTCGTTATTAAATAAATACTCGGCAAGCGATTTTGCAAGTTCTGTTTTACCTACTCCTGTACTGCCTAAAAATATAAATGAGCCTATAGGTCGCTTATTATCTTGCAATCCTGCTCGGCTTCTTCGCACTGCATCACTTATGACTTCTATGGCATCATTTTGTCCAACAACTCTTTTGTGCAGCTCACTTTCTAAATTCAAAAGTTTTTCTTTTTCGCTTTGTAACATTCTGGTTATTGGTATTCCAGTCCAGCTGGCAACTATACCGGCAATGTCTTCGCTGTCTACCTCTTCTTTTATTATTTGCGAACCATCGGCTTGCATTATAATTAATTTTTCTTCATAGTTTTTAAGTAACTCTTCTGCATCTTTAACTTTTCCATATCTTATCTCCGCTACTTTTCCATAATCTCCATTTCGTTCAGCTTGCTCGGCTTCAAATCGCAACGATTCAATATTTTGCTTAGCTTTTTGAATACCCTCTACAACTTCCTTTTCACTCACCCATTTTGCCCTAAGCTCTGTTCGTTTTTCACTTAGGTCTCTTATTTCTTTTGCTAAAACTGATAATTTATCTGTATCGTTTTCGCGTTTTATTCCTTCGCGTTCTATTTCTAATTGCCGAATCTTGCGCTCTACTTCTTCTAACTCGAGCGGCATCGAATTTATTTGCATTCGCAATTTTGATGCAGCTTCATCCATCAAGTCAATTGCCTTATCAGGCAAAAAGCGGTCACTAATATATCGCTGCGATAATTCTACCGCAGCAATAATCGCTTCATCTTTAATCCGTACTTTATGGTGTGCTTCGTATTTTTCTTTTATACCGCGCATAATCGAAACTGCATCATCGGCATTTGGTTCATCTACCATTACTTTTTGAAATCTTCTTTCAAGCGCTTTGTCTTTTTCGAAATATTTTTGAAATTCGTTCAATGTAGTTGCGCCTATAGCACGTAATTCGCCACGAGCTAATGCAGGTTTTAAAATGTTAGCAGCATCCATTGCACCCTCGCCACCACCTGCACCCACAAGCGTATGTATTTCGTCAATAAATAAAATTATTTCACCATCGGCCGATATAACTTCTTTTATTACCGATTTCAAACGCTCTTCAAATTCGCCTTTGAATTTTGCACCGGCAATAAGTGCGCCCATATCAAGTGAGTAAATTTGTTTTGATTTTAGATTTTCCGGCACATCGCCATTCACAATTCTATGGGCTAATCCTTCTGCAATTGCTGTTTTACCTACTCCGGGTTCGCCCACTAAAATTGGGTTGTTTTTTGTACGTCTTGATAATATTTGCAGCACGCGCCTAATTTCCTCGTCTCTACCAATAACCGGATCGAGTTTTCCACTCAACGCTTTTTGATTAAGGTTTATTGCATATTTTGAAAGTGCGTTATAAGTTTCTTCCACTGTTTGACTTTTCACTTGTTCGCCATTTCGTAATTCCGAAACCGCTTTTTTTAGTTCTTTTTCACTTATGCCACTATCTTTTAATAGTTGTGAAACAGATGTTTTTACTATCACAAGTGCCTGTACTAAATGCTCGATTGCCACAAACTCGTCATTACCTTCTTTTAATAACGATGTCGCCTTTATTAGTATTTGATTGGCATCGGCAGATAAATGCGGTTGTCCTCCGGTTACTTTTGGGTAAGTGCCAATTATTCTGTCAATGGTTCTTTCCAGGTTTATTTCATTTACATTTAATTTCTTTAAAAGAAACGGAGTTACATTTTCATCAACCAATAGAATCCCTTTCAGTAAATGTGCCGGCTCTATTTGCTGATTATTTTTTTCTGTTGCTACTTGTAGTGCCTGCTGAATAGCCTCCTGCGATTTTATAGTGAAATTATTAAAGTTCATTTTCTGTTTTTCAAATATGAATCAAACAGCGAGCCACTGCTTTTTGCAATGAATAATTGTCATTAAGACGATTGAAACATGAAATATTGGCTTTTTTATTAATAGGCAACTGACAAAGTTATTCCCATTTAATGCAAATGCATTGCCGTTGTACTTCGCTGCCATTTTTATCCGTGCAAATTAAAACCAGATAGAGCGGGCGACTTAGCTCTGTAATTTTTGCTGATTCTTTAATATCAATACGGTAAAGTTTTTCTACTGTACGTTTACAAATAATTTTATTATTCAACTGTGATGTTTCATCAAAACTGTTTTTTTTATTATCGGTGTAAAACCAATAGCACGATGCTTTGTTGCTCATTAAAATTTCGCGGTCTATGTTTCGCTCGTTTTCTGCCATGCCTTTTGCTGTAAAGCCAAGTAGCTGGCCTATGGGTTTTCCTGATTTTGCATTTTTATAAGTTTCAGGTTCAAATGAAGCGTTAATATCTATTCCCATTGGCGCATCAAACTCAAATAGAAATGCAAAAGCAGCCTTCTTCAGTTTTATGGTAGATTTTTTAACCGTAAATTCTTCCCCACCTTGAACAATCTTTAGTGAAAACACTTTTGTTTCAGGTTTTGCCGAAAACAGCAAAAGGCAGGTGCTTAGTACTAATAAGATATATTTTCTTTTACGCATTAACCAAAATTAAGAATGTTTAATCACCTGAAAAAAATTATCTTTATAATATATGAAGACCTATTTTCAATTATTATTGGTGTTTCTCTCACCTATGTTTTGTTCGGCACAAGATGCAGAATCGTATTACAAAGAGGGAAAGCGAAAATTTGACAGTAAGCAGTACAAAGAATCAGTATCGTATTTTAACAACGCAATAAAGGTTGCCCCCGATAGCATAAAATATTTATTTGCTGCTGGCGAGGCATGCATGAAAACGGGTGATTTGCAGAGCGCATACAAAAACTTCACGAAAATAATTTCAATAGACGGCAAT
Source organism: Bacteroidia bacterium (assembly GCA_020054095.1). GTDB lineage: Bacteria > Bacteroidota > Bacteroidia > JADZBD01 > JADZBD01 > JAGVMA01. Next base: position 74,303 of record JAGVMA010000052.1, on the reverse strand, counting down.
TATGTTAATGCCTATTTAAAGCGCTCACTCGTGCTTTCATGGTCAGATATGTATTACGAATCAATAAAAGATGGCAATATGGTAATTATGCTTACCGATATTGACACAGTCAGGTCTCAGGCATTGATTTATAATTCATCTTCACGTTGCAGCTTGCGAGATTTTGAAGGTGCTATGCAAGATTTGAAAAAAGCAATTAAATACGATTCGTTAAACGAAGACATTTATAACCAAATGGCAATAGCGTTGCTTGGCCTTGGCGATACTTTGGGCGCATTAAATAGTGTTAAAAAGGGTTACTACATAGATACCAATTCGCTAATATCTGTTACCAACATGGGTTTCTTTTTATCAATGTATAAAAATTATGCAGAGTCAATTTACTATTTTAACAGAACTATAAAATTTTATCCGGAAGGTTTTTACGCTTACAATAATCGTGGTTACGCTTTGATGATGATAGGGAAATACGATGAGGCACTTGCGGATATAAATAAATCAATTAAGATTAATGGTACTAATAGTTTTGCATTCAGAAACCGTGCGTTAGTTTATTTGAAAATGAATAAGACTAAAAAAGCTTGCGATGATTTATACAAAGCAAAAGAATTAAAGTTCACAGAAATTTATGGCAACGAGGTGGAAAAACTAATCAAATCAAATTGTAATTGATGATTCTTATTTCTTTTCTAAAAAAAATTATTGCCACTGTATTCGTATTCCTTTTCACCTATTTCTTTTTTGTTTTCTACTTAGGTTATAGTACTGCTAACCGAAATTTTGTGGAAGATAAAAGCGGGGTAGAAATATTTTTGGTATCAAATGGTGTGCATACTGATATAGTGGTGCCTGCCGATAACAGTATTTGCAATTGGAGGAAGAAGATAAATTATCATGACTTTAAAAATGTATCGCCCGATTTTAAATACATAGCAATGGGCTGGGGCGATAAAGGATTTTACCTGAACACTCCGCAATGGAGCGATTTGAAATTTTCAACTGCATTTAATGCTGCGTTTTGCTTAAGCACAAGTGCAATGCATGTTACGTGCAGAAGTAAGAAACCTAATGTTGGTGAAAACACCAAGTCAATTTATATCAGTAACGAACAATACAAAAAATTATGTGATTTTATTTTGCAATCATTTAAAGTGGATGGCAGCACCGGTGGGTTTTTGATAATTAGCGATAGTGGGTACGGTGCGAATGACAATTTTTATGATGCCAATGGAACTTATAGTTTGTTTTACACTTGCAATGTGTGGGCTAATGAAGCGCTAAAGCAATCGGGAATTAAATGTGCATTGTGGGCACCATTTGATTTTTTATTACTAAGCCACTACTAACTGCCGTATTTTATTTTAAACAAATCTTCCATCGCTTTCATCTCATCTCTAAGGCGTGCAGCTTCAATAAAATCTAATTCTTTTGCAGCAGTTTGCATTTCGCGCTTAAGTTGCGCTATTCTTTTCTCGAGCTGTTCTTTAGTCATGTATTGAGTTACAGGATCGGCAGCATAGTTAATGCTATCTTGCTCAATATATGCTTTGTTCAGTTTTCCTTTTGAGTCAACCACGGTAGTTTGGCCAAAAATATCTGCTTTTGATTTTACAATTTGTTTCGGAACCAATCCTCGTTCAAAGTTATATTCAATTTGTTTTTTTCTTCTGCGCTCGGTTTCGTCAATTGTTTTTTGCATTGAATTAGTCATCTTATCGGCATACATAATTACTTTGCCGTTAATGTTTCGGGCAGCGCGCCCCACCGTTTGCACCATTGCTCGTTCCGAGCGTAAAAATCCTTCTTTATCTGCATCTAAAATTGCTACCAACGAAACTTCGGGCAAATCCAATCCTTCTCTCAATAAATTTATTCCTATCAATACATCAAACATGCCCAATCGTAAATCGCGTAAAATTTCTACACGGTCAAGTGTATCTACATCGGAGTGGATGTAACGACAACGAACACCCAAATTATTCATGTATTTGTAAAGCTCTTCTGCCATACGTTTTGTGAGTGTAGTAACCAACACACGTTCATCGCGTTTCACAATTTTATCTATTTCATCCAATAAATCATCAATTTGATTTAGCGATGGGCGCACTTCAATAAGTGGATCTAAAAGGCCGGTTGGTCTTATTAATTGTTCAACCACAACCCCTTCGGATTTTTCTAACTCAAACTCTGTTGGTGTAGCACTCACATAAATTACCTGATTGAGCAGTGTTTCAAATTCATCAAACTTTAGCGGACGGTTATCCATAGCTGCAGGTAATCTGAAACCATATTCTACCAAGTTTATTTTTCTTGATCTGTCGCCTCCGTACATGGCACGTATTTGAGGCAGTGTAACATGGCTTTCGTCAATAACCATTAGGAAGTCTTTAGGAAAGTAATCTAAAAGGCAAAAAGGGCGTTGTCCCGGCAAGCGGTTATCAAAATAGCGCGAGTAGTTTTCAATGCCCGAGCAGTAGCCAATTTCTTTCATCATTTCCATATCGTGCGTTACTCTGTCTTCAATTCGTTTTGCTTCTAATGGTTTCCCGTTGTCGCGAAAAAAATTAACCTGCTTCAGTAAATCGTTTTGTATGTGCACAATTGCCGCCTTCATTGAGTCTTGCGTGGTTACAAAAATATTTGCCGGATAAATATTTATACTTTCAAAGCGTTCGATAATTTTTCCTGTTGAAGTTTCAAAAGTTTCAATTTCCTCTATTTCATCACCGAAAAAGCCAACACGGATAGAATAATCGGCATACGCTAAGTTTATGTCCACATTATCGCCACGCACTCTAAAATTTCCGCGCATAAATTCAGCATCGGTGCGCGAGTAAAGTGCGCCCACGAGCATGAAAAGAAATTTGTTCCGTGAAATAACATCGCTTCGTTTAATGTGAATTACATTTTTGCTAAACTCAGCCGGGTTTCCCATACCGTAAATACACGATACGCTTGAAACCACGATTACATCTTGTCGGCCGGAAAGCAGAGCAGATGTGGCACTTAGGCGCAACTTTTCAATTTCATCGTTTATTGCCAAGTCTTTTTCAATGTAAGTGTTTGTAGTGGGGATAAATGCTTCGGGCTGATAATAATCGTAATACGAAACAAAATATTCTACTGCATTGTTTGGGAAAAATTGTTTGAACTCGCCATATAACTGTGCTGCCAATGTTTTGTTGTGGCTAAGTACAAGTGTGGGGCGCTGTATTTGTTCCACCACATTAGCTACTGTAAATGTTTTTCCTGAACCTGTTACGCCCAGCAGTGTTTGGTAAGACAAGTTGTTTTTTATACCTTCTGTCAATTGTTTTATTGCAGTGGGTTGGTCGCCAGTTGGACTATAATCAGATACTAATTTGAATTTCAAAATTTAGAATGTTAGCAGAAACTAAGGTAATAATTACTCCATTAGTCCACGTCCGGTTTTTGCTATTTTGCCGTTTGCTTTAAATTCTTGTACTATTTTATCAAGAATACCATTGATAAACATTTTGCTTTTAGGTGTACTGAAGAATTTAGAAATTTCGATGTACTCATTGAGTGTAACTTTTACCGGAACAGTAGGGAAGTACATGAGCTCGGTTACAGCCATTTTCATCAATAAAATGTCCATCATTGCAATGCGATCCACTTCCCAGTTTTTTACTTTTTCAGCAATAATTTTTTGATTTTCATCATCGTGTAAAATAGTTTTCCTGAAAAGGTCAACCATAAAAGAGGTGTCTTCTTCTTTGTTTTTGTAAAGCGGTAATAGTGCTGTGTTTTCGTTATCAGTTGCGTTTATGCTTTCAACTGTTTTTAAAACCATTGAGTTCACATAATCAAAATCATCGGCCCAAAAAATACTGCGGTCTTCTAAGTATTGTTCTAACAGTTCGGATGTGGAAATGTAATTGCGGTAAATTTCGGCTACAAAATTTTTGTCATCGGCAAATGTTGTTAAGTCTTTTGCCAAGTAATCGGTGTATTCTTTGGCTGCGCGTATTTGAGCAAATAATTTCCGTGTCAACTCACCTTCGTTTTGCCAGCTTAATTTTTGCTTTGTGCAGTAATGTGTGAGCGCTTTGTTGCTTTCTAGTAATTTAAAAACCGGATTAGAAATGAATCTAATGTTTGGGTTTAAGTCCTCTTTAGTTGGTAATCGTTTTGCTTTCGATTCTTCAATTAACCTAACTGCATTAAATTTTATTTCAGGTAGTAATGAAAGTAAATAGTGGTACAGTTCATTTATTTTATCAATAGCCACAAACATTTCTTTTTCTCCTCTCGATATTTCTGCATCATCTGCCTGGAAGTAAGCATACAATCCTTGCATCACTTTTATTCTTAAATATCTGCGGCTTAGCATCTGTTTTTGTTTTATTTTTTTGATAATGTATCGGCAATGCGCTTTTCAGCAATTTGGTTTGCTGCGGCATAAGTAGGTATATTTTTTTCTTTAGCTACTTTAAAGATATTTAATGTGGTGTTGTAAATATTTTGTGCCAATTTCATTGCTTCATCAGTACTCATTCCGCTTATTTCGGTTGATACATTAATCAAGCCACCGGCATTCACAACATAATCCGGAGCATATATAATTCCCTTTTTAAGTACTTCAACACCGTGTGTTTTTTCATCGGCAAGTTGATTATTAGCAGCGCCACAAATTATACTGCACTTTAAGCGGTTAAGCGTATCGTTATTAACCGTTGCACCCAATGCGCACGGAGCGTAAATATCCATCTCAATATCATACACATTGTTAAGCGCTATCACTTCGGCTTTGTATGTTTTGCTCACAGCAGCAAGTCGCTCTTCATTAATATCACTTATAAATACTATCGCGCCCTCATCTGTTAAATATTTTACCAAATATTCGCCTACATGACCTATGCCTTGCACCATCACCTTTTTTCCTGCCAAGCTATCGTTTCCCCAGCGTTCATTTGCAGATGCTTTCATCGCATGATAAACACCGTAAGCAGTAACAGGCGATGGGTCGCCACTTTTTCCGGGCAAACCGGTAACGTGTTTTGTTTCTTTGTTAACCCATTCCATATCTTGGGTGCCAATTCCCACATCTTCGGCTGTAATGTATTTTCCGCCAAGCGAATTAACAAACTGCCCGAACTTGCGCATGAATTTTTCGTTTTTATCTTTTTTGCTATCGCCTATAATAACAGCTTTGCCGCCTCCCAAGTTTAATCCGGCTACGGATGCTTTGTAAGTCATTCCGCGCGATAGGCGCAATACATCGCGTATTGCTTCGGTTTCGTTATTGTATTTCCACATGCGTGTGCCGCCTAAGCTGGGGCCAAGCACTGTGTTATGTATGCCAATAATTGCTTTTAATCCTGTTTCGTTATCGTTGCAAAAAACCAATTGTTCGTGGTTAAAAATGCCCATGTTGGCAATCACCGGATTTTCTGCTGTTAAAGTACTCGTGCTAATTTCCATGTTATTTATGATTAAGGAAAATATTATGCTTTGTATTATTTACCTACTTTTGAGGCGCGACAAAATTATGGGAATTTTTATTGTAGCAATACCATTTAATAAGTTTATAAACGCTTAATTTCAAAAGTTTTTAGTATTGAAATCACTCAGTTATCTCAATAAATTTTTCTTTAAATACAAGGTTAGGTTGCTGCTCGGTATTTTATTTGTTGGGTTGTCAAATTACTTTGCTGTTGATTCAATTAAGTATGTGCGCTTAGCAGTAGATTACGTGGTAACTAATCGCGCTAACGAAAACATTGATAGCGTGAGCATAAGCGACAAAATGTTGTACTATGGTTTGCTCATAATTGGCACAGCAGCTCTCATGGGTTTGTTTATGTTTTTTATGCGCCAAACCATTATTGTAATGTCGCGACTGATAGAATACGATTTAAAAAATGAAATATATGCACATTATCAAAAACTTGATTTGAATTTTTACAAGCGTAACAATACAGGCGATTTAATGAACAGAATAAGTGAGGACGTAAGCCGTGTGCGAATGTATATTGGCCCTGCTATTATGTACATTGTAAATACGCTCGGTACTTTTGTGTTGACAATAATTGTGATGCTTAGTGTGGATGTTAAACTAACTCTCTATGCGCTTTTGCCATTACCTGTTTTGGCGTTTAGCATATATAAAGTGAGCGATGTTATCAATAAGAAAAGTACAAAAGTTCAGCGGCAGCAGTCCTATCTGTCCACCTTGTCACAAGAAGCATTTTCAGGAATACGAGTTTTAAAATCGTATGCAAAAGAAAATGATAACGCTAAAAATTTTGCTGATGAATCGAGCGAATATCGCTCAGTAAATTTATCGCTTGTAAAAACAGAGGCTTTATTTCAGCCCTTTATGATTACGCTCATCGGCTTAAGCACTTTGCTTACTATTTACATTGGCGGTATCGAGGCCATAAACGGGAATATTACAATGGGCAACGTAGCCGAGTTTATATTGTACATCAATAGGTTAACATGGCCTATTGCATCACTTGGTTGGGTTACATCTCTTATTCAACGTGCAGCAGCATCACAACAGCGCATTAATGAATTTTTAAATACTCAGCCCGAAATTTACTCGAAACCAAATAGTACTGCTGCTGAAATAGAAGGCAAAATTGAATTTAAGAATGTATCGTTCACTTATCCCGATTCCGGAATTAACGCACTGCAAAATATTTCGTTCACACTTAATAAAGGTCAATCATTAGCTATTATAGGAAAAACGGGCAGCGGAAAATCTACGCTTGCTAATTTATTGGTGCGCCTTTATGATGCTAATTCCGGTTCTATTTGCATTGATGAAAAAGACATAAGGCAACACTCGTTAGCATCGTTGCGTTCGCAAATTGGTTATGTTCCACAAGAAGTTTTTTTATTTTCTGAAACGATTGCAAACAATATTTCGTTTTCAATTAATAAAACTAAAGTTACCGAAGCTGTTGTGAAACAGGCAGCAAAAGATGCCGCCATCTACGATAATATTAAGTCTTTCACCGATGGGTTTGAAACGATGGTGGGCGAGCGCGGAATCACATTATCGGGCGGACAAAAACAGCGAATTTCTATTGCCCGTGCAATTATTCACGAGCCAAGCATTTTAATTTTTGACGATTGCCTATCGGCAGTTGACACCGAAACGGAAGAGGAAATTTTGAATAACCTTAAACGAATAATGCTGAATAAAACATGCATCATCATCAGCCACCGAGTTTCATCGGTTAAAAATGCCGATAGTATAATTGTACTTGATGCCGGAAAAATTATTGAACAAGGTAACCACAACGAACTTATGAAAAAGCATGGCAGTTATTACGAACTTTACCAAAAGCAAGCGCTGGAAGTAAATTAACCTACGCCTTCGGCTTATTGTTTTTTTTGTTTTCGAGCTTTATTTCTTCTTTCGTATAAAGCTTACCGTCTTCGGTAAAGCAAATGGCGTAACCTTTTTTTATTTTGTTTTCTTCAATAGCAGTTTCTATTTCAAATAAAACAAGGCCGCTACGGTCAATTTTTTCTATTTCTAAAATTTTAGCTGCCGGAAATTTTTTCATCAAACTATCGGCAATTGTTTTGGGCAATTCTTTCTTTTTCACTTCCCATTCTTTTTCATAAATATTTCCATCGGCATTAAAAGTGATACTCATTTTCTTTTTTGCGGCATCTTTAAACGAAGCTTCGTAGCGCTCGTTTTCTTTTTCCCATTTCACTTTTTTTGCATCGCCATAAAAAGCATTGAATTTAGCAAACACGGGTGCCGGAACATCTTTGGGTGCAATTTCTTGTGCGCTAATTGATCCTGCAATAAGCATTAATGGGAAAATTAATTTGTGTAGCATAACGGTTATTTAACAATTAGTTTTTTAGTGCCGGTGGCATTTGCAAGCGTAGCAGATACAAAGTAAATACCTTTTTCAATATTGGCAATATAATCGAAAATGGCTAATAGGTTACTGCCTTTAATAAGTTGTTTGGTGATGGTTGCAATTTCTTTTCCGGTTATGTCGTAAATTTTTATGAAGCAATTGCCTTGTAGCTTAGCATTAATGGTGAGCACAGTGTTTTCGTTTGCCGGATTTGGGTAAATACTCATTTCTAATGGATCGAAATTATAGTCGCCTATACTCAATCCGGAATTAGGTAAGTTGAAAACCAATTTTCTGATGATTCCATTTCTGCCAACTGCGTAACCCACCGTATCACTTGGGAAATAAACCGACTTTAAACTTAGTGTAGTTAACGATGTTTGCATTACCCAACTGCTGCCATTGTTTATGGTTTTATAAATTTTTCCTGAATCGCCAACAACCCAACCCATTGTATCGTTAGGAAAATGAGTGCCATTGATTGATTTGTTATTGTTTGGTTTTGCGTTTGTAAATGTTCCATTGCCATCGGTAAACTTGCCAACACCAGCCGAGCCAAACACATGGCCATTGGCCGCAGAGGGGAAATGAAGCGTTTTTAATGTATCATTAACACTTGTGGATTGCAATGTCCATGAGGTTCCGCCATTGGTAGTTTTAAGAAAAACGCCATTGCTTCCGCAGGCATAGCCGGTGGTTGATGATGTCATTTGTACTGAGTATAAATTTTGTGTGGTGCCGCTTGTTTGGGCAGACCAATTAGTGCCACCGTTTGAGGTGTAAAGTATGGTTCCGCTTTGCCCTACAGCCCAGCCGTTGTTAGCATCTGTAAAATAAATTGATTGTAAATTTTGGCTACTGCCACTTGTTTGCGCAGTCCACAGCGTTCCACTGTTAGTGGTTTTTACAATGGTGCCACCATCGCCACAAAGCCAGCCAGTAGTTCCGTTCGATAAAAACATAATGCAGTTTAAATTGAGTGTGGTGGTTGACATTTGTGATGTCCAAATAGTGCTACCGCCATTTGTGGTATAACGTATTACGCCATTTATGCCCACAGCCCAGCCCTTTAATTCATCAGCAAAATAAACGGAGCGTAACTCGGTGGTGATGCCTGATTGTTGTGATGTCCATTGAGCGTTAGCAGTAAAAAATGTAAAAGCTAAAATTATTGCGGGCAGTAGTTTTGTAATCATATCAGTAAGTTATAATTAGTTTAATTGATTGTGTTTTGTTTGTGCTAATTGTTATGAAATAGACTCCTTCTTTCAAATTTAATTGCTTTGTGTTAATGTTTAAAGTGTATTCGCCCATTGCATCATTTGTATCGGCAAGTGTCGCAATTTTTCGCCCGAGCGCATCGGTTAAAATGATGCTCAAATTAGTCTTACTTTTTAAAAATAAATGAAGTGTACTGTTCCCATTTGAAGGATTGGGAAATAAGTTCAAACCGTAATCAAAATTATTTTCGTTTATGGCCGAATTGTTCAGGATTATACATCCATCTGACGATGTACTGTTTGATATTAATCCGGCAGCATTTTCAGATTTAACTGATGCGTAATATACTTGGTTGTAATTCAAGTTTAAAGATGTAATCTGTGTATTTAAGTTTAACTGATTTGTAGTCCAGTTAACCACATCTGCTGCATTGGGCGAAGTGCCTATGGCATAATAGTATTGCGCTAAACCCGAATTTGAATCTTGGGAAACTGTGTAAAACAAGTCGTATTGCGTATTGTTGTTATAGATGGTATCAATATCAGTAATGGTGCCGTCAAAAACCAAAACACTATCAGGCGGAGTCCAATCTATATTTACATCATGCGTGTAAACGGTTGAGAAATTATTGGCTGAATCGCGAACGATTGAACATAGTTTACCCGATGGAGAAATGGGGTTTTGGTTTTGATAACGAATCATACATGATGCACAATTGCCAACTGAAATTGTACTTACAGCATTTGTAGCACGTGAGCGGTAAATACGCAAGTCGTTAACTTGCCAATTGCAATTACCGCTGCGAAAAGAAATATATTGTCCATTATTATAAGGCGATGTATCTGCCCATGCGCCAATATAGGTGTTGTCCTGATACACTTGAATTTCACCTGTAATTCTATCGTAAATCACTTTGTATTCGTACCATTGGTTAGCCACTATTGTCATAGGTACGCTTTGTTGTAGAGTGAAAATATCGTTTACTACTTTGTAAAACTCGCAAGTGCCTTGGTCTAACCTGAACCAAACAAAGTAAGAATTACCTCTGTTGGTTAAATTTCCATTATCTGAAAAGAAGTGAAAGCCGGCTCTGCGGTTATTGCTCGTGCCATCTATTTTTCCGTTCCATTTGTATAAATATTTATTGGATAGGTTTTGGGTAAGCGAAGCATAAATGTTGGTATTGCTTAAATTTTGGTCAGATTGCTCTAAAACCTGATTACTAATTGCCCAAGTTCCTGTAACGGATGTCCACTCGCTGTTAATCGTAATTAAATCAAAATTGTCGTAAAAAAAACCCTGTGTATTATTTGCACGCCAATCGGCACCATCATAATCTATCACCTGATAAAATGCTTTTTCAACACCGCTGCCGTTCTGGTTATCTTGATCGTTAAAGTATGCGTTAAAGTTTGCTGTTTGCCATGTACCTAAAGTATTAATGGCAGTAGTAGGCGAAATGTTATCGCTAATGCAATTCCAAACAGCAGTCCAGCCCTGGTTTGTTGTGTTTCCATCTGATGTAAATCGCAAAGTCATTTGTCCGCTTGTGGCGGTTAATGTTCCTGGATTTGTATTGCCCGTATAAGTTCCAATCAGCGGACTTGTAATAGTTGGCCCATCATAGACGTAAAGAAAATCATAATTTGTTTCTAAATCAAAACTGCTGAAACTGAGCGTAACTTGTTGCGCTCCTTGGGGAGCAATGGTATAGGTCCAATTTTCATCATCATAATAATCACCGGGACCGCCAATATCGGTAATGGTATCAGAGCAGGGTTGTGGTGCTGCACAATTGGTAAAATTATTTTTTATTGCATCCCAGCAGGCCACATAGCCATCATCATAACCCAATGCCCAAATTCCTATTCCGGCAAGGTTTAAAAAATTTACTCGTTCGTATTTAGAGGTCAAACTTTGCTCATCATCATAGAAACATTGTCGCCAGCCGCTGCTGTTATAAGTGTAATGTGGTGTAGATGATGCTACATCCCATATTCGGCCATAGTTTTGCGAATTGGGTATTGCATTATAATATACCACGGATGTGCCTTGCCCGGTGGTGGTTGAGTTTAAAGCATTACTTGTTGTGGGCCAATCATATCCGTAATACGGCACGCCAAGCGCTAATTTATTTGCCGGCACGCCTGCATCCAAATAATAAACTATTGAACGGCTGCAATCTATTCCGTTCCAAAAATTGCCATGATTTAGTGGCGAAACAGGACCAGCGTTTGAACTTCCGCGCCAGTAATAATCGTAGCCCATTATTAAAAACAAGTCTACTGCCGAGCCCATCGTTTGCACATCCATTACATTTCCCCAATCAACCGATGGTAGTGCGATAGATAATTGCGAACCCGGAATAGCAGCGTGCAACTGATTGCCAAGTTGAACCATAAAACCTGCAAATGCATTGCGGTTGCTTGCTGCCATTCCTTCAAAATCTATATTTACGCCATTACCATTGCGTTGCTGCACAAGTGATATGATGGTGCTGATAAAATTATTTTTAGCGCTCGTGCTGTTTAAAAAAGTAGCGTGATTGGCAAAGAGGGTGGCACATAAATTTACTCGGCACCCTGCGTTTTGCGCATTTGTAACAGCACCGTTAGTCATCCAACCATTTGTTGTGTTTGCGGCACCGGTATTCGCATTGACTTCATACGAGAAAAAACTCAAATCACTAAGCAGTGAGTAATCATAATTGTTGTATTGTGAAGAGCTTATCCAGTAAGGATTCCAGCCGAATACAATTTTATTTAGATTACAGCCACCTTGGCTTTTTATCTTTTTTGCAGAAACAGCATTTGGATTTTTGGTAGCATAAAGCGAATCCCATTGCTCTTGAGTTGTGAAATTAAATTGCGAGTAATACTTGTGTTGCTCACTTATGGCTGATTCTTGGTTAAAGTTTTCGTTACTGATATACTCGGCAATAATGGTATCGCCAATAGGAGTAATCCGCTCAATTAATTTTTTCATCGGTTTTGGGTATTGCTTAACTGGTTCTTGTCCAAAGCCGTATTTGAAAATTGTAAAAGATAAAAATATAAATCTAAAAAGCATAGTTTGGAGATATTTCTCGCAATTTAAAACAAATAACACAAAATCACCTTCAAATTAATTATCCACAAAAGCGAAATATGTTTTTTATTTTCGGTTTGTTTTTCTATTTTTAATTCCCTTTTAAATAACACTCTTTCAATCTTATCCTAAATAATCAACCACTAAAAAATCAGAAATATGTTTTGGGGCAAAAAAAATAAAGACAACGAGAAAAAAGAAAACGAGCAACCGAAGGAAGAAAAAAAATCGGACAATAAAAACTTTACCAAATACAAATTTAAAGAGCTAAAAATATACAGCAGCGATGAATGGATGGCGGGCAGCACCAAAAAATACCGCACCGTTTTCGAGCGTGCCGAAACTACCTACATACGTGCAGAGTTTTCGTTTTATAATAAATTGTTTGATGAAGAGAGCTGGAAATGTAAAGTTACTTACAAATGTTTTTCGGTAGATAAGGGTAACCGCAAAGAACTTTGTAATTACGATGTGGAGAAAGAAGTGAAAATAGACGAGAACATTGTTTACATCCGCGATGGATGGGGAAATGCTACGGCAGGTGCATTTTGGTTCAGAGGCGATTACGATTGGGAAGCTTATATTGACGGACAATTAGTAGCCACTTCGCGCTTTTATGTAGAAGATGTGGGCGAAGTAACTTCTAAACTCAACCCGTATTTTGATATTGAACATGTAAAGCTATACGAAGGCGACTACGATGGAAAATCGGACGGAAAGTTTTATAAAAAAATAAGTCAAAAAGATACACGCTACTTGTGGGTAAATTTTGGTTTCAAAAACAAAACCGATAAAGACTATTACTGCGAGGTGTTTTTTAATTTTTACGATGATGCCGGTCAGCCTAAAGGACAAGATATTAGAAATGTATTTGTGAAAGCTAACACAGCCAATCAGGTTTACACTATTCACGGTGGATGGGGAAATAGCACGGGCGGTTCGTGGAAAGATGATAAATACACACTCGAAATTGTATTTATGGATAAGCTGATGTGCGTTGTTCCATTTGAGGCAGGCGATGCTTACGAAGAAGGGCAGCCCGATATTATTACATCATTTGAAGAAGCAGTGCAATCGGTGGGTGGTGTAAAAGGCGCATCGGGTAACGGAGCAGCTACTCAAAACAAAGAAGGCGAAACAATAGAAGAATTACTTGCAAAATTAGATGCACTTATTGGTTTGGAGAATATTAAGAAAGAAGTGCGCGACCAAATGAACAACATAAAGTTTGCGCAATTGCGTAAAGACAAAGGTATTGATGATAATACAGCTATGAACTTGCACAGCGTATTTACCGGAAATCCGGGAACGGGAAAAACTACGGTAGTAAATATGCTTGGCAAAATATATAAATCAATGGGCTTGCTTAGCAAAGGCCATGTCAAAGAGGTTGACCGCAGCGATTTGGTGGCGCAGTACATAGGCCAAACTGCGCCAAAGGTTAAAAAAATAATAGACGAAGCCCGTGGCGGAATATTGTTTATTGATGAAGCATACTCTCTAAGTCGAGCCAAAGAAGATAAAAACGATTTCGGACACGAAGTACTCGAAATTTTAATTAAAGAAATGAGTGATGGCAAAGGCGACTTGGCGATAATGTACGCAGGTTATCCCAAAGAAATGAAAGGCTTTGTAGAAACCAATCCGGGAATGAAATCGCGCATTGGACATTATTTTCATTTCGAAGATTATTTGCCCGAAGAGCTATCAAAAATTGCCGACTTTGCTTGCAATAAATACAAAGTAACATTGGTGCCCGAAGCAAAATCGTTTTTAGATGAAATGCTGATAGATGCTTATCGCGGCCGTGATAATACATTTGGCAATGCGCGTTTTGTTTACGGAATTATTAACGAGGCAAAAGAGGAATTAGGATTGCGCCTGATGAAACATCCTGATTTGGCAAATCTAACTGCCGAGCAAATGAGCTTGATAGATGCCGAAGACATACGCAAAGTATTTGCAGCACACGGCAAGAAAAAATTAAAATTAGATGTAGATGATAAATTGCTGAAAGAAGGATTAGGCGAGTTAAATGAATTAGTGGGCATGGATAATTTGAAAGCAGAAATTAACGAACTTGTAAAATTAGCTCGCTTTTACCGCGAGATGGGAAAAGATGTGCTCAATAAATTTTCGTTGCACTCGGTGTTTACCGGAAATCCGGGAACTGGAAAAACCACCGTTGCACGCATAGTTGCTAAAATTTATAAAGGATTAGGATTGCTTGAGCGAGGCCATATTGTGGAAGTTGACCGCGAAGGATTGGTTGCGGGATATATAGGGCAAACGGCTCCAAAAACTGCTGCAAAAATTGAAGAAGCAATGGGTGGAATATTGTTTATTGACGAAGCTTATGGATTAACCGATGGCTCATCGCAAGGGCAAAGCGGCAATTTTGGGTCAGAAGCAATTCAGATAATTTTAAAACGCATGGAAGATTTGCGCGGACAATTTGGTGTAATTGTAGCCGGTTATCCCGATAACATGAACAAATTTATTGAATCTAATCCCGGATTAAAATCACGTTTCGACCGTACGTTTCATTTTGAAGATTACAACCCGGCAGATATGTATCAAATAGCACTGCGCATTTTGGCAAAGGAAAAAATAAAACCCGATACCGAAACGGCAACGCATTTGCAAAACTATTTTGATTTCCTGCACGCTAACCGCGATAAACATTTCGGTAATGCGCGCACTGTGCGCCAGGTAGTGGGCGAGTCTGTTAAAAATCAAAATTTACGTTTGGCAAGCATGGATTCATCGGCACGCACCCACGATATGCTTAGCTGGCTAACCATTGATGATGTAAAAGAATTTGAAATAAAAGAAAAGCGCTCCACCGGCAGCCAACTCGGATTTAAAGTGGGCGGCAGTAGTGCAGGTTAGTGACATCGTGCTCCTCTTTTTGCTACTGTTGCTGAGGAAATAAATTTAGAAGCAATGAGATGGAAAAACTAACGTGTAGATATGGCGCTGGCTGTGTTAAACAAAATTGTGGGTGTGTACTATTTTTGTGATTGAAAAATAACGCAGAATACTACGTGGCCACGCCTGCATTGCCGTAGCGTCTGCCTAAGCCAACGGTGAAATTAAAAGTGAATTAAAATAAGCGCAGAGCATTACAACTGTTACCTCATCTGGTCAAGAGATTTGCCCTGCGCTCGCTGCCGGCAACTATTTTTGCAAAGTCATTTTCATATACAATTTGTGCGGAATGCCATCTGCGCCCAGCACATTTATTTCATCTATATATATAGTTGATCCATTTGATAGTTTTCCAATTTTATCTACAAGTTCGCGCGACAGCATTTTTCCATTTACATCTTCAGATACTGCCATTCCATTTTTGTAGTAAAACACTTTAAACGATTTTACAACCGGCTTGGCATTATACACAAACGAATCGTCATATTTTGCTTTTACTTCAAAATCAGCTTTTAAGTTTGAGTATTTTAATATTCCGCTTCCCACCACGTTTGCAAGTACCGGCATTGGTTTTGGCAGCGCCAGCACACGGTAATCAATAGTGCCCATCACGCGTATTGTTCCATTCACATTTGCAGATACCGTTACTTTGCACTTTCCGGTTTTAGTTGGTGTTACATCGTATTTCCCGGCACCTATTTTTGTGTAAGTGCAATTTTCAATCTGTATTTTCACATTCTCATCGGGCACTCCGGGCACCGATATAGAAACCGGATTGGGAAGACCCAAGTAAAACACATTCATTTTATCTGCCGAAACCACCATTGATGGTCTTGCCACAATATATTCCGATTCAAACGGAAAAACTTTTTTAATCCCTTGTGGCGAAACAATTGTGATTTCTCCCCCATATTTAAAAATACCTTCTTGCGTAGTTTTCACTTTGTATTTCCCCATTCCGTTTGCAGTTAAAACACTATCGGGTGTTTTGTTAAATTTTTGCGATAGAAAATTATAATCACCTGCAAATACTTTCGGATTTTGTGTTTTGCTGAAAGCTGCCACAAAAATATCGGCATTGTATTCTTCGCCAAGCAAAACATAGTTGCTGCCTGCAATAACTCGAGCAGCAATTGTGTCGAATAAAAAATCATCTACACTAACTTGTTTCAACAAATAATTTACCACATCCGATTCAGCTTTTTTAACATCCGTTTGCAGTTTCGACAAAATAGTAACCGATGCTACAAGTGGTGTGTGAAAAAAATTGTTCATCTCCCAATTTTCATTTGTTTCGCTGTTCTTTGGGTCATCGGTATTTATCGAAATCCTGAAATCTTTTTTGTCTTTCGTTTCAATAAACGAATACAGCTCTTCTTTGTACTTCATCAGTTTGTTTTTTAATTCGCGCGATAATCCTTTTGAGCCATCTTCGCTTTCGCCAATCATCAAATAAGTAGGCGCATCATAATTGTCCTTGTTTCGCACGTAAGTTAATGTGCTTGTGTCGGACTGTTCTTCTGTTATGCCTTCGGTATTGGCAATCATCTTTTTTCGCACATCGTTTATAAATGCACTTAAATCGGCAGCCATTGTTTTCACTTTTTGCGCCTTATCATAATTTTCTTTTACTTTTTTAGGATCTATTTTTTTTGCTTTTTCAAATTCGGCATACTGGCCATTAACTTGCGATGTAAAGTTTTCGTTTGTTTTTTCAAGCGAACTGTTTACTACAATGAAAGCATTTAAAATATCCTTCGATACATTGAGCGCCAATAGCGCAGTTAGTACTAAGTACATCATACCTATCATTTTCTGACGCGGAGTTTCTTTTGTGCCTGCCATGGTTTTTAGTTTTTATGGTTTAACAATCGGAAATTTGTATCCGTTTTTAAACTCATAATGCTGCAACACGAAAAAAGATACAGCAAAGAAAAAAACAATACTACTTATTTGTAAAGTAGTTTAATGTTGCTTGGTAGTAGGCCTGGGCCACTTGCGCAAGTCGTGCATTAATAAGCATTCCCGAAATATTTTGAGGTGGTTCAGATAAATTATTTAGTTCAAATCTATTATCCTGATAAAGCGTTTCGCCATAAACGATGGTGCCGTGCACTAATCGGGTTAGTGATAAATTACGGCAAAACACACCGGTAGCATCCGTTGGTATGCAACTTTCAGTTAAGTAACCGGCCGATTGAGGTAAGGCATTCGGCACATTTAGCACATTTTTAAATTCTTCGGTAAAATAGGCGGCAGCATTTATTGAATTAGAAATATTAGCGCTAACTAACAAATGCAAAAACTCAAAACGGTTATGCTGTGTATTTAATTCTTGTTTCATGAATGAACCCGGAACAAAAACCATGTTGTAGTTTTTGTCGCTGGTTTTTGTCCATCCTTTGTTTTCTTCATCCACATTGTAGTGTATCACAATTGTTAAATCGGGTTTAAAATTATTAATCATCATCGCTCTCATTTTTAAGTCGGCCTTTAAAAACACATCACGAAAAATTATTTTATCGCTCGCTTTTTTCAAATAGTAATTGTATTGTTTAAAAGATATTTCGCCCGATTTTAAATCGGCAGACAATGTGTTTTTAAAATACTTTTCTTTCCACTCTGTATACGATATCCCAAAGCTGTTACCGTTTTCTATGCGGGTAAGCATTACACTTGCACCTGCCTGCTCTAATTTTTGTTTTAACGATAGAGCGGTAGCAAAAGTTAAATTCCCTTCAATGAGTTGCTTGTAATTGGTTTTTGATGAGTCGGTATATACTTTCACATACTTTCGTTCTAATTTTGCTGCCGATGAATCACCTCCAATATGACCAGGGTCAATTGCAATTTTTTTTCCAAGTAATGGTTTATTAGTATTTACATCAGCGAAATCAACTATTGGACCACCTGTTATTATGTAATCTTTATAATTTCCTTTGCAATAGCGCTCATACATAGTTTCGGGGTTTAGCGTTTTAAAATCATTTTTTAATGAAAGCAAATTTTTCCACTGTACATTAAATTCACTTTTGTTTTGATTTTTTAATTCGCCCGATGCGTATAAACTAATGCCATCTTTTGTAATTGAAATGTAATCGCTTAACAGTCCTTCTTTGTCGAGAAAGATTTTTACTTTTTGATTATAATGTTTCTGAAGCGAATCGGTATTTAATTTCTGAGCTGAAATAACTAGTGTACTGTGAATAAAAATGAACAGCAGTTTTATTTTCATCATCCTTCGAGTAAATAATAGTTTATTCTTATAAAAGTAACCTTGCCGGCATTGTTGTAAAATTTGTTTACTACTTTTCCTTTATCGCATTGGGTTTCTTCGTCAAGCGTAATTTGCCCTTGCTCGTTGTATTCTTTAATGGTGTGAATTGTTTCGTAGCAGCCGTTGCCCGATGTGCCAAGCCAAGTTTTTTTGTACTCTTCAAGTTTTGGCTTCCCATTTGCATAATATTCTTTAACCCAAGTTTTAGTTCGCTTATAATAATTGCCCGGCTCAAAAATAGCGCGCTCGAATGTTTTAATAACGGTTACTTTTTTAAGCATTCCACTGTCGTGATATTCGCGCACTATTTTTGTGTTACGCTTATTTTGTGCATAAAGCGAAGCAGATGCAAGTATTAGAAAAAGTAAAATTATTAAGCGCATAACCAAAAATACTAAATTGAACATTACATTTGCAGGGATGCTAAATTTTAAAAACATAAATTTTTATCCTGAATTTACTTTCCGGACGAGTAGGAGCGGGGGCAAAGGAGGACAAAATGTTAACAAGGTATCGTCAAAAGTGGAATTGATATTTAACTTACAGCAGTCGCAGCTATTAAGCGATGAGCAAAAAAGCAGAATTGCCATTAAACTTAAAAACAAAATTAATTCGGAAGGTGAATTGCTAATTTCATCAGTGCGCAACCGTTCGCAACTGCGAAACAAAGAAGAGTGCATAAAAAAATTCTATCAGTTAATTGAACAAGCATTAAAGGTTGAGAAGAAGCGCATTAAATCAAAGCCGTCAAAATCAGGAAAACAAAAGCGACTTAGTACAAAAAAGTTAAATGCCGAAAAAAAATCGCTTAGAAAAAAGAATTTTGATTATTAGTTATTTAAACTTTGTGAAAAATAATTCCACAGCGGTTCATTGGGTGTAGGCGCAATAATTTTCACTTCTTCATTTTTTACAGGGTGAATAAATTCCGTGAAACGAGAATGTAGGTGAATAGACGCATCTTGATTACTTCTCTTAAAACCATATTTCACATCGCCTTTTATGGGGCAGCCAATTGCTGCAAGCTGACACCTAATTTGATGATGCCTGCCCGTATGTAATTTAATTTCCAATAAATGGTAATTATCCGAACTCAATAAAATTTTATAATCAAGCATGGCTTTAAGTGCGCCATTTATTTCATTTGGATAAGCTTTACTGATATTTTTTGCTTCGTTTTTTTTTAAAAAATGTGTTAATGCAGCAGCATCAGCTTCGGGTTTGTTTTTTACAACAGCCCAATACGTTTTATTGATTTTTTTTTCTCGAAATAATTCGTTTAAGCGAGCAAGCGCTTTGCTTGTTTTTGCAAATAGCACCGCACCACTCACCGGCCTATCAATACGGTGCGTAACGCCTATGTAAGCATCGCCCGGCTTTTGGTATTTTACTCTTAAATATTCTTTTACAATTTCGCTAAGCGGAACATCGCCAGTTTTATCGCCTTGAACAATGTCTGATGGTTTTTTATTTATCGCAATAATGTGATTGTCTTCAAAAAGAATTTCAAGATTATCAATATTGTTCCTGGTCATTCGGAAAATCTTTTGATTTTACATCGGTGATGTATTTTTTCACAGCACCGTTTATTTCATCGTATAAATTTAAATACCTGCGCAAAAAGCGCGGAGAAAATTCATATGTTAATCCCAGCATATCGTGTGTAACCAATACTTGTCCATCCACGCCATTGCCGGCACCAATTCCTATTACCGGAATTGCTAACTCGGCAGCAACTTTTGCGGCTAATGTGGCTGGTATTTTTTCGAGTACCAATGCAAAGCATCCGGATTTTTCCAAAATTTTTGCATCTTCTAATAACTTAGCCGCTTCTTCTTCTTCGCGTGCGCGAACATTATATGTGCCGAATTTATAGATGGATTGCGGAGTTAAACCCAAGTGTCCCATAACCGGAATTCCGGCAGTTAAAATTCGTTCTACTGATTCGCGTATTTCTTTTCCGCCTTCCAACTTCACAGCGTGTGCCCCCGACTCTTTCATTATTCTTATCGCTGAATTTAATGCTTCTTTTGAGTTGCCTTGATAAGTTCCGAATGGTAAATCAACTACAATTAATGCACGGTTAACTGCACGCACCACAGCCGATGCATGCGACACCATTTGGTCGAGCGTAATGGGTAAAGTGGTTTCGTGGCCATGCATTACGTTTGATGCCGAATCACCAACTAATATTACATCAATACCTGCGTTATCAACAATTTTAGCCATAGTAAAATCATAAGCAGTGAGCATGCTGATCTTTTCGCCCCTGCGTTTCATTTCCTGAAGCACATGTGTAGTTATTTTTTTTACATCTTTTTTGGCACTCGACATTTTGCTTAGTTCTTAATAAATTTTTTAGTTACAACGCTGTATTTCGATTTTATACTAACAAAATACAAGCCGCTTTTTAGCACAGCTATATTTAGTGATTTGGTTTTTTCGTTTGCCCGAAGCGTAGTTTCAAATACAAGTTCGCCTAATGCATTTCTAATTTCAATTGCACAATCAGTATCAATTGTTTTTTCTAAATAGATATTGATTTGCTCAGATGCAGGATTTGGGTAGACACTGAAATTAGATTCGGGAGAAGAAATAGATGGCGTGGATGCAATGTAATTAAGGTTAAGCTTTGCAAAATAAGCGCGCACATCGCCATCAATAACTTTAAATTCGCCTGCAACATATAAATTAGTTCCATCTTGCAAAAAAGCATACGGAGCAAAATTTAATGAAGGGGCAAAATTTGTTAACGTGCCACTTGTTAAATCAACTTGAGCAAAACTTTTTCGATTTGCGTTATAAATAGTATTAAAGTATCCGCCAACAAATAAATTATTGTTATTAACATAAACTGTTCTTACCGAATTGTCGGGAGCGGGATTGAAACTTGTTGCGATACCACTTGAAAGGTTAGCGGAAAAAATATTTTCTCTGTTGTTCCCTCCTGCATTGCTAAACCAGCCACCCGCAATAGCACTGCTGCCATAAAAATCAAAGGAGTAAACGCCATCATCAGGGTCGGTTGCAAAAAAATTGTACGCATAGCCGCCAATTGTATCAAGTGCTGCGAAGCGCATTCTATTAGTGCTTCCAATTTGAGTAAAGTATCCTCCGGCATAAATTATACCGTTATTGTATTTTAAATAATTTATTGTTCCATTAGCTATGGGGCTCCAAGGTGTTACAGTATTGTTTGTTAAGTTAACACAACCTGCATTTACGCGAGTAGAATTGCCAATTGCGCCAAAATAACCACCAATAAAAAGTTTGTTGTTTACAAGCTCCATTGTTCTTACTGTGCCATTGCACGATGGGTTTATGCTTAACAATTGAGAGCTGTTTACATCGCAGCCAGCAATCCTATTTCGTGTCTGTAAATTAACGGACGTAAAACTCCCGCCAAAATACAAGTTGTTGCTTTTTAGTTTCATCGCATACACTGGTCCATTAATATTCATCTGAAAAGAATTTGCTTGACCATTAGCTCCAATTATAGCAATTGATTTACGCACACTACCATTTCTGCAAATAAAATCTCCGCCTACATAAGCTACACTATCAGCAAGCGAAATAACTTTTACAGCGTCACTTAAATGAACATTAAATGCAGCATCCACTATTCCATTAGAGTCAGTTTTTGCAATATTGCGATGTGGCTGAAGACCCACGCTGTCGAACGATCCACCAATATATAAATTCTTTTTATTGTCGTAAGTTATGGTATATACATCTCCATCTATCTGAGGATTGAAGTTAGTAGGTAACCCAGTAGTGTAATTTATTTCAGCAATGCCTCTGTGCGGAATGGATGATACTTGGCTAAATAATCCACCAACAATTACACCGGCAGTGTCGAGGATTTGCAAATCAAAGTCGTCTGGATACTGTGTTGGCAAAAAATTGGTATCACTGTTTTCGATAATCCAATTTGCAATTTTGCCATCAATAGGTGGGGGGCCAACCGGAACTCTTTTATTTGGCTTGTCTTTTCTTGCGAAACAATATACAGGCGCATTAGGGTTAGGATTCCAGGCAGTAGCGGTATCATCTGAATAATCTATTTCTGCCAAATAGTTTCTCGGTTTGTTGCTCACAACAGAGAAACTTCCGGCTATATAAAGGCTATATCTGTTAGTATTAAAATAAATTGCGCGCACAGGGCCATTCACGTTTGCATTAAAGCTTGCTATAACTTGGTGTGGAGGTGTGTTTAATTCTCCACCGTTTGTCCACGCTGTTATTTTTGCAAGATTAGAGCGCTGAATATTATCAACTGTACTAAACGAGCCACCAATCATAATCACACCCGAACCAATCAGTTCAAGACAATAAACAGTTCCGTTTATACTTGGTTTCCATCCTTCATAAACAATACCGTTATATGGATTTAATAGTGCAAGACTATTTCTCGGCTTACCGCCAATAATTGTAAAATTGCCGCCCACATAAACATTTGGGCGAGGCACCATTGATGATAAATCTATAGGTATTGTTTTTAATGCATAAACGGGACCATCGGGGGATGGGTTAAATGTTGGATATACCAAACCTGTTTTACTTATGCGAGCCAAATTTTTTCGAGGAATGCCGCCCACTGATTCAAATTCTCCGCCAATATACCAACCGCCCCATGCATCTGCCGCCACAGCATAAATCTTACCTTCAACTTTTGGGAAATTCGGAATTCGGGGTAATCCCGTATTTGTATCGAGAGGAATGCCTGCCCCCGTTGCTTTTCCAACATAATCAAAATCGCCACCAATAATAATGTCGTTTCCGTTTTTTAATATTGAGTGCACAGGGCCATTCGGAATCCAAAATGCAGTGTCGAATACTTGGGCGTTACTCCAATATGCTGACAAAAATAGAAATGCAAAAACAAGTTTTTTCATATAACAGTTACCATAAATTTTTAGGGGACGGACGAAGGTAGGAATATTTTTTGATTAGTTGCCGATGGTTGTCTGTATCAATTCTTATAACTTCACGAACCAATGACTAAAATTTTATTTTTTATTTTTCATTTTGCTTTTCTGTTCTCAAATAAGCAAAACAGTCCGGCTGAGTTTACTTTTAAAGACCAAGAGTTTAATGTGGGCTCAACGCTCACACGAAGAAATATTTTGTTTTCAAACGATTGTAAGACCGAACTAAAAGGCACACAAAGTAAAACACTCGATTCACTTGTTAAATTGCTGAAAACACATCCGCAATTAAAAATTGAAATAGGCGCACACGATGGTAAGCCGTGCTTAAAGTGCGATAACTGCCAGCCAACAGTTAATGCTGCTAATGCTATAAAAAAACACCTCGTTAAAAATGGAATAGACGAAAAGCGATTAACCACCATTGGATATGGTTTAACAACACCGCTCAAACAATACAGCGGCACCGATCAAAAAGAAAAAACAAAAGCTGAGAAACTAAATAACCGAATTGTTTTTAAGATAACTTATAATACATATTAGGATGAATCGGCTGAGAATTATTTATATCTATTTGGGGTTTTTATCTGTTAGTTTTTTTCAGTGTTCATCTTCAATAGATAGTAGCCGGAAAATAAATGAGCAACAAGGTAATGCTGAAATAATCTCATCCACTCAAATAGAAGATAGCTTTGCTACAGGAGTTATTATCCCTAACATTGGCCTGAAAGCTGATACGATACAGCGTTTTTGTTTGTATTTACCCAAAGCATATAATGGAAAAATAAAATTGCCTGTGGTTTTTTTATTCGACCCGCAAGGAAGAGGACATGTACCATTAAAAAAATATATACAGCTTGCCGAGCAGCATCATTTTATTCTTGTTGGTTCTAATAATTCAAAAAACGGAAACCTGCATGATAAAACAATTAAGATAATTACCGATTTATTTGCAGATGTGAAAAACCGATTGCAGATTGACGAAACCAGAATATACACTTCCGGTTTTTCGGGCGGAGCGAGGGTGGCGGCAAGTGCAGCTATTTATATTGGTGGTGTATCAGCCGTAACTGGTTGCGGAGCAGGATTTCCTCCTGTTAAATCGGCAATACAAAACAAATTTGAGTTTTTGGGAATTTGCGGCAACCAAGATTTTAATTTAACTGAATTAAAAATGTTGGATAAAGCGCTCTTCAATTCAGGGCTTAATCATTGTTTGTTGCAATTTGATGGCAAGCACGAGTGGCCCGAAATAGAAACAATGAACGATGCATTTCTGTGGTTTCAGTTTTCGGCTATGCGAGCAAAAACAATTGCAACTAACGATTCGCTGGTGAAAGTGTTCGTGAGTGAAAACTTAAAAACTGCCGATAATTATAGGGATAAACAAGATTATGTGGCGCAATATAATTTCCTCAACAAAATTATTTCGTTCACCGATGGATTGAGTGATAACGAAGCCTTAAAAAAACAGTTGGCGGAAATTGCAGCAAACGATGGTTACAAAAAACAATTGGCTGAAATTGAAAAATACGATGCAATAGAGGAGCAAGAAAAAAAAATGTACGCTTCGGCAATGCAACAAGAAACTATTGATTGGTGGAAAACAGAAATAGCTAAGCTGAACAAAAGCACATCCGATAAAATACAAAACATAGTGAATAAACGGGTGCTTGCTTATTTAAGTTTGGTTGCATATAGTAGTTCTATAAGTAGTATGAAATTTAACGAACTCATTGCTGCGCTGCGCTTTTTAGAACTTTACAGTTTAATTGATCCTCCAAATCCTGAACATGCTTATTTATTGGCTGTGTGTTATGCGCATAACAAAGATTACGAAACAGCATTGAAGCATCTGCGTAATGCAATTTACAAATTGCATTACGCAGATGTTCTGCGGTTTAGCACCGAAGTTGATTTTAAAACAATTCGCGAAAAATATAAAGAGTACGAAGATTTGCTTTCTTCGTGCGTAGCTAATTCTGAAAAATAAAATGCGATACCTGCCTTTATATTTTGTTTTATTTTTTCTTGGCACCTCGTTTACAAAACCGGGTAGCTATGATATATTTGTAAATGAAAACGAACTTGATTCTATTCCTTATGATTCAATAAAAACAAAAGCAGATAGTATTATTTTCTTCGGCAAACAGTTTTTAGGCACGCCTTATAAGTATGGCGGTTGTTCTCCCAAAGGTTTTGATTGCTCGGGTTTTGTGTATTATATTTTTAAAAACAATGGTGTGGACATTCCTCGTTCGTCATTTGAAATGGGAGCCATAAAGCCCGAAGTGCCCTTAATTGATTGTGAAAAAGGCGACATCATATTATTTAGAGGTACCAATGTTAACAATCCGCAAATAGGTCATGCGGCTGTTGTAATATCCGAAAAAGGCGAGGAGCTAACATTTATGCACAGTTCATCTAACACGAAAAAAGGCGGTGTAATTATTTCTAAGTTTAACGAGTCGGTTTATTATACAAGGCGTTTTGTGAAAATTGTGCGTGTGTTAAAATAAAAAATCCCGCACTGTTATTTCAGTACGGGATTTTTATTCTAAGTAAAATCTTTATTTAGTTTTTACGATTTTTATTGTTTTGGTTATTTCGCTGCCGTTAACAATTTTAACAAAGTAAACGCCTGCGTTCACATCGGCTTTAATTTCTACAACACCATCTTTTCCGGTAATGGAAATTTGTTTTACTACACGGCCTGTCATATCAAACACCATTAATGTGGCATTGGTGTTTAATTCGTTAGCAAGGTGATATTCAATATTAGTAGTGTTTTCAAATGGGTTAGGGTAGGCGGCAAGTTTATAATCTTTCACTTGGTTGTTTACTCCTACAGTAAAAATAGAATCTACTATTCTCATTCTATCAAAACCGCCTTCCACTAAATTACCTTGTGGTGTATCCACACAACGAACGCGAATACGCATATTATTGGTAAGCGTTAAGTATTGTGAAAGATAATAGGAGCGATTTAGCCAAGTAGATTGCGTGGTGTTATTTGCATTCACGTTATCGAGCAAAACTGTAGTTGTTCCATTGGTTATATATATTCGAAGAGAATCATTGGGGCTACCATTACCACCTGCATTAAAAAACCACCGAGCGTATTCTAATTTAGGATTAGTATATCCTACCAAGCTAAACACTGGCGATGAAATAGTAGTATAACCTGCATCCACATCATCATCCGATGAAGATGTTCCTGTGTTGCCTGTTACATAGCACTCATCGGTGCAATCGTAGTTCACATCAAATTCGGGATTAGCATCACCGGGATTTGTATTTGTTGTTCCTAATGGTTCGCCACGCTGCCATAATCCTGTAGCTGCGTTACCGGTTCTTACCCATCCGTAATCCCAAGTAAATTCATCAAAAATTCCCGAGTCGAGAACCATTACCGGTGGCATATTATTTTGAGTTACTGTAACATTGGTAGTGCATTTGTTTTGATACATCCATTTTCCGGCCGTTACAGTATAGTTACCCGGATATCCTGCCGGAAAAGTGTAATTGCCATTCGCATCACAAATAGTATCAAATGTAAACTGGTTGTTTTGCAAACGAATGTTTGCATTAGGCACCGGCTGGCTATTCCACGAGTTTATAACCTGACCTGAAATTGCTATTTGCGCCAACGGAACCAATGCAACATTACGCAGCGTAACATTTCCGTTAGTTAATGTTTCATTAAATGTTTGAGAAATATATCCGGCTTTTGAGTATGTTACAGAATAAGTTCCGGCTGTAGCAGTACCTACTCCATAGTTTCCGTTTGAGATACTGTTATCAGTAATATTTAACGATGTGATGGTGATTGTTGCAGCGTTAATTGGCAATGTGGTAACAAAATCGGTAACCACTCCTTCTAAATAGCATGCGCGCACATAAGTAGGCGCAAGCACTCGCAATCCATCTTCAATGTTTGAGGTAATAATGTTTCCGCTTGGCAAATATGGATAAACGCCCCATGTGCCATTAAAGCCACCACCCGAGCCCGAAGGATAAATATCGTTATAACCAACTACAACCATATTCGAAGGGCGACCTACATCTACAATCACTACACCATCTTTGTACCAAGATGCCACTTCGTAATCATTTCCGCCTACATTAATTGTATATGTATTGTGAACAATAGAGCCCGAGCCCGGGGTTACTTGTACTCTATCAAGCAGTTGAATATTATTGATGTTGCTTATGTCGTAAGATGCTAAGTAAGAATTACTCACTTCATCGGTGGTGTATAATTTTGTTCCATCTGTAGATGTCCAAGTATTGTGTGTAAAGTTATTTGGTGTGTTTTGTGTTTGATTAATGACCGGTGCGGCTGGGTTTGTAACATCCATCACCGAAAAATAGCCACCATATACATGTGCCCCATAGCAGGTATTTCCTCTCACTTCTCCATCATGCACATAATCGCCATTATAGTTGCCCACATAAGTAGGAGCCATTGGGTTATTGGTTACATCGGCAATTATAATTCCTTTGTTACCTAAGTTGTGGCCGTATAAATAAAGTTTGTTGCCTGTTGCGTGTAATTCGTGAATAGTGCTAAGTGTTCCGCCAAGTTGTGTAATGTTTGGAGTCCATGTAGCAACGGCCAAATTTGTGCTGGGTAGGTTCGTTAAGTTTACTATCTGCAAACCTATTGAGCCACACTCTGAAGTTATATAAGCATAATTACCTATAGTTTTTATCTCGCGCCAACTGCACGATGGACCTGGAATTTGTGTTACCAGCACCGGATTAGTGGGAACAGTTACATTAACTATTGCCATTCCATCTTCGGCACCCACAAGGGCGTATTCGTTGCCTTGGCCATCCACATAGCCCCAAATATTTGAACAACTTTGGTTGTTGCCAAATATATATTGCGATGCTACTGTTAAGTTTAATTGCGCTTGTGCTGATATAAAACTAATAGCAGCAAATGAAATGAGTAGGAATTTTTTCATTTTGACTTTCGTTTTTTTGTTACGATAAAATAAATGAATTAAAACCAATAATACAAGCACCAAACAGTTATAAAAATCAGATGGGTAATTTTGGCGACAAACTATTGTAATCTGTCGGTGAATGAATTTTAAATTAAACCACTCTCAATAAGACCAATGATTTGTTCAATCATTTTATCCTCACCTTTTGTTGGGTCGTATTCGGCTTTAAGCGATGAATTAAATACGGCTGCAACTGTTTGCCAGCAAAAAGCTGAAAACGAACCTCTTAAATCTTTCACTAAGCTGTAAGATGTGCTGCCTGTTTCGCGGTCAATTAACCGAATTAAAATGCGCCCTTGCGATAGGG
This sequence comes from Bacteroidia bacterium, assembly GCA_020054095.1. Classification (GTDB taxonomy): domain Bacteria; phylum Bacteroidota; class Bacteroidia; order JADZBD01; family JADZBD01; genus JAGVMA01. The sequence continues at coordinate 45,681 of JAGVMA010000052.1, read as the reverse complement.
TTAAGTTTTTTAGATCTTTTTCAAATTGTTTTTTTAATTCTTTCTCTGCCTTTTTCATGTATGCCTTGCGCTCCACTTCGGTTTTCATGTTGAGCAGTTTGGCATTGTATTCTTTTAATTTAATGCTTGCCAATATTGCATAAGGGTATGCTTTTTTCACATCGCGTTTTAGCTTGTTCCATTTTTGTTTTTCTTTTTCATTAGCGAATGGCCTGTCGGCATATATAATTACTTCGGGCAAACTCATGTAGGCAATGGTATCGCCATTTTCAATAACGGCAGGCACAAGCGTACATAATTTACCATTCCTTATTACCTTGCTGTAATATTGCTGCGCCTTAACACTAAAAATACTTAGTGCTAAAAATGTAAAAACTATTGTGATGCGCTGTTTCATTTACACTATTGTAGTGGCAATATACGTGCCACTAACTTTATCCTTATAACGTAAACCGTATAATAAAGTTATAAAAATAATGATAAAAAATGTTAAAACTGGTTAATGGGCTTTAATTTTCAACAGTGGAGTGTGGTGTGGTATCTTTTGTTTTAATCCACAAATACAGCAAACCCTACTCGGAGTAGAGTAAACCTTTGAGACAATGCCCCATTGTTTCATAGAAATGGAGCAAAACAACCTTGCTTTATGGCATAGCAATATACTTTTATCCAATTTTAATTACACATACCCTAAAATTTAGGGGGTGTTAATAAAAAACACTATAAAATTCTGTTCGTGTATCTATAAAATGGGTAGGTTTGCTCCCGAAAACACATTTTTAACTCTGACCACTAAAAAAACATAAAAACATGGCTTTCCACCGTTTTAAAGCATTAGAAGAAGTAATGACCCGCACTCCGGTAGATGTGAAATTACCTGCCGATAAAGTGAGCGAATTTTTTGGCGCTAACGTATTTGGCAAAGATGCCATGCGTAATTTCCTTAGCGAAGAAGCTTATGGCAGCGTAATGGCAGCTATAGAACAAGGCACTAAAATAGATAGGAAAATGGCCGACCAAATTGCCAATGGCATGAAAGCATGGGTCATGAGCAAAGGCGTAACGCATTACACACATTGGTTTCAGCCACTAACGGGCACCACTGCCGAAAAACACGATGCTTTTTTCACACCCGTAGAAGATGGCCGTGCTATTGAAACTTTTGGCGGCAGCCAATTAGTGCAGCAAGAACCCGATGCATCGAGTTTCCCTAACGGTGGCATACGCAATACCTTTGAGGCACGTGGTTACACAGCTTGGGACCCAACATCGCCCGCATTTATTTACAGCAACACACTTTGCATACCCACCATTTTTGTTTCTTACACTGGCGAATCATTAGATTTTAAAACTCCGCTTTTAAAAGCGCTTAATGCTTTAGATAAAGCCGCTACCGAAGTGTGCCAGTATTTTGATAAAGAAGTTACCAAAGTAACTACCACGCTTGGTTGGGAGCAAGAATATTTTTTGGTTGATACGGCATTGTATAACGCTCGCCCTGATTTGGCAATGACAGGCCGCACCTTATTTGGCCATTCGCCTGCAAAAGGTCAGCAGTTAGAAGATCATTATTTTGGTTCTATCCCCGATAGAGTGGCTGCTTACATGCGCGATTTTGAACAAGAGTGCTGGAAAGTGGGTATTCCAGTGAAAACGCGCCACAACGAAGTAGCACCTAATCAATTTGAGTGCGCTCCGGTTTTTGAAGAATGTAACTTGGCTGTAGATCATAATCAGCTACTGATGGATGTGATGGAGAAAACCGCCATCAGGCATAATTTTAGAGTGCTATTACACGAAAAACCATTTGCCGGAGTTAACGGTAGCGGCAAGCACAATAACTGGAGCATGAGCACCAGCACGGGAAAAAATTTATTATCGCCCGGCAAAACTCCTAAAACCAATTTGCAGTTTTTAACTTTCTTTATCAATACCATTAAAGCCGTGCATGATAACGATGACTTGATGCGCGCCAGCATCGCATCGGCAAATAACGACCACCGCTTGGGTGCCAACGAAGCGCCACCTGCCATCATGAGTATTTTTATTGGCAGCCAACTCACACAAGTGCTTGCCGATTTAGAAACAAAAGTGAAAGGCAAAATGACACCCGAAGAAAAAACGGCATTAAAACTCGGCATCGGAAAAATACCTGATATACTTTTAGATAACACGGATAGAAACCGCACATCGCCATTTGCGTTTACCGGAAATAAATTTGAATTCCGTGCTGTGGGCTCATCGGCTAACTGTGCCGGAGCTATGACTGTGCTTAACGCCATAATGGCTAATCAGCTAATGCAATTTAAAAAAGAAGTGGATGCACTTATTGCCAAAGGCGAAGATAAAGATGTAGCCATTTTTAATATTTTAGTTAAATACATAAAAGAAACCAAACGCATTTTATTTGAAGGCAATGGCTATGGCGATGAGTGGAGGGCGGAAGCAAAAAAACGCGGCTTGAGTAATTTTAACACCACACCCGATGCGCTGGATGCTTATGTGGGCAAAAAATCGTTAGACTTATTTGAATCGCTTAACATCATGAACCACCGCGAGCAAGAGGCGCGCCACGCTATCTATTTAGAAAACTACACTAAAAAAATTCAGATAGAAGGCCGTGTAATTGGCGATTTAGCACTTAACCATATTATACCTACAGCACTAAAATATCAAAACATGCTGATAGAAAACGTGGAAGGACTTAAACATATTTTTGATGGTGCCGATTTTAAAAAAGTAGCGGCATCGCAAATAGAAATGATAAAAGATATTTCGGAGCGCGTATCGGCAATTAAAGTAAAAGTGGAAGAAATGACGGAAGAGCGCAAAAAAGCTAACAACATTACCGACCATAAAAAACAAGCCGCTGCTTATTGCGATAAAGTAAAAACTTATTTTGAAGAAATACGCTACGAAGTAGATAAACTCGAATTGATAGTGGATGACGAAAGTTGGCCTTTACCAAAATACCGTGAGATGTTGTTTACTAAATAGGTTTAGTATTTATTCTTAACCGCCATTGTCTTCAATGCAGTGGCGGTTTTTTAATACACAAGCCATCGCTCTCAAACTTAAAAGGAAGCAAATTTGATATGTTAATTTATTTGTATTACATTTGTCTACCCCCTGATTGTTTTTATAGTAAAATAATGAAAAGCAAATTTATTTTTCCGGCAGCAGCCTTGCTAGCATTTGGGTTAACAGTAGTTTTATCATCGTGTTTAAAAAAGGGAGAAGATGATCCTTTGGTTTCATTACGAACACGAAACAAAAGATTAATAGGAAAGTGGGACGTGAGCTATGGTTTTGAATCGCATTACAATTCGCAAGGCGAACCAATTTATTATGCCGAATACAAAAACGATAGTATTTATTCTATTGTCCAATCAATGACCAACAACCCCATTCCCTTACGAAAAGAACGAAGCTCGCTTTGAGTTTTACAAAACCGGACGCTTTTTTATTGTTACTAAGCGTGGTGTTTTAAAAGGAAAATGGCACTGGGAAATGGGCGTGGATGAACCAAAGCGTAAAGAATACCTTGTTTTAGAAACCGATTGGTCATTAACAAACAACACAGTTATAAATATTGGTACATTAGAATACCCCGACCGTTTTAAGGTAATAGAGTTGAGGTATAATAAAATTCATATTATATCGGAGGGTAACCCAAGCCCGTGCAATAATAATTTATGTAGCTATAAAAGCGAGTGGATTTTAGAGCGAACAGAGTAGGTGTTTATGTATCCAACGTCAAAAAATATTCTTTTGACTTAGGTCCTAAATTAAATAGCACATCCAAGCAACTTAAATTGGGTAAAAAGCCATGGCGTTCTTCAAATGCTTGTTGGTAGCGTTTGCAGTTTTTGTTGTGTTCTCTTAGTTGTACTTTTGCTAAAATGGGTCGGTAATCTTTTTCAGGATTAGGATTGTATGCTTTGCTTTCTTCTTTGCTTATAGTAAGTTCGGTTAGTTGCAAAATACTACTTAAAGCGGCATTGTTTAGCTGGCTGAGGTATTCAAATTTATTTTCAAAAATTGGTTTCAGGTCAAATTCGTAATACTCAAAGAAGGGCGATTTACGATAAGCAGCTTCGATGCTTCGCCAGTGATTTGTTTGCCACCGCTCGGCATAACTTATTTTTATTTCGTTGAGCGGAGTTTTATCTTTTCTGTTGTGAATAGGAACTATTAAATGCTGCACACCATTGGGGCTATAAATGCTGCAGCGGTTACGCCAGGTTTGTTTCGGGAAATGTTCGTGCACATCAATAATAACATCTTTGTATTTTACAAGCTCAAAGAAATAAGCAGCGGGCGCGAAATAGGAGGAAGGGAAAAGAGGTTGCAAAATCGGTTACTGGTTATTGGTTGTATATTATTTAGTCCCGAAGCATCGGGATTGGTATTTGGTATTTAGAATTTCTATTATTTCACTTTATTGTTTTTAAAAATCGTGAGCTGCTATCGGGTAAAAGTTCATCGTTGTCCGAAAACAAAATGTACGATGCTTTGCCCACAATATGGTTTTCGGGTACAAATCCCCATATCCGCGAATCGTGCGAATCGTGCCTATTATCGCCCATCATAAAATAATAGTTCATTTTAAAAGTATAAGTGCTGCATTGCTTGTTGTTTATAAGTATGCTATCGCCATTAACGATGAGTGTATTGTTTTCATATACTTCAATTATGCGTTTATAAAAACAAATTGTGTAGCTGTTCAGTTCCACTGTTTCGTTTTCTTTCGGGATAATAATTGTTCCCCAGTTATCTATGTTCCATTTGTGAGTGGCATTGTTAGGGAAAATATTTTCGTCATACAAATCGGCACTCATAATGTTTTGAGTAACGGATAAAATATGCTCTTTCTTTTGGAGCGTATCGGCCATGGCATCGGTTAAAATAATTTCGTAGCGCTGGTTTAAGCTAAATGTGCCTTTTATAATAAGGTTGTATTTTTTTATCAGTGCCGAGTCGAGTCCTGTGCTATCGGTCTCCACAGTGTAAGAATGTTGCACACTGGGCGGCTGTTGCAGTTGTGTGCCATTAATAAAAACAATACTATTTGCAATACTTAGCGTATCGCCAGGTAATGCTACACAACGCTTTACGTAAAATGTGCGGTGGTCAACCGGAAATTCGTTTTCCATCGGGTAATTAAAAACCACCACATCGTTGTGTTTCACGCTTGTATAGCCCGGCACTCGCCAATAAGGCAGCTCAATCCACGATAAATAAAACTGCTGATGCGTAAACGGAACAGACAGCGGAGTGATGGGCAACCGAGCACCGTAAGCAGTTTTATTTACATAAATGTAATCGCCCTCTACAAGCGTAAGTCGCATGCTGCCGGTGGGTATAACAAATGCTTCGATGAAAAAGGTGCGCAACACTAACCATATTAAAATAGAATAGAAAGCAATTTTGGCTATTTCTTTTACGCGCGACACGCGGCAAAAGTACTTAATTACTTAGTTTGAATTTGTGGCATTTGTTTTAATGTTAACCTGCCAATGCTACTTTAATTTGCCCCACGTGGTGTGCGCCATGCCATGCATAAAGTGCGGCCATTTGAAAAAGAGCAAATTTTTGTTGGCTCTGCGGATGAAAATAAGTGCGCGCTAATTGCTCGGCACTTGTGTGGTTAAGTGTAAGTGTAATTTTTTTATGGATGAGCGTGATGAGTTGCAGGGAAGTATCAATGTCGTTATCGGCAGAGTCGGGTAGTGCTGCCCACTTATTTTCATCGTAAGGTTTTATGGTAGGATTATCTTCGGTGAGCGCAAGTTTTAGGCGGATGTAAGCATTAAGGTGGCTATCGGCAATGTGGTGAATAATTTGCCTTATGTTCCAGCCGCCTTCACGATAAGTTTTTGTTAAATCGGCAGTAGTAATTTGTTTACGCACATCCGAAAGCAGTACAGGTAACTGCGCAATTTTTTCGGCAGCAAGTATATATTCTGCATCATTGTAAAATGCAGGCATTTTAAACCGGCCTGTAGGGTAAATGCCCTGCTCGTCCATAAAAAATTTCTGAGATAAATTTTAATTGTTCAACATTACCGGCATCACGAGCATCAAAATATCTTCTTGGCTGCTATCCGAAACGGCTGGTTTTATAATGCCTGCGCGATTAGGTGCGCTCATTTCCACAGTTACATCATCGGCCTCAATATTGGCAAGCATTTCAATTAAAAAGCGCGAGTTAAAACCTATTTCCATGTCATCGCCCACATACTGGCAAGTGAGGCGCTCGTTAGCTTCGTTAGCATAATCTAAATCTTCGGCCGATACATTTAACTCACTGCCTGCAATTTTAAGGCGCACTTGGTGTGTGGTTTTATTCGAGAAAATTGAAACGCGCTTAATTGAACTTAAAAGCGGTGTGCGACCTACGGTCATGTTATTCGGGTTCTCTTTCGGAATTACAGCATCGTAATTAGGGTATTTGCCATCAATAAGGCGGCAAATAAGTGTGTAGTTATCAAACGAAAAAGTAGCATTTGTATTGTTGTAAGCCACTTTCACTTCGTTATCGTTAGCTGTAACTAAGTTTTTTAAAATGTTTAATGGTTTTTTCGGAACAATGAATGATGCGTTAAACTTTGCTTTGCTATCTAATCTGCGGTAGCGTACAAGTTTGTGAGCATCGGTAGCTACAAATGTGATGTTATCGGTTGAAAGTTGGAAGTAAACTCCGCTCATTACCGGTCGTAAGTCATCATTACCAGTAGCAAAAATAGTTTTGTTAAGGGCTGATGCCATTGCTTTGCCTCCTAATTCAAAAGTAGAAGGGTTTTCGATGGTTGGTATTTTGGGGTAATCATCGGCATTTTGTCCGGTTAGTTTGTATTTGCCGTAATCAGATGAAATTTCGATGCTGAATTTTTTTGTATCAACCGAAAAAGTAAGCGGCTGCTCCGAAAATGTTTTAAGTGTATCAATTAGCAACCTTGCAGGGATGCAGATTTGACCATTTTCTTTCGATTCTATTTGCAGTTTTGAACTGATAGTACTTTCTAAATCAGTAGCAGTAAGCGTAAGCTCGCCTTTATTTATGTCAAATAAAATACAATCTAAAATAGGCAGAACAGTACTTGAATTAATTACGCTGTTAACCGCCTGAACTTGCTTTTGCAATGATGAACTCGATACAATAAATTTCATGATTTTGTGTTTTTTCTCTTTTTTTCTGTGAGCAGCAAATATATATCTAAATGAAAGCAGACTGCCTACAACTTATTAACAGAATTTGCAAAAAAAGAGTAATATAACATATTGTATAATATTATGACAAACACTTTGTTTTCTTAGATAAAGTATTATTTTTGACGAATTATTACTTAATTTGCACAGTTTTAAATTAAACCCAAATCAGGATATGAAAAAATCCCTCTTACTATTTTCAGCTTTTGCATTAACGCTAATGTTTTCGTGCGGTAACCCTACCGATGATGGTGATACAAATGGCAACGACACTACAAAAATTGATAGTACAAAATCAATGACGGTGGAAGTGGGCGGCAAAATATTTAGTGTACCATCGCCCATCCAAACTGCTTTCCTTATTAAGAAATCAGGCGCGCAATATAACAATGCAATGCTTAACCCATCCAATAAATCAAATTCGTATTCCACTAACTACTTAAAAGCACTAAACCTTGGCGTTTATGGTGCTGATATGGGTTATGTAACGCTTTACGATCAAACGCAAGATGCCTTAGGATATTTTCAGGCAGTGAAAAAATTAGCCGATGAGTTGGGTGTTAGCTCAGCATTTGACAAAGCATTGTTAGAACGTTTTCAAAAAAACTTAGGCAAGCGCGATTCAATGTTAAATTTGGTTTCGAGCGCCTATCGCTCAAGCGATGCATTCTTAAAGAATAATGATCGTAACGATATTAGCGCCCTTATCATAGCCGGTGGCTGGATTGAAGGATTGTATTTCGCTACAAAAATATCGAAAGAAAAAAGTAACGATGAGGTAGTGCGCAGAGTTGCAGAGCAAAAAACTTCTCTATCGAGTTTAATCGGATTATTAGAAACCAATGCAGCACAAGAAGAATATGCCGAACTTATAAGCGGGCTGAAAGGACTTAACGATGAGTTTTCGAAAATAGAATACAAATACGTTTATGATAAGCCAACAACCGATGAGGGCAAAAAAATAACAACATTCACCAGCAAATCAGAAGTTGTAATAAGCGCAGAGCAGCTCAATTCAATTTCAGAAAAAATTGAAGCAATCAGAAAAATGATTGTTGGATAATTAATGAAAAAACGAAAAAACTTAACAGTAATAAATTAAGTATGAAAAATAAAATTTTAGCCCTATCAATTGCCATCACAGGTTTATTAGTTGCAACTGAAGCAAAAGCCCAAATGTGCGACACTATTGCAACCATTTGTGCAAAGCACTTGAGTACACAGTATATATCTGACGGACAATTGTATCGCACACTTTTGTTAAACGACCAAACAGCAGAGTTTCGCACCACTTTTTATGGCGGAACTACTTACCGCGTGTGCGCCTGTACGGGAAACACTGATGGTAATTTAATATTCACCATTCGCGACCAAGATGGCAATGTGCTTTTCAGTAATAAAGATTACAAGAATGCACCTTACTGGGATTTTAAAATTAACAGCACTATTGATTGTGTGATAGAGGCAAATCTTAACCCTGATGGTGCTGCCAGCGGATGCGCTGTAATACTAATTGGATTTAAACAATAAGCCAAAAACATAAAAAAAATGAAAAGACATTAGCCCTATACCTAATGTCTTTTTTTATCAATAACCGAACTCAAATAAAAAAACGCTATGAGTGAACGAATACTGAAAGCCCTGATGCAACTCTTCGCCATTATTGCAAAGGTGGATGGCGTAAATAACACAAGCAGAGCAATTGTGCAGTCGTTTTTAAAACAATTGCTAAATCAAGAGCTGGTGGAGCAATATTTAAAATTGTTTGATGAATTTTTAGAAGCTCACCATCAAGTATCAAAAAAGAAAGATGGCTCGGCAAAACGTACATCACTTAACTCGGTTAAGGTTTTAAAAATATGTACACAAATAAACTCGGAACTTACACAGAAACAAAAAATAGTAGTACTTATTCGTTTAATAGAGTTTATACACTCGAGCAACGAAATATCTGAACAAGAGCTGGAGTTTGTAGCAACAGTAGCCGAAACATTTAATATTGAAGACAGCGAATTTAAACGCTGCCAAGATTTTATTCAGAACCGTGCTGATAATACGCCTGATAACTCTACCGTATTAATAGTTGATAACAACAAGGAAAATAAATTTAAAGAAGCCAAACACATTTATTCCGAAAACATAAATGGGCAGTTGCGAGTGCTTTGGTTCCAGAGTGTTAACATTTATGCCATCCTTTATTTTGGTAACAGCGATCTATTGCTGAATGGTCAAAATATAAACGAAGGAAAAATTTATATTTTAACCGAAGGCTCATCGATCCGTTCGTCAAAAGTATCGCCTATTTATTATTCAGATATTATCAGCCGCTACTTAAAAGATGAATCGCAGGCGAAAATATCGTTTGAAGCAAAAAACTTAGAGTACAAATTTAAGAACGGCAACCTAGGCTTGCGCGATATAAATATTAGAGAAGAGAGCGGAAAACTGCTTGGAATAATGGGCGGTTCGGGAGCCGGAAAATCTACATTATTAAACGTGCTTAATGGCATGGAGTACCCAAGTGGGGGCGGTGTTTACATTAACGGAATAAATATACATACCGAAAAAAACAAAGTAGAAGGAGTTATAGGTCACGTTTCGCAGGATGATTTACTGATTGAAGAATTAACGGTTTACCAAAACTTGTTTTATAACGCAAAATTGTGTTTTGGAAACTTGCCCGATGGCAAAATAAAAGTGATGGTAGAAAAAGTGTTGAATGATTTAGGACTATTTGAAAAGAAAGATTTAAAAGTAGGTAACCCACTTGAAAAAACAATTTCGGGCGGACAGCGCAAGCGATTAAACATTGGTTTAGAATTAATACGCGAGCCCAACGTGCTTTATGTAGATGAACCTACATCGGGTTTATCATCGCGCGATTCGGAAAATATTATGGATCTTTTAAAGGAATTAGCTTTAAAAGGAAAATTGGTTTTTGTTGTAATTCACCAACCATCGTCAGAGATATTTAAAATGTTTGACAAGTTAATTATTTTGGATGTGGGCGGTTTCCCGATTTATTACGGAAATCCTGTGGATGGTGTTATTTACTTTAAAAAATTAGTGGCTCAAGCTAATTCGGATAACAGCGAGTGCGTGGAGTGCGGTAACGTAAATCCTGAGCAGATATTTAATATTATTGAAAGTAAGGTTTTGGACGAGTATGGGAATCTTACTCCGAACCGTAAAATGTCGCCAGCAGAGTGGAACATACATTACAGAGAAAAAATAGAATCGAAACTTGGCGCAATAGATTCGCATACAGAAATTCCGGAATCAACATTTAAGCGACCAAACAAGTTTAATCAGTTTAAAGTATTTTTAACGCGCGATGTGAAATCGAAATTGACTAACACACAATATTTGGTTATCAATTTACTCGAAGCACCTTTGCTTGCCTTTATATTGGCTTACCTTGTTAAGTATTATAGTACTGATGCATCGAACAAAATAGGATACATCTTCAGAGACAATTCAAACTTAACGGCATATATGTTTATGTCGGTAGTGGTAGCGCTATTTATCGGATTAACTGTGAGTGCCGAAGAAATTATCCGCGACCGTAAAATACAAAAGCGCGAATCGTTTTTGAATTTGAGTAAGATGAGTTATCTGTTCAGTAAAATAAGTATCATGTTTACCTTATCGGCAATACAAACCATCACATTTGTATTGCTCGGCAATTGGATAATGGAAATAAAAGGAATGACGATGGATTATTGGCTGATGCTGTTTACCACATCGTGCTTTGCAAATATGCTGGGCTTAAATATTTCAGCAAGCTTCAATTCGGCAGTTACCATTTATATATTAATACCATTTTTATTAATACCGCAATTATTATTGAGCGGTGTTATTGTAAAATTCGAGAAATTAAATCCGGTGCTTACTTCGCAAAAAAATGTGCCTATTGCGGGCGAAGTAATGGCATCGCGCTGGGCATTTGAAGGATTGGCAGTAAACCAATTCATGAATAACGAATACGAGCGCAAGTTCTATAAATTTGACAGAGAGGCGAGCAATGCCGATTTCAGAAAAAATTTTTGGATACCTCGCTTAAGAGCGAAGTTAGATAACATAGAAACGGCATTAACGCAAGGCAAAATGACCGATGAAATAAACGGAGATTTATTATTGCTGAAAAACGAATTGACAAAACAAGCGGCAATAAAAAAACCGAATGTGAAATTCGGGAAAGCTGATATGTTTGTTTCAGGTAAAGTAAATGCCGATTTAATAGGCGAAGCGCGCGAATACTTGACCAAACTTTTTCAGGCATACGTTAAAATATATAACGACAATGCAAATGCGAAAGATAAATTGGTTTCGCAGTTAAACAAAGATGAGAAAAGCAAAGAAGAGTTTTTGCAACTGAAAAACAAATACGAAAACGAAAGCTTAGCCGACTTAGTTAAAAACGGAACCGAGTTAGATAAAATTATTGAAAAAGATGGCGAGCTTATACAACGTGCCGACCCTGTGTTTTTAAGCCCCGATGAAAATTTCAACTCTCATTTTTATGCTCCGGTAAAAAAAGCATTTGGTAAAACATTTTACACTTTTTGGTACAACATGTGTGTGATATGGGTGATGTCGCTGATGCTTGCCGTTACTTTGTACTTCGATGTGCTAAAGAGATTTATCAATGGCATGGAAAACCTTTTTAGCCGTTTCAGCAAAAAGCGTTAGTTGTTATTGGGATTACTAAGTTTGGATGAAAAAATTATAGGAGACTTAGTATGTTTTTTCTATACTTTTGTGAGTAATAACACCTAACCCCCTCAAACCTAAGATGAAAAAAATAGTTGCAACATGTTTAATAACGCTTCCGCTGGCAGTTTTTGCGGGTTCGATATTTGTTGAAGGTAAATACCAAAACAAAAATCTATATGTGCAAAACAGCCTCGCGAGTTCAGGTGTGGGTTATTGTGCCTATCAAGTTTTAGTAAACGGACAAATTACTACTGATGAAGTTAACTCAAGTGCTTTTGAAGTGGATTTATCGGCATTGCAAATAACAATGGGCGAAAAAGTGGCAATAGAAATACGCTACAAAGATGGTTGTGCGCCTAAAGTTTTAAATCCGGAGGCATTAAAACCTAAAGCAACTTTTACTACTAAAGCAATTGCAATAGATAATAGCGGAAATTTAAGTTGGACAACAGTGGGCGAAGAAGGTTCGTTGCCATTTGTAATTGAACAGTTTCGATGGAATAAATGGGTAGTGGTAGGCGAAGTAAACGGCAAAGGAATACCGGATGAGAACCAGTATTCTTTTAAAGTAATACTGCACTCGGGCGAAAATAAATTTAGAGTAAAGCAAACGGGGTTTACTAATAACCCTAAATTTTCTGAACCCGTCTTGGTAAGCGGTACTGCACCTAAAGTGGATTACACTGCAAAAGGAAATGTTATAACATTTTCGGGTGAAACGATGTTTGAAGTATATGACTACTATGGTGCAGTGGTGAAAAAAGGATTTGGCAAAACAATAGATTTGAATAACCTTGTGAAGGGTGGTTATTATTTGTGTTACGATAATATAGTAACTGAATTTAAAAAGAAGTAAGCTATAGGAAAGAGAGATTAGTTGAATACAAAAAGGGCTGCAATTGCGGCCCTTTTTGTATTTATTTGGTTTTTAATTCATTTAATGAGGGAGTGTACGCAATAGAGTTATTACCCCACTGTTGAATTCCAAGAAAAAAAGTGGACGAAAAATGTTTAGCACTAAACCAATTTTCCTAATTTATTGACATTAGTACAACAGTATGCAACCGAGGTTACCACAAGCAAACAAGGCAATAAAAAGCACCAGCAGTTTAACAATGACCCCTCCTGCCGGCAGGTGATTGTGGTGCTTTCAATATCAATTAAAATAAATTAGAATGTTAAACATTTTGGGATATTGTTAGAAACCCTGCCGGGCAAAGTTGGCCCGGCTTCCGGTATGCTGTCTTGCATGATGTAATCTCCAAAACAAAAGAGCTGTTTCTTTTGATTCATAGAAACAGGAGTAACCCAAACTTTATTAATTTTATGCCGTGCGTATAGATATCATCACCATTTTTCCGGAATTGCTTTGCAGCCCATTTGAACATTCAATATTAAAGCGTGCTGTTGAAAAAAGGTTGGTTGAAATTAATTTCTTTGATTTGCGCATTTTTGCTACCGATAAGCACAAGCGTGTGGATGATTATGCTTTTGGCGGTGGTGCCGGAATGGTGATGATGATTGAACCCATTGCCCGCTGTATTGATAGTTTAAAAGCTGATCGCCACTACGATGAAATTATTTACATGAGCCCCGATGGCGAATTGTTAGACCAAAAATGCGCCAATACATTATCCGTCTGTAAAAACATAATTATTCTTTGCGGCCATTACAAAGGCATAGATGAGCGTGTGCGCGAACGATACATTACCAAAGAAATATCAATAGGCAATTATGTGCTAACCGGTGGCGAATTAGCGGCTGCCGTGGTGTGCGATGCTGTTATCAGATTAATACCGGGTGTAATTTCTGATGAAACTTCGGCACTATCTGATTCTTTTCAGGATGGATTAATAGCACCACCCGTTTACACACGTCCTGCAAATTTTAATGGCTTACAAGTGCCCGATGTTTTATTATCGGGCAATGCCAAAGAAATTGAAAAATGGAAAATGGAACAATCCATAGCACGCACCAAGCAGCGCAGGCCTGATTTGCTTTAATAAATAGTGTATCACAATAGTTGTTTTTTTTGTAACAACAGTTTAGTAAACAATTTAAACTGTGAGTTCTCTACTTTGTAAAATACATTGTTAATAGCTATTTGGTCAACTAATATAGATTCATCAACTGGCTTCCAATCACAAGATAGAATGGTGTCGTTTTCACAAATAAAAAACAAATCGCATTGCTCCACAATTTTTAAAAGTCGAACGGTGTCTTGCTATTAAATAGCAGGAAAGTGTTTAATTAACTCATTTATACGGATTGCGGCATCCGTCTCAAACACTAATTTTTTAGTTAAGACAGGCAATGAGTCTTGTAGCGATGGCTCGACCGTAGATTTATACATTACTATTTTTACTTTCCCGGAACTACTCACACAATCCGTGATCTGATAAAACAAGCTATCCCTTAATTGGTTGATTTTATTTGCAGTTACGTTTGTTTCTGAGTCAGTGCCACATGCATTTAAAATTATTGCGGCAGAAAAAACAGATTTTATGAATTTCAGTCTCATAAAACTAATAGTTAAATTTAGTAACCCACTTTTTTGTTTCGCTTTCGTATACCATTGTATTTGTTTCCATTATTCCATAAGAGTATGAAACACGAAATGTCTGAAATGCACTATCTGTAGTATAATGAAAGTTATACTTTAATTCTTTACCTGTTTCGTTTAAGTTTTTTGGATATTGATGATTAATTAATTTATATTTTTCTAACGAAACAATAATTTCAGTTTTATATTCTTCAATTATATGGCTTTTGTAAATATGCTTCCCAATCACAAATAATATTATTGCTACTACTGCAATTATCCAATACTTTAATCTCATAAGACAAATTGGGCAATAAAAATTAAATTGATTTTAGTAGAAAATCACTTCACGGCAATTCAGAAATTATTCTGGTTTTATTCTCAAAATTTTGTTATCGCGCATCACTACCAGCACTGAGTTGTTTTTCTTTTTAAACTCAAGAAGTTTTTCGTACGCCATTTCAAGGCCTTTGGTTTTTTTATCAAATAATTCTTTTTGTTGTTCAGCTTTTGTCATAAGTATTTTTTAGTTCGGAAAATGTATGTTCATTAATAATTTCGAAATTACCATTAATTGTTTTTTGTGCAATTAATTTATGCTTTCCCTCAGAATTGTCAAAAATCATAAGTCCATCAAGAATAGGAACGTAAATATCAAATAGATTTTTTATGCCTTTTATATACCTTCTTTCTATTACATCATGAGGAATATTGTGGCCGCCTTCAGATACTCTCGTTCTCACACGCTCTTTTGCTAGCTCCACATTTCGTAACCAAAAGAAAAGAAAAGCAATGTAATATTATATCCTTTGTTTTTTGCATTAATAATTGTTCCTCTGAAACTTTTAGTTGATAGCGTTGTTTCAAATGCAAAACTTTGGTTCATGTTGAGCAAATCTTTTATTCTGTTTAGCGTTATTTTTCCTGCATCCACAGATACCTTTTCAGGTTCAAACGGGGATAATCCTTTTGCTATTTCATCGGCATTTACAAAAATTTTGCAACTAATAATTTCAGGGAGAATGGTAAATGATGCAGTGGTTTTGCCTGCGCCATTACATCCTGCAATTATATATAGATTTCTTCCACTCATTTATCACAAATTTGCAAATATTAAGTATGTGATTACTACCTCACGGCAATCACCGAAATTTCTATGTGTGCGCCTTTGGGCAATGCAGATACTTGTACAGTTTCGCGAGCGGGAAAATAATTATTGGCTGCAGTTTTAAAATACGATTCGTATAGTATGTTTACTTCAGCAAATTGTTTTAAGTCGGCTAAGTAAATGGTAGTTTTCACAATATTGCTATAGTTCATTTGTGCGGCAGTTAAAATTGCGCCAATGTTTTTCATCACACGTTCGGTTTCTGTTTTTATTGATGCAGTATCTAAAACTCCCGTTTTCGGATTAATGGCAATTTGCCCCGATACAAATAAGGTATTACCCGTTAGCACAGCTTGGCTGTAAGGCCCAATGGGTTTGGGCGCCTGTTCAGTAAAAATAATGTGGTGCTTAAAAATTTCGGGTTTCTGATTGATAAAATAAAACAGAATACCCGCAGTAATAAAAGCGATAATGATGAATGAAAAAATGGTAGTTCGGTTCAGCATTTTATTTTTTTAACGGCACAGGCATCTCACAAATTTCTTTTATGCCTTCCACTAATTTATCTAAATCGGCCAACGATGTGTAAACATGAGGCGTTACACGCACGCCATTTAATTTTTCCCATTTAATGGCAACGGTGTGTATTTTCTTTTTCTCCATCAGTTTAGATGCAATATCTCCCGCATCCCAACCATCAATACTAAAATTAGCAATGGCGCAGCTCCACATAGTTTGCAACGATGTATTGAGTTTAAATTTTGGATGTGTAATTTTTCCACACCAATAATTTTTTAAATAACGCAAGCGCGCTTCTTTTCGTGCCGAACCAATTGTGTTATGAAAATCCAATGCATTGGCAATAGCCATTTCGGCTGCCATGTTTCGCGTTCCTAAATTTTCGAATTTGCGTATATCAGCTCCATCCGGTTCGGGTGCCGATAAAAGCGCCCACACATTTTTTATTTTGTCTTTCTTAATGTACATCATGCCGCTGCCAAACGGAGCGCATGCCCATTTGTGCAGCGATGTTGCGTAGTAATCGCAATCTAAATCATTTATTTTATATTCAATATGGCAAAAGGTATGCGCGCCATCCACAATTACTTCGCAGCCGCGAGCGTGCGCATTTTCGGCAATTGCTTTCACGGGCATTAATTGCCCGCTCCAGTTAATCATGTGTGTGATGTGTACAATTTTGGTTTTAGATGTAATTGCTTTTGTATATGTGGCCACCGCAATTTTATCGTTCTCTATCGGCAAATCAAAATCAACCCACACTAATTTTATTCCATCGCGTTTCTCGCGCTGTTTCCAGGCATTCATCATGTTAGGATAATCGTATTTCGATAAAACCACTTCATCGCCAGCCTTTAAATTAAGTCCAAAAATAATGGTGTTTAAACCTTCGGTTGAATTGCGGTTAATGGCAATTTCTTCGGGTGAGCATCCTGCAAGCAATGCAATTTTAGCGCGCAATGGTTCGCGTCCCTGGTCTAATATATGCCACATGAAATGAGATGGACCCCAATTACTCATTTGATAATTTTGAATGTGTGCATCTTGCACTACTTTGGGTTGAGGGCTAACGCCTCCGTTATTCAAATTAATGATGGTGGACGAAACCGTAAAGCTTTCGCGCACCCAGCTCCAAAAATCTTCATCTTTTGCTGCTTCATCGGGAGTTAAATGTTTCAGTTTGTCGATTTTATTCTGTAGTTCGGCAGCAAAAATAGGATTTGTGATTTCGATGAACGATAGTGTTCCGGCTGCCGCAGCGGCTTTTTTAAGGAATGACCTGCGAGTATTCATAGACGAGAAGTTTATTTTCAAATGTAAAATAATATTCACAAGTATTGAAACATTGTTAGTAAAAACAACGTAAAACTGAAACTTATGTAACACTCCTACACATGAAAACAATCTTACGCGCAATTTTTTTGTCAGTAACGATTTCTTTTTCTTCTCTATCAGCGCAAAATCAAGGACCTTCTAATTCCGCTAATTCTGAAAACCAACCGCTAAGTTCTTGCATACCATGTTCGGGAGCAATGTGGCTTAACGATCAAAATGTTTTTTCCCAAAACAGCCAGTACACAAATGTTCTGCTGCAAAATTATTTAAACTGTGCTGCTACTTTTTGTTACTGGAGCAGATACTTACACACCACTAATTATAATTTTTCGATTCCAGGTAATGCAACTGTAAAAGGAATAGAGTTAGCTGTTAATGGTTATGCAAGTGCTTCAGGAGTTTTAGACTCTACCATAAAACTTGGCATTGCAAATTCACTTGTGGGAAATAATTATGCCGATGCAAACAGCTGGAGTACTACAAGCGATACCAAACAATACGGCAACAGTACCGATTTATGGAATTACAATTGGACGCCCACATTGATAAATAATTCAAATTTCGGTGTGTTTATTAAAATTTACAATTCGGTTTCGTCAAGTGTTAATGTGTATGTAGATAATGTTTCGGTAACAGTATATTATTCGCTCACCACAGGCGAGGAGCAATCACAAACAAGCAGTGGCAATGGTGCAGTTGTTTATCAATCAAATAATAATTTAATTATTAATTCGGGTTTAACCAATTTGGATGAGATAACGCTTATGGATATTACCGGAAAAAATATTGAAAGCATTTATAATGCTACTGGCGCCACCATTATAAATACCGGAAATTATGCTCGTGGTATTTATTTTGTGAGAATGATTGAGAGCAATAAGATTACAACACGCAAAATAATTCTCAATTAAATTTTCTTATAGTTTTTTTATGAAGTGAAAACCTCTTGCAATAAATCCCTCGCGGAAATAAAAACTATGTCCGCTGCTGTTTTCAACATACGCATCGAGCATGGCAGTTTTGCATCCTTGCTTTTTAGCTTCGTTTAGTATCCAATCGCAAAGCAGTTTACCAATGCCTTTTGATCGGTGTTTTTCATCAATCACCACATTGTCGAGCTCTACATATTTATCGGAATAAATTTTTGTTGCAATCCAAAATCCACTTATACCAATACATTTTGTTTTATCATAAACACCAATCATTCTGTAATTATGCTTTAGCATATCCTTTAACATCCGCTTGTAATCAGCCAATTTAAGTCCGACATTTAATTGCTTAATTAAATTGAACTGAGCAATCATTTCGGCTTCAGCTTTCAGTTCCTTTATGGTGTATTGCATTATATTGTTTTTTAAAATCCTTCTTCTTTCCAAATAAATTTCCGATTAACTAAGTCAAACCAAGCAATCTTTTCATTTTTTTGTAACAAGAGAAATCCATGTTCATCGGCATTACTTATTTCATCGTATTCGCAGTTCAAAACAAAAATGCCTTTGCTGTCAATCATTCCCATTTTTTCATTTTTTGTGAGCATCGAATAGCCATTTTTAAAGTCGGTAGCATCGTCAAATTCAAAAGCAATTATCAGTTTTTTCTTTTTATCAATAAATCCATAGAAATAATCTTTTTTAACACGCGCCAACCCACTGTTAAAATTTGCAGCAGCAGAGTAGGAGTAAGGAATGATAAGTTTTAGTTTTTTGTCTAAGTAGCCGTATTTATCTTTTTTCTTGATGGCAGATAAACCTTCGCAGAAAGGTGCAATGTCTTCATAATCGCGCGGCACGATGTATTTACCACTCGTGTCAATTAATCCTTGCTTGCCTTTTAATTCTACTTTGGCGCAGCCATTGTAAAATTTACTTTGCGATTGTATCTCATTGGTAAAATCATAATCGAGCGGAATTTTGATTTCTCCTTTTAGATTAATAAAACCACATTTTTTACCCACAGCAACCAACGCATAACCTTCGCTAAACTCACTCATGAAATCATACGTACAGTTAATTGTAAATTTACCTGATGTGTTAATCACGCCAAATTTTCCGTTTTGTTTCACACGCGATGTTTGTGTAATATAACCTTCTGCCCAATCGTAATCGCAGGCAATTACTACGTTGCCTTGCTTGCTTATAAAACCATATTTGCCGCCTACCACAATTGTTGCAAGTCCGTTATAAAAATCTCCGGCTGCATCATAAATGCAATCAATAACCAATTTGCCAAATTCATCATAGTAACCGTATTTTTTATTTTTTTTCACAGCTACCATTCCCTCAGAATATGTTTTCACTTCATCAAAATCGGGAGGCACAATTAATTTTCCTGTTTTATGTATAATGCCGTACTTCCCTTTTAATTTCACCAAGCAATATCCATTCGCGAATTTTTCGGCTTCGTCATACTGATATGGAATTTGTAACAAACCTTGTTTGTTAATGAAACCAATTTTGTTGTTTAATTCAATTTGTGCCAAACCTTCCGTAAAAGTTTCGCACCAATCGTATAAGAAATCAATTTTTACTGTTCCGCTTGTATCACAATAACCCCATTTGCCATTGCGTTTAATGGGTAGCAAAATAAGTTTTGATAATTCTATATCTGTATTTACTTTTTCGGTGTATGGATAATCGGGAAATGAGTTTTTAAATTTCTGAAACGATTCAGCAGTATAATCAGTTGTAAAAATGGTGTAAATATTATGCCAAGCAGTTTCCACATTATGGTTTTTAGGATAGCGTTTTACAAAATCGTGGTATTCATCTATTGTACCTTTCACTACCATTAATGCATAAATAGCATTTTCACATTCATTTATATATGGGCTTTGCTGATATTTAGAGATGAAACTTTCATAAGCACTAATACTACCCGAAGAGGTGTAAGTAGCAAACAATGTTGATTCGTAAAGTTGTTTCGCTTCTTCGTACTCATCCGCATCAGCATATTTTTCCATAAAATTTTGATAGCCATCGGGCGTATCTAATTGTTTGGCGAGCGAAAACGCAAGTGCATGACGTTTTTTAATTGCCGTTTTATGCTGCGGAGCATCAATGTAATTGGTTATATAGGTATCGTAATCGGCAATTGTATTTTTTTTAGCTGCATATTCATAAGCACGCAGAAATATCATTTCACGAAAATCGGTAAGTGTTAAATTAGAAATATTGTACTTTGCAAGCATTTGTTTCTCTTTTTCGTTGTAGCTGTTTTGCAAAGCGAGGTTAATGTATCTGTGAGCCGAATCAATATTGTGAAAAGGATTATCGGTTCGGTAATAAATAGTGGCAAGACCGAATGCTGCTGCTGCTTTGTTTTTTTTTAGCGAAGCATAAAACAATTGTTTCGCCTTAAAGTAATCGTAAATTTTTAGCGCTTGATATGCTTTATCAATTTTAGCGGCATTAATTGCTGCCGTCCAAAACAAAAACAGAATTAGCCCTTTTAATTTCATTAGCACAAATGTAAGTGCAATGTATTTAGCCAATTAAAATATTTTTCTATTTTTACTAAATACACTTACACGGTGCCTTATAAAGAAAAGGAAATAGAGAAATTGTTTTACAGCATAGGCGAGGTTGCTGCCATCTTTAACGTAAACACATCGCTCATACGCTTTTGGGAAAAAGAATTTGATCTTTTAAAGCCCGATAAAAACAAACGTGGTGATAGGATGTTCAGCAAAAGGGATATTGAAACAATTAAACTTATTTACCATTTGGTGAAAGAGCGTGGTTTTACGCTACAAGGAGCAAAAGAAAAACTAAAGCAAAACAAAAAAGATACGGTAGATAAAGTGGAGATAATAAATGCGCTTGGTAAAGTGAAATCTTTTTTGGTAGAACTGAAAGAGCATTTATAACGAGTTAAAACTCGTAACCAACTCCTACCGTTAAATTATTATTCTTAAATAAAATTGCATTGGAGTTATTATTGCCCACATATTGCACACGCGATAAATTATAACGGTAAAATACTTCAAACGTAACTGCGCTACCCATGTCAGACATGCGGTGCTCCCAACCCCAACCGGCAAGTAAACAACTACCAGCATTGTCCATTAAAAAGCGATGTTGTGCAGTAAGTGCCGACAAACCTCTCCACTCAACTTCACTGGTGGCCTTGTTCGTGATTTTTGAACTTGAACCAAGCAAATAGCGCCATGCCCAACCGGCACAAATGTAAAGTGAGTTTTGTTTTTGGTCTTCGTCATTAAATCCTTGTTTAAACATAAACGGGAAATAAAGCTGATGTATGCGAAGCGTGTGCGTGTAATTGTAATTCTTATCGTAATACTGTGTGGTGCCCACTGGGAAATAATACGAATCGAATTTAAAACCTTCCATCAAGTATTCTGCTCCGGCAATTAATTTAAAAGTAGAGCCGCGTTTAAATTTAAATTCAGCTTTATAACTTGCTCCATAACCTGCCAATGCCTTTGGATTAGCCATATAAACAGGATGTGGATTATAAAACGACAAAATAGGCATGAGCGATACCCGCGAGCGCAGTTTAATATTTTTGGGCGAAGGCAACACATCACCACCAAGCGATTGTGCTTGTGTTGTAACTGCCACAACAAGAAAACAAAAAAATAATATGTTCTTTTTCAAAATCATTTTAACTGATAAACCATTTCGCCATTCACAAATGTATAAAGTACTTTGGTATTTAATATTTTAGTTTCATCGCATGTCATCAGGTCGGTATCAAGTATCACAAAATCGGCAAACTTATCTGCTTCAATACTTCCTTTTTCTTTCTCTTCAAAATTAGCGTAAGCGCCCCATATAGTCATTCCTTTTATTGTTTCTTCGCGCGTGAGTGCTTCGCTAATTGTGAAGCCACCTTCAGGAAATCCTTTTGCATCTTTACGAAAAACAGCAGCATAAAAAGTTTTAAATGGCGATATGTCTTCTACCGGAAAATCGGTTCCTAATGCAAGTTTACCAGCATATTTTAAAAGTGTTTTAAAAGAGTATGCACCTTTTATGCGGTCTTTGCCAATTCTATCTTCTGCCCAATACATATCACTTGTGGCATGTGTGGGTTGCACAGATGGTATTGCACCTGTTTGAGAATACAAATTATAATCATCGGGGTTAATTACTTGTGCATGTTCTATTCTCCAGCGCCAATAATTTGCTCCGGGGTTGTTAGCTCTTAGTGATAGGATAGTATCATTACCTACTAATTTTTTTCTCGGAAAAACCAATGTCTTATAATATTGCGTGAGGAAAAAACGGTGTGCCGAATCGCCAATGCAATGCGAATTAACCTGAAATCCTTGAATATATAGTTCTTCAAATTTGCGTGCATATTCAGCAGCATCTTTTAATAAAAAGCCACGCCATCCTTTTTTGTCGCTGTAGTCTTGCAGCATACAAGCGCCACGCGAACCAAGTGCACCATCGGCATAAAACTTGAATGAGCGTACATCTAATCGGTCGGTTTTATAAACACCGTGCTTTATATAATGAATGTAATTGGGCGCAGAATCGCTGAGCATAGCATAAATGCGCATTTTCAAATCTCCAAGTTTTTGTAACGAATCTATTACATCAATATCAGTTTTCATCAGCCCAGCATCGGTTACGGTGGTGAGCCCCACTGCAAAACAATTTTGTTCTGCCAAAAGAAGTGCTTGTTTAATGGTTTTAAAATCGGGCTGTGGAATAGTAGCTGTTACCAGGTCAACAGCATTATCAATAAGTACACCAGTAGGTTTTCCGTTTTTTAAAATTACTTCGCCACCTGTTAATTTTGTAGTTGCTGAAATATTTGCAATTGCAAGTGCTTTGCTGTTAGCTAATGCTGCATGGCCATCTACTCGTTTTAAAATAACGGGTGTGTTCGGAAACAATAAATTTAATTTTTCGTTTGTAGGATATTCTTTCAGTTCCCAATCGTTTTGATCCCAGCCGCGCCCAATAATCCAGCGCGTATCGCTGATTGTTGTTTCGCCTGTGAGATAATTATCAGAATAGGTTTCCACTCGGTCAATCACTTCGTCAAACGACTTGGTGCCAACCAATTCTACCTGATTTAATCCTAAGCCATAGTTAAGAAAATGGCAATGAGAATCTATAAAACCGGGAAACACAGCATTGCCATTAGCATTTATAGTATTTACAGATTGGTATTTGCCAAGTATGTATGCGGATTTCCCTGTTTCAATTATTCTTCCATTTTTAATCGCAAACGATTCGGTAGTCGCAAACGAAGAATCAACAGTATAAACGCGACCATTAAAAACGATGGTGTCAACTGTAATTAAATTGGTTGCCTCCTTTGTTTTTGAATTATAAAAAATTACAAATGCAATAAGGCAGGTAACTAAAAATGCGATGGTGAATCTCATAACAATCTTGAAAAATCAGATTGCTAAAATACAAATTAAACCGCTTTTCCTTTTCTTCTTTTCAGCAATTGGTAATCGAGAAAATAAAGCAGCTTGAGTGTGAAACTTTGGCGCTGTGGAGTTTTAATTGTTTCGTTAAAGTTTTCGCCAAAGGTGTAATACATCAGTGGTGTTTCAGTTTCAATAATATCGCGGTAAGAAGCTGTTAAAAAACTGCCCGGTAAAAACTGCCATGAAAAAACCACATCCACATTCACATAATTGTAACTAAAATCGTTGTTTACATTGTATTGTGTGTTGTCAAACAAATATCCATCTGAGCCAAGTGTATAATATTTTTGATACTCGGCCGTAAACCAATAGTCGCGAACATTGGCAGTAATAGTCATATCGTTTCGGATAATATAGCGCAGTTTTATGCTATTGATATAGGTGTGTAATTTTCTGCCACCAAAAATAATTTCTCCATTATCATCAATATCCGCAAAGCCATCGTTAAACGGATCGAAATTATATTCGCTGCTTGCGCTGATGGTAAACTTATCGTTAAAGCGATAGCGAGGGCTAATGCTGCCACCGTAACCAACTAATTGCGGCAACCCATTAGGGCTGTATGTGGCGAAATTGCTAAAGTTCATATTCATGTCAACTGCCAATTTCTTTCTATAGTCGGTACTAAAACCACCATAAACAAAATAGAAAGGAGTTCGCCTGTAATATCGGCCATCTATACGCGGCTCAAAATAATCGAAAGTAGATTGAGTTTGAAAACCAAAACCGAAAAAAGTGGAAAAGAAATTTAAGAATTGAAAAAAATTATTGTTTTCAACCATTGATTCTGAAATTTTCCCAGTTTCAAAATTAGTAGCGTGCACATAGTTTAAATTAACATTACACATTCTTATTTTTTTCCACGGCTGAAAAAGATTGTAAGAAAAATCGAGAACAGTTTGCTTATAATTCCGCTCGTTAAAAAAACCAAGATCGGTGCGGATATAATCAGGGCTCACAACTTCTCTACCAATGCCATATTGAAAATTACCGCCTGTTTTTCTTAATCCTACATTATAAAAAAATCCTATTTGATTATCGTAAGTGTTTCCGCCTGATGCTGATGGGGAGAATTTTTGATAAAATCCATAATCGCCAAAAGTGGCAAGCGTATTCTTTTTATTTAGTAACCAATAGCCGGCTGTTGTAATATTTGCATCGGGTGCGCTGCCGTTTCGCATCACATTGGTGTTCATGAAATAGGCATTTGAATTATTTTTTAACTGCTGATCAAACACAACTGCACTGTAATTAGTTAATGGCTCGGTTAATATTTCGCGAACAGTGCCGGTAACAGTGTCTTGTATTTCAGCATACATATTATTGGTAATTGCATTAAGTACACCTATTTCCAAGCCATGTTCGGTTCGGCCAGTAA
Source organism: Bacteroidia bacterium (assembly GCA_020054095.1). Classification (GTDB taxonomy): domain Bacteria; phylum Bacteroidota; class Bacteroidia; order JADZBD01; family JADZBD01; genus JAGVMA01. Next base: position 20,456 of record JAGVMA010000052.1, on the reverse strand, counting down.
GTTTGCTGGCATTAATTAATTGCGATTGTGCTGGGTTGCTTATTATTTTCTCAGATGGATTTACCAGATAAGGAACATCATAAAATAAAGATGGTGTGCTGCCAATTCTGCGCGAATAAAAAAGCGCATTTTTAGAAAAAAGGTCGGTGCCTTCTTTAAAAAAAGGTCGGTTTTCATCGTAGTTAATTTCCCGATAAGTGAGGTTACGTATTTTGTTATCGCTTTGCACTTGACTGAAATCGGGTAGGAGAGTCATGTCTATGGTAAAACTTTCGTTTAGTCCGTATTTTAAATCGGCACCATAAAGCAATCGCATTTGATTAGTGAAAACATAATTAGATGAAGAGTAGTAAAACGGAGAACGCTCTGCATAAAAAGTTAAATAGGGCGTGAGCGAAAGTCGCAAAGGTGGTTTAATATTATTAATGCCCACCAAGTTACCCCACAATTTTGCACCTACTGCCACCTTACTTGGCGTTAAACTCCATTGAATAAATTCGCGGTGCCTGCGTATATCGCGCGTAAATTGAACAGCCCAAGTTTGCACTTGAACATTTGGAAAGCGAATTGCCATGTATGGAATCAGCATTTCCACGCACCATCCTTTATCAGTAATTTTTACAGCACTTTGCCACACGGCATTAAAAGTCCAATCGCTAAATTTATTATCGTATTGAACACCTGAAGCATACACTCCGAAGATAAAAGCATCTTGCCTTGTGTTATACGGGTCAATTCGTATATCGAATTTATCGGCATTTAGTCCTTCATCATCTTTAAAGCCAAGTTCGTGCAAAATACTATCTGCATGATTATCATAAAGCATAGCCGATACATATATACCATAATCGTCATACATCATTCGCACTTCTGTTTTTTGCGATGGCTGCGCACCTTCAATTGGTCGGTTTTGAACAAAATCTGTATAGGGCGAGGCAGTTTGCCAAATAGCATCGGTTAAGTCTCCATCTATTTTGGGTGCTGAAGCAGTACGGTTAATTGCAAATTTCTTTAGCGAATCTTGCGCTTGCAAACAAAATGAAAAAAATAAAAATAGTACTACGGTGATGTATTTAAAATTCACGGCACAATTTTACAGATAATAAAAAGTGACGTTTCACAAAATATGTTAAAAGGATAAAAAAATGGTTAGTCGGGAAGAGTGTTATATTTTTAACCCCATCACTAAAATATCGTCCAGTTGCTCCTGTTCAAATTTATATAGGCAAGCTAATACATTTTCTGAACTCCCTTTATTCTTATGTGCTATGTCAAGTATAATTAGTATTTATGTGTCTTGCCTGCTTTGTAATTTGCTTTCTCAAATTATTAAGTGCGAGTGTAGCATATTTTATAGACGGATCTGAATTCTCAGTATCATTCACCGGAGGCGCACCTGTTTCATATATCATACAAATTTATGGCTTGCGCTGCGTGTTACTTTGGCATAATCGCCAAGAAGTTTAATGTAAATGGCCTTTTGCTTTATATCTGATGTTTCTCTAACTAACTGCTAATAAATATTGCAACGCGTGGTATCATCTTTTGCGTTGTTAAGTTTTGTAAAAGCGAGTCAGACTTTGTTTGGCCAAAAACAGCCAAAGGGAATAAAAATGAAAACCTGTGCGCTTTGCTCAGCATTTGTGAAGCGCCAAAGTAGGTAAAACTTTAATAAAAATCTTTTGTAATAGTTGGTTTAAAAATATACTTTTGGCTCACACAAAACTACTCGCTATGAATTTGCATGAATACCAAGGGAAAGAAATTTTAAAAAAATATGGCGTAGCCATTCAAGAAGGATATTTAGCCAGCAACGCTGACGAAGCAGTGCAAGTTGCCCAAAAATTACAAGCCGAAACCAATACCCCAGTGTGGATTGTGAAAGCACAAGTACATGCCGGTGGAAGAGGAAAAGGCGGTGGAATAAAATTGGCGAAAACAATTGATGATGTGAGAGAGAAAGTTGCTGCCATGATTGGGATGACACTAGTAACCAAACAAACCGGTGCAGCAGGGAAATTAGTGCGTAAAGTTTTAATAGCGCAAGATGTATATTACCCTGGCGAATCAGAAACACGTGAGTTTTATATCAGTATTTTACTTAATCGTGCTACAGGGCGAAACATTATTATGTACTCTCCTGCTGGCGGAATGGATATTGAAGAAGTAGCTGAAAAAACTCCTGAACTTATTTTCAAAGAAGAAATAGACCCTAAAGCCGGATTAACCGATTTTCAGTGCCGCAAAGTGGCATTTAATTTAGGCCTGTCAGGCAACGCATTTAAAGACATGCTGAAGTTTATCCGTTCGCTTTATAATGCTTACGATGGTATAGATGCATCAATGTTTGAAATTAACCCTGCATTAAAAACTACTGATAATCGCATAATAGCTGTGGATGCAAAAGTAGCATTGGATGACAATGCACTTTACCGCCATCCCGAATTAGCTGCCATGCGCGATAAGGATGAGGAAGACCCCACTGATGTGGAAGCAAGTGAATACGATTTAAACTATGTGGCATTAGAAGGCAACGTGGGATGCATGGTTAATGGTGCCGGCTTGGCAATGGCAACTATGGATATTATTAAATTATCGGGTGGCGAACCTGCCAATTTTTTAGATGTAGGCGGAACTGCAAATGCTGAACGAGTTGAAAAAGCATTTAAAATTATTTTGAAAGATGAAAATGTGAAAGCCATTTTAGTAAATATTTTTGGTGGCATTGTTCGTTGTGATAGAGTGGCGCAAGGTATTATTGATGCCTACAAAAACATGGGCAATATCCGTGTGCCTATAATTGTTCGCCTGCAAGGCACAAATGCCGAAGAAGCTAAAAAAATGATAGATAATTCGGGCTTAAAAGTTTACTCAGCCATTCGTTTACAAGAAGCTGCCGACTTAGTGAACAAAGTAATGGGTGGAACAGCCGAACACGTTATGGCATAAATTAATTCACACTACACTAACTGCCCCGCAATAGTTATAAAAAATTAAGCGGGGCTTTTTTTTAATAGAATGAAAAAGATAAAAAAAGTACTTGTTGCAAATCGAGGCGAAATAGCAATACGCGTTATGCGCACTTGTCGCGATATGAATATAAAAACGGTAGCCGTTTATTCTGATATTGACCGCGATGCTCCATTTGTTCAATATGCCGATGAGGCCGTGCATATTGGCGAATCGCCTTCAGTAAAATCATATTTGGCTGGTGAGAAAATAATTGCGGCTTGTAAAAAAACAGGTGCCGATGCCATTCACCCCGGTTATGGATTTTTATCAGAGAACAGTGAATTTGCAGCAGCAGTAAAAAAAGCAGGAATTGTTTTTATTGGTCCATCGCCCGAAGCAATGGATATAATGGGCGATAAATTATCAGCAAAAGAAGCAGCAAAAAAATATAAAATACCGATGGTACCGGGTTCTGAAGGAGCAATTACATCGGTGGAAGAAGGGAAAAAAATTGCAAAAGCTATCCGCTTTCCGCTTTTAGTGAAAGCAAGCGCGGGTGGTGGTGGCAAAGGTATGCGTATAGTTGAGCACATTGAAGATTTTGAAGAGCAAATGAAATTGGCAGTTAGCGAAGCTACTTCTGCATTTGGCGATGGCTCCGTTTTCATTGAAAAATATGTGGCAGGCCCTCGCCACATCGAAATACAAATAATGGGCGATACGCACGGAAACATTTGTTACCTATTTGAGCGCGAATGTAGCGTACAACGTAGACACCAAAAAGTAATTGAAGAAGCTCCATCATCAGTTCTCACGCCCGAATTGCGAAAGCAAATGGGCGAATGTGCAGTTAATGTTGGTAAAGCGTGTGATTATGTGGGTGCCGGAACGGTTGAGTTTTTACTTGACGAAAAGTTAAATTTTTATTTCCTCGAGATGAATACTCGCTTACAAGTGGAGCATCCGGTTACAGAAATGATTACAGGAATAGATTTAGTGCGCGAACAAATACGAGTAGCCGAAGGCGAAAAATTATCGTTTAGTCAAGCTGATTTAAAAATTTACGGCCATGCTGTGGAAGTGCGTGTGTATGCCGAAGATCCGGCAAATAATTTTTTACCAGATATTGGAAAACTAATTACATACAAGCGCCCGCAAGGGCCGGGTGTGAGGGTGGACGATGCTTACGAAGAAGGAAGCGAAATACCCATTTATTACGACCCAATGATTGCTAAATTAATTACACACGGCAAAAACAGAGAAGAGGCGATAAGCCGCATGTTACGCGCCATTGCCGATTACAGAATCACAGGCGTGGAAACCACACTTTCTTTTTGTCGTTATGTTTTAAAGCACGATGCATTCAAATCGGGTAACTTTGATACCCATTTTGTGAAAAAATATTTTACACCCGATGTGCTGAACGAATATCATGCAGATGAAGCTGAAATAGCCTCTTTTATTGCCATTAGCCAATTACAAAAGAAAAAAGGGGAATTAAAAGCTACTCATTCATCTGTGCAAACTACTAACTGGAAAAGGAATAGGGTTTAGGGTTTTATCTTTTGTCAAAAAAAAAAGTTCAAACGGATTGTATTTTAGCTAAATTGCATATAAATTTCATTGCTCATTTTATAGAAAACTAAAACCTACACACATGAACCTTAAATACATACTTACATTAGTTTGCGCTGCTATTATCTCTAACTCGTATGCGCAACAGTTTTTACACCAGGAGCCATTAAACAACCGTCCGCAGGAAAAGAAAGTTACTTTTTGGGATGTTCAAAAATCGTTCGAGAACTATTGGACTAACGCACAGCCATCGGATAAAGAAAACGAAAATGCTGAAAAAGGTGGCTACCAGCAATACAAACGGTGGGAAAATTTCATGAAACAACGCACTTATCCTACGGGTGAGTTTCCTAACCCTGAAATTCTTTTTAATGAATACCAAACTTACAAGCAAAATATTTCTGCAAACAAATATATGCAACCGCAAGCGGCAAACTGGACTTTTATGGGACCATCAGTATTGCCGGGTAATGGCGGAGGCAGTGGTCGCTTAAATTGTATGGCATTTCATCCAACTAACAACAATACAATTTGGGTTGGTTCGGCATGCGGTGGCTTATGGAAAACTACTGATGGCGGCCAAACCTGGACATCGAATACTGATTTACTCCCATCACTGAGTATTTCGGATATTGTTATTGACCCTACGAATCCACAAATAATGTATTTGGCTACTGGCGATAAGTATGGAATTTATTATCAATATGAAGTGTGGGGGCATTATAGTGCTGGTGTTTTAAAATCTACTGATGGCGGTTTGACTTGGAATGCAACTGGATTAAATTACAATTTGGCAAACAATGCACTTATTCAGCGATTGGTAATTGATCCATCAAATACTAACACACTTTATGCTGCTACTTTTAACGGCATTTTTAAAACTACAAATGGCGGAACAACTTGGACAAATATTCGTAACGGAACTTTTTATGATTTAGAACTAAAGCCCGGAACACCCGCAACAGTTTATGCAAGTGATAATTCCTCATTTATTTATTCTACTAATGGTGGCAACACATGGAGCAACGGAACAGGAATTACTGCCGCAGGCCGCACCTCAATAGCAGTTTCGGCAGCAGCAGCAGCAGGAGTTTATTTGTGGGCAGAAGGTGGTGGTTTATATTATTCATCCAATTCAGGAGTTTCTTTTACAGCACGTACTGCACCAAGCATAACTGTATATGGTTATTACGATATGGTTTTAGAAGTATCGCAAACGAATGCAAACACACTTGCAGCAGGAGGTTTAGATGTTGCAATATCTACAAATGGCGCAAGCAGTTGGTCAACTGTATCGAACTGGAACTCTTGGCCTGCAACAAATTACGTACATGCCGATCATCATACATTGATGTTTTTACCAGGAAGTAATTCAACACTTTTTGCATGTAACGATGGTGGGCTTTTTAAATCAATCAACACGGGCAGCACCTGGACAGATTTAAGTAACGGCATTCACATTAAACAGTACTATCGTATTAGCGGCTCGCAGCAAAACGCGCAGTACTTTTTAGCCGGTGCACAAGATAACGGAACCGATAAAGTTACTAACCCAACCACGGCAACCCGTATTTATGGTGCCGATGGCGAAGATGTGCTGATAGATTTTACTAACGATCAAATTGTGTTTTTTTCCTATCAAGGTGGCAATTGGTTTAGATCAACAAATGGCGGAACAACTTACAACTCAATACCTGCCGGGGGGTGCGATTGGACATCGCCCATCATTATGGACCCCACAAACAATAACACACTTTATACTGGCGGCTCTGATGTTTTTCGGTCAACAAATAATGGAGTAGCGTGGACAAATATTTCTAACGGAGCATTTGACGGAACTTGTCTTTACAGCATGCGCCAATGTTCTACCCAAGTAAATAATATGTATGTAGCAACTTTCGGAAATATTTATAAAACTACAAACGGTGGCAGCACTTGGACAAATGTAACCGGCACACTACCTGTTGGCAGCGCAGCAATTACAGGAATTGCGGTGAGTAACGTAAACCCAAATTTAGTGTGGGTTACTTTTTCGGGATTCACCACCGGAGCAAAAGTATTTTACTCTTCTAATGGCGGAAATACTTGGTCAAATCTATCGAGCAACTTGCCTAATATTCCGGTTAACTGTATCGAGTTTCAAAATGGAAGTAACGATTTAGTTTACATCGGTACCGATTTAGGAGTTTTTTACACCGATGCATCAATGAACAACTGGCAACCTTATAATACAAATTTACCTAACGTAATTGTTTACGATTTAGAAATACATTACCCTACAAGCAAGTTGCGAGCAGGCACATTTGGTCGTGGCGTATGGGAAAGCGATTTACAAACTTCGACACTTCAGAGTATAGACGCAAGTGCATTTAGCACTTTGCAGCCACCTTCATCAACCTGCGACACATTGATAAACCCTGTTATTAGCATACGCAATGCCGGTGTTAACACCATAACAAGTGTAGATGTGTATTACCGAATTGATGCACAAGCATATCAGCTATACAGCTACACGGGATCTTTACCATCGCTTGCAACGGCAAATATTAATTTGCCTTCTTACAATTTGGCTCCAGGTATTCACACACTAAAAGCATATACCACTAATCCAAATTTAAGTACCGATCAAAATTTCAATAACGATACACTTACGTATCAATTCACTATTAACGGAAATCAGGGTGGACAAACCCCTCCGGTTCAAGAGGGATTTGTAAACACTGCATTTCCGCCAACCAATTGGCAACTCGAAAATTCAAGCGCCCTTTGGTCTCGTTCGGGCAGTGTGGGCGGTTATTCACTCTCTACTAATTCAGCAAGGGCATCTTTTTATTCTGTAGCATCGGGTACCGATGAAATAATCACAGATTATATTGACTTAACGAACTCTATAGCACCAATTAGAATGTATTTTGATGTTGCACACGCCCCTTACAATGCAACTTATAAAGATTCACTTTTTGTTGAATTTTATAATGATTGCGAAAATGTGATGTATAGAATATATACAAAAGGATATTTGTCGTTGGCCACTGCACCAGCCACAACTAATTTGTTTACGCCCACAGCTAACCAATGGCGTACCGATACTATTTATTTAGATTCATTAGCCGGCCATGCGCCTGTTAAATTTAAATTTATTGCAAAAAGCGGCTATGGAAACGATTTATATTTAGATAACATTAACATCACCACTGGGCTTACTTCTTTAATTGAAAACGGAAATGAAAACTCACTTTCGGTTTTCCCTAATCCTGTAGCCGATTTTTTGAATATTCAATATGTATCATCTAATCCAGAAACAAAACAAATTGTGCTGATGGATGCAACAGGAAAAATAATCAGCTCATCGCAATTAAATCCGATAAACACTAAATCAACATGTGTGCTCGATGTGAGTAATATGAGTTCAGGTATTTATCTGCTTTTAGTTACTGATAACGGCAAAACGGTTTCAAAAAAGTTTACGGTTGTAAAATAAAAACAATAAAAATCCCTGCTGTATTTCAACTTCGATCAATAATCAGCAGGGATTTTTATTTAATTTTATTTAATTAATCTTCTTTCTTGTTTTTCTTTGGCTTTGCCGATGCACCGGGCTTGGTAATTTTAATTTTTAATTCCGATTTTTCTTTATCCAAATCCACTTCAATGCTGTCGCCTTCAGCCAAATTTGATTTTATAATTTCTTCGGCAAGTGGATCTTCAATATATTTCTGAATAGCTCTTTTTAATGGACGTGCACCAAATTGCGAGTCGTATCCTTTGTCGGCAACAAAATCTTTTGCAGCATCTGTTAGTTTTAAATTGTAACCAATTCCACTTATGCGCGAATAAAGTTTTTGAAGCTCAATGTCAATAATTTTGTGAATGTCTTCACGAGAAAGCGAGTTGAACATCACCACATCATCAATACGGTTTAAAAACTCAGGCGAAAATGCCTTTTTCAATGCTTGTTCAATCACTCCTTTTGCATGATCATCAGCTCCATCTACTTTGGTTTTAGTGCTAAAACCTACACCTTGACCAAAATCTTTCAATTGACGCGCACCAATATTTGATGTCATAATGATAATTACATTTTTGAAATCCACTTTCCGTCCGAGCGAATCGGTTAGTTGTCCGTCATCTAAAACCTGTAACAATAAATTAAACACATCGGGATGTGCTTTTTCTATTTCATCGAGCAGTACAACAGAGTAGGGGCGTCTGCGAACTTTTTCAGTAAGCTGTCCGCCTTCTTCGTAACCAACGTAACCCGGAGGTGCACCAACTAAACGAGTAACGGCAAATTTCTCCATGTACTCACTCATGTCAATACGTATAAGCGCATCATCGTTATCAAATAAATAACGAGCTAAAACTTTTGCTAACTGAGTTTTTCCTACGCCCGTAGGGCCAAGGAAAATAAATGAACCAATTGGCTTGTTAGGGTCTTTTAATCCGGCACGGTTACGTTGTATTGCTTTTACCACTTTTAGTAATGCTTCGTCTTGGCCAATAACTTTCCCTTTCAATTCTTCTTTCATTTGCACAAGCTTTCCGCCTTCGTTTTGCGATACTCGCTGCACCGGAATGCCCGTCATCATTGAAACCACTTGCGCCACATCTTCTTCAGTTACGGTAACTTTGTGCGATTTTGTTTCTTCTTCCCACGCTTTTTTAGCCGCTTCTAATTGCTCATTTAGCTGCCTTTCAGTATCGCGTAAGCGTGCAGCTTCTTCATACTTTTGTGAGCGAACTACTTTGTTTTTTTCCTCTTTTATGTCTTCTATTTTTTGCTCTATCTCCAATATGTTTTTCGGAACATTAATGTTTGTTATATGCACACGCGATCCGGCTTCATCCAAAGCATCAATAGCTTTGTCGGGTAAATGCCTATCAGTAATGTAGCGCGATGTGAGTGTAACACATGCTTTCAATGCCTCATCGGTATAACTTACGTTATGATGTTCTTCGTACCGTGATTTTATATTGTTTAATATCTGAATTGTTTCGTCTTCAGTAGTTGGTTCTACAAGCACTTTCTGGAACCTACGCTCCAAAGCTCCATCTTTTTCAATGTATTGGCGATATTCATCTAATGTGGTAGCGCCTATGCATTGTATTTCACCACGAGCTAATGCAGGTTTAAACATATTACTTGCATCAAGCGAACCACTCGCGCCACCGGCACCTATAATAGTGTGTATCTCATCTATAAAAAGAATTACATCGGGCGATTTTTCTAATTCGTTCATTACTGCTTTCATTCGCTCTTCAAATTGTCCGCGATATTTTGTACCTGCTACAAGCGAAGCCAAATCAAGTGTTACAACACGCTTACCAAAAAGCACACGCGATACTTTGCGTTGAATAATTCGCAATGCTAATCCTTCGGCAATTGCCGATTTACCAACTCCCGGCTCTCCAATTAAAATTGGATTGTTCTTTTTTCTGCGCGATAAAATTTGTGATACACGCTCAATTTCTTTCTCACGCCCCACAATCGGATCTAACTTCCCATCTTCAGCAAGCTTAGTTAAATCGCGGCCAAAATTATCTAGCACAGGGGTTTTCGACTTGCTATCGGTAGGTTTTTTAGCCGCGCCACTTCCTCCAAATGCACCTGCATCATCGTCTGCATCATCATCGGCCGGGTTACCCGGAAATTCAGAGCGTGGGTCAATGTTGCTCATTAATTCTAATTCTTGTCTAACTGTATCGTAATCCACATTGTGTTTTTGCAACGATTTTGTAGCAACGCTGTCGTTATCTTTTAAAATCGAAAGCAATAAATGCTCAGTACCTATCACATTGTTTTTAAAAACCTTCGCTTCTAAATAAGTAAGCTTTAGTGCTTTTTCCGCTTGTTTTAAAAGCGGAATATTTGCTAAGTGGCTATTCGGTTTTTGGTTGCCTACGCCAAGTATAGATTCAATATCCTTGCGTAAATCAGGCAAACTCACTTTTAATCCTTTCAGTATTTTTACTGCAAGGCCATCGCCTTCGCGTATAATACCTAACATCAAATGCTCGGTGCCAATAGAGTCATGCCCTAAACGCAAAGCTTCTTCTCTGCTAAAAGTGATTACGTCTCTTACTCTCGGTGAAAATTTCGATTCCATATACTATATCTTTTAATATTCTATTTTTGTCTGCTGTCCCTTAAAATTATATAAAATAAGGATACTCAAATGTACTGTTGTTTTTATATTTCAAGGTGTTGAAATCTCTGATTTTTTCACCCGTTTTTGTTAATAACTAAACTCTGTTTTTGCCTCCTTTTTTTGCGTGCGAATAAGTACCTTCACACACCTGAAAAAAATACAAAACAAATAGTGTGCTAATCATTTAAAAGAGACAATATGTCGGAGAAAATTATCCCAATAAACATTGAAGATGAAATGAAAACCGCTTACATCGATTACTCGATGTCGGTAATAGTATCGCGTGCGTTGCCCGATGTGCGCGATGGATTAAAGCCAGTGCACCGCAGGGTTTTATTTGGCATGTTAGATTTGGGCGTGTTGTCAAATCGTCCGTACAAAAAATCGGCACGTATAGTAGGGGAGGTTCTTGGTAAATATCACCCCCATGGCGATAGTTCGGTTTACGATACAATGGTGCGCATGGCACAGCCATGGAGCTTGCGCTATCCGCTGGTAGATGGACAAGGCAACTTTGGTTCAGTAGATGGTGATAGCCCGGCTGCAATGCGTTACACTGAAGCGCGTTTGAAAAAAATTGCCGAAGAAATGCTTTCGGATATCGAAAAAGACACAGTTGACTTTCGTCCGAATTTTGATGATTCATTGGAAGAGCCAACAGTGCTTCCTGCACGTATTCCAAACTTATTAGTTAATGGCGCATCGGGCATTGCTGTGGGTATGGCTACCAATATGCCGCCACATAACATCACCGAAGTTTTAGAGGCAGTTATCGCATACATAGATAATAAAACAATTGACGTTGCAGGGCTTATGAAATTTGTAAAAGCTCCTGATTTTCCTACAGGTGGAATTATCTATGGCTACGATGGTGTGCGCGAAGCTTTTGAAACCGGAAGAGGACGCATTATTATGCGTGCAAAAACCGCTATGGAACAAAATGGCGACAGAGAACGAATTATTGTAACCGAAATTCCATACCAAATAAACAAAGCCGAAATGATAAAGAAAACGGCCGACTTGGTAAACGAAAAAAAAATAGAAGGAATTAGCGATATACGCGATGAAAGCGACCGCGATGGAATGCGTATTGTGTATGAGTTAAAACGGGATGCAATTACAAATGTGGTTCTCAATAATTTATTTAAGTACACCGAGTTGCAAACATCTTTTAGTGTAAACAACATTGCGCTTGTAAAAGGCAGGCCAATGATGCTTAACCTGAAAGATATGATTGTGCATTTTGTTGATCATCGTCACGAGGTGTTAATCCGCAAAACAAAATACGAACTTAACGAAGCAGAAAAAAGAGCACATATTTTACAGGGCTATTTAGTTGCTTTAGATCATTTAGATGAAGTAATAAAAATTATTCGCGAATCGGCTACACCTGAAGATGCAAAAAATGGCTTGATAGAGAAATTTGCATTATCAGAAATACAAGCGAAAGCAATATTAGAATTGCGCTTACGTGTGCTAACCGGCATGGAGCGCGACAAGATAAAAGAAGAGTACGAAGACTTGATGAAGCTAATTGCTTATTTAAAAGAAGTATTAGAAGACGAAGGGTTGCGCATGGAAATTTTGAAAGACGAAATGCGCGAAGTAAAAGAAAAATATGGCGATGAGCGCAGAACGGTGATTGAATATGCAGCAGGCGATTTCCGTATAGAAGACATGATTGCCGATGAAGAAGTGGTAATTACTGTTACGCACATGGGTTACATAAAACGTACTTTACTTAACGAATACCGCACGCAAGGCAGAGGCGGAACAGGATCAAAAGGTGCCACCACTCGCGATGAAGATTTTGTAGAACATATTTTTACTGCATCAACGCATAACTATATTCTGTTCTTTACCGAGAAAGGGCAATGTTATTGGATGCGTGCATTCGAAGTTCCTGAAGGCAACAAGGCATCGAAGGGCAGAGCAATACAGAATTTAATAAACATTGCACCTGACGATAAGATAAAAGCATTTATAAATGTTAAAAATTTATCGGACGAAGATTACATCAATAACAACTACATTATTATGTGTACTAAAAATGGCGTCATCAAAAAAACCACTTTAGAAGCATATTCACGCCCACGTGCGAATGGTATAAACGCTATAACAGTTCGCGAAGGCGACCAATTATTAGAAGTAAAACTTACCAATGGCAGTTGCGAAATAATGTTGGCATCTAAAAAAGGTAAAGTTGTGCGCTTTAACGAATCTACTGTTAGACCGATGGGCAGAAACGCATCGGGTGTGCGCGGAATTAACTTAGATGAAGAAAACGAGAAAGGCAACGAGGTTATTGCAATGATTTCGATAGCCGACCCAAGTACAAACGTGCTGGTGGTTGCCGAAAAGGGATTTGGCAAACGCTCGGAGCTGGACGAATACCGTGTAACTAACCGTGGCGGAAAAGGCGTGAAAACAATAAATATCACCGATAAAACAGGCGATTTAATTTCTATTAAAGATGTTACCGATCAAAATGACTTAATGATTATTACCAAATCAGGTATAACAATTAGGCTAGCGGTTAATACACTTCGCGTGATGGGAAGAGCAACACAAGGTGTTCGCCTAATCAACTTGCGTGAAAACGATGATATTGCAGCCGTAACAAAAGTGGATGCCGATCCGGAAGAACCGAAAGCAGAAGGCGATAATTATGTAAACCCTGCTGCCGATGCGCCATTAGAAAACAATACAGATAATACAGATGACAATGGCAAGGAAATTGATAACGAACCAACAAACAACGAATAGTTTATGATTAAACAAACTTTAGCAGTCATTACGCTTATAGCTTCAACATTTACCTTACAGGCACAAAACAATAATGTGGTGAGTGCTATAAATTACCTCAATTCATATTTGAAGGAAAAAGACCCTGCCGATTTAAACAAAGCTAAGCAGCGCATAGATTCAGCGGCAAAGCATACTGACACAAAAGACAAAGCAAAAACATGGCATTATAGAGGTAAAATTTACCATGCGTATTTCGATAAAGAATTATCTGAGATTTTGGCAAAAATTACCGAAACTGATATGCAAAAGAAAAATTCAATTGCATTTCAAACGGTGAATACCGATCCTTTGGAGACCGCACTTGAAAGCTATAAGCAATCAATAGACTTAGACACAAAAAAAGATTGGGAATCCGACAATAAGAAGTTATTGGCAAATTGCCTCACCAACTTAGATTACAAAATAATTGCGCTTTACAATGGAAAAAAATGGGACGATGCCACTATTTTTGGTGAAAAAAACTTTGAACTAACTAAAAAATACAGCACCAAAATTGACACACAATCGCTTGATATAGCAGCTTATAGTGCTATCAAAATTAAAAATTATGATCGAGGCATTAGTTTATATAATAAACTATTAGACATTAAATATCAACCTGTTAAAACCCATTCATACATCATAGAAGCTAACAAAAGCAAAGGCGATTACGAGGGTACAAAAGCGGCAATTAAAAACGCTGTTAGTGCTTTCCCTAATGAATACACTTTCTTATTAGAGCAGTTAAACATTGATTTAAAAGAGGGGAAATCAGAAGAAGCTGTTAATAATTTAAAAACAGCCATTTCAAAAACACCTATTAATCAGGAATTGCATCTTGTTTTAGGTCAAACTTACAGTAAAATGGCATTTCCAATGGATAAAGATGGAAAAGAAATGCCTAAGCCAAGTAATTTTGATGAATTAATTAAAAATGCTGAAAATGAGTTTAATAAGTCTATCGAATTAAAGCCAGATTATGCTTTAGCCTTGTATAGCTTTGGAATTATGTATAATAATTTAGGGGCAGAGGTGTTAAAAAACTCTCAAAACCTAAAAGACACAAAAAGTATTCAACAAGAGGAAGAAAAAGCTAAAAACATATTCTTAAAAGCAATACCTTTGTTGGAGAAAGCATTAGAATTAGACAAAACAGACAAGTTTACCATGAAGGCGCTAAAGCAGCTTTACGCCAAAACCGGGCAAGCGGACTCTGAAAAATATAAGAAGGTATCGGAAATGCTTAAGAACTAAAACATACAAAGTTTGCTGCTTTTATGCATGGTTTTAAGCAAAGAAAAGGGACTCGAAAGAGTCCTTTTTTCGTTATATGTTTTTCGTGCTATAATTTAACATAATATAAATTATGTAATTTTATTTATGTTGAAAATAAAGTAGTTAAATAACTATTCCTCAATATCGCCTTTCTTAAATATTACGTTTTTAGCATAATCTCTCCACTTATTAATAGCCGCAGCCATATCATCAGGTATGTCCGAATCAAATTTTATTTCTTTGCCGGATGATGGATGGACAAAACCGAGTGTTTGAGCATGCAATGCATGGCGTGGTAAAATACTGAAACAATTTTCTACAAATTGCTTGTATTTAGTAAAGGTTGTGCCTTTAATAATTGTATCTCCACCATATTCAATATCATTAAAAAGTGGATGACCAATATATTGCATGTGCACCCTAATTTGGTGCGTTCTGCCGGTTTCTAATTTACACTCAACCAGCGTTACATATCCAAATCGTTCAATTACTTTGTAATGTGTAATTGCATGCTTTCCCATAGTGCCATCGGCAAAAACGGTGCGTATTTTCCTGTCCTTAATGCTGCGGCCTATGTTTCCTGTAATTGTTCCTTCATCGGCTTTCACATCGCCCCAAACCAAAGCCACGTACTTGCGATCAATATTTCTGTCAAAAAACAGTTTTGATAGTTTCACATGAGCATCTTCTGTTTTGGCAATCACAAGTAATCCGGAAGTAAACTTATCAATACGGTGAACTAAACCCGGGCGCATATCCGCATGTGGGTCGTTCGATTTATTTTTTGGCTGCGGCAAGTTTTTAAAATGATACAGTAATGCATTTATAAGTGTGCTGCTATAATTGCCAAAACCAGGATGAACCACCATGCCCGGTGCTTTGTTTACAATAATTATATCATCATCTTCAAAAACAATGTTTAACGGGATATCTTCGGGTTGCAGTTCAAATTCTCGTGGCGGGTTAGGCAACAAAACAGTAATTTCGTCAAGCGGCTTTATTCTGTAGTTCGATTTTACGGGCTTACCGTTTACACGAATACAACCATTATCTGCTGCTTTTTGTATTTTACTCCGGGTGGCATTTTGTATGTGATTGAATAAAAATTTATCAATCCGCAGCATTGTTTGGCCTTTATCAACCTTAATTTTTAAGTGTTCAAATAATTCCTGTTCGCTTAGCTCATCATCGGCATCATCTAACTCTGGCGATTTGTGTTTTGCCATCAGCGGGCAATAATTAGTTTTTTTACCGATTGGCTGCCATCGGCCAATAGCAGACGAACAAGATAAATTCCGTTAGTGAAATCAGCAGTATTAATTTTAATATCAGTAAGGTATGCCGAAGTGTAAATTTCTCTTCCAACCTCATCCGTAATTGAAATGGCAGATGGCGTTAAAACTTCGTCAATTTTTATTTGTATAAAATCATTAGCTGGATTTGGAAAAACTTTCCACACATTTTTTTGCACTTGCGCTTGATCTTCTTCCCCTGCAGTTTCGCCATTAGTACCAAAAACAGGCCTAATCATCACCGAACCTTGTATGGCCGATTGCGACCAATTACCTAATGTATTGTAAAACAGCTTACTTGTGTTTGCATTTGTATTCAAATCGAGACCAATATTTAGTAAATCATCGGTGTATTGCACCCAGCCAACAAAAAAAGTTCCGGTATTTAATACCTGCGGGCTTGTGAGCACATATTTATAAAATTTATTGCTGAGGTTACCCCAATCGGTGTAGTATTCAAATTCATAAGCGGGTGTTACAATGCTATCTTGGTAAATAATTGCACCGGGTATGCCGTTATTATTATTCCAGATGGTAATGCGAAACTGACGTTGTGTAATGCTATTAACCGGTGGCGATGATAGCATGTTGTTTATCCAGTTAAAGTACATATCAACTGCACGCAAAGTATCTTGCACATTCAGCGTGAATTTATACGCAAGTTTTGAACCTATCACATTAAGTCCGTAAGCAAGCTCGGCTGTGCCATCATCATAAGCATAGTAATTGATAAAATCTTGCCGTCTGCGAATGGTGTCGTTTTTCAAATTAATATCGCCCGATGCATTTATAACATGTTCGAGTGTAAAATAAGTATTGCCTGTAAGTGCAGGAAACTGAAAGCTATTTAAAGGCGGCCGTAAAAGCGGTCGGCAGCCTGTGCTGGGAATAAGGCATGTAGTATATCCCGAAGTAAAAAATGGTTCAATATTTCCAGAGCCATTAGCTGAGAGTAATTGTGTTTGCAATTGGTTAAACACTTTATATGTGTAGTTAGTGTTTAAAAACGCGGTGTGATTATTTCTAACAAAATTCCAAAGCGAGTCTGTCATTTCAGATGCATTGTATTGTTTCCAAGGCATTGCCTGGAAATTTTTGAGATACGATGATGGTGTGTAAACAAATGCCACATCGTTTATAAGTGTATCGGCTTTAAAACTTGCGTTTTTTAATTGTACATAATCTATATGCCAGTGGTCAATATTTCCGAGCCGTGCCGATTTGTTAATGAACCTGAATTGAAATCCGTTTTTTAAATAAGCCGTATCAGTAATGGCAATCATCACGCGCCTGAAAACACTATCGGCTTGGCTGTTATTTATTAATCCGCCTCTGCCCCACACCTTCTTCCATGCCCCAGAACTAGCATTTTTAAAATAGAGCAGCAGCGAGTCGTCTAACTCGGGTTTATCTCCCCTACCCTTTGCCTGATAATAAAAACTGATATAAATACTATCCGATGGTTGGTAATCTAACTTTATGGGCTTAGATGTGAGTGAATCTGATTTCAAATTTATGTTTCCGTTTGTAGAAACAGTATCGTAAGGGCAGCCCGTTTCCGATAAACCATCGAAAGTGGCAACGCCTATTGTTATGGGGGCTATAGGAAAATCGCGATTGATATAAACTTTTTTATCCAGCCATTTAGTGCTATCGGGGTAAATAAATGTGCTCGAAAAATCATCAATAAATGGCAGCAAAAGTGTATCGCCTGGCGCCATTAGAAAACGAGTAACAGCGCTTTGCTTTTTTTGTTTTTCGGCATGTATAATTTGAAAAGGATTGTTGCTTAAAGGCGAAACCACTTCCTGGGCATTAAGCAAGGTGCAGAAGAAAAAAGCAAGTATTGTAAATCTTTTTATCACTGTTTCTTAACTGTATCTCCTAATAAAATTATATCGTTTGTTATATATATATCCACGCTGCTACCGCTTGATATACCTTCGCTACGCGAGCATGGTGGATATTGCTTATACACTTTTGCCATTGCAGTATCTTTTGCAGTTTTGCAGCCTGTGCACACTATCCCACCTTCTGCCAAACCATTTTCGCCTAATTTACTCACGGCATCTTCCCTGTTCAATCCATTTAGGCAAGGGATACTGACTATTTCATCGCCATCGCCTTTTCCTATTTCCAAATCTATTATAGCTCCCTTAGGCACCAATGCTCCTGGCGCTATTGATTTGCCTTTGTATTTCTGTGCCAACACACAATTTAAACCCGGCACACGCTTTTGCTGCCCCAATTTTAAACCATACGATTCGAGTATTTGAATGGCCTGCCTTGTAGATGCATCTAACAATTTTGGCATTTTAATACTCTTTGGCAACAATGAAGTAACGTAAAGATAGATGGTTCTATTGTGTTTTACCTTAGATTTTTCTTCCGGATCCTGAGAAACCACTGTGCCGGGAGGCAGTTTACTATCGTAAATAGAGTCAATAATCTCGTAACGCAAGTTTTTATCGGCAACAAAACTGGTTAAATCAGCAATTTTTACACCTTTAAACTGCGGAACTTCTATAAACTCATTATGATCAGTAGTTATATCAAGCCATTTAAAAACAAGCCACAATACAATTGCAATGCTCACAATGGCAATGCCCAAATGCTTAAAAAAATCCTTACTTTTTAAAAATGCTATAAAATTTCTCATCCCTCTTAATGCGGGCTTAAAGGTATGAAAATACTTTTGCTTTTAAATCAAAACCATAACAGTTCTGTGCAATTGTACAAGAGAGCAATGTTTTGAAAAAATATTTTTGATGATGAATTTTACAAAAAAGTACGTACATTTACCGCATATTATTATATACAGATGGTTGCAGGTCTATCTGCAAAAACTTAGATAAAAACAAAAGACTACATAAAGAGAGCCATCCTGATAAAGTTGATGGCTCTTATTTTTTGAAATAAATACGATTGTTAAAATAAATCAGTATGGCAAAAACAGGTTTCAATTCTGAACTATTTAAGTTCGCGGTTTACCCAAACTATGACACCGCTATCTCATTTTTGGCAGACACCCTTGCAGATAAGGAAGATTGGGATTTTTCAGATTCTGTTAAAAAAAATCATGGGATACTAAAGAATTATCTTGAGTTTACATTTAGGAAGTTAGTCCAGGAAAAAAAGGTTCGTTTTACGGCAGATAATAAATTTGCTTGTTTCAATACCGGACTTGTAACAGAAAATTTAGAAGATATTTTTGCCTTTTTTGAAGAATACAAAAACCCAAGACCAGGATTTACTGCTCCTTTTTGCTTTAAGGCGTTTCTAAAGAAAAGCGACAATACTGTTTTAAGACACTTTTCGGATTCTATTCCCGAAGTGGCTGACTTTTTTGATAAACCCGAATTGTTAATTTTTAATCCTAAATGTGATTTAATACCAGATTTAGATCATATAATTAAAGACAACCTGCTCAGATTTCCTGCACACCTTCAAAAAGCAGACGATGCCGAATTGCGCAGACAATTAGTTGGGGCAATACACGAAGTAAAGAAAAAGGTAAGAACGAACTACAAAATTGCTGTTCCTCAATACTACGATAGTAAGATTCAGCTTCTACTTCCACTGTGCTTAACCTCGGGTTCACCTAATCCAGATTTAGCACTTGTTATTCATAAATTAAACGATACTACTTACACAGCAAGAACATGTTTAACCTTGAAAATGGCGTATAATAACGCAAGACTCATAGTAAAACCACAAAGTAACTGGTTAAAACCTTAACAGAAAAAAAACACATGTTTAAGCTCAATACAATTGAAGAAGCAATTACCGAACTAAAAGCCGGAAAAGTAATTATAGTAGTGGATGATGAAGACCGCGAAAACGAAGGCGATTTTATTACTGCCGCCAATAATGTTACGCCCGATGTTATCAATTTTATGGCAACACATGGGCGTGGTTTAATATGTGCTGCCATTACCGAACAGCGATGCAAAGAATTAGGATTAGAAATGATGGTAACAAAAAATACTGCCGAGCATAGTACTGCTTTTACCGTTTCGGTAGATTTAATTGGCTACGGCTGCACCACCGGCATATCTGCATCCGACAGAAGCAAAACCATTAAAGCATTAATTAACCCCGATATAAAACCCAGCGAATTTGGAAAACCCGGACACATTTTTCCGCTTAAAGCCGAAAACGGTGGCGTACTTCGCAGAGCCGGCCACACCGAAGCTACAGTTGACTTAGCTCGCCTCGCTGGCACGGAACCCGCAGGCGCACTGGTAGAAATAATGAACCCCGATGGCACTATGGCGCGTTTGCCACAGCTAATTGAAATAGCTAAAAAATTCGATTTAAAAATTATTTCCATTGCCGCTTTAATTGCCTATCGCCTCAGCACCGAAACAATGGTGGAGCGCGAAATTAATGTGGAACTTCCCACCGCATGGGGCAATTTTATACT